>CADCVR010000055.1 GCA_902806205.1 uncultured Solirubrobacteraceae bacterium | reverse complement strand
CCAAGCGCGTCAAGCACCGCAAGCAGCATCGCGGCCGTCGTGCCGGATTCTCCCGCGGCCAGACGACGGTGCAATTCGGCGAGTACGGCCTGAAGTCGCTTGACGCGGGCTGGCTCACGAACCGCCAGATCGAGGCCGCTCGAATCGCCATGACCCGCAAGATCAAGCGTGGCGGCAAGGTGTGGATCAACGTCTACCCCGACAAGCCCGTCACGAAGAAGCCCGCCGAGACCCGGATGGGCTCCGGCAAGGGCAATCCCGAGGGCTGGGTCGCGGTGGTCAAGCCGGGCCGGGTCATGTTCGAGCTGGCCGGCGTATCCGAGCCGCTGGCCCGCGAGGCGATCCGCCTGGCGGCCCACAAGCTGCCCGTCCGCACGAAGTTCGTCCGCCGGGAGGACCAGATCTGATGAAGGCCACCGACGTGCACGAGCTCGAGGACGACAAGCTCGTCGAGCACATCAAGACCGCCCGTCGCGACGTGTTCGGCCTGCGCTTCCAGCACGCGACGGGCGAGCTCGAGAACACCGCGGGGCTGCGCACCGCGAAGAAGGACCTGGCCCGCGCGCTGACGATCGCCCGGCAGCGCGGCCTGGACACCACGAAGGCCTAGGAAGAGGACGATGGCAGACCAAGACGTCACACCCGAGGCCGAGACGGCCGCTCCGACGGAGCCCGCGGTCCCCCTGACCCCCAGGGAGCGCAAGGTCGCCTCCCGCGCGGAGCGCGGGCAGCGCCGCCCCTCCACGCCCGAGGCCCGCATCGAGCTGCGCAAGGCCAAGGCCGCCGCGCGCTCGCGCCGGCGCCTGCAGGAGCGCGAGAAGGCGAAGGCCAACCGCTCCGCCGATCCCGTCCCCGACCAGGCGCCGCGGCCGCGCGTCGAGGGCTCCGCCAAGGTCCGCGTCGGCAAGGTCGTCTCGGCCAAGGCGGACAAGACGATCACCGTGCGCATCGACACCGCCCGCCGGCACCGCAAGTACGAGAAGATCGTCCGGTCGTCGTCCAGCCTGCACGCGCACGACGAGTCCAACGACGCCAACGAGGGCGATCTCGTCAAGGTGGTCGAGGCGCGCCCCCTGAGCCGCACCAAGCGCTGGCGCCTGGTCGAAGTCATGGAGCGTGCGAGGTGATCCAGAACGAGACCCGCCTGAAGGTCGCCGACAACACGGGCGCCCGCGAGATCCTCTGCATCCGGGTCAAGGGCGGCTCGCGCCGTCGCTACGCCTTCGTCGGGGACGTCATCACCGCCACCGTCAAGCAGGCCAACCCCCAGGGGACGGTCAAGAAGGGCGAGGTCGTCACGGCCGTCGTCGTGCGCACCAAGAAGTCGTTCGGGCGCGAGGACGGCACCTACATCGCCTTCGACGAGAACGCCGCGGTGATCATCGATGCCGCCAACAACCCGCGCGGCACGCGCATCTTCGGCCCCGTGGCCCGCGAGCTGCGCGACCGCAACTTCATGAAGATCGTCTCCCTGGCGCCGGAGGTGCTGTAATGGCTGTGAAGATCCGCTCCGGAGACGAGGTCGTCCTCACCAGCGGCAAGGACCGTGGCAAGACCGGCAAGGTCCTGCGGGTGGACCCCAAGAAGGAGCGGGTCTACGTCGAAGGTCTGAACATCGTCAAGCGCCACCAGCGCCCGATCCCCTCCGCCGATCCGTCGAAGTCCGCGGGTGGCGTCGTGGAGCGGGAGGGCCCGATCCACATCTCCAACGTGATGCTCGTCGACCCCAAGGACAAGAAGCCCACCCGCGTGGGCATCAGCCGCGAGGACGGCATCCGGATCCGGGTCACCAAGCGCACCGACTCCAAGCTCGACTGAAGATCCACATGGCACGACTGAAGACCCGATACAACGACGAGATCAAGCCGCAGCTCATCGAGCGCTTCGGCTACTCGTCGTCCATGCAGGCGCCCAAGCTCGAGAAGGTCGTGCTGAACATGGGCCTCGGCGACGCGAAGACCGACTCCAAGGTCCTCGACCACGCGACGGACCAGCTCGCGGCGATCGCCGGGCAGAAGCCCAACATCCGCGTCGCGCGCAAGTCGATCGCGCAGTTCAAGGTGCGCGAGGGCATGCCGGTCGGCGCGGCGGTGACCCTGCGCAACGAGCGCGCCTACGAGTTCATCGACCGCCTCGTCTCCGTGGCGATCCCGCGCATCCGCGACTTCCGGGGGCTCAAGCCCACGTCCTTCGACGGGCGCGGCAACTACGCCATGGGCGTCAAGGAGCAGACGATGTTCCCCGAGGTCGACTACGACGCGATCGATGCGGTCCGCGGGCTGGACATCATCATCACCACCTCGGCTCGCACCGACCCGGAGGCCTACGCCCTGCTCGAGGCGTTCGGCTTCCCGTTCTCCAAGGACGCCAACCCCTTCATCCCAAAGACGGAGGCCTGATCGATGGCCAAGACCTCACAGCGCGTCAAGCAGGCGCGCCCCGCGAAGTTCCCCACCCGCGCGTACACCCGCTGTCGCAAGTGCGGTCGCGCACGTGCGGTGTACCGCAAGTTCGGCGTCTGCCGCATCTGCCTGCGCACCCTCGCGCACGAGGGCTACATCCCGGGCATGACGAAGTCGAGCTGGTGATGTTGAGGATCTCCGGAACCTACCCTCGCGGAGCGACGACATGTCGATGACCGACCCCATCGCGGACTTCCTGACGCGGATCCGCAACGGCATCCGCGCCGCGCACGAGACCGTCGAGATCCCCTCGTCGAAGCTCAAGCGCGAGCTGGCCCGCATCCTCAAGGAGCAGGGCTACATCCAGGCCTACGAGCTGCGCGCGCCCGACGCCGACCACCCCGGCGAGCGCGTGGTGGTCACCCTGAAGTACACCGACGATCGCCGCTCGGCGATCCAGGGCCTGCGCCGCGTGTCGCGCCCCGGGCAGCGGACCTACCGCGGTCACGGGAACCTCCCGAAGGTCCAGGGAGGCATGGGCACCATCATCATGTCGACGTCCCACGGCGTCATGACCGGTCACCAGGCGCGCCAGTCCGGCGTCGGTGGCGAGGTCGTGGCGGAGATCTGGTAGCCCGAATGTCACGCATCGGCCGCAAGCCCATCGACGTCCCCTCCGGCGTCGACATCGCCATCAAGCCCGAGCTGGTGACCGTCAAGGGCCCGAAGGGTGAGCTCTCCGAACGCATCCACCGGGACATGACGGTCGCCATCGACGGCGGAGTCGTCACCGTCTCGCGCCCGACGGACCGCGGCGAGCACCGGGCCCTCCACGGGCTGACCCGCTCGCTGGTGGCCAACATGGTCGAGGGGGTCACCAACGGCTACGCCAAGCGCCTCGAGATCCAGGGCGTCGGCTACCGCGCCGTCCTGAAGGGCAAGGACCTCGAGCTGGCGCTGGGTTACTCGCACCCGGTGAGCATCGCCGCCCCCGAGGGCATCGAGTTCGAGGTGCCGCAGCCCACCCGTGTCGTCGTCCGGGGGATCTCCAAGCAGGCGGTCGGCGAGACCGCCGCCATCATCCGCAAGCAGCGGCCCCCGGAGCCCTACAAGGGCAAGGGCATCCGCTACGAGGGCGAGTTCGTCGCCCGGAAGGTCGGAAAGCGCGCATGAGCACCACCACCAAGCCGGCGCAGCGCCTGCGCCGCCGCCGGCGCGTCCGCGCGAAGATCATCGGGACCGCGCAGCGCCCGCGGATCTCCGTGTTCCGCTCCAACCGGGGGATCGCCGCGCAGCTCATCGACGACGCGTCGGGTCGCACGCTGGCGGCGGTCAACTGGACCGAACCCGACCTGCGCGGCCTCAAGCCGCTCGAGCAGGCCGCCAGAAGCGGCGCGCTGCTGGCCGAGCGCGCCAAGGCCGCCGGCGTCGACACCGCCGTCTTCGACCGTGGCGGCTACCAGTACCACGGTCGGGTCAAGGCGTTCGCCGACGGCGTTCGCGAGGGAGGCATCACCGTATGACCAGCACGATCATCGATCGCACCGTCAGCCCGCAGGGGCTCGATCTCCAAGAGCGCGTCGTGGAGATCAACCGCGTCGCGAAGGTCGTCAAAGGCGGCCGCCGCTTCTCCTTCACGGCGCTGGTCGTGGTCGGGGACGAGCGCGACGTCGTGGGCGTGGGCTACGGCAAGGCCAACGAGGTTCCGCTCGCCATCCAGAAGGGGGTCGAGCAGGCCAAGAAGAACCTCTTCAAGGTGCCCAAGCACAACGCGACGATCACCCACGAGTCGCTCGGGGTCTTCGGCGCCGGCCGCGTCTTCCTCAAGCCGGCCTCGCCCGGTACCGGCGTCATCGCCGGCGGTGGCGTGCGCGCCGTGCTCGAGCTCGCGGGCATCCACGACATCCTGAGCAAGTCGCTCGGCTCGCAGAACCCGATCAACCTCGTCAAGGCGACGACCACCGCGCTGCAACAGCTGCGCAAGCCCGAAGAGGTCGCCGAGCTGCGCGGCCTCTCGATCAACGCGGTGCTCGGCCTGGCCGAGAAGGCGGCGGAAGTCGACCTGTCCGCCGAGGTCATCACCGACTCCGCGCCGGCTCCGGCTTCGCCGGAGACCACGGCTCAGACGCCGGATGCCCTTTCCGGCTCCGGGGAGGGCACCGGCGAGCTGGCCTCCCTCGCCGCGACCGACCCGCCGAAGGTGGACTGAAGATGGCCACGATCAAGGCAACGCAGATCAAGTCCAAGAACGGCTCCGACAAGGCCCAGCTGGCCACGCTCGCATCGCTCGGCCTGCGCCGCATCGGGCATACCGTCGAGGTCAAGGACACCCCTGAGATCCGAGGCATGCTGCACCGCGTGCGGCACCTCATCACGACCGAGGACTAGGCATGGCCTCCGATGACACGCACGAAGAGCCCGATCAGACCATCGGCCTCCACAACTTAAAGCCCGCCCCGGGGAGCCGCAGGGCACGCAAGCGCGTGGGCCGTGGGCACGGCTCGGGCACGGGCAAGACGTCCGGCCGCGGCCACAAGGGGGCCGGCTCACGCACCGGCGCCAAGGAGCGGGGGCGCTTCGAGGGTGGCCAGATGCCGATCCACATGCGGATGCGCAAGCTGCGCGGGCCGAACAACAAGCAGTCGATGCCGTTCGAGATGTTCCGCACGCACACGCAGCCCGTGAACGTGGGGGACCTCGACGCTCGCTTCCAGAGCGGCGACACCGTCGACGTGGCCGCGATGGTCGCCCACGGCCTCGGCACGCGCAAGGCCGTCAAGGTCAAGATCCTCAACCAGGGAGAGATCACCAAGCCGCTCACGGTGCACGCCCACGCGTTCTCCGCCGCGGCCGTCGCGGCCATCGAAGCCGCTGGCGGCTCGGCCACGGTCGTCACCTCGTAAGCTTCCCCGCAGATGCTGTCCACGATCCTCAGCGCCTTCACCGTCGCGGAGATCCGCAAGAAGCTCGCTTTCACGGCGATGATCCTTGCGCTCTACCGCGTCGGTTCCTACATCCCGGTGCCGGGGATCGACATCGATGCCGTCGAGGCGTCGAACCAGTTCGAGGGCGACTCGATCCTCGGACTGCTCAACACGTTCTCGGGTGGCGGCCTGAGCCGCATCGCCCTCTTCGCGCTGGGGATCATGCCGTACATCACGGCGTCGATCATCCTGCAGCTGCTCACGGTGGTCGTCCCGTCGCTGGAGAAGCTGCAGAAGGAGGGGGAAGTCGGCCAGCAGCGCATCACGCAGTACACGCGCTACCTCACCGTCGGCCTCGCGTTCGCCCAGTCCATCGGCTACGTCTTCCTCTTCAGGTCCTCGGAGAACGGCGGGGCGCCGATCATCCCGCAGTTCGACGTGCCGCACGTCTTCCTGATCGTCCTCTCGCTCACCGCGGGGACGATCCTGCTCATGTGGATGGGCGAGCTCATCACCCAGCGCGGCATCGGCAACGGCATCTCACTGATGATCTTCGCCTCGATCGTCTCGGGCCTGCCGCAGGGCGTCCAGGGGTGGGTCACGAACTCCGACCAGGTCTTCAAGGTGATGTTCCCGTTCATCGCCCTGGCGGTCGTCGCGTCGATCTGCTTCATCCAGGAGGGCCAGCGGCGGATCCCGGTGCAGTACGCCAAGCGCGTCATCGGCCGCCGGATGAGCGGGGGCGGGATGACCTACCTGCCGCTGCGGGTCAACATGGCCGGCGTCATCCCCGTGATCTTCGCCGCCTCGATCATGGCCTTCCCGCCCACGATCGGGCAGCTGATCAACACGCCGGGGGCCAGGTCGGTGGCGAACTTCTTCAGCCCCAACAACGCGCCGTACCTCATCGGCGAGTCGATCATGATCATCGTCTTCACGTACTTCTACACCGCGGTGACGTTCAACCCGGTCGACCAGGCGGAGAACCTCAAGAAGTACGGCGGGTTCATTCCCGGCGTACGACCGGGCCGTCCGACGGCGGAGTTCCTGGACCGCATCCTGGCGCGACTCACCTTCCCGGGTGCGCTGTATCTGGCGGCCGTCGCCGCACTCCCGACGATCCTCATCGCTCAGACGAGCGCGAACTTCTTCTTCGGCGGGACGTCACTGCTCATCGTCGTCGGCGTCGCCCTGGACACCATGAAGCAGCTCGAGGCCCAGCTCATGATGCGCAACTACGAGGGCTTCTTGAAGTAGGTAGGGTCCTGACCGCTCTGCCGCACCGACCGCCCCTCGGGGCGGTTCTTCGTTCTACGCGCAGTGCCCGTCCTGAAACGATCGTGTCCTCCACCGAGCTGAACCTCATCCTCCTCGGCCCGCCGGGTGCCGGCAAGGGCACCCAGGCCGAGCGGCTGCGCGAGGACTTCCCGCTCGCCTACGTCGCCACGGGCGACATGCTGCGCGAAGCGCGACGCGAGGGGAGCGAGCTCGGCGGCAAGGCGCAGGAGTTCATGGCCCGCGGCGACCTCGTTCCCGACGAGATCGTGATCGGGATCGTCCTGGAGCGCCTCTCGGCTGACGACGCACGCGACGGCTTCCTGCTCGACGGCTTCCCGCGCACGGTGCCGCAGGCCGATGCGCTGGCCGAGGAGATGGGCAAGCTCGGCCGCCGGATCACCGCGGTGCTGCTCGTCGAGGTGCCGGACGAGGAGATCGTCAAGCGGATCTCCGGCCGGCGCGTCTCCAAGGCGGGGCGCACCTACCACGTCGAGTACGACCCGCCGAAGCGCGCGGGGCGCTGCGACGTCGACGGCACGCAGCTCGTTCAGCGCGAGGACGACAGCCCGGAGGTCGTGCAGGCGCGGCTGAAGAAGTACCACGAGGCGACCTCGCCGCTGATCGACTACTACGAGGTCCTGGGGCTGCTGCGCCGCTTTGACGGCTCCCGCTCTCCCACCGAGGTGCACGACCACATCCGGGCGACGATCGCCACGCTGCGCCTCGAAGACCAGCTGTGAAGGGCGCCCACCGGCGATGATCCTGCGCAAGTCCCCGGCTGAGGTCGAGATGATGGCGGCGGCCGGCGCGATCCATACCCGCGCGATGAAGCTCGTGGAGGGCAAGGTCCGCGAGGGGGTCACCACGCTGGAGCTCGACGCGGCCGTCGAGAAGCTGATCCGCTCCCAGGGCGCCGAGCCGGCCTTCAAGGGCTACCGCGGCTTCACGGGCTCGATCTGCGCCTCGCCGAACTCCATGGTGGTCCACGGCATCCCGGGCCGCTACGCGCTCAGCCGAGGCGACGTGATCTCCGTCGACATCGGCGTGGTGCTCGACGGCTGGGTGGCCGACGGGGCGGTGACGTTCCCGGTCGGCCCCGTCTCGCCCGTCGCGCGCAAGCTGCTCGAGGTCACCCGGCAGTCGCTGCTCGATGCCGTCGAGCAGTGCAGGCCCGGCAACCGCCTCGGCGACGTCTCCCACGCCGTGCAGAAGCGCGTCGAGGGGGAGGGCCTGAGCGTGGTGCGCTCGCTCGTCGGCCACGGCATCGGGCGTGACATGCACGAGGATCCACAGATCCCGAACTATGGCCAGCCGGGTCGCGGGCCGCTGCTCGAGCCCGGGATGGTGCTGGCGGTGGAGCCGATGGTCAACGCGGGGCGTCACATGGTCCGCATGGGTGACGACGGCTGGGCGATCTACTCCCAGGACGGCTCGCTGGCGGCGCACTTCGAGTTCACGATCGCGGTGACCGAGGACGGGCCGCGCATCCTGACGCCCTGGCACGAGCTCATCGACGCCGGGGCCCCGCTCACTCCCGTCGCTTGAAGGCGGCGTCTCCTCTGGCAGGAGAGCCGGACGATCCCCGACCCCGGTCGGGTGCTATCGTGACCGGTTCGCGCGCCGCAGGGCAGTGTCACTGCGTGCGCGCCGTTCCGACACTGGTAGCGGCGTCCAGCAGCGGGCGCCAGAGCCACGTCGTCCGGACTCACAGCTCGAAAGGGATCATGAAAGTCAGACCGTCGGTCAAGCCGATGTGCGAGAAGTGCAAGATCATCCGCCGCCACGGCGCCGTACTCGTCATCTGCTCGAACCCGCGGCACAAGCAACGGCAGGGGTAACTCAGGTCATGGCTCGCATCAGCGGCATCAACATCCCTCTCAACAAGCGCGTCGAGATCGGCCTGACGTACATCTACGGCATCGGCCGCCAGACCTCCAACCAGCTCCTGGGCCAGGCCGGCGTGTCGCCCGACACCTACGTCCGCGACCTGACCGACCAGGAGGTCGGCCAGCTGCGCGACCTCATCGAGGATCTGACCGTCGAGGGCGACCTGCGCCGCGAGCGCTCGCAGAACATCAAGCGCCTGATCGAGATCCAGTGCTACCGCGGACGGCGCCACCAGCGCGGCCTGCCGGTCCACGGGCAGAACACGAAGAACAACGCGCGCACCCGCAAGGGGCCCAAGCGCATGTCCGTCGCCGGCAAGAAGAAGGCAGGAAAGAAGTAGTGCCCGCTCCCAAGCGCCCCTCGCGCGGCCGCCGCAAGCCGAAGAAGAACATCCCGATCGGCCAGGCCCACATCAAGACGTCGTTCAACAACACCATCGTCTCGCTCACCGACCGCGAGGGCAACGTCATCGCCTGGGAGTCCGCCGGCGGCGCCGGCTTCAAGGGCTCGCGCAAGTCGACGCCGTTCGCCGCCCAGGTCACGGCCGACGCCGCCGCCCGCAAGGGCATCGAGCAGGGCCTTCAGAAGGTCGAGGTCTACGTCAAGGGCCCGGGCTCCGGTCGCGAGACCGCGATCCGCTCGCTCCAGGCTGCCGGGCTCGAGGTGACGGGCGTCAAGGACGTCTCCCCGCAGGCCCACAACGGCTGCCGCCCCCGCAAGCGGCGCCGCGTCTAAGGAACTCTGAGAGAAGAATGGCTCGAGACACGTCTCCCCAGTGCAAGCAGTGCCGCCGTGAGGGCATCAAGCTCTTCCTCAAGGGCGAACGCTGCTTGACCGACAAGTGCGGCGTCGAGCGCCGCGCGTACCCGCCGGGCGATCACGGCCGGGGCCGCCAGAAGCAGAGCGAGTACCGGGTGCAGCTCCGCGAGAAGCAGAAGGCCCGCCGCTACTACGGCGTGCTCGAGAAGCAGTTCCGCCTCTACTACGACAAGGCCTCGCGCACCGACGGCATCACGGGCGAGAACCTGCTGGCGTTGCTCGAGCGCCGCTTCGACAACGTGCTCGTACGCCTGGGCTTCGCCGCCTCGCGTCGCCAGGCCCGCCAGCTCATCCGTCACGGTCACTGGACCATCAACGGGCGTCGGGTGGACATCCCGAGCTACCAGGTACGCCAGAACGACGTCATCGCCGTGAAGGCCAGCACCGCTGCCGAGCAGGTCATCCGTGATGCGACGGAGCTCACCGCGGCCATCCCGGCCTGGCTGCAGGCCGACCACGACGCGCTGACCGCGAAGGTCCTGCGCAAGCCCGAGCGCCGGGAGATCACGGCGCCCGTGCAGGAGCAGCTCATCGTCGAGCTGTACTCCAAGTAGGGCCGAGCAGAACCCGAACGACCCCGCCCCCCGCATCCCACCAGACCAGCGCGGAGGCGGAGCTCCACCAGCCCCCCCGCGCCAGTCCGCCCACCGCGGGGCCACCACGAAGAACTGAGAACCCACATGCTCGACTTCCAGATTCCCCGGATCACCAGCGAATCCGTCGAGGACAACCGCGGCACGTTCACCATCGAGCCGCTCGACCGCGGCTTCGGCTACACCTTCGGCAACTCCCTGCGCCGGGTGCTGCTGTCGTCGCTGCAGGGCGCCGCCGTCACGAGCGTCCGCATCGAGGGCGTCGCCCACGAATTCTCGACGATCAAGGGCGTGACCGAGGACGTCACGGACATCGTCCTGAACCTCAAGGACATCGTCTGCAAGATGCACTCCGACGCGAGCGAGGTCGAGGCTCCGCTCGTCGTCACGGGTCCGGGTGACATCACCGCGAAGGACATCGACCTGCCCGCCGGCGTCGAGATCCTCAACCCCGACGTGCACATCGCCACGCTCGAGAAGAAGACCAAGCTCGAGCTGTACCTGACGATCGGCCAGGGCCGCGGCTACCGGCCTGCGGAGGACAACAAGTCTCCCGACCAGCCCATCGGCGTCATCCCGATCGACTCCATCTTCTCCCCGGTCCGCCGCGTGGCCTACGCCGTCGAGCAGGCACGCGTCGGGCAGCGCACGGACTACGACAAGCTCACGCTCGACGTCGAGACCGACTCGTCGGTCGAGCCGCAGGCCGCGCTGCGCGAAGCCGCCGAGATCCTCATCCAGCAGCTCGCGATCTTCACCGATCCCGACCGCGTGGAGGAGCTCCGTGCGGGGATGGGAGGCGGCGGCTCGCTCGAGCCCGGCGGCAACGGCGCCGCGACGGCCAACGGCGCTTCAGCCGCCGGCGGTCCGATGCACGACATCCTCATCGAGGAGCTCGAGCTCGGCGTGCGCTCCTACAACTGCCTCAAGCGGGCGGGCATCCAGACCGTCGGCGACCTCATCACGAAGTCCGAGGGCGAGCTCAACGCGATCCCCAACTTCGGCAAGAAGTCCATCGACGAGGTCATCGAGACACTCCACGGCCGCGGCCTGAACCTCCGCGAGGACTGACAGCTCATGCGCCACCAGAAGACCCGCAACAAGCTCTCCCGCTCCACCGCACATCGCAAGGCGCTGCTGGCAAACCTCTGCAAGGAGGTCATCCAGCACGAGCGGATCAAGACGAGCGAGGCGAAGGCCAAGGCCGTCAAGCCCGAGCTCGAAGAGCTCATCACGCTGGCCAAGCGCGGCGACCTGCACGCCCGCCGCCAGGCGCTGAGCGCCCTGGGCCAGGACAAGTTCACCGTCCACAAGCTCTTCGAGGAGGTGGCCCCGCGCTACGCCGCGCGCCCCGGCGGCTACACCCGCATCCTCAAGCTCGGACCGCGCCGCTCGGACTCCACGGAGATGGTCCTCCTCGAGCTGGTGTAGGGCTCGGGGCCACGACCCTCCACGCAGCCGTGGGACGGCCGCCTCGAGGGCGGCCGTCCAGCGTCGCAGTGGTGTTCGGACTACGCGTCCGGGTCGCGATCGGAGATGGAGACCCTGCGGACGTCCGTGGCGCCGTAGCGGTCGGCTCTGCTCGTGCCGGCCGACGCGCACTTCTTCCTGGTCAGGGCGATCCTGCCCTTCACCTTGACCTTGTCGCCCGCGGACGGGGTGTCCGTGCCCGCGTAGCCCTTGAGCCTCAACGCGAAGGCGTCGCTCGCGGGGATCGTGAACTCGGCGCCCTTGACCTGTACGCCCCGCTTGGCGGCGTCCTGGTCGACGATGTCGCCGGACTTCCTCGCGTGGCGGTTGGCCGAGGTGAGCGTCACGGTGACGGTCGCCTCGTTGACCGAGGGGGTGGCCGGGTCGTCGGCGGTGAACTTGACGAGGGTGCCCTTGGCCGAGAAGCCGGCGCTGCGGGCCTGTGCGCACGTCGCCGCGCGCTGATCGGCCTTCGCCTGGCGCTTGGCGGCGTCGGGAGACTTGTCGGCTTGCCCGGCGGCGGGAACGGCCAGCAGCGCACCGGCGGTCAAGAGGGACGCAAACGTCCGTGCGTGCTTCGAGGTGGAGTTCATCCGTTGCTTCCTTTCGTGGGAACGTTCGAGGCCATTCTGCCCCGGCGTGGCCGGTGACGGGGGCGGGTCTCACGGAGTCCTCATCCTGCCCTGGATCGACCGTCCGGGTCACCGGGACGCCGCGGTGCCCTCGGGGCGTTCGGAGGAGGACGCGGAAGCGGTGATCTGCGGCTGATCACGCCGACGCCGAACGCGCCGCGGCGGCCGCAGAACTCGCTAGCCTGCCGCGGCCGTGGTGACGCGCATGCTCATCGAGTACGACGGGACGGACTTCGCCGGCTGGGCCAACCAGCCCGGGCGACGGACGGTGAAGGGCGAGCTCGAGGCCGCGCTCGCGACGCTCCGCGGCGAGCGCACGGTGCTGAGCGTCGCGGGGCGCACGGACGCGGGGGTGCACGCGTGGGGGCAGGTCGCGGCATACGCCGGGCCGCCCGTGCGGCTCGCGTCGCTCAACGCGCTGATCGGCCCGGACGTCGCGGTGCTCGCCTGCGAGGAGGCCGCCCCGGGCTTCGATCCCCGCCGGGACGCCGCCGCGAGGACGTACTGCTACTCCGTGCTGGCCCGCTCGGCGCCGAGCGCGTTGCGGCGGCGCACCGCGCTGCACTGGCCGTATCGATGCGACCGGAAGCTGCTGCACGCCTGCGCCGCGGCGTTGCCGGGCGCCCACGACTTCACCGCCTTCACCCCGACGGAGACCGGGCACCGCTGGTTCGCGCGGACCGTCGAGTCCGCAGCGTGGCGCGAGCGCGGCGACGAGCTCGAGTTCTGGATCACCGCCGACGCCTTCCTGCGGCATATGAACCGGACGCTCGTCGGAACGATGCTCGAGGTCGCGCAGGGGCGCCGGACCCTGGAGGGCTTCGTGGCCCTGCTCGAACACGCCCATCGCCGCGACGCGGGACACACCGCCAAGCCGCACGGGCTCGCGCTGGCGGCGGTGCGCTACCCGGCCGCCTGGTCATGATCACAGGACAGATGAGGCAGCGCCAATCCTGTCCTGATCGCCACCGGGCGTGTCAGTCGGGGGGCTCGGGGCACGACTACCCTCCGAGCCATGCGCGTCCTCCTCACCAACGACGACGGCATCCAGGCCGGCGGGCTCCAGGCGCTGCGGCGCGCCCTGGTCGAACTGCCCGACCTCGAGCTCGTCACGATCGCCCCGGACGGCAACCGCTCGGCCATCGGGCGTGGGATAACGACGCGCGCGCCGCTCACGGTCGAGCGCGTGGAGTTCGACGACGGCACCCACGGCTACCAGACCGACGGGACGCCCGTCGACTGCGTCCGCCTCATGGGCCTCGGGCTCGTCGAGGGATGGAGGGCGGACGTCGTGGTGGCCGGCATCAACCACGGCGCGAACCTCGGCGACGACGTGACGTACTCCGGGACGGTCGCGGCGGCGATGGAAGGGCTCATGCTCGGGCTGCCCGCCGTCGCGGTCTCCCAGCAGTTCAAGCGCGGGGACGCAACATGGGCGACCGGGAACGAGCCCTTCGACTTCACCCACTCCGCGCGCTTCACGGCGCGCCTGGTGGAGGGGATCGAGGACGTGCCACTGCCCCCCGGGGTCCTCATCAACGTCAACGTGCCGGGTGGCGGAGAGCCCGACGGCGTCGAGGTGTGCCGGCTCGGCAAGCGCATCTACCGCGACGAGCTCAAGCTCGACTCGCACGAGCGCGGCGTCCGGCGCTTCTGGATCTACGGCGCCGAGCCGTCCTTCGAGGACGATCCGGGCACCGACCTGGCCGCGGTGCACGAGGGCCGCATCGCGGTGACGCCCTTGCACATGGACTTCACCCACCACGACGGGATCGGCCCGCTGTCGGAGGCGCAGCTTCACGACCTGCTGGCGCCGGCCGTGCAGGAGTTCGACGGGTGACCGGAGCCGCGGCCCGACGAGCCGCCGAGCTCCGCGAGCAGCTCGCCCACCACGGCCACCGCTATTACGTCCTCGACGACCCGGAGATCGACGACGAGGAGTACGACGCGCTGCTCGACGAGCTCCGCGGGCTCGAGGCGGCCCACCCCGAGTTGCGCGCGGCGGACTCGCCCACCCGGCAGGTCGGGGGCGAGCCCGTCTCCGACCTGGCGAAGGTCGAGCATCTGCGGCCGATGCTCTCACTGGCCAACGCCCGGACGGAGGAGGAGCTGCGCGCGTGGGTCGCCCGCATGCGCACCCACCTCGCGCGCGAGGGCATCGAGGAGCCGCGCTTCAGCTTCGTCTGCGAGCCGAAGATCGACGGGCTGGCGATCTCCCTGCTCTACCGCGACGGCGTGCTCGAGCGCGGCGCGACGCGGGGAGACGGCGTGGTGGGCGAGGACGTCACGCACAACGTCCGCACGATCGCAGCCATTCCGCCGCGGCTGGACGAGGCGCCGGCGCTGCTGGAGGTGCGCGGCGAGGTGTACATGTCCCTGTCGGACTTCACCACCCTCAACGAGCGCCGCGCGGCGGCCGGGCAGGGGACGTTCATGAACCCGCGCAACGCCGCCGCGGGCACCATCCGCCAGCTCGACCCGCGCGCCGCCGCCGAGCGGCCGCTCTCGTTCTACGCCTACGCCGTCGGAACCGTCGAGGGGCGGGCGTTCGCCTCGCACCACGCCGCGCTCGAGTGGCTGCGCGCGCGCGGGCTCCCCGTCAACGAGGACATCGTCGTCCTGGGCGGCGAGGACGAGGTCGTGGCGCAGTGCCTCGCCTGGCAGGAGCGCCGCGCGGGCCTCGACTTCGAGATCGACGGCGTCGTGGTCAAGGAGGACGCGCTGGAGTTGCAGCGGCGCCTCGGCGCGGTCGGGCGCGATCCGCGCTGGGCGATCGCGTGGAAGTTCCCGCCGACGACGAAGGTCACGCGCCTGGTGGACATCATGTGGAACGTCGGCAAGTTCGGCGACCTGCACCCCTTCGCCAACCTCGAGCCCGTCCAGGTCGGCGGCGTGAGGGTCAAGCTCGCGACGCTGCACAACGAGGAGGATCTCGCGCGCAAGGACGTCCGGCCGGGCGACGAGGTGATCGTGCTGCGGGCGGGCGACGTCATCCCGCAGGTGCTCTCCCCGGCGCCGCGGGCCGTCGAGCGGCCGGGGCGCGCCGAGCGCCCGCGGCCGCCGGCGCGGTGCCCGTCGTGCGACACCCCCACGGTGAAGGAGCCCGACGCCGTCTTCACGCGCTGCCCGAACCGTGCGTGTCCCGCGCGCCAGTGGCAGCTGCTCAAGCACTTCGTCTCGCGGGGGGCGATGGACATCGACGGGCTCGGGGAGAAGCAGGTCGCCGCCCTGCAGCAGGCGGGGCTGCTTGCCTCCGCCGCGGACTTCTACGCGCTGACCGCCGAGCAGCTCGTAGCGCTCGAGCGCTTCGGGCGCACGAGCGCGGAGCGCGCGGTCGCGAACATCGCGCGGTCGAAGCAGCGGCCGTTCGGGCGCGTGCTGTTCGCCGCCGGCCTGGAGGAGGTCGGCGAGGTGACGGGACGCAACCTCGCCCAGCAGTTCGGCTCGATCGACGCCCTGCTGGCCGCGACGCCCGAGGCGATCGCGCAGACGCCCGGCGTCGGGCCCAAGATGGCCGAGAAGATCGCCGACCAGCTCGCCGACCCTCAGATGCGCGCGCTCCTCGCGGGGCTCCGGGCAGCCGGGGTGCAGCTCGCGGTCGAGGGACCGTCCTCGGGCGAGGGCACGCTCGCCGGGCTGACGCTCGTGCTCACGGGGACCCTGCCGGACCTCACGCGCGAGGAGGCGACGGAGCGGATCGGGCTGGCCGGCGGCCGGGTGACCTCGTCGGTGTCCAAGAAGACCGACTATCTCGTCGCGGGCGAGTCGGCGGGCGCGTCGAAGCTCGAGAAGGCCGAGCGGCTCGGCGTGCGGGTCGTCGACGAGGCGGCGCTGCTCGGGCTGCTCGCGGGCGAGGCGCCGCCCGGCGCGTCTGGCGAGGTCGAGCCCGTGTCCGTCCGGACTCAGCCCTCGTAGCGCGCGAGCGCCGCGACCATGCGGTCCTCGACGGCCTTCGCGCCGAAGCCCACTCCGTTCTCCAGGAACGAGAAGACGACCCGCCGCCCGCTCGTGGTGGTGCAGTAGCCCGACAGGGCGGAGACGCCGCGCAGGGTTCCCGTCTTGCCCGAGCAGCGGCCCGCCGCGGCGGTGCCGCGCATCCGTCGCCGCAGCGTCCCGTTGCGCCCCGCCACCGTCATCGAGCCGAGCCAGGCGGTCGCCGCGTCACCCCTGCTCATCGCGCGCAGCAGCGTCACGACCTGGCGCGCGTTGGTGCGGTTGGCGCGTGAGAGCCCCGAGCCGTCGACGATGATCGGCCGCAGGCCGAGCCGCGCGACCGTGCGACGCACCACGGCACCGCCCGCCGCGGTGGTGCCCGCGTCGCCCTCCTCGGCGCCCAGGACCTTGAGCAGCAGCTCGGCGTAGAAGTTGTCCGAGGGCCGGTTCGTCGTGCGGACGAGCTCGGCCATCGGCGGTGAGCGATCCGTGGCCAGCCGGTCCCCGACGTCGGCGGGCTTGCGGCCCGTCCGCGCCGTGCGGCCGAACTTCACCCCGCGCGCCTTGAGCAGCCTCTGGAGGCGCTCGGCCACGACGTGGGCCGGGCCGCCCCGGTCGGTCACGCCGTGGCCGACGACGAGCGCGCCGAGCTGACCGCCGAGGTCGAGGTCGGCGGCGAAGCCAGAGTCGACCGAGCCCCGCCGGGCGTCGAGCAGCGACTCGTCGCCGACCACGCCGCCCTCGACCTCCGTCAGGCCCGACCCGCGCACCAGCCGATCGGCCAGGCCGGCCAGGTCGGCGTTGGAGAGGCTGGGATCACCGGCTCCTACGAGGTAGAGGTTTCCGACGACCACGGTCTCCGCGGCACCTGAGCCCGCCACGGTCTGCCCGACGACGCGCGTCTCGAGCCGTGCGTCGGGGCCGAGGGTCAGCAGCGCGGTGGCGGTCACGAAGAGCTTCTCGTTCGACGCGGGGACGAGCGCGAGATCCGGTCGACGCGAGAACAGCACGGTGCCCGCGTCGAGGTCCACGACGTGCGCGCCGGAGGCGGGACCGAGCTTCGCGGTCTCCCGCGTGAGCTTCGCGCGCAGCGCGGCACCGTCGAGCGCCTGGGCGGGTGCGGCGCCCCCCAGCGCGATCCACGCGATGAGCAGCCCCGGCAGCGTGCGGCGAACGGGCATCCGTGGGCAAGATACCCTCGCACCCGGCGGGGTTGCGGTGCCCGGAGCGGGCCGCTCGGCGCTCTGTCCAACGGCCTCCTAGGATTCAGTCATGGGCAAGGTCGTGGAGCTCGATCCACCGCAACGGCGGGGCAAGCAGCCCACGGGTGCACGCCGCGGACGCGTGCGGCGCCCGGCACGCTCGCGCACGGCACTCGTGCTCGGCGGCGGCGGCTTCACCGGCGGCGTCTACGAGATCGGGGCACTGCGAGCGCTCGACCTGCTCTCGGTCAACAAGACCGTCAACGAGTTCGACGTCTACGTCGGAACGAGCTCCGGCTCGTTCGTCGCCGCGCTCGCCGCCAACGGCGTCACGCCCGAGGAGATGATGCGCGTCGTCAACCAGCAGGGACCGACGCCGTTCCGCGACATCGACCTGGGCCAGCTCCTGCGCCCGAACTTCGTCGAGTTCGTCACCAAGGGCGCTCTGCTGCCGCTGCGCGCGGCGTTCCTGGCGCGCGAGCTGGCCGGCCGCGCGGGCCAGCTGTCGGCGATGGACCTCGCCATCGGGCTGGCCGAGGGCCTCCCGAGCGGCATGTACAACGGCAAGGGGATCGAGCGCTACATGCGCAAGGTGCTCTCCGATCCCGACCGCTCCGACGACTTCCGGATGCTCGCCAAGGAGCTCTACCTCCCGGCGACCGACTTGGACACCTGCGAGCGGATCGTCCTCGGCAGCCAGGGCTGGGACGACGTTCCCATCTCCACCGCCGTGGCCGCCTCGACGGCGCTGCCGATGGTCTACACGCCGGTGAGGGTGCGCGAGCGCGAGCTCGTCGACGGCGGCCTGGTCTCGACGACGAACCTCGACATCGCCGTGGAAGCCGGCGCGAAGCTCGTCGTGGTCATCAACCCGCTGGTCCCCTACGTCAACCCGTTCGTCGAACAGCAACGGACCCTGCTGGGCTCGCGCACGCGCCACGTCAGCGACATGGGCTTCCCGCAGATCGGCTACCAGGCGTTCAAGCTGCTCGCCTACCAGCGCCTGCACGAGATGGCCAAGCAGTGGGAGGAGCGCTACCCGGGCGTCGACATCGTGCTGATCGAACCCGCGCCCGACGACGAGCTGATGTTCCAGACCTCGATGATGAACTTCGCCTCGCGGACGGCCATCGCCCGCCACGGCTTCGAGTCCGTGAGGCTCAAGCTCGCCACGGACTACGACGAGTACAAGGCGATCTGCGACCGGCACGGCATCGAGATCTCCCCGACGCGCGTGCGCAAGGTCATCACGCATTTCGGCGCCGAGAAGGAGCACACGCGCGCGTGGCGCAAGATCCTCGAGCAGACGACGGGAGCGCTGCTGCGCCAGTCCTCCGAGGCGGGCGACTGAACGCGCCGCGGCTCGCGCCGGCCGATGTGACTATCTTCGGACCGATGGGCGTCACCTCCCTCTCCCCTGCGCCGCGGCCCGTCGAGATCCGGGGCACCGTCGCCCTCGCCGCGCTCGGGGCCTGGACGATCCTGGTGCCCTACCTCGCCAAGCCGCTCGACCTCGAGGTGAAGGTCTCCTCCCTGGTCGAGGTCGTCGACCACGTCATCCCCGGAGCGCTCGTGGCGGGAGCCGGGTTGTACCTGGTCAGCCTCGCTCGCCGGCGCGGGCTGGCCGGCGCGCCGTCCGCTCTGCTCGCCGGCGCCGTCTGCTTCCTGGCCGGCTTCTGGGTGCTCGCCACCCACGCGCCGCTGCTCGTGGAGGCGGGGCGCGCGAGCGTGTCGTGGAGCGCCGCGCTCTGGCATTCCTCCACCGCCGTCCCGGTCGTGATCCTCGCCCTGTGGTGCGTGCTCCGATCGACGCCCGCGGAGCCCGGCCGATGAGCCGGCTGCGCGCCACGCCGCCACGGCGCATCCTGGCCGCGGCACTCATGCTCGTGGGACTAGTCGCGGTCATGGTCGCGAGCTTCTTCGACGGGCGCGACCCCGCCGATCTGTCGGGCAGGAACGTCCCGGTGAGCGCGGGGGCGCTCGACGAGGGCAACATCAACGCGAACAACTCGCCCACGCTCGTCCAGAACCCGCGCCGCCCGGCGAACCTCGCGGTGGTCAGCCGCGTCGACACCCCGGCCTACGCGTGCGGGCTGCAGGTCTCCGAGGACCGTGGCTCGAAGTGGTCGAGCGTCGAGGTCCCGATCCCACCGGGCGAGGAGCCCAAGTGCTTCGCCCCCGACGTGACGTTCGGAGCCGACGGCACGCTCTACATGACCTACCTGACCCTCCGCGGGAACGGCAACCGCCCCAACGCGGTCTGGCTCGTCCGCTCCGAAGACGGCGGGCGGACCCTGTCCAAGCCCCGGAAGGTGGCGGGCCCCCTGCGATTCCAGGTCCGTCTGACCGCCGATCCGAAGCGGCCCGAACGGCTGTACTTGACCTGGCTGCAGGCATCGGAGGTGGCACTCCTCCGGTTCTCCGGACCCGGCAACCCGATCGAGGCGACGCGATCCGACGACGGCGGCGCGACCTGGAGCACGCCGGTGCGGCTGAGCGACCCCCGCCGCGGCCGGGTGCTGGCGCCGTCGCCCGCGGTCGGTCCGGACGGGGCGCTCTACGTGCTCTACCTCGACGTGGGTGACGACCGCCTCGACTACGAGGGCGTGCACGAAGGATCCGGAGGCCCGCCCTACGACGGACGCTTCGCGCTCGTGCTCGGTCGCTCGGCGGACGGCGGCGCCACGTGGGAGCAGTCCGAGGTGGACGACCGCATCGTCCCCACCCGGAGGTTCATCGCCTTCCTGCCGCCGTTCCCGTCACTGGCCGTGGATCCCCGTAGCGGGCGGATCTTCGCCGCGTTCGAGGACGGCGGCACGAGCCCGGCGGATGTCCACCTGTGGTCGCTGGCCCGCGGTGCCCGCGCGTGGAAGGGTCCAACGAAGGTCAACGACACGCCCGCGCGCGACGGCACCTCGCAGTACCTGCCCAAGCTCGCCGTCGCACCCGACGGGCGCTTGGACGTGGCGTACTACGACCGTCGCAACGACTCCACCAACCGCTTCAACGACGTCTCGGTCCAGTCCTCGTCGGACGCCGGAAAGACGTTCTCGCGCAAGATCGCCCTGACCGACCGCACGTTCGACTCGGGCATCGGGACCGGAAGCGAACGCGGCCTGCCCGATCTCGGCAGTCGCCTGGGGCTCGTCTCCGAGCGCTCCGGGGTTCTCGCCGCCTGGACGGACACGCGCGCCGGCGACGAGGGGTCGAACAAGCAGGTCATCACCTTCGCCACCGGCGAGGTGGCGGGCTCGACCGGCCCCTCGGAGTCAGTCCGCACGACCGTGGGCTACGGTGGGATCGCGTTGCTGTTCGCCGGCCTGGCCCTCTGGCTGACGGCGGGTGGCCGGCGGCCCTTCGGGGGCGCCGCGAAGCCTCCGCGGGGCGCGTGAGTGGCCCGCCGGGGGCTTCGTGCTTAGAGGGAGTGTCAGAACCCGGCTCGAGCGCGCGCTCTGCGCGGTGGTCGTGATGCTCGGAGGCTCCTCCGCGCTCTCCCAGGCCGACGGTACGGCGTCGGCGGCACCCGCCACGGTCAAGCCGCCCGACGACCCGCTGTTTCAGTACCAGTGGCAGCTTCCGGTGATGCAGATCCCCTCGGCCTGGGCCGTGTCGCGGGGAGCGGGCGCCACCGTGGCCGTGCTCGACACCGGGGTCGCCTACGCGGACAGAGGCCCGTACCGGCGGGCTCCCGACCTCGCCGGCACACGCTTCGTGGCGGGGCGGGACTTCGTCGCCGACGACTCCTATCCCAATGACGTCCCCCGTTCGGGGGATCGCCGCAGCCACGGGACGCAGATCGCCGGGATCATCGCTCAGACCGCAGGCAACCGAATCGGTGGCGCCGGCGTGGCTCCCGAGGCCGCGATCATGCCGGTACGGGTGCTCGACCCGGACCTCTCCGGCTCGGCGAAGGCGATCGCCCGCGGGCTGCGCTTCGCAGCCGATCACGGCGCCGACGTCGCCAACCTGAGCATCGCGGGGCCGAAGCGTTCCCGGGTCCTCGAGGATGCGGTCGAGTACGCCTCGGCCAAGGGCGTGACCATCGTGGCGGCAGCGGGCAACGACGGCCGCCCCTCGGTCAGCTGGCCGGCCGCCTATCCCGAGGTCATCGCGGTGGGCGCGGTAGGCCGGGACGGGGCGCGTGCGCCCTACTCGAACTACGGCAGCGCCCTGGACCTCGTCGCTCCGGCCGGCGCGGGGAGCGACGTCGAGACGGGCTACGGCCCGGCGGACGGCGTGCTGGCGCAGACCCTGAAGGGCGGCTTGGGCACCTTCTGCTTCTGCTTTACGTCCTCCACCTCGGCGGCGGCCGCCGAGGTCTCCGGGGTGGTGGCGCTGCTCGTCGGCTCGGGGCGGGCCACCAGTCCCGCCGCGGTTCGCAGAGCGCTGCTCTCGAGCGCGCGAGACCTGGGACCGCCCGGGCCCGACCCTGAGTACGGAGCGGGCCTGGTGCAGGCTCTGGGCGCGCTCACCGCCGCCCGACCGGCGTCCGCGAGTCAGCCGGCGCAGGCTCCCCCCGCATCGTCGGAGGGGTCCCGAGCCGTCTGGTTGGCGCTGTCGATGGGGGCAGCGGGCCTCGCGGTGCTGGCCGCGCTCTCGCTCGCGCGGCGCGGGCGCCGGGGACGCACGGCCTGACGACGCCGGGGGCGAGACGCGCCGCCTGCCTGCCGTAGAGGTCCGCCCTCAGCGCGTGATACGGAAGCGGCTCGTGGCGGATCTGCCGCTCCTGGTCCCGGCCCGCGGCGTGGCGACGAGCGTGTAGGCACCGGGCTTGAGCCGCCGACCACCCAGGCGCCCGGTGAAGCGGAAGCTGTTGGTTCCCTTCACGGCTGTCTGAGTGAAACTTCCCGCAAGCGTCACCGTTCGAGTGCACCTTGCGGCATTGCGGTTCTCCCTTGTGGCAGAAACGCAGCGGGCGGTGCTTCCACTGCCCTTTCGACGGCCAGGACGCGACTGGCGCACGGTGAAGCGCACCGCGCCACGTGACCTCACGCTGTAGCTGACCCGCGCCCCGCGGGTCCGGCGCTTGGTCACGGTCGGCCCGCTCCGGGCGGCCGAGAAGGTGCTCGGCAGGACGCGCAAGCGCGTCGCTGCGAGCGGCAGGGTGCCGGCGAGCAAGCTCCCGGGAGGCGGCCCGGCGGTAGGCGGTCCCGGCGGGGGCGAGCCGCCCGGAGGCGTCGGGCCTCCGCTCGGCGCGTCCGGAGTGGACGCCAGCGTGGCCGCGACGTTCAGCTTGTACTCCGGGAAGGGTTCGCCGTCGGTCGACTTGGTGGTGCCCGGCGGGGGATCCGGCTCGAAGAAGCCGAGCTTGTCGGCGGGGTCGAACGTCTCGTAGGCCAGCTGGAGATCCTCGGAGGAGAGCCCGATCCGGTCTCCGGGGCGGACGGGGATGCGCACGGGGAAGGACTGGACGGTGTTGGCCGTCACGGCGCGCGTGTCGGCTGCGACGACGAGGAACTCCCGCAGCGGTCCCGTGGGCCGGTAGACCTTGAACGTCAGCGTGCCGGGGGAGGTGCCGGCGCTGTGGCGCCACGCCGTGATCGTTCCGTACCCGGAGGGAACGGCGTAGCTCCCGGTGGCCTCCGCGACCTGGACCACGTTGCCGCCCTCGGCGGTCGGCGACGGCGGCCTGGCATCCCGGATCTCGGCGACCGCTCCGATGTCCGTCGTGGCGGCCGCCGCCACGTCCGCGGTGCCGAGCGTCACGGCCATGAGCGTGAGGGCCGCAGCAGCCCGGGAGGTCTTCATGAGCGCATCGTAGCCCGCGTAATGACCGCAATAGTGCGGTTCACTTCGGGCCCTATCGCCCTGCGGGACGACTGAGCTAGGATGCGCGTGTTGGTGGGCCAGTGCTCGGGTAGGCGACGAGCGCGCTTGTTTTCTCTCGAACCAGATCCCCGGATCGGGAATGAACGAGCTATGGTTGGCAACACCTTTTATCGGCTGATCTACGGAGGAGCGAAAATATGAAGCGCAAAGTTGGACTGATGTTGATGGTCGGAGCGATGCTCCCGCTGGGAGTCGCGTCGACTGCCTGGGCGTGTGCGGCACTCGCGACGCTCAAGATGGAGAACAAGGTCGTCAGGCCGGGCCAGACGGTCGCGGTGACCGGCAACGGCTTCAGCGACGCGCACGCGGGCTCCACCGCTGGTGACAGTCTCGTCACGCTGCGTCTCAAGGCCCGCAACGGCAGGGTGCTGCAGGACAACGTCGACGTGACGAACCGCAGGATCTCCACCAGCATGCGCCTGCCGTCGGACATGGCTCCGGGCTACTACGTGATGCTTGCCACGCAGCAGAAGGCTGACGGCACGGCCAGGGCCGGTACTCCGGCGCGCTACGCGTTCCGTGTCGCGGGCAGCCCGTCGTCGCAGTCCGTGGCGGCTTCCCCGTGGAGCAGCTGGCAGAGTGGCCCGCCCAGCTCCGCATCGGTCGCCGGCGACGGTGGCCTCAACGGCCAGACCCTGCTTGTCGGCGGGATTCTGTCGCTGACCCTGCTCGCGGCGGGCTCCGTGCTCGTCGGTCGCAAGAACCAGTCGATGACGCTCGGCGTCTAAGGGAGATCACGGACGATGCCTCAGGATGTGTTGCGCGTGAAGCGTAGGTTGAGCCTTGCCGCGGTTGCGGCGGCGGTCGGGGTGCTGGGCTTCTCGCCCGGTGCCCAGGCCCAGGTCCGAGTTGGCGAGAACTATCGGCTGAACTCGGATCCGAACGCCTTCCGTGCCAAGGACCAAGTGGCCTTGGCCATCAACCCGACCAACGCGCAGCACATCGTTGAGGTCAACGAGGACAAGCTGGAGCAGCAGTGCGAGGGGACCCGCAGCCTCGACGGCGGTGCGACTTGGAGCGAAGCGGTTCCGCTGCCCTCCCCTGCCAGTGACCCGCCGTTCGGCGGGGGCTGCGACATGTTCCAGACGCTCGAGTTCGGCAACGGGGGCACCGTCTACGCGACCTCCGCCAACAACAGAACGGGCCAGTCCGCGTCGATGCTGGTCTTCAAGTCCAGGGACGGCGGATTGACCTGGGACCCCGGCGTCGTGGCGATGGCCGGGGGCGCCACGACCGGAGCCACCGGAGGCCCCAGCTTCGGGTCGCCCACCCTCACCGTGGAGCGCGGAGCCGGAACCAACGGTGCAGATCGCGTCTATGCGGTCGCCCGTGAGACGTCGGGTTTCGACAACCGGGGGCGCACCCCGGCCTGCCCGGTCGCCTCGTGTCCATCGGTGCGAATGGCCGTCTCCAACAACAGCGGACAGAGCTTCTCCGCGGGCGTCATCGCGAGCCCGCCGGGGGTGTCCATCAGGGAGGTGGCGCAGCCGGCCCTCGGGGCCAACTCGATCAGCGTGGCATGGCGCACGCTGGAGTTCGGGCCCAACCCAGCCACGCCGGGCGCTCTCATCGGCATCCCCGAGGGCTTCCTGCAGACCGCTCGGTCGACTGACCGCGGA
>CADCVR010000054.1:23537-24861 GCA_902806205.1 uncultured Solirubrobacteraceae bacterium | reverse complement strand
CCGGCGGGACCCGCGGCTCCGGCCGGTCCCGCCGGCGGCCCGGGCGGCGCTGGAACAACCGCGTTGACGTCGCTGCGGAACACGTACACGCGGCCCTGATCGAGCACGGCAGGCGCGCCGCCGCCCGATGGGAAATCCCAGCGCGGCGACGAAACGGCGAAGTCGAGGAACCTGTCGTCGTTCAGGTCGCCCAGCGGCATGACCCTAGTCCCGAAGCCGCTCTCGTTCTGGAGGTCGGGATCGGCGATCGTCTGCAGCGCCCGCTCATTGGCCGGGTTCATGAAGCTGACGTCGAACAGCGTGTCAGCCTTGCCGGCGGTCTGCACCGCCGAGAACTGGCCGACGAGCACTTCGTTGCGGGGCGTTTCAGGAACGAGCTCGCCGACCCCCTCGGTCGGGTTGCCGAAGCGCCCGAACGTGTTGGGTGTCGGATCATCGAGCACCGCGAAGTTGACGAAGCCCGACCCCAGGTTGCCGCTGAACACGTACGCTCGGCCGGCCCCGGCCCTGTTGCTGACGTTCTGGAAGGCGGCGAGGACGGCGTCCGGGGCCACCGTGTCACCCAGGTCGCCGACCGGGAACTGCTGGCCGGTGGTGAAGCCGAACAGCGCGTCCTTCTGCGGCTCGGGATGGTCGTAGATGTAGAGGATCGCCCCTGTCGCGCCGTCGATGAGGAAGGCCGCACCGACGTTGCTGGACGCGGGGTCGGGATCGAGGATCGGCGTGTCCGCGATGTGCGATGTGACGATGTAGTCCGGCTTGCCGTCGGCGACGAGCGTCCGCGCCGAGGCCAGGCACCGCTCTCCCGGCTGCACGGCGGGAAAGGCCCCGCCGGTCCGGCAGGTGCCGAGGTCACCGACCGGCATCTGGGAGTGACCGAGGAGCTCGCCGCGGCCGATCGGGACGAACGGATCGTCGGCCTGGGCCGCGATGTTCTTGAGGATCTTCGGAGGCGTCTGCCCGGGAGCGGTTCCGTCGAGGTTCACCGCAGGGTCCGATCCGGCGATCTCCTCACCGCGATAGACGTAGACCCGCCCGGCTTGAAAGCACAGGGGTGCCGCGTTGCGCGCGCAGTGGGACTCCGGGTGGGCCGTCGCAGCGTTCTCCGGGAACTGGTTGGCCCCCACCACGATGTCAGGCACCCCGCCCCCGTCGGTGTCGCCGATCCGCACGGCCTGGGGCATCGTCGCCTGCGAGAGGCACGCGCCCACCCCGGCGTTGCCCGCGCACGGTGGGAGCCCGCGCGGCGAGGTCACCGATCGCCCGAATCCGCCCTGGAGCCCGCCCGTGGGGTTCTCCGCCACGCGGTCGGCGATCAGCTGCC
>CADCVR010000054.1:0-23527 GCA_902806205.1 uncultured Solirubrobacteraceae bacterium | reverse complement strand
TCGCCATGGTGCTGCCGTCGAGCACATAGATCCGCCCCGCGTCCACCACCCCGCCGACGTCCACGCCCTGTCCTCCGACGAGGATCTCGCCCACGCCGTCCGGCGGGCCGACCGTCGGGCTGGCACACGTCGCGCCTGGCCGGCTGAGGTCGAGCGCCGGGGCATTGGCGCAGCTGCCGATGTCGTTCATCCGGCCGAGGTAGGCGTCACCCGAGGACCGTGCGCCTGCACCGCCCGGATCGCCGATGTTCGTCGAGCGCAGGACTTGGCCGGTCGCGCCGCTGTACTGGATGATGATGCCGTCGCCGTTGAGGCTGCCGGTGCGCTGCAACTGGGCGAAGTCCTCCTTGGCGTCCGCGGTGATGTCGCCGATGGGGATCATCGTGGTCCCGAAGCCTCCGGTGGTGGTCGGAAGCGGTGAGTCGATGCGCTGCACCTGGTAGCCCGGTGGCAGACCGGGGCCTTGGGCGAGCGCAGGGCCTGCCCCGAGCATCGCACTGACACAGAGGAGGCCGGCCAGGAGGCCGACCCGACGAGGACTGGACAGACGCACGGCACACGCTCTCTCTCGTGGGGTTCTGCTCGGACGAGGCGGCCCGCGCCCGGACGACGCGAAGCTAACGACCGTCAGTTGCCGTGGGTAGATGTGTTTCACACCCACCTACGCCTGCGCAGGACGCCGTGCACGGTCTGCGTGTTCCGCCGGTGAAGTCGGCTCCAAGGCGTGCGGGTTCCCGGCGGATCACCGGCGCCGAGCCGCCGCCGGATTTCAGTGGACTCGCCCCCACCGTCGCGCGTCGCTCGCCACGGGGGCTGGACAGTCTTTCCGAGCCCACCGGCGCCGGTGGCCTCCCGGACCACCGGCATCTTCCACTCCTGCGCGACGCTGACGCTGCTGGGACTTCAGCGGCGATGGCAACTCGCCTACGGTCTTCGCTGCCGGTCTCCCTCGGAGGGTCAGTCGTGTAGGCAGACAGCTAGCCGGCTCGGCCGCTCCGCTTCGGCTTGACGACGGTCACCGTCTCGCGCCGCGACTGGGCGCCTTGGCAGGCCGCGGTCTGGACGACGCGCGCCCGATAGAGCTGCGTGCTCCTCGGTGCGAACCGGATGGTCCTGAACGTGCCGGTGGTGGTGCTGGTCACCGTCAGGAACGTCTTGAAGCGTCCGCCGGTCTTGGCTCGTTGCTGGATCTGGACCCGCTGGCGTCGCTCGCACGCGGCAGGGTTGGCGAAGGCCTCGATCGCGCCGCGCAACTGCACCCGCGTGCCGCGCGTGACCCGTGTGCGTGACGCGTCGAGGTCGACCGTGCGCCCGGCCAGGACGGTGGCGGCGGTGCCTGGACCGGCAGGTCCCCCGGGGGGGCCGGCAGGCCCGGCAGCAGCGGGCGGCCCGGCAGGACCCGCGGCTCCGGCCGGTCCCGCCGGCGGCCCGGGCGTCGGCGGGACCACCGCGTTCCTGTCGCTGCGGAACACGTACGCGCGGCCCTGGTCGAGCACCGACGCGGCACCGCCGGCGGCCGGGGCGTCCCAGCGCACGGAGGACACGGAGAAGTCGAGGAATCCGTCGCCGTTGAGGTCACCGAGCGGCATGACCCTGCTGCCGAAGCCGCTCTCGTCCTGCGCATCGGGGTCGGAGATCGTCTGCAGGACCTGCTGGTCGGACGGGTTGACGAAGCTCACGTCGAACTTGGTGTCCGCTCGGCCGGCGGTCTGCACGGCCGAGAACTGTCCGATCAGCACCTCGTTGCGCGCCCTCGCGGGAACCAGATCGCCGACTCCCTCCGTGGGGTTGCCGTACCGCCCGAAGATGTTCGGCGTCGGGTCGTCCAGCACCGCGAACTGGATGAAGTTCGCGGTGAAGTTGCCGCTGAACACGTACGCTCGGCCGGCCTGGGCCTTGTCGCCGGCGTTCTGGAACCCCGCGAGGACGACGTCCGGGAGGTTGGTGTCACCGAGGTCGCCGACCGGGAACTGCTGGCCGGTGGTGAAGCCGAACAGCGCGTCCTTCTGAGGCTCGGGATGGTCGTAGACGAAAAGGACCGCGCCGGTCGCCCCGTCGATGAGGAAGGCCACGCCGACCTCGGTGAAGGAGGGATCGGGGTTGAACAGCGGGAAGTCCGCCCGCTGGGCGATGACGATGTAGTCCGGCCTGCCGTCGGGGACGATCGTGCGTGACGCGGCGACGCACCGCTCACCGGCAGCGACGGCCGGGAACGCTCCACCGGTGCGGCACGTCCCGAGATCACCGACCGGCATCTGCGAGTGCCCGAAGTTCTCCTGGGCGGTTCTCGGGGAGAACGGGTCGTCGGCCTGTGCGGCCAGACTCTTGAGGATCTTCGGTGGTGTCTGTCCGGGACCCGTGCCGTCGAGGATCACCGAGGGGTCGGAGCCGGCGACGTCCTCGCCGCGGTAGGTGTAGACCCGACCGGCCGTGGCGCAGAGGGACGCGCCCGTCTTGGCGCAGTTGGACTCCGGGTGGGCCGTGGCCGCGGTCTCCGGGAACTGGTTGGCTCCGACCACGATGTCGGGCACCCCGCCGCCGTCGGTATCGCCGATCCGCACGGCCTGGGGCATCGCGGTCTGCGGCAGGCACGGGCCCACGCCGGCGTTGCCGGCGCAGGGCGGCAGGCCGCGCGGCGAGGTCACCGATCGCCCGAACCCGCCCTGGATGTTGGTGAGGGTCGGGTTCGCCGCGGCCAGCGACGCGATCTGAGCCCGGTCGTCGGGCGGCATGTCGACGCGCTTGAGGACGGCCAGCGTCCTGCCGTCGAGGACGTAGATGCGGCCCACGTCCCGCACGCCCGCCACGTCGACGCCCTGGCCGCCGACGAGGATCTCCTTCACGCCGTCCGGTGGACCGACCGTCGGGCTGGCGCAGGTCGGGCCCGGCTGGGTGGGGTCGGGCGTCGGGGCGTTGGCGCAGCTTCCGAGGTCGTCCATCCGGCCGAGGAACCGGTCGCCCGAGGCGCGCGCACCCGCGCCACCGGAGTCGGCGACGTTGGCTGAGCGCAGGAGCCGGCCGGTCGCACCGCTGAACTGCCAGACGACGCCGTCGCCGTTGAGGGTGCCGACGGCCTGCAGATGGGCGAAGTCCTCCGTGCCGTCGCCGTCGACGTCGCCGATCGGGATCATCGCGTTCCCGAACCCGCCGTTGGTCACGGGCAGCGGGGAGTCGATGGGCTGCACCTGGTAGCCGGGCGGCAAGCCGGGGCCTTGGGCCATCGCCGGAGCGGCTCCGACCACGGCGGCGAAGGGCAGAAGTGCAACCAGAAGGGTGACCCGACGATGGGAAAGGGACATGTGCGCGCGCAACTCTCTCTCGGAAGGGGCGTCCGAGATCGATGCGAACCTCGCCTCGCCCCGGATTTCGGGGGAAGCTAACACGGACGGTCAAGGGCCGTCACTAAGTGTCCTGTGCATCTACCTACTTCCGCGCCACGCTCACCGAGTTCAGTACGGTGCTCACGTGAATTCGTCATCGAGATCACACCCAGCTCGGGTGTCTCGCGCACGCCTCCAAGGCGCGATCACATCCGGCGCGTACCTTCTCGTTGCCATCGTCGCGATGGCGATGCCGCCACACGCTCTCGCCGGCCAGTCCTCCCAGGCCACACCGGAGCCGGTCGCTCCGCTGGCCGCCGGCATCTTCCACTCCTGCGCGACGTTGACCCGCGGTGACGCCCGCGTCCGCTGCTGGGGCTTCAGCGGCGACGGGCAGGCGGGCTACGGCAACCGCAACACCATCGGCGACGACGAGACGCCCGGTTCGCTGGGCACCGTGGACCTGGGCGCCGGACGGACGATCCGCGCCCTGGGCGCCGGTCAGTACCACAACTGCGCGGTGCTCGACGACGCCACCGTCCGCTGCTGGGGCTACGGAGATGAAGGCCAGCTCGGGTACAACAGCCGCAGCAACATCGGTGACGATGAGATACCGGGCTTGGCCGGACCGGTCAACCTGGGTGCCGGGCGCACCGCTACGGCGATCGGTGTCGGCGCGCGTCACACGTGCGCCGTGCTCGACGGCGGCGACGTGCGCTGCTGGGGCCTCGGAGACGCCGGCCAGCTCGGCAACGGCAACGCCAACTCGGTACAGAACCCCGCCTCCGCGGGACCCGTGAACCTGGGGCCCGGGCGCACCGCCAAGGCGGTCACCGGCGGCGGGGCGCACACATGCGCGATCCTCGACGGCGGCGACGTCCTCTGCTGGGGCATCGGCGGAAACGGTCAGCTCGGCTACGGCAGCTCCACCGCCGTCCTGAGCCCGGCCTCGGCCGATCCGGTGGATCTGGGTGCCGGGCGCACCGCCGCAGCGATCAGCACCGGGGACGCGCACACGTGCGCCATCCTCGACGATGGCAACGTCCGCTGCTGGGGGCTCAACGACGTGGGGCAGCTCGGCTACGCCAACCCCAGGGCGATCGGCGACAACGAGGCCCCGGGATCGGTGGCGCCGGTGGACCTCGGCGCCGGACGCACCGCCAAGGCGATCACCACCGGCGAGTCGTACACCTGCGCGGTCCTCGACGACGGCAACGTGCGCTGCTGGGGCAAGAACGACACGGGACAACTCGGCTACGGCAACACCGCGACGATCGGCGACAACGAGACGCCGGGCTCAGTGGCGCCGGTCGACCTCGGCGCCGGCCGCACCGCCGTCGCGATCGCGGCCGGGCAGGCACATACGTGCGCCCGGCTCGACGACGACAGCGTCCGTTGCTGGGGCAGGGGCGTCAACTGGGAGCGCGGCTCCTGCGACCGGCTTGCGATCGGCGACAACGAGACCCCCGGATCGGTCCTGCCGGTCGACCTGGGCGTCCCGGGCACCATGGGCGCGAAGTGCCCGGTCGCGCCCGCGCCGACCCCACCGGGCAACGGCGTCCCGGCACCCACTGCTGCGCCGGCACCTGTTCCGTCCCTGCTGCCCCCCTTGCCCTTCGTTCCGCCTCCGGATCGGCGGGCGACGGCGCTGGCGGCACAGACGGCCCGGGTTGCAGCGCTGCGCGGTTGCGTGCGGGGCGTCACGCGGCGCGCTGCTTCCGAACGCCGACGTGCGCTGAGCGGACCGGCGTCGTCGCGACGTCGCGCTCTCAAGCGCGTCAGTCAGCGCGCCAAGCGGCGCCAGGAGGCCTGCCGCAGCCGCCACGGGCGGAGACCCGGCTCGATCACGCAGCTGAAGGCGAGCACCCGGGGCGCCGGGAGGGTCCAGCTGACGTTCCGGGCTGCAGGCACCGACGGCGCCAAGGCGCCCGGCGCACGCAGCTATCTCGTCAAGCAGTCGCCGAGGCCGATCCGTAGCAGTTCAGCCTTCTCACGGGCGCCCGCCCTGTGCAAGGGCACCTGCTCGTTCGACGTCTCGAACCCGGGCGACAAGGTCTCCCTCTTCGTCACCGACCTGCGACGTGGCCGCCGGTACTACTATGCCGTCGCCGCTCGAGACAACGTGTCGGCGCGTGTCGGGACACGCTCGAAGGCGGTCAGCGTGCGCGCTCGCTGAACCCCGGCGATGCCTGATAAGGAGTCGCCCGCCGACGCGCTGACCGAGTCGGCTCGCCGCTCTTACCGCGCCTCGGTGATGAAACCGGACTTGCCGTCGGTGTAGGCGTTACATGCTCGTCACCGGGCGGCCGCAAAGCGCGAAGGGCTCAGACCAGCGCGCGAGCGGGGAGCGACTGCTCGCCGGCCAGCGTCTGAGAGGAGGCCGAGTGGATCTCCACCTCGACCATCGCTCCCGCCCGCGCAGACCCGGTGAAGTTCACGGCCTTGCCGTGCCGTGAGCGCCCGCGCAGTCGCGCGGAGTCGGTGCGCGAAGGACCCTCGACGAGCACCTCGAGCGCCCGGCCGACGAAGCGCTGCGCGCGCTCGTGCCCACGGCGCTGCACGACCTCGACCAGGCGCTGCATGCGCTCGACCTTCTCCTCGTGCCCTACGAGACCCTCGGTGATCGACGCCGCCTCGGTCCCGCGGCGCGGCGAGAAGACGAACGTGAAGGCGCCGTCGAAGCCGACCTCCTCGACGACCTCCAAGGTCTCCGCGAAATCCGCCTCCGTCTCCCCCGGGAAGCCCACGATGATGTCCGTGGTGAGCGCACAGTCGGGCACGTGCTCGCGGATGAGCGCGACGCGGTCCATGAAGCGGGAGCGGTCGTACGTGCGCCGCATCGCCTTGAGGATCCGCGAGGAGCCTGCCTGCAGCGGCAGGTGGATGTGCTCGCACAGGGCCGGAAGTTCGGCGTGCGCGCGGATGACGTCTTCGCGCATGTCCTTCGGATGCGGGCTCGTGTAGCGGATCCGCTCGATGCCGTCGATCGCGTCGACGGCCCGCAGCAACTCCGAGAACCGCCGGGGACGCCGGTCCCCGCCGACCCGCAGGTCGCGCCCGTAGGCGTTGACGTTCTGCCCGAGCAGCGTCACCTCGCGCACGCCGTCGGCGGCCAGGCGCTCGCACTCGGCGACCAGCGTGTTGAACGGCCGGGACACCTCACGCCCCCGCGTGCTCGGGACGATGCAGTACGAGCAGTTCATGTTGCAGCCGACGGAGATCTGGACCCACGCCTGCACGTCGCGCGCGCGCTTGCTCGGCAGGTCGCCGGCGAAGCCCTCGAACTCGAAGAAGCCCTGGGCGGTCAGGGAGTCGGAGGTGAGGAACTCGGCGAGCTTGTGAACCTGCCCGGGGCCGAAGGCGACGTCGACGAACGGGAACTGCGCGAAGAGCTCGTCCTTGACCGACTGGGCCCAGCAGCCGCCCACGCCGATCAGCACGTCCGGCCGGGTTGCCTTGACGGCCTTGGCGTGACCGAGATGCGCGACGAAACGAGAATCGGCCTTCTCGCGGATCGAGCAGGTGTTGAAGAGGATCAGGTCCGCATCGGCCTGCTCGCCCGCCTCGAAGTAGCCGATCCCCTCGAGCATGCCCTTCATGCGCTCGGAGTCGTGCGCGTTCATCTGGCAGCCGAACGTCGTGAGGTGGTAGTGCTTCATCGGGTACCGGCAAGGCTAGCCGGGAAACCCGGTGGAGACGTAGCGCGTATCGCGCACCCGGCCGTCGGCGTCGACGTAGAGAATCCAGTTGTCCCGCGGTCCCGTGCTGTCCTTCGACAGGTCGTACCGCAAGCTTCCCGTCAACGCCTCGGTCGGCGGTCCGAGCAGTGCCTCGACCTGCCCTCGGGTGCGGCCCTGGAGGCGCTCGCAGAGGGAGAGCTCGGTGGCGATGTCCTTGCGGGTGTCGTAGTCCGCCGCCTGCCACATCCCCGGCTTCGGGTCACGGACCTTCGAGCAGTCCGGCGGCTCGGCGGTGGCGAGCAGGTTGACCGCGACGAAGAACGCGACGGGCATCGCGACGAAGACCCCGAGGATCAGGAGCATCCACTTCATCGCGCATACTCCACCGACCGGCTCTCGCGGATCACCGTGACCTTGATCTGGCCGGGGAACTCGAGATCGCGCTCGATCTCCCGCGCGACGGCGCGCGCGAGGGTTGCAGCGCCCTCGTCGGTCATCGCTCCCGGGGCGACGATGACGCGGACCTCGCGGCCGGCCTGCATCGCGTAGACCTTGTCCACGCCGGGGTGGCGCTCGGCGATCGCCTCGAGCTCGCGCAGGCGCTTGACGTAGCGCTCGAGCGACTCGCCCCGCGCGCCGGGCCGCGCGCCGGAGAGCGCGTCGGCGGCCTGGACGATGACCGCCTCGACGGTCTGCGGCTCGACCTCGTTGTGGTGGGCCTCCATCGCGTGGGTGACGGCATCCGGCTCGCCGTGGCGCCGGGCGAGGTCGCCGCCGACCAGTGCGTGCGGTCCCTCGACCTCGTGGGAGACGGCCTTGCCGATGTCGTGCAGGAGCGCCGCGCGCCGCGCGATCCTCGGCGAGGCGCCGAGCTCGTGGGCCATGAGCGCAGCGAGTTGCGCACACTCCACCGAGTGGGCCAGCACGTTCTGCCCCCAACTCGTGCGGTGGCGCAGGCGGCCGAGAACCCGCGTGAGCTCGACGTCGAGGCCCTGCACGTTGGCCTCGAACGCCGCGTCCTGGCCCGCGACGAGCATGCTCGCGTCAAGCTCGGATTTCGCCTGGTAGTAGGCCTCCTCGATGCTCGCCGGGTGGATGCGCCCGTCGGCAAGGAGCTTCTCCAGCGTCATCCGCGCGACCTCCCTCCGCACGCCGTCGAAGGCGGAGAGCACGACGGCCCCCGGAGTGTCGTCGATGATCACGTCGACGCCGGTGAGGTTCTCCAGCGCGCGGATGTTCCGCCCCTCCTTGCCGATGATGCGGCCCTTCATGTCGTCGGACGGCAGCGCCACCACGCTGACCGACGTCTCGGCGGAGTGCCGTCCGGCGAGACGCTGCATCGCGACGGAGAGGATCGACCGGACGCGGCGTTCGGCCTCGAGCTTGGTCTCCTCCTCGATCTGGCGGAGAAGACGGGCGCGGTCGTGACGCGTCTCCTCCTCGACCTCCTTGAGCAGCGCCAGCCGAGCCTGACCCGCGCTGAGGCTGGAGGCCCGCTCCAGCGCGCGCACCTGTTGTTCGCGCTGCGACGCGAGCGCCGCCTCGGCGGCCGTCAGCGCCGCCGCGCGCTCGCGTACGGCGCTCTCACGGCGGTCGAGCTCGTCCAGGCGACGGAGGAGCGTCGCCTCCGTCGCGACGAACGGCGTGTCAGGCGCCGGCGGCGCCGTACGCCGGCCGAGGGCGCCCCGCCCGCGTCGCACCGGCGCAAGCGGTGGCACCGAGCCCACCGGCGCGGGCCGCGTGCGCCCGAGCACGATCACGAGCGCCGCGATGACGATCGCCGCTGCCAGCAGGCCCGCCGCGATCAGGACTTCCATTGCGTGTCTCCTCTCCGGCCCCACCCGGGGGCGCGCAGCCGGTGTGCCCTACGTGATGTCGACGGACCGAGGCCCCGGGCACATCAGAGCGGTGGGGGCTGCGGCGCCGTGGACGCCGCGGGACGTGGAGCGGAATGTCGGGTGGGCAGGTCGTCTGCCCTTGAGATCTGGCTTCTCGTGTGCCTTGGTCGGGGAGCTGGCCGGATGCTCTAAACGGCTGGGTTTGCTGCTGTTTTCAGTGTCCGTGCGGCGTGGTGCGTCGTTCTGCGATCGTAGTACCGGGCGTCGGGTCGCGCAAATCGTTCCGGTCGAACTGGCTTCGCTCATTCGACGGTGACCGATTTGGCCAGATTTCGTGGCTGGTCGACGTCGCGATCGAGCGCAAGGGCTGCGTGGTAGGCCAGCAGCTGCAACGGGATGGTGAGCAGGATCGGGTCGAGCTCGGGCTCCGAGCGTGGCACGATCAGCACGTCGTCGGCCAGCCCCTCGCCGGGGTGCTCGTGCGCGACGACCACCAGCCGGCCTCCGCGCGCGGCGACCTGCTGGAGCGCACTGCGGTTCTTCTCGAGCATCTGGTCGTCCGGCACCACCGCGACCGTCGGCAGGTCAGGCGTGATCAGCGCCAGGGGACCGTGCTTGAGCTCGGAGGCGGGATACGCCTCGGCGTGGACGTAGGAGATCTCCTTGAGCTTCTGAGCCCCTTCAAGCGCGACGGGAAATCCGCGCACCCGTCCGATGAAGAAGGCGCTGCTGGCGTGGGCGATACGTCCGGCGACCTCGGTGATGTGCTCCTCGGTCTGGAGGATCTCCTCGATCTGGTCCGGCAGCGCCTCCAGCCCCGCGATGAGGCGCTCGCCGTCACCCGGGCCGAGGTCGCGAACGCGGCCGAGGTGAAGTGCCAGCAGCGCGAAGACCGTCAGCGTGCAGCTGAACGCCTTCGTCGAGGCGACGGAGATCTCCGGCCCGGCGTGCAGGTAGACCCCACAGTCGGTCGCCCGGGCGATCGAGGATCCGACGACGTTGACGATCCCCAGGACACGCGCACCCTTGCGCTGGACCTCCAGGATCGCACCGAGCGTGTCGGCGGTCTCGCCGGACTGGGAGACGGCGACGTAGAGGGTCTCAGGGTCGATGACGGGCGAGCGGTAGCGAAACTCCGAAGCGGGCTCGGCGTCGGCGGGCAGCCGGGCGATCGACTCGATGAGCTGGGCGCCGGCGACGCCGGAGTAGTAGGCCGAGCCGCAGCCCAGGATCTTCACCCGACGGATCGACCGCAGCTCGCGGGCCGAGAACTCGAGGCCGCCGAGACGCGCGGTGGCGAAGCGGTGATCGAGGCGGCCGCGCAGCGAGCCGCGCACCGCCTCTGGCTGGTCACCGATCTCCTTGCGCAGGTAGTGGGTGTGCCCGTCGCGGCTGTAGTCGCCGTCGGAGAGGTCGACCTCGGTGGCGACATGGTTCGTCGCCTGCGCGTCCTGGGTGAAGGTCCGAAAGCCGTCGGCGGTGACGGTGGCCAGCTCGCCGTCCTCGAGGTAGACCACCTGCTGGGTGTGGCGCACGAGAGCGGCGACGTCGGAGGCGACGAACATCTCGCCATTGCCGACGCCGATGACGACGGGCGAGCCGTTGCGCGCGACCACGATGCGGTCGGGCACGCCGGCGTCGCAGACGGCGATGCCGTAGGCGCCCTCGACGAGTGCCAGCGTCGCGCAGACGCGGTCGTCGAGCTCGTCGCCTTCGGCGCGCGCGATGAGATGCGCGAGCACCTCGGTGTCCGTGTCGGAGACGAACGCGACGCCATCGGCCTCGAGCATCGCCCGCAGGACTGCGGCGTTCTCCAGGATGCCGTTGTGCACGACGGCCACGCGGCCCTCCGCGTCGACGTGCGGGTGGGAGTTGACGTCGCTCGGCGGGCCGTGCGTCGCCCAGCGGGTGTGCGCGATGCCGAGCGGGCCGGCCACGCGCTTGGGCAGCGTGTCCGACATCGCCCGCACGCGACCCTCGGCCTTGTGGACGCGCAGGGTGCCGTTCTTGACCGCCGCCACTCCCGCCGAGTCGTAGCCGCGATATTCCAGCCGCTGCAGCCCCTCCAAGAGGAACGGGACGCCGTCCTGCTTGCCCACGTAGCCCACGATCCCGCACATGCGAACGCTCCTAGCCGTAGATGACGCGTCGGATCTGACGCAACGAGAGCGGGGGAGCCGCCACGCGGCGCGTGGTCAGCTCGAGCGCGATGCGCTCGAAGGCCTCCGGGTTCTTGACGCCTTGGGCGCGAACCTCCCGGTGGCGGCGACGCACGAACGCCTCGGTGTCCTCGGCGCACCACGCCAGGACGTCATCCACGACGCGGCGGGCCTCGCCCGGGCCGATCGCGGTGGTGCGCTGAAGATGCTCGAGCAGCCCCTCGACATCCTGGTGATCGGCCTGCACGATCCCCAGCTTAGGCGCTCGTGGCGGCAAACCGCAAGATATTTGCCCGCTTTCGGGCAGAATGCCGTCCGAGTTTGCGCGTTCGACCGTCTTCGCCGCAGCGCTTGGCGAGGTCGCGGCGCCTGGAGGTCGCCGCCGACCGCTTCGGCGCCGCGGTTTCTCGGGTGCGCATAGCTTGGCGGATCCGGGTGCCCGGGTGTCTGCACGGGCGTTCTGGCCCGGCGTCGAGGGGGTCGTCCATGGAGCAGTTGGCGGCGGCGCTCGGTCATGCCCACGCCGGCGGGGAGCGTCCTGGTCCGGCGGGATGTCGCTCGGTGCATCCGGGGCACTCGGGCTCCCACTCGTCGCCTCCATCCCTCCGATCTGGCTCAGCGGCTGAGACGGCTCGACTCGCCGTTGGACGAGGATGCGCGGATGACCTCAGATGCAGACAGCACGCCCGTACTGTGGCCGACGGTCGTCAGCGCGACCGAGCTGTCCAACTCCTTCCTCGGCGGACTGCTCGAGATCTGCTTGGTCACCGCCGACCACCGGCGGACGATGGAGGGACTCGTCCGGCTCGGGATCGGCCCGTGGCGGATCTACACCTTCGACTCGTCAACGGTCACCGATCGCACGTACCGCGGCGAACCGGCCGACTTCGCGATCAAGGTGTGCTTCGCCGACGTCGGCGAGTTGGCCGTGGAAATCATGCAGCCGCTGTCGGGTCCCTCCATCTTCGCCGAGCACCTCACGCGCCATGGCGAGGGGATCCACCACGTCGCCTTCGACATCGAGCGCCGCCCATGGGACGAGCGTCTCGCCACCTTCGCGGAGCGCGGCTTCCCCGTCACCCAGTCCGGGCGCTTCAACCTGCGAAACGCGTTCGCGTTCTTCGACACCGAGGACGCGACAGGGACGACGTTCGAGACGTACGACATCCCGCCCGGGTACATCTGGCCGGAGCCGGAAGCGTGGTTCCCGGCCCCGCCACCCGACGCGTGACGGCGCACAGCACCCCGAGATTGCTCTCCTCCTGCGAGAAGCCGGCCGGGATCGGTGAAACGGAGTTGATCGGGCTGGTCGGGAGCGAGCGCGGGTGGCGGAAGGGAGCGGTTGCGCTGCCCCGCCGCGACGCGGCGCCACTGTGGACAGTGGTCCGGCCGTCGTCTAACACGGTGAAGCCGACCGGCTCGTCGTGCGACCGCGTTGTAGGCCGCGTAAGCTCGCATCAGGAGGTCTCGCGAGCCGCCGGCACGTCGATGCGTGCTGTCACAGCCCGAGGATCAGGTCGCGGACGGCGGCCGGCTGGGACAGGAAGGGGTGGTGGCCGGCGTCGATCTCCACGACGCTGCCTGCCCGGCCGGCGAACTCGCGTTGCAGGTCGGCGCGGGTGCCTCGGTCAGCAGCGCAGACGAGGTAGGTCGAGGGCACGTACTGCCAGGCGGCTGACCGCGCCGGCTGTTCGAGGACCGCGAGGCTCTGACGGGCGGTCTTGTCGGTGGCCTGCCGCTGGATCTCCGGGCCGCAGTCTTGAAGGAAGGTCTCGGCCAGGGCGTCCGGCCGGACGGTGAACCAACCGCCCTCGGGATCGATGTCGAGAAACGGGGCGGGCTCCTCGCCGCCGAACGAGGAGAGGCTCTGCCCGACTTCGGGCAGGTAGCTGGACACGAGCAGCAGATGGCGCACGGCGTCGACGCCCGCGGCGGCCTCCGCGGTGACGATGCCGCCATAACTGTGGGCGACCAAGACGGTCGGCTCGTCGCTCGCCGTCAGCACTTCCCGAACCGCGGCGACATCCTCGACCAGCCCCGGTCCTTGCGCACCGGTCGCCTCACCCGACTCGCCGCAGCTTGGCAGGGCGGGTGCCTCGCTGGCGACGTCCCGCTCGGCCAGCAGCGCAGCGGTCCGATGCCACCACCACGGCCCGTCCTTGACGCACGCCCCGTGTACGAAAACAACCCTCATCGCGACCTCCTCGTCTCGTTCCGATCGGCTGTCGAACAACAGTAGACGTACCGTGCGTTACGTGAAAAGGTGGCGGACATGGGCAGGCATCCACAACCACAGATCAGGCAGCGGCTTCTCGACGCGTGCACCGACCACGCGCTTGAACACGGTCTTCCCGACCGGCTCGGACCGCTCGCTACCGCCGCCGACACCTCGAACCGGATGCTGATCTACCACTTCGGAACCCGCGACGGACTGCTCCGCGCGATCCTCAGACAGGCCCGGCAGCGTCAAGTGGAGGCCTTCACCGAGTTGCTGCGCGTCCGACCTGAGGAGCACTATCCGGCGACCCTGGGCAACGCATGGTCCGCGATGACCGGACCGCACGGCCGGCCCTACCTGCGCATGTTCAGCCGACTGCACGACACCGCAGGCGAACCACTGTGGCCCGGCTTCCGGCGCACCGCGACCACCGACTGGCTCGCACCCCTCGAAGAGGGCATGCGCAGCCTCGGCCGGCCCGAACTGGCCACCGTCGTGCTCGCCGTCATCCGCGGCCTCCTCATGGACCTCGACGCCACAGGCGACGCCGCACGTACTGACCAGGCGTTCCACCACTTCCTCGCCACCATCGATAGCGCCTGACAACCGAGAGACGCACGCCGCCGCCGCCGACCCGCGCCACGGCTGCGGAGCGCCGCATCAGCGTCGCCGGCGTCAACCACCCCCAACGCCGAGTAGCAGCGCTGACATGACGACGTCGCGTCACACGAACCGCGTTGTGCGAGGCGGAATCGTCATGACGCAACGTGTTGCCGCAGCGAATCGGACGTCCCGTTCGACAAGGTCGGGCATCATCCCGGACAGCCGCGCTCGAGCACCAGCTTGAGCGCCTCGAGATCTGCGACGACGGCATCCGCGTCGCGCTCGAAGTCCTCCGCGCTCATCCCCGTCCGGCGCCGGAGCGTGAACACCACCTCGCATCCGCTTCCGTCAGGAAGGACGCGCATCGGGTTGCGGGCAATCTCGCCCGATGGGAGCGTGACGTCATGATCGAGGATGCCGTGCTCGTTGCGCGCGACGAAGGCGACGACGACCGGCCCCATCGGCGACTGGGCAACCCAGCGATCGTCAACCCGCTCGACGGAGGCTCCGAGCCCCGCCGCCCATGCCGGCAGGTTGGCCGGGTCCGAGACGTACTCGTACACCTCGTCGGCGGGCCGGTCGATCGACACGCCGATGTGCCTCGATTCCACGCGATCTCACGTCCCCTCGGCCTCGTGCGCACGAATCGCCGCGTAGGCGACCTCCGGTGCGTACCCCTTGCGGACGAGGAGCCCGAGGGCCCGCTCGCGTTCCCGCGGGCTCGCCGGCGGCGTCGGGTAGCGGCGGCGCAGCACCATGACGGCCGCCTCGCGTTCGTCGGCGGCGCCATACAGTGCCAGCGCCGCACGGACGTGCTCCGCCGCGACACCGACCGCCTGGAGCTTGCGCTCGATGCGCTCCGCTCCCCAGAAGTCGAGCGAGCGCCTGTCCTCCGCGAAGCGCACCGCGTACCGCGCGTCATCGAGGTAGCCGGCCCGCGCGAGGTCCGCGACGGCCTCGTCGATCGTCGTCGGCTCGACCCGCTTGAGCTCGAGGTGCTGACGGACCTCGCGGACCGTCCGGTCGCGGCGGCCGAGGTAGCGGTACGCCACGTCGAGCGCATGCTGCAAGCGCAGCTCGGGGTCGACCAGGCGCTCGCCGGGGCTGAGCGCGACCGCGCCGGCACCCTCTTCGCAGGTGGGCTGCGGTCCGGCGTCGCCTGTGGCCGGGAGGGTCAGGACCGGCTCCGCTTCACGCCGCGAGCTCGCCCGTGACGGGGTCGACGCCCGGCGGCACCCCCGGCACGCCCCCGACGTCGGGCTCACCGCCCGCGATGCCGTCGCGGTCGACGCCGAGTGCCTCGTAGACCTTGCTCTCGATCTCCTTGGCGATCTCGGGATGCTCGTCGAGGAAGTTCTTCGCGTTGTTGCGTCCCTGTCCGAGGCGCTCCTCCTTGTAGGAGAAGAACGAGCCGGACTTCGTCACGACGTTGTGCTCGATGCCGAGGTCGATGAGGCAACCCGCCGTGGAGATGCCCTTGCCGAACTCGATGTCGAACTCGGCTTGGCGGAACGGCGGCGCGACCTTGTTCTTGACGACCTTGACCCGGACGCGGTTGCCGACGGCCTCCGTGCCCTCCTTGAGCGTCTCGATGCGGCGGATGTCCAGGCGCTGGGAGGCGTAGAACTTCAACGCACGACCACCGGGCTGCGTCTCTGGAGAACCGAACATCACGCCGACCTTCTCGCGGATCTGGTTCGTGAAGACGCACAGGGTCTGCGTGCGGTTCAGGTTGCCGGCGAGCTTGCGCATCGCCTGGCTCATCATGCGCGCCTGGAGACCGACGGTCTGATCGCCCATCTGGCCCTCGAGCTCGGCACGCGGCGTCAGGGCCGCCACGGAGTCGATGACGATGACGTCGACCGCAGAGGAGCGCACGAGCATGTCGGCGATCTCCAGCGCCTGCTCGCCGTAGTCCGGCTGGGAGACGAGCAGCTCGTCGATGTCCACCCCGATGCGCTCAGCGTACAGCGGATCCATCGCGTGCTCGGCGTCGATGAACGCGCAGACGCCGCCGAGCTTCTGGGCCTCGGCAAGGATGTGGTACATCATCGTCGTCTTGCCGGAGGCCTCCGGGCCGAAGACCTCGACGATGCGCCCGCGGGGCACCCCGCCGATCCCGAGCGCCAGGTCGAGCGCGAGGGCGCCTGTCGGGATCGCGTCGACCTTCACGCGCGCCCCCGGGTCGCCCATGCGCATGACCGAGCCCTTGCCGAACTGGCGCTCGATCTGCGTCAGCGCACCTTGGAGGGCGGCGTCACGCGCCTTGGCCGCCTTCTCGTCAGTCGTCGTGGAAGCCATGTGGTCTCGTTCTCTCTCTCATCGGCTCGGGTCGGAAGCGCATTGTGAGCCTCGCGTCGGACGGAACCGGCACGCTAGACCGCCGGGCCGTCACCGATCCACACCCGTTCGTGACGAGACTGCGGAGCAACGCAGCAGGAACACGCGGCACGGATGACCTCTTGTTCTGCGGTCCTCCGTCAGCATCACCTTCTTCACCCGTCTGTCACTCCCGTGGCGCTTTGGGAAACAGTCGGCGGCCAAGCTCGAGATCGGTTGTGTCAAGAGCGCGTTCGAGTCGCTCGCTCGCCGCCGGCAGGAACGGCTGCAGCTCACGTGCGAGTGTGCGACAGGCGACAAGAAGCGAGCCCAACACGTCGTCGAGATCGCCGACGACGCCCGCTTCGCCGCCGTTCTCGGCTCTTGCCAGCTGCCAGGGTCGCGTGGAGGCGACGAAGCGATTGGCCTGGTCGACCAGTTCCCAGAGCGCGGTGGCGGCTGCCTTGATGTCGAAATGGGCTAACGCGTCGTCGATCTTTCCTGGAGTGCTTGCGATGGTCGCGTGTAGCACGAGTGACCCGTCGGCGCGCGGATCGACCGGGGTGATGCCGTGGGGGCGGTAGCGCGCGAGCAGGGTGATCGTGCGGTTGACGAGGTTGCCAAGGCCGTCGGCCAACTCGTTTGCGCGGGCGGCAAGCTGGTCGTCGTGGAAGTCGGCATCGCCAGAGCGGGGAACGTCGCGAACAAACCACCATCGCAGCGCCGCGCGCCCGTAGCGGGCGGCGACGGCGGCGGGATCTCGGTTGTCGCCAAGCGACTTCGACAGCTTGCGACCATCAATGGTGACGTAATCGTGAACGAAGATCGCCGTGGGCAGCGGTTCACCGGCGGAGAGCAGAATCGCCGGCCAGTGGACGGCGTGAAAGCGGATGATGCCCTTGCCGACCACGTGGATCCGCTCGTCCGAGCGTTCCCACCACTCCCCGTAGGGCTCGTGCTGCCTGCCGTAGTCGAGGGCGCTGATGTAGTTGCCCAGGGCGTCGAACCAGACGTACACCACCTGTCCCGGATCGCCCGGAACCGGTATGCCCCAGCCGCGGGCACGCTCACGCGAGCGCGAGATGCTGAAGTCCTGCAGCCCGCCGCGGAGGAGGCCGAGCACCTCGTTTCGTCGCTGCGCGGGCTCGATGCGAAGGCGTCCGCTCCGGATCAGCTCGAGCAGCTGATCCTCATAGCGGGAGAGGCCAAAGAACCAGTTGCGCTCGGCAACCTGCTCGGGTGCCCGGCGGTGCTCGGAGCAGAGGCCGTCGACGAGCTCGCTGGTAGTGATGAACGCCTCACAACCGGTGCAGTACAGGCCCTCGTACTCGCGCTCATACAGATCTCCGCTGGCCGCGCAGGCTCGCCACAGGCGCTCGACCCCCGGCCGGTGGCGCGGGTCACGGCTCGTGCGGATGAAGTCGTCGTAGGAGAGCTCAAGCGGGGCTCGCAGCGCGCCGAAGCGTTGCGCCTTCGCCGCGACGAAATCTGCGACAGGCACGCCCGCCACCGCGGCCGCCTCGACGTTCTTCAATGCGTGATCGTCGGTCCCGCTCAGAAAACGGACATGCTCACCACGCAGCCGACGGTGACGCGCCAGCACGTCTGCTTGCACGCACTCAAGGGCAAAGCCCAGATGCGGGTCTCCGTTGACATACGGGATCGCTGTGGTGATATAGAAACGCCGCTTGCTCATCGGTCCTTCCTCTCTGGCCCCTCGAGGCCAGCATCCGATGAGAGCGCCGACCCCGAGCAATCTGGGGCCGGTGTCGACGGTGGGAACTACGGCGCGTCGAAAGACCCTGGCAACAGGGCCATCATCGAGACAGATTCCACGCGCACGCTCACGCCTCGACCATACCGACAAGCGCTCTTCGTCAACCGCGGACGACGGGTCGATGCGCTGACAGAAGATTGCCGACGAGCCGGTGCCGGCGTTGGATGCCGCTCGGTCAGCCCCCGCCCCACAGCGCCTCGTACTGCGCGCCGCCCTCACCCGTCCGTGACCGCAGCAGCGTGACCCCGCCCGTCGTCCACGGCGCCCGGGCGGCATCCGGCAGCGCCGGAAGCTCCCGGGGTCGCACGCGCGCGTCACGGCGCACGCGCGCGTCACGGCGCACGCGCGCAACCGTCACGTGCGGCCTGAACGCGCGCCGCTCGGGCTCCCAGTCGGTCGCGCCCGCGCACGCGGCGACCACGCGCTCCTGCAGGGCGGCGAGGGCGCCGCTCGGGTCCGCGACGCCCACGGTGAGCACGTGCGGCCGCCGCGGCGCGAGCCACAGAGGCTCAAGCACGTGGGCGTCACGGGGAGGCGCCGCGCGAGCGAGCGCCCGCACCAATCCGGGCGCCAGCGCCCCCGCGTCGGTGTCGGGCCGCTCGCCGAGGAAGGCCAGCGTGAGGTGGAGCGCGTCGGAATCGACGAGCCGCAGCTCGGGGTCCTGTCCCACTGCCGCCTGCGCCCACCCCGCCAGCGCGTCGCGCACATCCGCGGGCGGCTCGAGCGCGACGAAGAGCCGCACTTAGAGACCTTCGGGATGCCCTCCGCCGAGCAGCACCCGGCGGACCATGTGCAGGGCCACCGTGGTTGACCGGTCGCGCACGTCGAAGCGCGAGCCCGGCAGGAGCATCGTGCGGGTCACGCGGACGCGCTCACGGGTGGAGACCGAGAAGCAGACGGTGCCCACCGGCTTGACCTGGGTCCCGCCTCCCGGCCCGGCGATGCCGGTGATCCCCACGCCGACGTCCGCGTCGAGCGCCTCGCGTGCGCCGTCGGCGAGCGCGTCGGCGACTTCGGGTGAGACCGCGCCGACGCGCGCGATGAGCGCCGGGTCGACCCCAGCCAGCGAGACCTTCGCCGCGTCGGAGTACACGACGAGGCCGCCGAGCGCGTAGGCGCTGGAGCCCGCGCGCTCGGTCAGCCGGCCGCTGAGCAGTCCACCGGTGCACGACTCGGCCGTGGCGATCGTCTGGCCCGCGGCGAGCAGCGCGTCGGCGACCTGCTCGTCGACGGAGCGCCCGTCGTCGGAGAACAGCGTGTCGGCGTGACGCTCACGCACCGTCGCCTCGAAGCGCTCGTAGGCGGCTTGATAGGCGGGCTGGTACCGCGTCACGACCTCGACTTCGCCGCGCCGCAGGCACGTCGTGATCTCGAGGCCCTCGAGCGCGCCCGACCCTCCTTCGGCGACCCTCAGCGTCTCGGCGATCTCCGACTCCGGGATGCCGAAGAGCCGCAGCATCGTCTGGCGGTACTCGACGGTCGCGCCGAGGGCCGCGCGGAACGCCTGGGTGCCGGTCGCGACCTCCCACATGGGTTGCAGCTCGCGTGGCGGGCCCGGGAGCACCACCACGGTCGGCGCGGTCCCCGTGGGCGGCGGCACCACGAGACCCGGCGCCGTCCCCACGGGCTCGAGGACGATGGCGCCGTCGGGCACCATCGCCTGCTTGCGGGTGGCGCTGGCCATCGCCTGCGGGTCGACGTTCGGCCAGCGTGCCAGCAGCGGCGCGACGATGGCCGTGATGCGGCGGCAGAGCGCCTCGTCGAACACGAGCGGGCGTTCCTGGAAGTGCCCGACGACGTCCGCCGTGAGGTCGTCGGCGGTCGGCCCGAGACCGCCCGAGGTGACCACGAGGTCGAGGCCCTCGTCGCGGAAGAACCGTAGGGCGCCCGCGATGTCCTCGGTCCGGTCGCCCACGACCGCGATGTGTGCGACGTCGACTCCCAGCTCGCGCAGCCGCTCGGCCAGCCACGGCCCGTTGCGGTCGGTCACGCGCCCCGTGAGGACCTCGGTGCCGGTCACGATGATGCCGGCGCGCGAGGCCATCACGCCCCGCGGGTCAGCGCCGGGAGACGCGGCATGCTCGCTCGGCGCACCATCGCCTACCCGCAGGTCGGCTGCTGATCGGCGGGCAGCCGGCGACGCCCGGTCGGCGTGAACGCGTAGCCGATCGGCCGCGAGGACGCCGGCGGACGGAACGTCTTGCCGTTCACCCGCAACCGCGCGGCGTTGTTGCCCAGGGTGATCGTGAAGCGGGAGGAGCGATACGTCGGTGAGTTCTCTCCCGCCGTCAGCAGCACCCCGTCGATCAGCGCGCCCTGCCCGACCGCGCGAAGGCAGACGTTGACGTCGCCCGTCGGCAGCACGCGCAGGGTCGCGCGGCGCGGCTTCGGCTTCCGCTCCGGCTTCTCGGTCGCGGCGACCCCCGTCGAGGCCTGTGCGGAGGCGGCCGGTCCCGTGGTCGCCTCCGGCGTCGTCGGCGGGGCGGCGACGGGGTCTCGCTCGTCGCCCTGACTGAAGCCGATCGCGGCGAGGATGCCGACCACGAGCAACGCGAGGACCAGCATGACGGGCCCGCGCGGCGAGCCCCCGCCGCCGCCCGCAGCGCGCAAGGGTCCCCGCGGCCCGCGCCCTTGGCTGCGGCCACCCCACCCCGAGGTCGCCTGCGAGCGCGGCGAGATCGGCTGCAGCTCAGAGTCGGCCAAGCGCTCGTGACGAAGCTTGTACTCGTCGACGAGAACCTTCGCGTCGAGGCCGAGCGCCTCGGCGTAGGTCCGCAGGAACGTCTTGACGAACGTCGGCCCCGGAAGCAGATCCCACTCCTCGTTCTCCAGCGCACGCAGGTACTTCGCCCGGATCTTCGTCGCCGTCTCGATCTCCGCGATGTCGATCCGGGCGCGCATGCGCGCCTCGCGGAGGCTGGCGCCGATCTCGGGCATTTCAACCGGTGAGGCTACTCGTCCTCCGGGCCGGGGAGGACGTCCGGCGACGGGCTTGCATCGAGGATCGCACCGAGCTCGCCGTAGCCGGAGAGGATCGGGGCGTCGGGGGGTCCGGCCGCCGCGGTTCGGACGGGCGTCGCCAGCCCCGCCAGCACGTGGGGCAGGTCGTGCGGATTGACGAGCACCTGGCGCGGCTTGGAGCCCTCGTAGCCCGAGATGACCCCGCGCCGCTCGAGCATGTCGATCAGCCGGCCCGCCCGCGTGTAACCCAGCCGCAGGCGGCGCTGAAGCATCGAGGTCGAAGCGGTGCCCATCTCCACGACGAGCTCGATCGCGTCGCCGAGCAGCGGGTCCTCGTCGGGGTCGAAGCCGTCCCCTCCGTCCACGGAAGGTGCGTCGGCTTCCTCGACCTCCTGCAGCAGGTCCTCGCGCAACTCGGGCTCTCCCTGGGCGGCCCAGAACTCGGTGAGCATCGCGATCTGCGGCTCGTCGATGTAGGCGCCCTGGATGCGGTGGAGCTTGGAGGAGCCGACCGCGGAGAAGAGCATGTCCCCCATGCCCAGCAGCGACTCGGCGCCGTTCTGGTCGAGGATGACGCGGGAGTCGGTCTGCGAGGAGACCGAGAACGCGATCCGCGACGGGACGTTCGCCTTGATCATGCCCGTGATCACGTCCACCCGCGGGGACTGGGTGGCGAGCACGAGGTGGATGCCGACCGCGCGCGCCTTCTGGGCGATGCGGATGATCGAGTCCTCCACGTCGGCGGGCGCGACCATCATGAGGTCGGCGAGCTCGTCGATGACGCAGAGGATGTACGGCAGGGACGCCTCGCCCTTGGCCAGGCGGTGCTTGTTGAGCTCGGGCAGCGAGCGGGTGCGGGCCATGGACATGATCCCGTAGCGCCACTCCATCTCCCGCACGAGGTTCTGCAGCGCGTTGGCCGCCGCGCGCGGGCTCGTGATCACCGGCGTGAGCAGGTGCGGGACGGCCTCGTAGTGGTTGAGCTCGACTTGCTTGGGGTCCACGAGGATCAGGCGGACCTCCTCGGGAGTCGCGCGCAGCAGGATCGAGGAGAGCATTGCGTTGATGCAGGCCGACTTGCCCGCCCCCGTCGTGCCGGCGACGAGGATGTGCGGCATCTTGGCCAGGTCGGCGGGGATCGCCTTGCCGCTCACGTCCTTCCCGAGCCAGATCGTCAGCGGGCTCGAACCCTCCGGCGGCGGGCCGTAGACGTCGCCGAGCGTGACCATCTTGCGCTTGAGGTTGGGGACCTCGACGCCGACGGCGGTCTTGCCCGGGATCGGCGCGAGGATGCGGATGTCGGTCGCCGCCAGCGCGTAGGCGAGGTCGTCCTTCATCTGGGCGACCTTGCTCATCTTGATGCCCGGCGCGAGGCGCAGCTCGTAGCGGGTGATGTGCGGGCCGCTGACGGTGCCGACGACCTTCGCCTCCACGTTGAAGTGGGCGAGGGCCTCGAGGAGGCGGGCGGCGACGATCTCGTTGCCCGCGGTGTCGGGCTTGGCGTCCGCGGCGGCCGAGCGGGTCAGCAGCGCCGCCCGCGGGCGCAGCCAGTCGATGGCGCCGTCGAGATCCATGACGGCCTGCTCCCCGACCGGGAGCACGAGGTCGTCGAGGTCCCCCCCGCCGGGCGTGTCGATCACGGCTGGGCGCGGCGGCACGGACGCCGGGGGTTTCTCGAGCGGGAGCACGTCGGACGGCTCGGCGGGGGCCTCCGGGGAAGCGAGCCGATCGCCGCCGTCCGGATCGCCGGCCTCCGGGGTCGGATCGAGCTGGCCGGGCGCACCGAAGAGGTCGGGGTAGCGCAGGGCGCCGTCGAGCTCACGGTCGGGCGCGAGGAAGTGCGCGTCCTCCCCCGGGGCGAGGGACGGCTCGCTCTCGAAGCCCGGATGGGTGAGCTCCGGCGAGGCCGCGAGCTCGGGCGTGGGGGTGCGGGCGGGCTCCGGCTCCTCCTCCGGGGAGCTCTCGAACCAGTCGCCGGTCTCCCGCGGTGCGCGCGGCGCGCGGAGCGACCGTGTCGTATCCGCGGCCACCAGCGCACCGGAGCGCACGACGCTCGCGACGCTGGCGCCCGTCAGGAGCGTCGCCGCGACCACGAGCAGGAAGATGGCCAGGATGTGCGCCCCGACGGTGCCGAGCAGCGTCGAGGCCGCCCAGAACTCCGCCTCCCCGACGATGCCGCCGCGGGCCTCGAAGATCTCGGGCCGCCAGAACGCGCCGTGCGGACTCCCCGGCCCGAGTCCGAGCGTCCCCGCACCCAGCGCGAGCTCGAGGGCGGCGAACAGCACGATTCCCCCCGCCCTGAACGGTCGGGACGCAGGCATCACGGGCCGCAGCACGAGCAGGCCGCCGACGAGGGCGAAGACGAGCGGGGCGGCCCACTTGAGCACCCCGAACGCCCAGGCCAGTCCACGGGTGAGCGCGGCGCCGATCGCGCCGGCCTCCCAACCGAGCCACAGCGGAAAGGCGACGAAGACGGCCAGCGCGACGAGGCCGAGCCCGACGAGGTCGAGGAGGCGCTGCTCGACGACGGGCAGGCGCGGGATCGCCGTCGCCGCGGAGCGCCGGGCGCGCGGCCGGCTGGGCGGCCGGTCCTTGGCCGCTGCACGCCCCGGCGCGCCGCGCGCGCCCGCCGGGGCGGACGGGAGCTTGTCC
>CADCVR010000053.1 GCA_902806205.1 uncultured Solirubrobacteraceae bacterium | reverse complement strand
TCGCGCGCCTGGCGAGCGGCCGGCGCGTGATCCTGCGCGGCGGTGGCTTCGGCGCGGGGCGCCTCACGGTCCGGCTCCGCGAGCGCCGCGACGGCCGCCTCCGCGGCCTCGCGGTCGCCTCTCGCGCGGTCACGGGTCGCGCGGCCGTCACCGTGTCGCTGCGTCTCTCGCCGGTCGCCAGGCGCCTGCTGCGCTCCGCGACCCGCCGGACGCTGACGCTCACGGTGGCGTTCCGACCGCGCGGCGGGGCGGCGACCGCGCGGACGGTCAGGGTAGGCGTGGCGCGCGCCCCGCGCTCCTGAAAGGCCTTTGAGATCAGGGCGCCACGCCGTGGCCACCGCCCTGCGGCCGGGGGCTCGAGCCGCTCGCGTGCCAGAGCACGCGACCGGCACCGCTCAGGCGCGCAGCAGGGCACCCGCGCGGGGCGGCAGGCGCACGCCGCCGTCCTCGAGCGCGGTCGCGTCCGGATGCGTGGCGAGCACGAGGTGGTCCCCCGGCGAGGGCACGGACACGGGCTCGGTGCCGAAGTTCATGCACAGCGTGAAGGGGCCGCGGACGACGCGCACCCAGCGACCCGCCTCGTCGCCCGAGGCCGCGGCGTCTCCCGGCGGCAGCTCGCGCCGTGCGCGCAGCAGCTCCCGGTGAAGCTCGAGCAGGGCCGGGTCGCCCTCGCGCGTGAGCTTGGAGCGCGCGAACGTCGCGGGGTCCTCAGGGTCGGGGACCTCCTCGCCCGCGAAGGCCGCGAAGGCCGCGAACTCACGCCGGCGGCCCTCCCGGGTGGCCGTGGCGATCTCCTCGTCGATGTGGTCGGAGAAGAACTGGAACGGCGCGCGCTCTCCGTACTCCTCGCCCATCCAGAGCATCGGGACGAACGGTGAGAGCAGCGTCGCGAACGCGGCCAGCGGGCGCAGCCCGTCCTCGAGGCGATCGCCGAGCGCGCGGTTGCCGACCTGGTCGTGGTTGGCGGAGAAGACGACGAACTCCGTGACGGGCCGGTCGAACGCGGGCGCCCCGAAGCGCCTGGCGCGAAAGTCCGACCAGGTCCCGTCGTGCAGGAACGGACGGTGGAAGCACTTCACGAGATCGGCGATCGTGCCGAACTCCGCGTAGTACCCCTCCTGCTCGCCGGTCAGCAGCGTCCGCAGGCAATGGTGGAAGTCGTCGGCCCAGGCGGCGTCGTGGCCCAGGCCGCCCTGCTCCGTCGGCCGCGTGACGACGGGGTCGTTCAGGCCGGATTCGGCGATGATCAGCGCGCGCGGCTCGGCGGCATGCACGCGGTCGGCGAGCTCGCGCAGGATCGGCCGCGCGGAGCCGTCGTAGATGGCGTGGATCGCGTCGAGGCGCAGGCCGTCGACGTGGAAGTCGCGGACCCAGCCCTCCGCGCTCTGCAGCACCCATTCCCGCACCGGATCGCAGCCCGCGTCGTCGAAGTTGATCGCCGCGCCCCAGAAGGTCGAGTACTTCTCGGTGAAGTACGGGCCGAACGCCGTGAGCGCCTTCCCGCCGCTGGCGCCGACGTGGTTGTAGACGACGTCGAGGATGACCGCGAGTCCCGCGGCGTGCGCGGCGTCGACCAGGCGGGCGAAGCCGTCCGGCCCGCCGTAGCTCGACTGCGCCGCGGAGAGGTAGACCCCGTCGTAGCCCCAGCCGTGCCGGCCGGGGAACTCCGCGACGGGCATGACCTCGACGGCGGTGACGCCGAGCTCGGCGAGCTCGGGCAGGTGGCCTGCCGCGGCGTCGAACGTGCCCTCGCGGGTGAACGTGCCGACGTGCAGCTCGTAGATCACGAGCTCCTCGGGCGCGACGCCGCTCCAGTCGCCGTCCGTCCAGGTGAAGCTGCCGGGATCGACGACGGCGGAGGGGCCGCGAAGACCCTCGGGCTGCCACCGTGACGCGGGATCGGGGAGCGGCTCCTGGTCGTCGAGCACGAAGCGGTACGCATCGCCGTGGACCGCCGGGAGCGCCGCGCTCCAAACGCCGAAGCCCTCGGGCTCGAGCGCGTGGCGTTGCTCATGCAGGTCCACCGCGACCCTCCCCGCCTCAGACGCCCAGACCCGGAAGGTGACCCGGCCGCGGCCGGCCGCAGTGGCCCCGAGGGGGCGCAGGAACGCAAAGGCGGAGCGCACCCCGCCTGCCTTCCCGCGCCTGCGCCGGCTCAACCCGGCAGCGCCTCGACGCCGCGGACGCTGTGAACCGGGGCCGGCGCGCGACCTGCCGGGCTAAGCTCCTCACTGGTTTTCGTTTCCCCTCGAAAGGTTTCACCATGGTCAGCCGCCGTCTCGTTCTCACCGTTATCGCCGCAGGAGCGTTCGGCGCCGCCCCGGCGGCCCCCGCCGTTGCAAGCGACGCGACGCTCAAGCGGGAGATCAGGAGCAACCTGGTGAAGAACCGCCCCGTGCTCACCAGCTTCCAGGAGGCCGTCGACGGCTTCGTGGAGGCGGATGCGGCGAAGCGCCGTACAGCGGCGGCGCGACTCGAGAACGCGACGGACCGCCTTCGTCCTCGGATCAGCAGCTACAAGCGAGGCGTCGCCCGCAACTCGACGTCCTCGCGGAACGGCGCGATCGCCAAGCGGACCCTGCTCTCCGGGCTCCGCGAGTTCGACACGGGCCTGCGCGAGTACAAGCGGGCGGCCGACAAGGTCCGGGCGGGAGCGTCGAAGAGCTCCGTCCTGCCCTCGCTGCGCAGGGCCGACCGCCGCTTCCTCCTGGCCGCGAAGCGCGAGGAGGCGGCGATCACCCGGCTCAACATCGAGCGCCCGGACTGAGAACCGCTTGCAAGATCAGCCCGCCGTCATGAGGGAGCCGGATCGGGTGGATGACAAAGGCCGCACGATGCCGTGATCGATCCTGGTCGATTGATGAGGGCGTCGCCCTGTGCACCTCCCTCGGCCAGCGACCGGTCGACCGCGGCTCGGCGTCCTTCAGGACGCCCGCGCCGCGGCGGCCCGGCGCCGCACCTCTCCGAGCAGGTCCTCGGGCGCAACGGGCAGGTCGCCCGCGCTCACGCCGACGTCCGCCCACTCCTCGCCGAGCAGCTTCGCGATCTGGCGCTGCGACATCGAGGGCTCGAGGCCCGTCGCGTCCTCGACGGCGAAGAGCAGCCAAGGGAGCGTGGGCACCCCCTCCTCCGCTTCCAAGTGCGTGCGCGTATAGGCCAGCTCCACGCGGGTGACGCGCTGCCACGGCAGCACCAGGCGACCGGCGCGCAGGGCGTCGGGGCCGAACTCGAGGGCCAGATTCCCGCGCTTGGCGTAAGCGAACGCCAGGAGCCCGAGGACGAGCGCGGCGAGCCCCAGCGCGAACCAGGTCAGGAAGGAGTCGCCCCCGAGCAGATCCGTCGTCTCGTTGACGACGAGCAGGGCCCCGGCAGCGACGAGGTAGGGCGTCAGCCGCCCGAGGGTGCCGCGCACCGTCGCCGGCTCGTAGCGGACGGTTCCCGACGGGACGGGCGCGCTCATGACTCCTCCGGCACGAGCCACACCACACCGAGCGGCGACAGGTCCACCGGGGCCGAGAAGCCCTGGTTGTGCCAGGGCACCGCCTCGGCCTCCAGGCGCGACTGACCCGCGGCGGCGCCCGAACCGCCGAAGGCCGGCGCGTCCGTGTCGAGCACCTTCGTCCAGGCGCCGCCTGACGGCAGCCCCGTCCGGTACCCGGGCCGCGGCGCCGCCGAGAGGTTCATCGCGCATACGAGGGCGTTCTGCGCCGGGTCCTTCCCGAAGCGCGCGAAGACCACGACGTTCGCATCGGCGTCGTTCGGCTCGAGCCAGGCGAAGCCCCCGGCGTCGAAGTCGACCTCGTACAGCGCCGGGGTCTGCTTGTAGACGCGGTTGAGCTCGCGCACCAACCCCTGCACGCCGGCGTGGCCGGGGTCCGACAGCTCGTGCCAGTCGAGCGACTGCTCTGAGTCCCACTCGCGCTGCTGGCCCCACTCGAGGCCCATGAAGAGCAGCTGCTTGCCGGGGTGCGCCCACATGAACGCGTAGAGCGCGCGGAGGTTCGCGAGCTTCTGCCCTTGGTCGCCCGGCATCTTCTCGACCATCGAACCCTTGCCGTGCACGACCTCGTCGTGGGAGAGCGGCAACAGGAAGTTCTCGGTGAACGCGTAGACCAGGCTGAACGTCAGCTCGTGGTGGTGGTATTTGCGGTACACCGGGTCCTGCGAGAAGTAGCGCAGGGTGTCGTTCATCCAGCCCATGTTCCACTTGAAGCCGAAGCCCAACCCGCCGAGGTAGGTCGGCCGGGAGACGCCGGGCCACGCGGTGGACTCCTCCGCGGCGGAGATCACCCCGGGCTCGCGGGCATGGAGCACCTCGTTGAGCTCCTTGAGCAGCGCGACGGCCTCCAAGTCCTCGTTGCCGCCGAACTCGTTGGGCACCCACTGGCCCTCCTCGCGCGAGTAGTCGAGGTAGAGCATCGAGGCCACGGCGTCGACGCGGATGCCGTCCGCGTGATACTCACGGGCCCAGAACAGCGCGCTGGCCAGCAGGAAGTTGCGGACCTCGTTGCGCCCGGAGTTGAAGACGAGCGTGCCCCAGTCCGGGTGCGCGCCGCGTCGCGGGTCGGCGTGCTCGTAGAGCTTGCTCCCGTCGAACTCCGCGAGTGCCCAGGCGTCCTTGGGGAAGTGCGCGGGCACCCAGTCGAGCAGCACGCCGATGCCCTCGGCGTGCAGGTGGTCGACGAACGCGCGGAACTGGTCCGGCGTGCCGTAGCGCGGCGTGGGGGCGAAGTACGAGGTCACCTGATAGCCCCACGACGGCGCGTAGGGGTGCCCCATCACCGGCAGCAACTCGACGTGGGTGAAGCCCATGTCCTTCACGTAGGCGGCGAGGTCACGGGCGAGGGTCTCGTAGTCGAGGGGCTCGTCGGGGTCGTCGGGGCTGCGCCGCCACGATCCGAGGTGCACCTCGTAGACGGAGATCGGCGCGTCGAGCGGCGGGCGGCCTGCCGCGCGGCGGGCCGCCATCCACTCGTCGTCGGCCCACGAGTGCCGCGGCGTGTGCACGACGCTCGAGGTCTGCGGCGGATGCTCGGTCTCGAACGCGTACGGGTCGGCTTTGAGCACGACGCCGCCGGAGTGGGTGCGGATCTCGAACTTGTAGCGATCGCCGTCCCCCGCGCCGGGAAGGAACAGCTCCCAGATGCCGCTTGCGCCGAGCGTGCGCATGCGGTGCAGCCGCCCGTCCCAGGAGTTGAAGTCCCCGACGACCGCCACGGAGGCCGCGCTCGGCGCCCACACGGCGAACGCGGTCCCCGACACGCCGTCGATCTCGCGCACGTGCGCACCGAGGTGCGCGTAGATCTCCTCGTGACGGCCCTCCCCGGCGAGGTGGATGTCCAGCTCGCCGAGGGTCGGAGGGTAGGCGTAGGGATCGGTCAGCCTGAACGTCTGGCCGTCGGGGTAGGTGACCTGCAGTTCGTAGTGCAGCGGTAGGGAGGCGCCCTGGAGCTCTCCCGCGAAGACGCCGCCGTGATGCAACTGCTCGAGCTCCAGGTCGTCGGAGGCTCCGGTCAGCGCCGTCACGCTCACGGCGTCGGGACGGAAGGCGCAGATCACCACACCGCCCGCGACGGGATGGGCACCGAGCACGGAGTGCGGGTCGGCCAGCGTGCCGTCCACCACCGCCGAGAAGACGGCCTCGGAGTCCGGCTCCTTCGCGCCGGTGCTCATGCGGGCAGCGGCTCCTCGAGCAGGCGGGCGATCCCGGCCACCGGGATCCTCACCCACTCCGGACGGTTCTCGACCTCGTAGCGCAGTTCGTAGACGGCCTTCTCCAGTTCGAAGATGGTCAGCAGCTTGTCGATGGCGGCCTGGCCGGCGGGCAGCAGCGCTGCGTCGACGTGCTCGTAGTAGCCCTCGAGGAACGCCGCCCGGGCCCGCTGCTCCCAGTCTCGGGGCGCGGGCTTCGCGTGCAGCAGCTCGCTCGCGCTGGCCGCGTAGGCGAACGAGCGCAGCATGCCCGCCACGTCGCGCAGCGGAGAGCGCTTGCGGCGCCGGTCGCGCAGCGCGCGCGCGGGCTCTCCCTCGAAGTCGAGGATCACCCAGCGGCCGTCAGGCCGGGCGAGCGTCTGCCCCAGGTGGAAGTCGCCGTGGTGGCGGATCTGGCGGCCACCCACGCCGACGTGGCTCATGGACTGCAGCCGGTCGCGGATCTCCTGGCCGCGGTGCAGGATCGGCTCGACGGCCGGGTCGTTCTGCGGGAGGTCGACCCACACGCGCTCGATCTGCTCGTCGATCGTCGCGGTCAAGAGCGCCAGCGCGTCCTCGCTGGGCTGGTCCGGAGAGAAGCTCGGGTTGCTTCCGCTCGAGCCGAGCACCCGATGCATGTCGCCCGTGACGGCGCCGAGGTCACGCAGGCTGTCGATGAGTGCGTCGTCGCCGGCGCCGATGGCCCTGAGCGCGAGATCCCAGCCGTCGGTCGCGTCGGCGACGTAGTCCTGCACGACGCCGAGCGTCGCGTCCATCAACTCGCCGGAGTAGTCGTACCAGCCCTGGAGCCGGGCGATGTTCTCAAAGCCCTGCTCGGTGAGGTAGGAGAGCATCTCGAGCTCCGGGTTGTCCCCGGCCTCCAGGCGCCGGAAGACCTTCAACACGTACTTGTCGTCGACGATCACCGACGAGTTGGACTGCTCGGCGCCCATCGGCCGCACGCGCGGGTGCGCGCCCAGGGGCGGGGCGCCCTCGGTGCGGTGGAAGCGCACGCAGCCGTGCTCGCCGTCGATCTCGCCCCCGCCGTCGAAGAACCCGGCCAGCACGCCACCCTGCTCCGGATCCACCACGGCGTCGTACAGCTCCCAGCCACCTGCCTCGTGGATCGTGCCCTCCTCCTCGGAGGCGGTCTGGCGGCGCGCGCCGAGCAGCACCTGGTACAGCTCGTGGGTGCCCGTGGCGAAGCGTGCCTCCACCAGAGCGAGCACGAGCGGCTGATCCTCCGACGCTCGCAGGGTCAGGGTCTCGAGCAGGTTGACCGCGCTCGGGTCACGTGACTTCGACGCGAACCAGCGCTGCTCGACGAGCCAGCTCCCCAGGAACTGCGCGTCAACGGCGGCCATTGCGATGGTCTCCCTCGTCCTCGGGGGTTGTGAGCACGAACCAGAAGAAGCCGCGCGGCGCCAGCGTGAGCAGGTACGGCCACCGGCCGATGCGCGGGAAGCGCACCCGGCCGAACATCTCCTCGGGGTAGCGGCCCTCGAACTCCCCGAGGTCGAGCTCGACGGCCTGCGCCGTCCGCGCGAGGTTGTGGACGCAGAGGACGAGGTCGTCCTCGTAGCGACGCACGTGCGCGAAGATGCGATGGTTGCTCGTCGCCAGCGGCTCGTAGGTGCCAAAGCCGAACACGGGGTGCTCCTTGCGCAGCGCGATGAACCGCTGAAGCCAGCGCAGCAGCGAGTTGGAGGTGCGCAGCTGCGCCTCGACGTTGACCGCCTGGTAGCCGTAGACCGGGTCCATCAGCGGCGGCGCGTAGAGCTGCGCGAAGTCCGCGCGCGAGAAGCCGCCGTTGCGGTCGCCGGTCCACTGCATCGGGGTGCGCACGCCGTCGCGGTCACCGAGGTAGACGTTGTCGCCCATGGCGATCTCGTCGCCGTAGTAGAGGACCGGTGAGCCCGGGAGGGAGAACATGATCGCCGTCATCAGCGCGATCTCGTCACGACCGTTGTCCAAGAGCGGCGCCAGGCGCCGGCGGATGCCGAGGTTGAGCTTCATCCGCGGGTCCTTGGCGTACTCCGTGTACATGTAGTCACGTTCCTCGTCGGTGACCATCTCGAGGGTCAGCTCGTCGTGGTTGCGCAGGAACAGACCCCACTGGCAGTTCGCCGGGATGTCCGGGGTGCGGCGCAGGATCTCATAGATCGGCGTGGCCTCCTCGCGGCGCACCGCCATGAACATGCGGGGCATCACGGGGAAGTGGAAGGCCATGTGGCACTCGTCGCCGTCGCCGAAGTACTCCACGACGTCCTCGGGCCACTGGTTCGCCTCGGCGAGGAGCACCTTGTCGGGGTACTCCGCATCCACCGTCGCGCGGACCTTCTTGAGGAACTCGTGGGTCTGCGGCAGGTTCTCGCCGTTGGTCCCGTCGCGGACGTAGAGGTAGGGGACCGCGTCGAGGCGGAAGCCGTCGAGGCCGAGGTCCAGCCAGAAGCGCAGGGCGTCGAGCATCGCCTCGTGCACCTCCTCGTTCTCGTAGTTGAGATCGGGCTGGTGGGAGAAGAAGCGATGCCAGAAGTACTGGCCGCGCACGGGGTCCCACGTCCAGTTGGAGGGCTCCGTGTCGGTGAAGATGATCCGCGCGTCGGGGTAGCGGTCGTCGGTGTCCGACCAGACGTAGTAGTCGGACTTGGCGTTGTCCTTGCCCTTCCGTGACTCCTGGAACCACGCGTGGTCCGACGACGTGTGGTTCATCACGAGGTCGGCGATCACCCGGATGCCCCGCTCGTGGGCGGCGTCGATGAACACCTTGACGTCGTCCATCGTCCCGTAGTCGGCGTGCACCTTGTAGAAGTCGGCGATGTCGTAGCCGCCGTCACGCAGCGGGCTCTCGTACATCGGCAGCAGCCAGATGCAGTCCACTCCGAGCCACTGGAGGTAGTCGAGCTTCTCCGTCAGTCCGCGGAAGTCGCCCGAGCCGTCGCCGTTGCCGTCGAAGAACCCCCGCAGGTGGATCTCGTAGAAGACGGCCGTCTTGAACCAGAGCGGCTCGGACTCGAACCAGTGGTGCGGGGCATGCGTGGCGGCCGGTGCGCCCACGGGTTGCTCGTCGGAGGTCACAGGGTCTTGATCTATCCATCAGGCGGCCGATCCACTCGTGTGCGGTGTGCACCGTTGTGGAGAACTGCGCGTTTGACGAATCAGCGCGGAGGCGGTAGGACTCGCACGAGGAGGTCGCCGATGGCAGGAGGAAAGGTCGAGGTCCAGATCCCAGGGGCGCTGGCGCCGCCGGGTCCGACCCGTGGGCCGCCCGGCTCGGCCGCCTGGGAGCGGCTGGAGGATCAGCTCGCCTGGTACGACCACGCGAGCGCGCACTGCAAGCGCTGGTTTCTCGTGCTCAAGGTGCTGCAACTCGTCGTCGCCGCCTCGATCCCCGTCGTCGCCGCGCTCGGTGCCGAGGCAGCGGTCGCCGGCTGCCTCGGCGCGGTGATCGTCGTGCTCGAGGGGCTGCAGCAGCTCTTTCAGTATCAGCAGAACTGGACGGGCTACCGCGCCACCGCCGAGGCCCTCAAGCACGAGAAGTTCCTCTACCTCTCCCACGCCGGCCCGTACCGCGCCGGCATCGAGCGCGACGCCGTCCTCGCCGAGCGCGTCGAGGCGCGCGTCTCGACGGAGCACGCGGCCTGGGTCAACGAGCAGCGCGAGACCATCCAGCGCACGGGGGTCCAGAGATGACCAGCAGCGCCCGCATCTTCATCAACTACCGGCGATCGGACTCCGCGGGCTGGGCCCGCCAACTCCACGGCGACGTGGCCGACCGCTTCGGCGAGGAGCGGGTGTTCCGCGACGTCGCGATCGAGCCCGGCGTCGACTACGTCGAGCACATCGAGCGCGTCATGGACGCCTGCGAGGTCTGCATCGCCGTGATCGGCCCGCGCTGGGCGAGCGCCACGACCGCCGACGGTCGTCGCCGCCTGGACAATGCGGACGACCTCGTGCGCCTCGAGATCGAGCGTGCACTCCAGCGCCAAGACGTGCACGTGATCCCCGTGCTCGTCGACGGCGCGCGGATGCCCGGTGAAGACGAGCTCCCCGAAGGCCTGCGCGCGCTCTCGCGCCGCAACGCCGCCGAGCTGACCGACACGCGGTGGGACTACGACGTCGAGGTGCTGTGCCGACGACTGCGCAGCGTGCTGGGCGAGTCCACCATCGAACACGAACGGCGCCGACTGCAGGACGACGAGCGCCCGGCGATCCCCCGCAGCTCCGAGCCGGCCCGGCGCCTCGTCGCCGCGGGGGGTGCGATGGTCGCGGCCGGGGCGCTTGCCGCCTACGTCGCGGCGCTGGCCACCGCCGAACTCAAGGCGGCGCGTCCCGCGTTCGCGTCGCCGAGTGCGTTCGCCGACCGCCTCGCCGGCGCCGGCGAACGCCTGCAGTACCTCGCGCCCGAGCGCGCCGTCATCTGGGCCCTCGTCGTGGGGTTCGCCGTCTTCGCCGGTGCGGTGGTGATCCGGCGCGCGAGCCGCGACGGAGGCGTCCTGGGCCCCCTGCTCCTCGGGCTCGGCGGCGGCGCGGTCGCGGGTGGCCTGGGGGCCGTCCTCTACGTCGCGCTGAAGGACCTCGGCGGGCTGACCGGCCACGAGTCGCTGCTGCAGGGGGCCGTCCTGGGCGTCGTCGGCGCGGTGCTCGGCCGCTCGTTCGCCCGCGTCTCCCCGGAGGCCTACGCCGGCGACTGCCGTCTGGCGGGCCTCGTCGGCGGCGTCCTCGCCGGCATGCTCACGGGCGCCGTCCAGGATCCGGAGGGCGGCACGCGTGCGCTGATGGTCGTACTGCAGGCCACGCTCGTCGTCGGCGCGATCGCCGTGGCGATCGCCGTTCCCCGACGATCCCCCGGGCGCGCCGGTCGCGGCGGCGTGCACGGCGTGCAGGTCGGCGGCTGAGGCCGGCCGCGCGCAGGCAGGCCGGCCTCGGCGTCACCGGTCTTTCAGAGAACCTCGAGGACGTGGGCACCACCCGGGTTCAGACGGACGAAGTTGCGCCCGACGTACCAGGTGAACTGCTCGCCGGTGAGGCCGTCGCGGACCTCGTAGGTGGCCGGCAGCCCGCTCTCGTAGGGCACCTCGGCGATCCCTTCGTGCACGGCGAACGGGTCGAGGTTGACCACCGTGATGACCGTATCGCCGCCGTGGCGCTTGAGGTAGGCGATGAGCTGGTCGTTCTCCGTGCCGAGGAAGCGGACGTCGGCCAGCTGCTGCAGCGCAGGGTGCGCGCGGCGGAGCGTGTTGAGCTTGTGGACGACGGGCAGCAGCGGACCGTCGAGGCGGCGCTCCTTGGCCTCGTACTTCTCCGAGTCGAGGTACTCCTCCGAGCCCGGCTTGACCGGCACGTTCTCGAAGCGCTCGAAGCCCGAGTAGATGCCGTAGGTCGGCGAGAGCGTCGCGGCGAGCACGAGGCGCGCGTGAAAGGCCGGGGGCCCGCCGTGCTGGAGATCCTCCCCCAGGATGTCCGGCGTGTTGGCGAAGAAGTTCGGGCGGTAGTAGTCCTGCATGCCGCTCGTGGCAAGCTCCACGACGTAGTCGGTGAGCTCCTGGCGGGAGGTCTTCCAGGTGAAGTACGTGTAGCTCTGGCTGAAGCCGATCTTCGCCAGCGCCCGCATGACCGCCGCCTTGGTGAACGCTTCGGCGAGGAACACCACGTCGGGTTGCTCGTCGCGGATCTCCTTGATGAGCCACTCCCAGAAGCCGAAGGGCTTCGTGTGCGGGTTGTCGACGCGGAAGACGCGGACGCCCTTGCCCACCCAGTGCTGCACGACCTCCAGAAGCGCCTGCCAGAGGCCGCGCCAGTCGTCGGTGTCCCAGTTGACGTTGTAGATGTCCTGGTACTTCTTCGGCGGGTTCTCGGCGTACTTCAGCGTCCCGTCGGGGCGCTGGGAGAACCAGTCGGGGTGCTCGGCCAGCCACGGGTGGTCGGCCGAGCACTGGATCGCGAAGTCCAGCGCGAGGTCCATCCCGTGCTCGCCGCAGGCCGTGACGAGCGCGTCGAAGTCCTCCTGGGTCCCGAGCTGGGGGTGGATCGCGGTGTGCCCGCCGTCGGGCGAGCCGATCGCCCACGGCGAGCCCGGGTCCTTCGCAGCAGCGGTCACCGCGTTGTTGCGGCCCTTGCGGTTCTTGACGCCGATGGGGTGGATCGGCGGCAGGTAGAGGACGTCGAAGCCGAGCGCCGCGAGCTGCGGAACCACGGCGGTGGTGCCCTTCAGACCGCCCCAGGAGCGGGGGAAGAGCTCGTACCAGGCGCCGTAGCGGGCGCGCGCGCGGTCGACCTCCATCTCGAGGACGTCCGAGCGCGTCGCCTGGGAGCGGTCGGGCCAGCGCATGACGGCCTGGGCGACGTCGACCGAGATCGCCTCGTCGAGCGTCCACTCGGTCAGCGCGACGGTCAGGCGCTTGCGATCGGCGCCCTTGGCGCGCGCGACGGTGCTCTCGACGATCGCCCTGCCCTCGAGCAGCTCGCTCGAAAGATCCTCCTGCTGAGCGTCGAGCTTGCGCGTCACCTCCGTTCGCCAGGAACCGAACGTGTCGGCCCACGCCTCGAAGACGAAGCTCCAGCGCCCCTGCCGGTCGACCGGGAACGCGCCCTCGAAGCCGTTGCCGCCGGCGTGGGCGTCGTAGGGTGCCAGCGGCGCCTCGGCCCAGCCCTTCTCCCCCGGAGCGCGGAAGCGCACGACGGCCCGCAGCACCTCGTGGCCGTCGCGCAGGACGTCCGCGCTGACGGGCACCTCGTCACCCACGCACGCCTTGGCGGGATAACGCCCGCAGTCGACGCTGGGCCGAGGGCGCTCGATCAGGATCCGCGCAGGCGGTCGGCGGGAGTCGGGGGCAGGCATCGACCTTGAGCCTTATCCACTTGGCGGCTCGATGACGCACGATCCCGTGATCAAGGGTGCTCCGTCGTCAGAGCCGCTGAGACGGTGGACCGGCGTCACGATCGTGTGAGGCGCTTCCCGTGGACGGGCAGGAGGAGCTCCGATGCCTTCCGTGTCCCGCGCCTCCGGCGTGCAGCTTCACCTCACCGCCCTGCCCGACGGACGCTTGGGCCCGTCGGCTCACGCCTTCGTGGACTGGCTGGCCGAGGCGGGACAGACCTACTGGCAGATCCTGCCGCTCGGGCCGCCCGACGAGCACCGCTCGCCCTACAAGGCCGCGAGCGCCTTCGCCGCCTGGAACGGGCTCCTGGCCGTGCCCGACGCGCCCGTCGAGCCGTCGGAGGTCGCCGCGTTCCGCCGGCAGCACGCCTACTGGATCGAGGGGTGGGAACGCCACGCTGGTCCTGGCGCCGTCGCGGACCAGGTGCGCTTCGACCGCGAGTGGGCGGCATTGCGCGACCACGCCGAGTCGCGGGGCGTGCGGCTCGTCGGCGACGTGCCGATCTACGTCGCGCCGGGAGGCGCGGACCACCAGACGTGGCCCGAGCTGTTCCTCGACGACGGCCAGGCCGGCGCGCCCCCCGACGCGCTGGCCTCCGACGGCCAGCTCTGGGGCAACCCGCTCTACGACTGGCCCGCGCTGCAGCGCCGCGGGTACCGCTGGTGGACCGAGCGCCTGCGCCGCACGTTCGACCTCTTCGACGTCACCCGCATCGACCACTTCCGGGCGTTCGTCGCCTACTGGGCGGTGCCGAGCGAGGCGGAGACCGCGGTCGACGGCCGCTGGCGGCGCGGTCCGGGACGTGCGGTCTTCGACGCGGCCGCCCGCGAGCTCGGCACGCTCGAAGTCATCGCGGAAGATCTCGGGCTCATCACCGAGCCCGTCACCCGGTTACGCCGGCGGCTCGGCTTTCCCGGGATGCTCGTGACCCTGTTCGGCTTCGATCCGGACGACCCGGACGGCCCGCACCGGCCGGAGAACCACACCTCAGACCGCTGGATCTACGTCTCCACCCACGACACGGACACCGCGGCAGGCTGGTTCGCCGACGCGTCCGGCGAGCAGCGCGCGGCGCTCGACGCGGCGCTGGCCGCGGCCGGGATCGAGGAGGAGGAGCCCTCCTGGGCGCTCATCCGCCTGGCGTTCGCCTCGCCGTGCCCGGTCGCGATGCTCGCCGCCCAGGACGTGCTCGGGCTGGGCTCGCAGGCGCGGATGAACGTGCCGGGGACGAAGGGCCGGTCGTGGCGCTGGAAGCTCGAGCCCGGCCAGCTCACCGCCGGGCACGCGCAGCGGCTGCGTGCGGCGACGCAGGAGGCGAGGCGGCTGGCGGGATGATGGCGGCGTGTGCTCGGCGGATCGTGGCGGCGTGTGCTCCAATCCACCTATGGCGTGCAACGAAGCACACGCCGCCGCGGCCGGGCGCGGTGACGCGCGACTCGGCTGCTCCGGGGCCCGCTCACGCCCGCCGCTGAGCCCCGGGGGCGTCGCGTCCGCGACAATCCTGACCGGATGAGCGAGCGCTCCGGACTCGTCGCCCTCGGCGACTCCATCACCTACGGCGAGGGCGGGATCGTCCTCGGCGTCGACGGGCGCTCGTGGGCGCTCTGGCTCGCCCAGGCGCTGGACCTGCCCTACACGAACTACGCGGCGTGCGGCGCCCGCGCGCCCGACGTGCTCGCCGACCAGCTGGCACGGGTGCGGCGGTCGTACGACACCGGCGTGCTCTACATCGGCGTCAACGACGTCCGCGACCGCGACTTCGACCTCGCGGCCTACGACCGCGACGTACGCGGGGCCGCCGAGGGCCTGGCGACCCGCTGCGACCGCCTGCTGCTGCTGACGCTTCCGCGTGATCTGGGACGACCGCGCGCCGGTGCGAAGGTCGGCACGGCGAACGCCTCGATCCGCGCGGCGGCCGCCGCGGTCGGCGCGACGGTGGTGGCGCTCGACGATCTCCGAGGTCCGCGCTGGATGCTTCCCGACGCCGTCCACCCCACGGCGCTCGGCCAGCTCGAGATCGCCGACCGGGCGGCACGGGCGCTTGACGCGGTGCGCCTCCCGAGCGCGCGCACGCCACCGAACCCTTCGCGCCGCGCCGAGATCCGTTGCGCGCTGGACTGGAGGCGCATGTGGGTGCGCGAGGCGTGGCGACGGGCATCCGAGCGACGGCGCGCGTGAGGCGCCGCGACGCCGAGGGATCCGTCGATCGATAGCCGCGTGCGGGTGCGTGGATTCTTCCAGAGGCTCCGGGGGGTCGAACGTGCCCGGGGCGCACGGGTCGGCCGCGGGGTCGTGCTCGCGGCCGGGGGCGGCGGGCGCATAGTCCTCGGCCCGGCCGCGGTGGTCGGTGACCGCTGCGTGCTGCGCGCGGCTCCCGGCGCGGTCATCGTCGTCGAGGGCACGCTCGACGAGGGCTGCCGGCTCGTGGCGCAGCAGGCGATCACCGTGGAAGCCGGCGCGCGGCTCGGCTCGGAGTGCGTGCTGATCGACGCCGACTTGGTCGTCGAGGACGTCGAGCGCCCGATCCGGGAGCAGGGTCACCGCGCCGCACCCGTCCGGCTCGCGGCCGGCGCGCTGCTCGGCCCGCGGGTCGCCGTCCTCCGCGGCGTCACGGTCGGCGCCGGGGCCACGGTGCTCGCGCAGTCCGTCTGCACCCGCGACGTGCCTGCGGGCGCGGAGGTGGCCGGGACGCCGGCCCACCGTTCACCCGAGTCCTCGGGCCCTGGGCCGGTGATCTGAGTGACCAACCCGTGCGCCCTCACCTGTCGGAAAGACCGGGAACCGGAGCGAACAGGGCCCGGCGCCGCTACCGTCGCGGGGATGCTGCCCCTCCGGCGCCTGCTCCCCGTCGTCCTGTGCGGCGTGCTCTGCGGCGCCGCGCCGAGCCCCGCGTTCGGGGGCCCCGGCACCGGGCCCACCACCGCCGTCGCGCTCGGGGACTCCTACATCTCCGGAGAGGCGGGGCGCTGGCAGGGCAACAGCTTCTCCGTGGCGCCCGGCAACGACGGCACCGACCGCGCGTGTACGGGCGGTCGGTTGTGCTCTGTCGACAAGGGGAAGGTCTACGTCGGCGGCACCGACGTCAACGGGTGCCACCGCTCCGACGTGGCGGAGATCCTCACGGCGTCGCTGCCGGTCGCCGAGCGCGTCAACCTCGCCTGCTCCGGCGGCGTGACCAGGAACATCTTTCGCGCGGCGAGCGGTGGCATCGGTCAGAACGGCGAGCAGCCCCAGGCCGACCAGCTGCTCGCCGTCGCCAAGGCCAAGGACGTCCGGCTCGTGCAGATCTCGGTCGGCGGCAACGACCTGGGCTTCGCGAGCATCGTCGCCGCCTGCCTGCGGGCGTACGCCACCAGGAGCACGCCGTGCAACGAGACCGAGCAGGCCAAACTCGACGCCGCCAAGCCCAGGGTCATCGCCGACGTCGAGAAGGCGATCGACGAGGTACGTGCGGTGATGGCCCAGGCGGGCTACGAACCAGGCGATTACCGCCTCATCCTGCAGACGTACCCGAGCGTCGTCCCGCGGGCGGGCGAAACGCGCTACACCGAGAACGACCCGGTCCGGGCGAACGTCTGCCCGTTTCTGGACGCCGACCTCACCTGGGGCCGCGACAGCGCCTCGCAGCAGATCGGCGGGGTGGTCAAGACCGCGGCGATCAACCGCGGTGTCGAGCTGCTCGACCTCGGCGACGCCTTCCAGGGCAGGGAGCTCTGCGCCCGGACCACCGCGCTGGCCGATCCGCTCCACCCGCCGTCACCGGTCGCGAGCGAATGGGGGCGCTTCCTCGGCGCGAGCGTCGTTCTGCAGGGCGACCTGCAGGAGGCCTTCCACCCCAACGCCTACGGCCAGATGGCCCTCGCCTCCTGCGTGGGCCAGGTGTTCGCCCGGCCGGCCGGCGCCTTCAAGTGCACCAACACGCCGGGCAGGGGGCCCGAGGCGATGACGGTCGAGCAGACCGCGACGTTCGCCGCCCCGGGACGGGGCAAGGCCACACCCCGGCTGCACCTCGGCGTCCTGCGGAGGGTGCGCCGATCGGGCCGGACCTGTGTGACGTTCAGCGTCCGCGCCGCCGGCAGGCCGGTCCGCGGCGCCGCGGTCCGCTTCGCCGGCCGCCGCGGCCGGACCGCCACGAACGGCCGCGTCGTGCTCTGCGCGCTGCTCGCACGAGGAAAGGCCTCCGCGGTCGCCAGGCGCTCGGGCTACCGCAGCAGCGCCACCCGGACGGTCCGCGTCCGGCGCGCGGCACGCTGACGCCGCGCGACGAACGACGGGCTCTCTGCGGCCACCTCGACTGCACGCCGCGTCCTCGGGGGCGAGCCGGAGTGGCTCGGGTGGCGCCGCTTCTCCCCCCGGCCACCCGCCGCGGGGCGGCGGCTACGGCGTCGACACCTCGACGTAGTCGAGCTTGGTGTTCGTGCCGCCGCTGGCGTCCACGGTCAGGCGCCCGTCGCTGACGGTCACCGTCCGCGTCGCCTGCATGAAGCGCGTCGTGGTCGTCGGCTGGAACCCGGCGATCGCCACGTCACCCTCGACGCGGATGCGATGCGTCGAATCGGTCGTCGTCGCGTCGCCGACCGACACCGTCACCGCGTAGGACCCGTCGGGCACCGCGAGCTCCCACGCCGCCGGCGTCTTGACCGCCGTCGTGCTGGACACCGACGCCGGATATTGCATGTGGATGAACGTATCCAGGCGCTGGTCGGTCAGCGCCTCGCGATCGCGCGCGTTCGGCGACACGTCCAGCGGCGTATGCGACGCCGAGGACAACGACGCCTCGGTCACCCAGCCGAACCCGCGCCCCGCATCGAAGCCCAACCCCGAATCCTTCACATACCCCGACGGGACCGCCGACGCCGACGGCTGGAAGTTCACCAGCTTCGAGAAGCCCACCGCCGCCGCGCGCGGCACTCCGCGCCAGGTGAGGTTGCTGTGGTTGCCGGTGGAGTAGAAGATCGATCCACCGATCGCTCCGGCGATGCCGGAGTGGCGGGGGGCGGGCAGCGAGGTCAACGCGCGCCAGGCGTTGCCCGCGGGGTCGTACGCCTCGGTCGCGGCGGTCGAGACGCCGTGCGAGGTCTCTCCGCCGAGGACGACGATGTTCCCGTCCATCGCGAACGACGCGCCGCTGATGTGGCCCAGTCCCCGCGGCAGGTCGGCGCGGGCCGTCCAGGTATCGGTCGCGGGGTCATACGCGTGGACCGCAGCCTGGGTGACGAGCGCGGCGTCGTGACCGCGCTGGCCGCCGATCGCGTAGACCTTGCCGTCGAGCACCGCCGAGCCCAGGTGGTTGCGCGCGTTGGGCAGCGGCGCCTTGGTCACCCAGCCGGCCGCGAGGTTGGCGAGGCTCAAGACGTAGTGCTCCGGCGTGTCGGTGGTCCGCGTGAGGTTCGTCCCGCCGAAGAAGTGCAACCTGCCGTCGAGCAGTTCGAGTTGCCCGGCGGCACGTGCCGCCGGGAGGTCCGGAAGCCGGGAGTACGTGTCGGCCGCCACGTCGTAGCGCCACGCCTCCTTCGTGCCGAAGATCTGCCCGGTTCCGCCGGCGTCGGACGTGTAGCCGCCGGCGAAGTAGATCGCGCCCCCGTCTGCGGTCATACCGGCGTGGGTCACCCCCCCGTGCCCGGTTCCGTTCATCGCCGGCATCGGGCGGATGGCCGTCCACGCGTTGCTCGCCGGGTCGAAGGCGTAGGCCCGTGCGGTCGGTGTGCAGCAGCCCTTCGTCGCGTCGAAGCCGCCGAAGGAGAAGAGCTTGCCGCCGACCACCGCGCGCTGGGCCTCGGCGTTGCCGAACGGTTGCGACGCGGCCGTGAACCAGTCGATCTCCGTCCACGGCGTCGCTGCGTCGGCGGCGCCGGCCGCCAGTCCGCTGCTTGCCGCGACGACGAGCATGACGCTTGCCCAGCGTCGCGCTCTCGAGCGGACAGGCGATCGGCAGGTGTCCGTGACCAAGGAGCCACGGTAGCGCGCTCCCGCGGCTCTGTCGAGACGACGCGCCGGATTCTGTTCGCGCGCGGTCGTGCCGCGCCCGCCTTGGATGATTCAGCGCTTGAGCTTGACGTATCGCGTCAGCGTCCTTGTGTTCTTACTAGCGTCCGTGACCGAGATCGTGAGCTTGACGGTGATCCGGCGACCGCGCGCGAGCGCCCGCCGGATCGCCGTCTGAGCGGTCCTGGAGAGCTGTGGCCTCAGCGTGGTCCTGGCCGCCTTCTTGAGCTTGGTGGTGATCGGTGTGAGCTTGAAGAGCCTGGCCTTCGCGGCTCCGATCCTCGAGACGCGGACGGTACCGCCGACCTTCGCGACACAGGTTTCCCTCGGGCAGGCGACGTCCACGCGGACGCTCTTGCCGAGTTTCTGCCGTGTGCTTCCGGTGAGCGTGGCGACTGGTGGGGTGCCGTCGACTCGCCCGGCCGGGGGCGCGGGCGACAAGGAGGACTCGGGTGCGGGCGGCGCGGGCGCGGGCGCAGACGGCGCGGGCGCAGGTTCAGGGGACGGCGCGGGCGCAGGCTCAGGGGACGGCGCGGGCGCAGGCGGCGGCGGGGCGGGCTGAGCGGTGTCGACCGTGAAGCTTCTGGTCGCGCCCGTCGGATCGGTGTTGCCGGCTCGGTCGGTCGCGCGGACCGACAGGGTGTAGCCGCCGTCGGCCAAGTCCGCGTAGCTCCTGGGTGACGAGCACGATCCGTAGCTGCCTTTCTCGGTGCCGGGACCGTCGAGCCTGCACTCGAAGCTCGATCCCGCCTCCGAGGAGGAGAAGGAGAAGCTCGGCGAAGAAGACGCCGTCGTCCCCGACACACCCGAATCGATCGACGTCCGCGGCGCGGCCGTGTCGATCTGGATGGTCAGGATCTGCGCGGCGCGGCCCACGTTTCCGGCGGGATCCGGAGCGGAGGCAACGATCGGCCACGCGCCCTCACCGACGAAGGTCGGGGTCGCGTTCCACGTGCCGTTGGCTTGCAGGAGCGTCGTCATCGTCTGGCCCGCGATCGAGACCGTGACGGTCGTGCCGGGCGCAGCGGTGGAGGTCCCCACGATGGTCGGGTCGACGTCGTTGGTCGTCGCCGTCGCCCCGCCGGTGATCGTGACGACGGGTGCCACCGTGTCGACCGTGAGCGTCTGGGTGGAGGTGGCGGTGTTCCCGGCCGCGTCGGAGACCGACATGACGACGCGATGCGGGCCGTCGGAGAGAGCGGCCGCGGTCGCGGACCACGACCCGCTGCTCAGGGCGGGCACTCTCAGCGTCTCGTCGCTGAGAGTGACGGTCACGGTGGTGCCGGGCGCGACGTCCGCCGTGCCGGAGATCTCCGGTGTCGGATCGTTGGTCAGCGCGTTCGCCCCACCGGCGATCGTCACCGCGGGTGCGGCGGTGTCGACGGACAACTCCTGACTGTCGGTGCCTCGGTTGCCGGCCGGATCGCTGACGGAGGCGGTGACGGTGCGGCTGCCGTCGGTCAGCGCGGCCGGCCTGACGTTCCACGTTCCCCCTGACTGCACGAGTGCGGTCAGGGTCTGCGAGCCGACGGTCACCCGGACGAGCGTGCCTGGCGCGACGTCGCTGGTACCGGCGATCGTCGGGGTCGGGTCGTTCGTCGTCACCGATGCGCCGCCGTCGATGGTGACGACGGGCAGCACCGTGTCGACGGTCAGCTGCTGGGTGGCGCTTCCCGGGTTGCCGGCTCCGTCGCGGACGGAGGCGACGACCGGGTAGGTGCCGTTCGCCAGGATCGCCGAGGTCACCGACCATGCGCCGTCGGAGGGGGTCGCGGTCAGGGTCTGCCCGTTCACCGTCACGGTGACGACCGCCGGTGCCGCGACGTCGGTCGTGCCCCTGATCGTCGGGGTCGTATCGGTCGTCATCGCGGTCGCCCCATCGGCGATGGTGACCGCGGGCGGGGCGCTGTAGAGCTCGTTGGCGTCGAGCGTGAGAGCGCCGTTGCGAGCGAAGGCGCGGCCGTTGACCAGGCTCCCGTTGCCCACCGCGACCGCGTCAAGCGCCATGAGGGTTCCCGCGAAATCGGCGTTGGCGCCGATGGCGCCGGCACCGTTGACCTGCCAGAAGACCCGCGATGCCCGGGCGCCGTTTGTCAGTACGACATGGCTTCCGGCGGCCATCGCCATGGCGCCGTCGACCTGAAAGACGAAGACGGCGTTCGGATCGCCCCCACCGTCGAGGGTCACCGTTGCGGTGTTCGACACGGCGCCGGCGATGGTGTGCAGGCCCGGCCGGATGGTCGCGCCGGCCAGCGCGCCGGCGAGCACCGTGCCGCCGGTCCGAGCGGCGACTTCCGTGTAGGCCGCGACGAGGTCGGTGTGAGCTTGGGCCGCGGCCGTGTTGCCGACTTCGACCGTGCCGGTGACCACGCCGGGCGGAAAGCCGGTGGGCTGCGCGTCGGCCTTCACACCGAGGTTGCCCCGGAGCGTGGTGTGCGGGGCACCGAGGGCGCTGACCGTGTTGCCGACAGAGGCGCCGCTCAAGACCGCGTAGGTCGACGCCTGACCGAGGTCGACCATGGTCGTCGAAGCAGCGGCGGCGGATCCGACGGCCGGCCCGAAGCCGCCGATCCCAAAGCCACAGCCGAGCACTGCGGCGCAAAGGACCTTGGTTAGACGGCAGGACGACAACCGCAGACGGGACATGAACGGGCTCCTCCGAAGAGGGGCTGTCCGAGCCCGGCGGCTGACTAGTAGTCGCGGTGTCCATCGGCATCCGGCGTCGCGAGCTTGACCCGGACGGCAATCACCGTGCGTCTCGCCGGCCGGCCGGTAGGGGCGCGGAAGCCGGCGCGGGCACTCGGCGTGTACTCGGTGCCGCCAGGCCGCCGGTCTCGCAGCTCCCTCCCGCCGGAGCGGGCCTTCCGGGGAGCGGGAGCGACGGGACTCGAACCCGCGACCTCCGGCGTGACAGGCCGTGGGAAGGCGGCCAGGCCGAGCATTCATGCGGAGTTCTGCGGACCCAGAAAGGACGTATTTGCGGCTCGTAAGGCCTCGTTTGTCCCCCGATCTGTCCCCCAATGTTGGCGCGCAAAGGTTGTCCCCCAATGTGTCCCCCAATGTGGCAACGCGCCAACTGACTGGTACGTTGGAGGCGCATGGCCGACGCCGCACCCGTCCTCCACCTCTCAGTCCGGGGCGCCGCCGCGGGCGCGTGCTGGGAGGTCGCGTGGCGCCACTCCAAGCCGGGCGCGGGCGCCGCAAGCTCAAGCGCCGCGTCGGCCCCGCGTGGATGGACCAGTCCGCCGACGGCGCGTGGACCAAGCGTCCAGGACGCCCCAAGGTCGGACACCTCGATGCGCGCGCGGCGCACGTGGCCGCGGAGGCGCTGGTGCGCACCGTCGAGCTCGAGCTGCGCGAGATCGAGCGGCGTGCGGGCCGCACCGCGCCGACGTTCCGCGAGGTCACCGAGGCGTGGCTTGAGTGGTTGGCGACGGTCAAGGGCGTCAAGCCGTCGACGCTGCGCGACCACCGCTACGTGCTCGCCGCTACGTGCTCGCCGCTACGTGCTCGCCGCTACGTGCTCGCCGCTACGTGCTCGCCGCTACGTGCTCGCCGAGCCCGGTACCCCGCACAAGCGCGGCGGCGGCGCCTCGGCCGGCGTCGTGATGGGCGCACTCGGCGACCTGCCTGCGGCCACGGTCACCACGCGACAAATAGAGGCGGCGCTCTCCAAGGTCGCCGCCTCGGGCGCCGGGCCCCGGACCGTGAACAAGGCACGCAACGTGATGGACGCGATCTTCGCCTACGGCTGCCGCGCCTCGACGTTCGCGCTGCCTGAGAACCCGGTGCGCGATGCCGACCGCCGCCGAGAAGCACCACCGGCCACGCGCGACTATTACTGCGTCGAGCAGGTCGAGGCGCTCGCCCGCACGCTCGGCGCCGGTCTCCACCGCGACCCCCGCTCAGTCGGCGTGCAGGAGCACGAGCGCAACGCCGCCGCGCTCGAGGACGCCCAAGACGCCGAGGCGGTGCGCCTCGCCGCCTACACGGGCCTACGCGCCGGCGAGCTGCGCGCGCTGCGCTGGCGCGACGTGAACTTCGCCGCCGCCAAGCTCACCGTCCGGCGAACCGTCAGCGGCGGCACGCTCGTCGACTCCACCAAGTCCGGCCGCACCCGCGAGGTGCCACTCGCCGACGCCGCCTTGGCTAGCCTCGACCGCCTCTCGCGCCGCGCGGACTTCATCGGCCCCGACGAGTACGTGATCTGCTCACGGACCGGTGGCCGCGTCGAGGAGTCCGCCCTACGCCGCCGCTACCGCCGCGCCCAGTTGGCCGCCGGCGTCCCCGTCCTGCCGTGGCACGGCCTGAGACACACCTTCGGCAGCCTGCTGGCCGCAGGCGGCGAGGACCTCGTGACGATCAAGGCCGCGATGGGCCACTTCCGGATCTCGACGACCGAGCGCTACCTCCACGCCCGTCCCGCCACCATGACCGCAGCACGGTTCTCCAAGGTCTTCGGCGCCGCAGCGGTCGACGACCCCGCGATCTCCACGCATGACGAGTGACCCGTGCGAGACGAGGTCGAGCGCTGTACGGGGCTGGGTCCGGACCGGGTAGTTCAAGTAGACAGCGCGATGAAGTCGTTCAGTGCAGACGGCGGGTCTCGGCGATCACGCAATCCGAACTCCTCATCGCGGACACGCTGGAGCCGTAGGCGGCGTCGTCCGCTCATGCCGCTGTCGGGCGCGGGAAAACCGACAATGCCGCGGGTCGCGCGCATCTGCCGCGCCTCAAGGGCTTCTAGTCGATCGGCGTGCTGCTGAACGCCGCGAGCATCGCGATGACCAGCAGTACAGCACCGACCGGCAGCACCCAGCCCAACTTCGGGCGCCCACGCAACAGCGCCCAAAGCGCAGCTAGCACAGCGAGCGGCCCGAGAACGAGGCTGCCGATGTGGGCAATGTCGGACAGCGGGGAACCCGGCACGCACGTCGGCGGGCAGAACACGATCGGATAGCCGTTCATCATCGTCGTCCAGCCAAGCGCCAGAATAGCCGCGCTGAGGATGCCGCCGCCCCGGCCATGTGTGCCGGCAACAAAGGACAGCACCCACCAGATGTGGATCAGGACGATCACGATTAGTACTGAGCCGACCCCCACCGTGAGCCTGCCCTGCATGTCGAATAGCCCCACGCCCATGTCAATCAGGATGTGCAGCAGCGCGACGGCCATCGCCGTAACACCGGTCCAGAGCCACGCCGGCACCCGCCACGTGTCGGCTGCCCAGGTGACGCTCTTCCTGTTAGTTCCACAAGAGCGCATCAGATTCGCGGAGTTGCAGGGTCACAGAGATCAAGCCGCCGTCTGACGAAGCCAAGTTCTTGACGCGTACCGCGGCGTCGAGTGAGGTCGAGGAAGAGCTCCTCGAAACCAGTCGCGCCGTCGGCCGGCCGGCGCAGCGGCACACCGTGCGTCGCTGCCAGCCGCCCGACCGCCTCTGCCGGGAGTAGGTCGGCAGCGCCGGCCAGACGGCGGCCAGCTGGCCCGCTCAGCGGCGACGAGGTGCTCACATGGGCAGCTGCCCTCATACGCGCGCTGTGGGCCGCCCTGCTGGCACGGTGGCCACGCCGGCGTGTCCATCGTCGTTGTCAGCAGCGGCCGAGTGGACGCTGCCGACTCGGCGAGCGACGGCGATGCTGGCGGTGGCGGTCCATGCGAGCCACACGAGGAAGGCGAGGAACCCGGCGGCTCCCCAGACGTCGCTGTCGGTTGTGGCGGCAACGCCAGCGAACAGCCAGAGGATGGCCGAGCCAACGCCGAAGTGCCCCAACCATCTGGGCAGTGTCATGGTGCGCAGAATGAGCGTGCCGAGTGCGCCCATGAGCGCGGCGTTGGCGAAGCTCGCCATGCCGAGCACGACGAAAGCGATGAGGTACAGGACCGAGGCCACCTCTGGGTCGACGCCTGTGTCGGCGCGCAGGGAGAGCCCGGTGAGGATGGCGATGTGGATGCCCACCAGCGCGAGCGAAGTTCCGGTGGCGGCCACGGCGGTGACCGAGAGCCGGCCGGGCCCGCCCTCGGCTGGGCGCAGGAGTTGCCAGAGGCTGCCGAGGAACCACACGTACGCCACCATCGCCAGGCCTTGCAAGTAGGTGCCGATCTGGATCTCAAGGTTCTTGTCGGCGAGGTAGCCCACGATCTTGTCGGCCGGGTCCTGCAGCGAGGGCATTCCGCTGGACTGGATGGCTGCGTGGACGACCAGCAGCGCCACGAACACCGCCCCGCTGAGGGCGGCGATGCGTTCGCGCCGGTGGTCACGTCGGTCGATCGTTCCTTCACGGGTGGCTCGAGCCATGGTGTCCTCCTGTGTGGTCGGTTGTCTGTCGAGATGACCGTACGGAGGGCCCGCGGGCGCGTCATCAGGGCAGGGACGGAATGTGCGGTACGCGCCAGCACTGATCGTCGTTGCGCGCCAGCACGGTTGCCGGACCGGTAGTTCGTCGGGACAATCGGTACCAGTGAGGCATCTGCAGCTACGTCGAGTGCCGGCCGGGTTGTTCGCGGCGACGCTCGCCTCGGAGGTCGCGGCGGTCGCCCTGACGTGGGGTTTGAAGCCGAGCTACGACACCGCGGTCTATGCCGTGTACGCGTTGACGTCGGCGGGGGCGGGCGCGCTAATCGCCTCTCGCCATCCCGCCAACCCGATTGGGTGGTTGTTCTGCGTGGCTGCGCTGTGGAACGCGCTGGCGGCCGATGTGGCCCAGGGGTGGGGACTGCGCGCCGCCGAGTCAGGGTGGTCGGGCGGCACCGTCGGCGAAGTCATCGCCCTGACGAGCTGGATGCCGAGCGGGCTCGCCATCGTGTTGACGTTCCTGCTGTTCCCCGACGGCCGCCTGCTGCGGCCCGCCTGGCGCATCCTGGTCTGGGTCCAAGTGCTGGGGATCCTGTTGGCCACGCCGGGGTGGGCGGTGAGCGCCGACCTCGGACCCGACTTCGTGGCGAACACCAACCCGTACGCCGTCGACAACCCGGTGACCGCCGCCCTGCGGGTGATCGGGACAACGCTGTTCCTCGGCTCCTTCGCCGCCTCGGTCGTGCCGCTCACGCAGCGCTTGCGACGCTCGACCGGGCTCGAGCGGCAACAGCTCAAGCTGTTCGCGTTCGCCGCAGTCTGGACGGTCATCATCCTGGCGCCCTCGCCGATCCTGTGGAACGTGACGCCGGTCGTGCGGCCCCTGGTGGCCGTCGCCGCGACCGCGGTGCCGATCGCGACCTGCATCGCCATCCTCCGCTACCGGCTCTACGACATCGATGTCGTCATCAGCCGCACCCTGGCCTACGGCGTCCTCACCGTGTTCCTCGCCGCGACCTACGCGGCGAGCGTGGTGGTGATCGGCGCCGCCGCCGGGCGCGACTCGGCGTGGGCGACCGCTGGGGCCACCCTCGCGGTCGCGGCCGCGTTCGGCCCGCTCCGGCGCCGTGTTCAAGACGTAGTCGACCGCCGATTCAACCGGGCCCGCTTCGCCGCCCTGCAGCAGATGACCGTCTTTCTTGACGATCTACGGGCCGGCCGCGCCGCACCCGAGGAGGTGGAGCGGGCTCTGCGCGCCGCGCTCGCCGTCGACGACCTCGAGGTTCGCCTGTTCCTCCCCGACAGCGGGCTCGCGGTCGACCTGTCGGGCACGCCAGTGGCCGACGACCCCGGCGACGGGCGGCGGCGCTGGCCGATCCGACACGCCGGCACCACCCTCGGCACCCTCCTGATCCCTGCAGAGCACTCGCAGAACGGCGCGCTGGTCGCGAAGGTGCTCGACGCTGGCGCGCTCGCCATCGAGATCGCCCGACTGCGGGTCGGGCTCCGGCATCAACTCGAGGCGGTCGAAGCCTCACGGGCCCGGATCGTCGTCGCCGCCGACGAGGAGCGACGGCGACTCGAGCGCGACCTGCACGACGGCGCCCAACAACGCCTCGTGTCGATCGGCCTTGCTCTCCGCCATGCCCAACACGCCCTTGGCTCGGCGGTCGAGACCGAGGTCAACCGCACCCTGGACGATGCGGTCGCCGAGATCACCGTAGCCATCGACGAGCTGCGGGGCCTGGCCGGCGGACTGCGGCCAGCCCAGCTCGAAGGCGGCGTCGGACCCGCCCTGCGGGACCTGGCCCGGCGGGCACCCTTGCCAGTCGAGGTCGACGTCAACAGCGACCGCTTCCCGGCCGACGTCGAGACCGCCGCCTACTTCACCGCTTGCGAAGGGCTCACCAACGCCATCAAGCACGCCCGCGCCACCAAGGTCGTGCTCCGCGCGTTCCATGAGGACGGCAGGCTCGTCGTCTCCGTGGTCGACGACGGCGTCGGCGGCGCCCTCCCCACCAACAGGTCGGGACTCACCGGCCTGTCCGACCGCGTCGCCGCCCGCGGCGGCACCCTCCGTATCGACAGCGCCGCCGGCCACGGCACCACCCTCCTGGCGGTGTTCCCGTGCGCGTCGTGATCGCCGAAGACCAGGCGCTGTTGCGCGAAGGCCTCACCCGCCTCTTCCAAGACGGCGGCCATCAGGTGGTCTCCACGCTCCGCGACGCCCAGGAGCTGCTCGCCACCGTCGCACGGGAACAGCCCGATCTCACCGTCGTCGACATCCGCATGCCGCCCACCTTCACCGACGAAGGCGCCCGCGCCGCCCGCACGATCAAAGAGCAGCACCCCGGCGTGGGCGTGCTCGTCCTGTCCCAGCACATCGAAACCGCCCACGCCGTGAACCTCGTGGCCCTCGGCGGGTTCGGTTACCTCCTCAAAGACCGCGTCCTTGAAGTCGGCGAGTTCCTCGCCACCGCCGAACGGGTCGCCGCCGGCGGCTCGGCCCTCGACCCGATGGTCGTCGGCAACCTTGTCGCCCCGGTGGACCATGGTCCCGTCGGGCGGCTCTCCGAGCGCGAACGCGGGGTGCTGGAGCTCATGGCCCAAGGGCTCACCAACGCCGCCATCGCCAACCGGCTCGTGGTCAGCGAACGCACCGTCGAAGCCCACATACGCCACATCCTCACCAAGCTCGACATAACCGACAGCGAGGACGGCCATCGCCGCGTGCTCGCCGTCCTCGCCTATCTTGGCGCAGCCCACCACACCTGAACGACGACCGGCCGTACGACGTCGAGGCGCTTCTACCGGCTCGCTGCTCCTTGCAAGGCAGAACCGGCGCTCTCACTCGTCGCGGTAAGAGCGCTGCTTCTCGCGCAAACGAGCGCTCTCGTCGGCGCGGCATGGGCTGCTGCGTGTCGTCTCTATGAAGGTGTTGGTGCTGTCAAGGGCATCGTCTCGGGCCGCCCGTGTCGTGGTGGGGCGGGTTGTGGGGAGCGGCGCTCATGTCTCTATCGCCTCCTCGGTGGGAGGACCAGGCGAGATGGGAGGCCGGCTGCGGGGGCGCAATTCCAAAAGGGCCGTCAGGCGGCCAGACGAAAAGCGGCGCCTCCCGCAGCGGGGGTCTTGGGGTTGAAGGGCTGCTCGAGCATAAGCATGTGCCAAATCGCTTCGGTCAGGCGGCGGGCGCAGTCGACTTGCGCGACTTTCGCGCCGCGCTGGCGGCCGAGGCGCTTCTTGGTGGCCTGGTAGCGGTCGCGGTAGACCGGATGGCGGCAGGCGTGCATCGTGGCTTCGAGCATCGCCCAGCGCAGGTACTTCGGGCCCGCCTTGGTCAGCGCGCCGCGGCGGTCCTTCTCACCGGACTGGTAGACCCGCGAACAGAGGCCGGTGTAGCCAACGAGCTTCTTCGGGCTGGCGAAGCGTTCGATCTCGCCGATCTCTGCGCCGATCGTGTGCCCGAGCACCCAGCCGATTCCCGGCGCCGTCATCAGTAATGGCGTGTAGCGGTGTTCAACACCGCTGAGCTTGAGCTCGGCGCTGATCTTGGCGATCTGCTCGTCGAGGTCGTCGATCAAGATCAAGCTGGCGTCGATCGAGCCGCGCCACAGTCCGGGACCTGCAGCTCGTCGAGCAGCCGGCGGCCCTCGACGCCGAACAAGTCGCTGACCGGGCAGGGCTTGCCCCAGTTGATCAGCACCGAGTGGATGCGCTGCTTGAGCATCGAGCGGTGCTTGACGAGGTGCATCCGGAAGCGCGCCTGCTCGCGCTCCGCGCGCACGCGCGGGTCGGGCAGCCAGATCGCCGGGATCAAGTCCCGGAGGGACAGGACCGCCAGCACTCGGGCGTCGATGCGGTCGGTTTTGCAGGCGAGCGGGGCGAGGCCTTTGACCTTCTGCGCGTCCGCGATGAGCACCTCCCGGCCGAGCTGCTCGAGCGCGTCGTGCACGAAGCGCGCGCCGCTCATCGACTCGATCACCGCCCGCACCCGAACAGGGCCGACGCGGCAGACCAGGCCGCGCAGGCCGTCGGCGTCGGCGGGCACCGCGAACTCGCCGACCACCTCCCCCTCAGAGCCAATCAAGCAGACGTCGATCCGCTTGCGACTGAGATCCAACCCAACGTGCAACATTGCTCTCGGGCCTCCTCTGCGACCGCGAAGTTGGTGACAGACAGAGCGTTCCCCGCAAAGGCGGCCCGCCTTCATCGCAGTCCAAAGCGCTCATTCGTCGAACCGGCTGTTACCACGCGCCGCGGCGCTGTAGCAGGCGACCCTGGCGGGCCTGGTTAGCGTCGTTTGACGGTCTCGCAGCCCGAGACCCGGTCGCGACGGTCGACCAGCGCGACGTCCTTGCGTCCGGTCCCGCACGCGACGACGTCAGGTGTGGCGTCCCGGGCGCGCAGCAGATCGGCGCCCGGGCCGCCCGAGAGTCGGTCGCGGCCGGGGCCGCCGTCGAGTCGGTCGTTCCCGGCTCCGCCCTCGAGGTGGTCGTCACCCGCCAGGCCGCGAAGGCGGTCGGCGCCGCCGAAGCCGCGAAGACGGTCTCTCCCGGCGGTGCCGATCAGGCGGTCGCCGCGACGCGTGCCGACGAAGACCCGGAGGGCGCTCGTGAGCGTTCCCGTCCCGGTAGGAGCGAGGACGCGGCGGCCCGCGGGGGGCGGCGTTGCGGTGCCCGGGGCGGGCGCCGTCCCGGCGCCGAAGGTAAAGCTCCCGGGCGGGCTCGCACCGACGAGGCCCCATCCATTCTCGAGCAGCACCTTGTAGCCGTAGCGCTGCCCCGGCACAAGGCCCGCGGCCTGCTGGGCGACGCGCAGTCCCGCTCGCACCCGGCCACCCTCCTGACGGGCGACCTGCGGGGCGCTGAAGGTGACGCGCCCTTGCCCGGGCCGATCGATCTCGACGAGCAGCCGGCCTGCCGCCGCCTGCGCGGTGCCTGCCGCGAACGTCGCCGCGAAGTCGACGGCGTCGGACAGGACGGTCGGCACCGGGATGTCGAGCGGGAGCGGCACAGGGGCGCTGGCGAACACGTCGAGCTTCCAGTTGGCCGCGTACGGGGCGTCGAAGCTCGTGGGCGCACTCTCGACCGTGACGAGCTCCCGCTTGCCGTCGGCGTTGACGTCGGCCACGGAGGAGACCACGATGGAGTTGCCGGACAGAAAGAGCTGGCGCACGCTGCCGAAGGCGTCCGCGAACGTCGGCGCCGCGGCGGACGTGATGGCGCCCGTCGCGCTGCCGCGCACGTAGTTGCCGAACGCGAGGTCGCTGCGTCCGTCGCCGTCCTGATCGCCGACGTCGACGACATTGCCGTTGTAGACCTCGATGCGCTCGCCCTCACCGGAGCGAAACGGCCGCACCGTCCGCTCGGCCCCCAGCGGCGGGGCGTAGGCCAGCAGGCCCTCGCGGTTCGCCTCGCCGACGGCGACGAGCAGCACGTCGCGCCGGCCGTCGGCGTTCTGATCACCAACAGCCAAGCCGTTCTCGAGGTAAGCGCCCGGGGCGTCGAGCTCCCAACCCGCGGCGTTCTCGGCGACCCGCCCGACCTCGACCGTGGCCCCGGGGCCGGGGGAAACCACACCGGCCGCGCGGCCCGTTCGGGGGTCGCGCTCATCCCAAGTCAACGTCAGGTCCTGGCGGCCATCGCCGTTCAGGTCGCCCGCCCGGCTGACGGAAGGGCTGGCCTGATCGCGCCGCCCCGGAAGGACGAGCCTGAAGCCCTGAGTCCCGAGGGCTGCTGCGTCGAGCTCCGTCCCGGCGGCGAGCGGCGGCGTGTAGACGACAACCACGTCGCCCCGGGCCACCATCGCAAGGTCCGGGCGGCCGTCTCCATTCTGATCGCCTGCGTCGGCGAGCACCGTGTTGACCGAAGCCAGACCGCCGGAGGTCGTCCCGAAACCTGACCAGCTCGACGCGCCGGCGTTGCGAATCCGAAAGCCCCAGTCGCCTGCGGAGCGCACGTCGACGGTCTGGCCGTCCGCGCGGCCGAAAACCACCGCTACCCCGTCGTAGTCCGTGACGGCGATCTCTCCGCGGCCGTCGCCGTTGACGTCGCCGAGCCCCGCCAGGCCAGGGTGCAGGTGCTCCCCGACTATTCGAAAGCCACGCCATCCCGGCGCCCCGGCCTGCGTGACGGTGCCCGGGACCGCCGAGCCGAAAGAGACGTACGCGCCGTTGGGGTAGCTCGGCTCGAAGCTGTCGAGGACCATCGCGACGTCCTCGAGGCCGTCGCCGTCGACGTCGCCCACACCCGCAGCCAGCGCGCTCGGGTTCGAGCGGTCCGGCGAGGCGTAGGGCGGATACACGATGTGGTGGTCGCCCCTTGAGGTGACGTCGAGCGGCACGGTGCCCGCGCGCGCGTCCGCGCCCCCGCCCACGCCGGCCAGGCACAACAGCACGATGATGCCCGCACGGCGCACACGACATCATCGGCCGAAAGCCCCCGCACCACAAGCCGAGCGCCCGCCCACCACCCGTCCTCCCCGCCAACGCCGCCCTCCGCTAGTGACCGCCCCGGGCGCGCTTTTCGTCCTAAGCACCCATTCGCTGGCAAGCCGAGACGGCGCTTGCATGGAGTGGGGCAGCATGGTCGGCCTCTTATCGCGCTCGGCGACGCTCCTGGGGCCCTACCAGGACATGTCGGTCGTCTGGAGGTTCCGCTGCCGCGGCATGGTGGTCGCGACTTGAATCATTCAAGGGAGTAGGGCAGTCTCCAAGCCGTGACCACCCGCACCGATGCCGAGGAAGCGCTGCGTTCCGCCTCGTTGCGGGTGACCCGCCCCCGGGTCGCGGTCTTGCTTGCCGCGCACGACCGGCCGCACGCCGACACCGAGACGCTGATCGGCGCAGTCCGGGAGAGCATGGGTTCGGTCTCGCACCAAGCGGTGTACGACGTGCTGCGCGCCCTCACTGAAGCGGGGCTGCTTCGCCGAATCCAACCGGCCGGGTCCGTCGCCCGCTACGAGGCGCGGGTAGGCGACAATCACCACCACGCGGTCTGCCGCTCTTGCGGCTCGATCGCCGACGTCGACTGCGCAGTGGGTCACACCCTGTGCTTGACGCCGTCCGACGACGCGGGCTTCACGGTCGACGAGGCCGAGGTCACCTACTGGGGGCAGTGCCCCAATTGCGCGACCAGCAGCGAGATCCCCCACCACGACGCACGCCAGTAGAGAGGCACGACATGACCCAGAACGACCCGAAGCCCCGGGACGCCAGCGCCAGCCCGCAGGGCACCGACACCACCGCCAGCAACAGCGAGAGCGAGAACCCGGTCATCGCCGCGCCAACGGCGCACACCGATCAGCGGCCACGCACGAACCGCGACTGGTGGCCGAACCAGGTCGATCTGGGCATCCTGAACCGCCCGGCGGCGAGCTCCGACCCGCTGGGTGAGGAGTTCGACTACAAGACGGCCGTCGAGGCTCTGGACGTCGAGGCGGTCAAGGCCGACCTCGTGTCCGTCATGCGCACCTCGCAGGATTGGTGGCCGGCCGACTTCGGCCACTACGGCCCGCTGTTCATCCGCATGGCCTGGCACGCCGCCGGCACCTACCGCACCGCTGATGGCCGCGGCGGCGCGGGCTCGGGGGAGCAGCGATTCGCTCCGCTCAACAGCTGGCCGGACAACGCCAACCTGGACAAGGCACGCCGCCTGCTGCTGCCGGTCAAGCAGAAGTACGGTCGCTCGCTGTCCTGGGCCGACCTGATCGTGCTGGCAGGCAACGTCGCGCACGACGACATGGGCTTCCCGACCCTCGGCTTTGCCTTCGGCCGTGAGGACGTGTGGCAGCCGGAGGAGATCTTCTGGGGACCGGAGGACACCTGGCTGGGCGACGAGCGCTACCGCGGCGACGACCCGCTCGACCTCGAAGAGGGGGATCTCGCGAACGTCACTATGGGCCTGATCTACGTCAACCCGGAGGGTCCGAAGGGCCAGCCGGACCCCGTCGGATCGGGCCACGACATCCGCGTGACCTTCAGCCGCATGTCGATGAACGACGAGGAGACGGTCGCCCTCGTCGCCGGCGGCCACACCTTCGGCAAGAGCCACGGCGCCGGCGATGCCACCAAGCTCGGCCCAGAGCCCGAAGGCTGCCCCGTGCACGGCAACGGCCTCGGCTGGATCAACCCGGAGGGCACGGGGAACGCCGAGTACACCATCACCTCGGGCATCGAGGGGGCCTGGACGCCGACGCCCACCCAGTGGGACAACAGCTACTGGGACACCCTCTTCGGCTGGGAGTGGGAGCTGGTCGAATCGCCGGCCGGCGCCAAGCAGTGGCAGCCCACGGACCCCGCCTCCGAGACGGTGCCGGACGCGCACCGCCCGGGCGTGATGCACCGCCCGATGATGACCACGGCCGACATGGCGCTTCGCGCGGACCCGGAATTTCGCAAGATCGGCGAGCGGTTCCGGGACAACCCCGAGGAGTTCTCCGACGCCTACCGCAGTGCTTGGTACAAGCTGCTGCACCGCGACATGGGCCCGGTGGCGCGCTACGTCGGCCCGTGGGTCCCGCAGCAGCCGCAGGTCTGGCAGGACTCCGTGCCGCCTGTCGAGCACGAGTTGGTGGCCGAATCCGAGGTCGCCGAGCTGAAGGAGCAGATCCTCGCGTCCGGCCTCACGGTGCCGCAGCTCGTGCACACGGCATGGTCGGCGGCCGCGTCGTACCGCAGCACCGACAAGCGCGGTGGCGCCAACGGCGCCCGTCTGCGTCTGGAGCCGCAGGCGTCCTGGGCGGTCAACGCCGGCACCGGCGACGTCATCGCGAGGCTCGACGAGATCCGGTCTGCCTTCGCGAAGCCGATCTCGCTCGCGGACACGATCGTCCTCGGCGGCTGCGCGGCAGTCGAGAAGGCCGCGGCGGAGGCCGGCGTGCATATCACGGTTCCGTTCACGCCCGGCCGTACCGACGCCTCGCAGGAGATGACGGACGTCGAGAGCTTCCGGTGGCTTGAGCCGCGCGCGGACGGCTTCCGCAACTGGGTCAAGCCCGGACCGAAGCTGTCCCCGGAGACGCTGCTGATCGACCGTGCCTACATGCTCGAGATGACCCCGAAGGAGATGACCGTCCTCATCGGGGGTCTGCGCGTGCTCGGCGCGAACACCAGCGGGGTGCGGCACGGCGTGTTCACCGAGGACGTTGGGGTCCTGTCACAGGACTTCTTCAAGAACGTGCTCGACCTCGGCATCTCGTGGCGCACTTCCACGGACGACGACGGCCTGTACGAGGGCCTCGACGCCTCCGGGCAGGTGGTCCGCACCGCGACCGCGGCCGACCTGGTCTTCGGCTCGAACTCGATCCTGCGCGGCATCGTCGAGGTGTACTCGGCCGACGACGCGAAGGAGAAGTTCGTCCACGACTTCGTTGACGCCTGGGACAAGGTCATGATGCTGGACCGCTACGACGTGCAGTAGCCCCACGGGCCCAGCGGCTCGTCGGCGCGGAGAGGGTGCAGGCGGGACGTTCGGTCCCGCGCCGCGCCGGCCGGGCTCGACGATCGTGCGCGGAGCAGGACGTCGGGCGGGAGCATGAGACCCAGCAGACGTCCCTTCCCTCTCTGTCGCTCGGCGCGCGACGGGCACCCTTCGCGCGGGTCTGAAATGCATCCCATCGCCGTTCCGTCACCCTGTCGGCGGGCAGCGATGTCGGCGACGGTCGTCCCGGCCAGGGGAAAAGGAGTAGCTCGGGGCTCGAATCCGGATTGGCCCCGGGTCCTTCGAAAGGCTTCGGCGGGTCCTCCTGTGCCGGCGCCACGTCCCGCTGAAGCCTCAGCCTGAGGCGAGCCGATCGGGACCTGCGCTTCTCGTCCTAAGCGCTCATTTGCCTGAGTACGGATAGCGCTTGGCCCGCTGATGTCAGTTGTGCTGTCGCTCCCAGCGGCGGCCTCCGCCTACGCGGAATCACCGCAGCCCCTCGTCGCGGACGGCTCCAGAGGGCGTTGAATGCGCTTTGTCACCGTCGCCTCGAGAACCTGGAGATGCCGGGGCCGACGACCTCGTCGTCGTGCCCGACGACGAGGTGAGCGCGGCGAAGACCGAGAAGCGGCTCGCCGGGCCAATCACATCGACAGCGGACCGCCTCGTCCGCCCGTCCACAAGCACGAGGGGCAATTCCCCGCCAGAACCAACTTATACCGCGCGAGAGGGCCTCATGAGGCGCTCGATCGTCCCGCATACTCGCCCGTCGCACGGCACGACGAACGCGACGAGGAGGTCTGAGATGCGAGTGGAAGAGCACGACGTGATAGTCGTCGGGGGTGGCCCGGCCGGGATGGTGCTGGCGGGCGAGCTGGCACTGGCGGGAGTCGACGTGACGGTGGTCGAGGCACGGGAGGACCACGTGCTGACAGGCTCGCGGGCCGGCGGTCTTCACGCACGGACGATTGAAGTGCTCGACCAGCGAGGGATCGCCGAGCGGTTCCTCGAGGCGGGGACGCCCGCGCAGGCGGCCATGCTCGGGACGACCGTCCTCGACATGGGCGACTTCCCGACGCGGCACCCGTACTCGCTCGCGCTGTACCAGAACGAGATCGAGCGGCTGCTCGCCCACTGGGTCGCTGGGCTGCCCGTGCGTGTCCGCTACGGCCGCGAGGTGACGGCCTTCGCGCAGGACCAGGACGGCGTCGATGTCGAGCTGGCCGACGGCGGGCGGCTAGGGGCTCGGTTCCTCGTCGGCTGTGACGGCGGACGGAGCCTCATACGCAAAGCGGCCGGCATCGCGTTCCCGGGCTGGGAGGCGACCCGAAGCAACCTCATTGCGGAGGTCGAGGTGACGGGGGAGCCGGCTGCGGGCGTCCGGATGGACGAGCACGGGATCCACGCGATCGGGCCGATGGGCGACGACAAGACGTACCGGGCGATCCTCACCGAGCCCGAGGTCCAGACCGGCGGGCGGCCCACGCTGCAGGACGTGCGAAACGGGCTCGTCCGGGTGTTCGGGACAGACTTCGGGGTCCATTCCGCCACCTGGATCTCCCGCTTCACCGACATGACCCGCCAGGCCGAGGCCTACCGCGCCGGCCGCGTGCTGCTCGCGGGCGACGCCGCGCACGTGCACTACCCCGCGGGCGGCCAGGGCCTCAGCCTCGGGGTGCAGGACGCGATGAACCTAGGCTGGAAGCTCGCCCAGGTCATAAACGGCACCTCGCCCGACGGGCTCCTTGACACCTACCACGACGAGCGCCACCCGGTCGCCGCCCGGGCGCTTCGACACACGATGGCCCAGGCCGCGCTCCAGCGCCGCGACGAGCGCCAGCTCGCGCTCGTCGAGCTGGTCTCCGACATCGCGACCCTCGACGAGCCGCGCAAGCGGATCGCCGGTCTCGTTTCCGGCCTCGACATCCACTACGACCTCGGGGAAGGGCACCCGCTCCTGGGCCGCCGAATGCCCGACCTCAACCTCAAGACCAACGACGGGCCGCTCCGGGTCTTCGAGCTGCTCCACGACGCCCGGCCGCTGCTGCTCGACCTGGAGACGCCGGGCGGCCTGGAGCTCCCGCTGCCCGGCCGCGTGCAGCGAGTCGTCGCGGGCTGCGACGGCCCGTGGGAGCTGCCGGTCCTCGGCGCGGTCCCCGCGCCGACCGCGGTCCTCCTCCGCCCGGACGGCTACGTCGCCTGGGTCGGCGAGGGAAACGCGGCCGGCCTCCCCGAGTCGCTCCAGCGGTGGTTCGGAAGGGCCTGAGCCACCGGGCCGGCCCGCGTCGGCCAGACGCCGATAGGTCGAAACTCACGTAGCTACGACAAGCAGCGCTCTTCGTCGAGGCTGTCGCAGAAAGGTCCGGGTCCCGTGGCCGGTGAGGCCCGCGGCGCGCAGCGCGAAGGGTTGGGCGTAGCGTGACCCGTATGGCCGTCAGGCCAGGCTCGGGGTGGTGTGGCGGTAGAGCTTAAGGAGGTTGTGCGTGGCGGTCATCAGCCGCCATTCTGAGCGGCAGGCGGCTCTGCCTCGGCGTTGGAAGCGGTCGGCGCGGCGGTTGAACTTGATGTCGGCGAAGACCGGCTCGACCATCCATTGTCGCTGGGAGTAGAGGCCGGTGCCGGTGTCGGTGCTGAGCGCTTCTCGCATCGCGGTGTAGAGCTCGCCGACGCGTCCCGGCCTCGGCTTGCTGGCCTTGAGCGCGTCGGGCGGAACGAGGACTTGGCTGCCGTCGGCTTCGAGTTGCTGGATCTGGGCGGCGTTCCAGTAGCCGGCGTCGGCGAGCACCGTTCTGGGCGCCTGGTTGATGCCGGCGGCGGTGAGCTCGCGGCGCGCGTGGCTGATCATCGGGGCAAGCTGCGCGACGTCGGTCTCGACGGTCAGCTCGGCGGCGATGACGATCTGCTGCTCGGTGGTCACGGCCTGCGCGTTGTAGCCCTGCAGATAGCCGCGCGTGGCCTTGACCTTCCGGGAGTCCGGGTCGGTCGTGTTGGCCTGACCGGTCGGCGCGGGCGGCGGCTCGAGCTGGGCGGGGGCCCGGCTCATCCGGCGCGAGCCGTCCCGCGCGACTCCGGTCGCGCGCCAGGCGTTGTGCTCCTCGATGACCCGTGACTCGAGCGCGTGGTCTTCGGCCAGCCGGTCGCGAGCCATCAACAACCGGCCCTGCCGATCACCCGGGACCGGCCGCTGGCGGCCGGCGCGCTCGGCCTCCAGCGCGTGCCGCGCGTCGCGCAGGCGCTGGCGCCGATCATTCGAGTTCGAAAGTTCCGCGGGCAGCTCATCGCCGCGGCGCTCACCGAACCGCGCGTCCTCCTCGGCATCGACCTGTCCGGCTTCGGCGAGGATCTCCTCCGCGATCCGCTGGTACTCACGATTCGCCCGGTCGGAGGCGTTGGCGTGCAGCTTCGTACTGTCCAGGGCGATCACCCCAACGTAGACCAGCCCGGCCTTCGCGCAGAGCGCTAGCACCCTCACCGAACAGCTCGCCCAAGGCGCGCTGGTGGCGGACGCGGAATCGGGCGATCGTCGCGTGATCCGGGGTCTGGTTTGCGGTGATCACCCGGAACGCGACGTCGTCACTGCAGCGCCGCTCGATCGCCCGCGAGGACCGCTGCCCCGTCGAGTACGCGTACAGCACAAGGGCCAGCATCATCGACGGATCAAGCGCCGCCCGCCCGTGACCGTCGGCCCGGTAGGAGGCGTAGAACGCGTCGAGGTTCATCGCCTCGACCGCGTCGATCACAAACCACGCCAGATGGCCCTCCGGTAGCCACTCGCGAAGGCTCGGCGGCAGCAGAAGTTCCTGCTCACGATCACAGCCGACGAAGTTCTGCGCATCACCGAATCGTCCCCGCCAGCCCGGACGACACCCCACTTTGCGCGACAGCCTCCGTCCGAAGCGGTAGTCGTCGTCCTCGCCTCTGCGACCCGTTGGCCCGCCATCGGCGTGACCGTGTCAATCCTTCCAGCGATCCATCTCGGCTTTCCCCTTAAGAAACCGCTCCCGGACCTCTTTGGGGCTCAACGCTCGATCGTGCACCTCGACGTCGGCGACGCTAAGTCCTCCGCCAACGTAGTGCGGTGCCCGGACGGAGCGCGCGTTCCCCGCACCGCCTGCGAACAGGCACGTTGGCTGTTCGCTCGAGATTTCATCGGAGAGACTGATTCCCGAGCCCGCCTTCGATCCACTCGCCTTCGGGAGCACCGTCAAGAGGAGGTCGCTCCCAACCGTCTCGTTGGTTTGGGCGACTTCTATAACGCCACGGGCGAGCACTTCGACGATTCGCGCGATGTTGGCCCCGCTACGGATCGCTGCACGGATCTGGTGCTTCATCGGCTGGTAGATGTCGCGTTCGAGCGATTGCCCCCAGCCTCGAAGGAGGAAGTCAGCGGCCTAACGAGCTTGGGCTTCGCCTTTTTGCTTCTCGGGCGCGACGACAATCGGGACCGCCGCCATCCGGCTGCCCAAAACCGCCTCCTAGCCGGCGTAGCCGCCGGCGCCTAACACCCCGTCCTGTGCCGGGCCCGTGCCGCGAAGCTGCGCCATGACGAATCCTCGTCAGCGTGGAAACGTCCAACGTGAGTCGACGGGCTCTCGCCGATCATGCCTGCGGAACACGGACATTTCCGAACGTGTGCTTCCAGCCGGCAGCAGCCATCTGGGTCACGCCGCTCGGCATGCGTAATCCAGCCGCCAGCGGGGAGTCGCAGGACCGAAGCAGTCGAGGCGGCACCACGGCCGATCCCGATCCAGTGTGAGCGCCGAACAGGCGGAACGTCCTACACCAGCAGTCGACGGCCCGGCAAAACGAGCGTCAGCGTCCCCCGAGGACAAGCAGATTCTTCTCCACGGAGGCGAGGACATCCTCGTCTGCGGAGAAGTAGTGCGAGTGCGTCTTGCGGACGCTCTCCAGCGAGTCGGAACCAACCAGGACGATCTCAACATCGCCGTCCTCGCCGACCTCCAGCTCCTGCCGGGAGTAGGCGTCCGTCGCCGCCGTCTCGTCAGCGCCGAAGTCCTCGACGTCGACGGACCGGTCCGCGACGCGGAAGGTCAGAAGGAAATAGCGGGTGGCTTTCGTCATCGTCGTCCCCTCGGGCAGCTCGGGAAGCAGCTCGCCGCCTTGCTTCAGTGTCGGCACTCCTGTCCAGGGTCCCTGCCTCGAGCTGGGCGAACGTCTCGCTTGCGCGCTGCAGCGTGGCGGAGACCAGCGGATCGGCGCGCCCCGCCTTCAGTTGGAGTCCGTAGTCGCGGTCGAGCTGCTCGACGAGCTCGGCCCAGGCGTGCTGGGCGGCCGTCCGAAGCTGCACCTCGATGAGCACGCCGTCCGTACGGACCACGACATGCTTGGCACGGTAGCCGTCCGACTTCGGCGACGTAGTCCCACGTCCGCGGCGAGAGGTGCAGCGGCGCTGCTCGCGCAGTCGCGCCAGGACCTGGTCGACCGCACCGTCGTCGGCGAGCACGGCGCGGGCGCCGGCGATGTCGTGCATCCGTGAGAGCTCCATCTGCGGCTCGCGGTCCAGCTTGTCGCGGATCGTCTCCATCCGCTTGAGCCGCTGACCGACGACGAAGGACCCGCCCGAAGCGTCGGCGACGTAGTACCGGAGGTTCGCGGCGACCCGCGTCAGCGGCGCGGCGTGCGCCGCACGCCACCGACCGACCACATCGAGCTCGACGAGCAGCGCCTCCAACGCCATCGCCCGCTCACCGCTCTGATGAGCACGAAGCCGCTCACCCGCCCGCTTCACCCGCTCCTTCGAGGGTCGCTCCGCCACGCCGCCGCCATCGTGGCAGAGCCACCGGCACCCACCCCAGACGAGCGCCTCCTCAACCACCACAGCAACGGAACACAGAGTTGCACTGCTATGCCGGTACCGGCATAGCACTAGCTAACTCGTGTCGCCGAGCGCGCCCCGGCGACGGCGTAGTCGACCAGGGCCGCTTTCGCCGTGTGACCCTCGACCACATCGGCGGGTCCGTGTGCAATGACATCAGGGCGAGTAGAGCGCCTGGTGGTGCGCGGCCGTAGCGGTGTCGCGCACGCCGTCGTCGGCGTCACCGCTGTGAACGGCGGGGGTGCGGGCGTGGTAGATCGCGTCGGCGGCGGGCTCGGCGCCCAGGGGCCCACAGGGCCCCGATCGTCCGGCTCGCGTTGACGCCTCGGTCCTCCGTGGCGCATCGTGGTCATGGAGCGATTCTGGTTCGACCGCCGAGATCTTCCAGGGGGCCTTGCGTCGCTCGCGCGACCTAGCGGGGAGATGCTGTCGCTCGGCAAGATCGCGGCGGGCCCGCAGGCGGCCAGGTACTACACCGATCAGGTCGCATCTGGCCGTGAGGACTACTACGACGGCGAGGGCGAGGCACCTGGCCGCTGGACCGGTAGCGGCGCCCCCGCGGCCGGCCTCCAAGGACGCGTCGAGCCTGGCGAGTTCGACCAGCTTCTGGCCGGCGGGGGGCTGCGCCAACCGGTCAGGGACGGCGCGGTTGCCGGGTTCGATCTGACCTTCCGCGCCCCGAAGTCGGTCAGCGTTCTCTGGGGCATCGCCGATCCCGCGGTCACGAAGCAGCTCGGTGAGGCGCACGACGCCGCGGTCGAGACGGCGCTCGGCTACCTCGAGGGCGAAGCATGCCGAGCCAGGCGTGGCGCGGGCGGCGGGATCCAGGTCGAGGGCAGGGGGTTCGTCGCCGCGGCGTTCCGGCACCGCGCCTCGCGCGCCGGTGACCCGTTGCTTCATACCCATGTCGTGGCCGGCAACCTGACCCGAGGCCCCGACGATCGTTGGACGGCGCTCGACGCTCGGCATCTGTATCGGCACGCCAAGACGGCCGGGTTTCTCTATCAGGCCGAGCTACGGCGAGAGTTGACCCTGCGGCTCGGGCTGGAGTGGGAGCCGGTCGAGCGCGGGACCGCCGACATCGAAGGCGTGCCGCGAGAGGTGATCGAGCACTTCTCCCAGCGCCGCGCCGAGGTCCTCGAGCAGATGGCCGCGCACGGCGGCCGCTCGGCGCAGTCGGCGCAGATCGCGGCGCTCGAGACCCGCAGGACGAAGCAGGACCTCAGCGTCGACCGGCTCCGGGAGCAGTGGCGCGCCCGCGCCGCCGAGCACGGCCTCACCGCGCCGGCCCTCGAGCGCGTCCTGCAGCCCGGCGATCGCGCCGTCCCGTGGGTGACAGCCGTCGGGCCGGAGGCGCTGACGCGGGAGGTGAGCGTGTTCGGCCGTGCCGAGTTGCTGCAAGCACTCGCCGGGGCCCAACCGCGCGGCGCGTCGATCGCCAACCTTGAGCAGGTCGCCGACGCGATGCTCACCGACCGCGAGATCGTCCCGCTGCCGCATGGGCGGGTCCCGGCCGGGCTGACGGAGGCGCGCTTCACCACCGGGGAGCTGCTCGACATCGAGCAGGATCTCGTCGACCGCTCCACGCGCTCGACCGACTGCCAGCACCACGGCTGGGACCGTCAGGCGCTCGACGCGCTGCGCAGCGGCGAGGTCGAACGCTGGGCGCGCGCGTACCGTGATCACGGCCAGATCACCGTCGGCGACTCCGCCGAAGCCGTGCGCGCAGCTCTGGTCAACGACTGGTCGCGCGCCGGCGGCGACCGCCTGATGATCGCCGCGCGCCGCGACGACGTCGCAGACCTCAACCATCGTGCCCGCCAGCTCCTCCAGGACCAAGGCGACCTCGGTCCCGACGAGCTCACGGTCGGGGTCCGGGGGTTCGCCACAGGTGACCGTGTCATCGGCGCGCGCAACGACCGCCGGGCCGGGATCCTCAACGGCCAGCGCGGCGCGATCAGCGCCACCGACGCCGTACAGCGCAGCGTCGACGTCGCGCTCGACGACGGCCGCAGCATCCGGCTCGGCCCCGACTACCTCGACGCCGGCCATCTCGATCACGGGTACGCGATCACCGCCCACCGCGCGCAGGGCGCAACCGTCGACCGGACGTTCGTGCTCGGCAGCGAGGAGCTCTACCGCGAGTGGGGCTACACCGCGCTCTCCCGCCACCGCGAGCAGGGTCGCTTCTACGTCGCACGCGGCGACCTGCACCCTGACCCCGAGCTTCCCCCACCGGGCGACCCGCTGGTCTCCGGCATCGCCAAGCTGATGCAGCGCAGCCATGCCAAGCAGCTCGCGCTCGAGTCGCTGCCCCAGGCCGACCGCGAGCAACTCGAGCAAGAGCGCCGCCGGCTCCGCGGACAGCTCTCCGACCAGCCGCCGCCGCGCCGGCTTCCGCACGTCGAAAAGCGCGAGCTGGAGGCCGACGTCCACGGCCTCGAGAACGCACGCGAGCGCGAGCGGCTTCTGCGCGAACGGCGCGAACGCCTTAGGTGGCGGGACCGAGGCGCACGCGCCGACGTCGACGACCTGCTCGAACGCAACCTCGATGAGCAGCAGCAACGCGCAGCCGACCTGCAGAAGACCGTCGCCACGGTCACGGCCGCCAAGACCAGCGACCACGACTGGCTGAATACGCACGGGCCGGACGCGACGCGCTTCCTCGCCGTCGATCACGAGCTCCGCGTCCGTGAGGCCGCGCACGAGCACGCCGCTGCCCGCCTGGACACTCTCGCGCGCAGCCCGCTCGAGCGGGAACCGCTCACGCAGCACCTAGAACTCGAACACGACGGCCTCGACCTCGGGCTCTGACGATGACCCAGCTCGGCACCGCAAACGGACGAGCAGCAGCTCAGATCGAGCCGTACCGCTACGGACGGCCGCTCACCCGCGCGGACGTGATGACCGCCGACGAGGCCGCCGAGCTGCTCGGCGTGGCACGCTCGACGGTGATGGCCTGGGCGAAGGCCGGAAGCATCCCGTCAAGGCGCTTCGGGCGCGCCCGCCGCTTCATTTGCCAAGAGCTCGAATCGTGGATGCTCGACGACGAACGCACCGCGCGCCGCGCATCCTGAACACGCCCGCCGATCCGGTCGGGGCGGGTGCTTTCCCAGCGTCGCAGCGTGCCGCAGGCCGGATTGGCGGCCGCCGAACTCGCCCGCCTCCCCCGGGACGCGAGCACGAGCCCTCCCGGGTCAGCTCGTGAGGCGGTCGCGCAGCTCGCGCTCGCGCTCGCGCACACGTTTCAGGCGCGCCCGGAATGCGGGATCGCCCTCGTGCTCCGCGATCGTCTCCCGGATGCGCTCGGCGGCCGCGATGCTGCGTTCGAGGGACGCCTCGAGGTCAACGAGGTCGTCGATCCGCACCACCCGGATGTCCGGTGAGATCGTTACGTCAAGCGGCTCGCCGAGCGGCGCGTCGGTGAAGTCCGGGTCCCAGCTGTGGTCTGCGTGTTCGATGTCGCCCATGATGCCTCAGCGGCGATGCCGGCGGTAGTGCCCGGCCTGGGCGTCGGTCGCCGGCCAGGCGGTCCGCACCTCCCACGTCGTCGGGTCGAGCGTCGGGTCGATGACCACCGTGACGATCCGCCCCCCGTCGGTTGGGCCGATCATGAGCCTGGAACCTTCGATCCGCGGATGCGGGTTGGCGACCACCACCGCGCCGTTGCGCGCGGTCTGCTCCACCTCGGCCATCGTCAGCCCGTGCGCTGCGACCTTGTCGACGGCGTGCGCCGAGTTAGAGGGCGTTGACGTCCATGTGCGCCGAGCGTACGTCAGGGTCTGCGACGCAGGGCGGTTTGCCCAGCTGATTGAACCCGCGACCATCGGCGAGCACCTCGCGGTCGACGGATTCGGCCGCGTTTGTCCCCCAATCGTGTCCCCCAATGCTCCGACGACGCCGCTGCGGAGTCCCTGAGAAACGCGAAAACCCTGGTGTTAGCAGGGTCTTCGTGAGGCGGGAGCGACGGGACTCGAACCCGCGACCTCCGGCGTGACAGGCCGGCGCTCTAACCAACTGAGCTACGCCCCCGAGGGGAGATCAGTATGCCAAGGATCGCGGGGAGCGGCGGCCTTCGCGAAACGACGCCCGGCCGGCCATCCGGCGGAGAGCACGGGCAGGGGACGCATGCCGCCCGGTGACCCGTCGCCGCCGTTGCCGACGGTCTAGGGTTCGCGCCGGATGCAACGCCCCGCAGTCGACGTGGTGGTGCCGGTCGCCGCCGCGAACGGCACCGAGTTGGGCGCAGTGGTGGCGCGTCTGCGAGCCACGCTCGCGCTCAGGCCGGACGACACGCTCACCGTCGTGGACAACCGCGGCCTCGGGGTCCGCGATCCCGACGTGGTCGTGGCGCCGGAGGTCCGGACGTCGTACTACGCGCGCAACCGCGGCGCCGCACGCGGAACTGCGGATTGGCTGCTCTTCCTGGACGCGGACGTCACGCCCACGGCGGGGCTGCTGGAGGCGCTCTTCGAGCCGCGGCCGGAGCCGTCGGTCGGCGTGCTGGCCGGCGCGATCGCCGACCTGCCGGCTGCTCCCGACGCGGGAATCGCGGTGCGCTTCGCCTCCTCGAAACGGGCGATGTCACAGGAGACCGTGCTCGCGCACGGCCCGTGGTCCTTCGCGCAGACGGCGAACGCTGCGGTGCGGCGCAGCGCATTCACCGCGGTGGGCGGCTTCTGCCCGGGGGTGCGCTCGGGCGGGGACGCGGACCTCTGCTGGCGGCTGCGCGCGGCGGGGTGGGCGCTCGAGTCGCGCCCGGAGGCGCGGGTCGTGCACACGAACCGCGACCGCGTGAGCGGACTTCTCGCTCAGCGCTTCCGCCACGGCACGGGCGCCGGGTGGCTCGCGTCGCGCTGGCCGGGAGCGCTGCCTGCGCGCCGCTGGCCCGGCCTGCTGCGCTGGGGGCTCGCGCGGGCGTTCGCGGGGGCGGGCGCACTCGCGCGCGGTGATCGCGACGCGGCCGTCCTCGGTCTGCTCGACGGTCCGGCGGTGTGGGCCTTCGAGCTCGGACGCCGTGTGCCGAACCGGCCGCTGCGGCGTGGCGCTGTCCGCCCTCCGCCAGCGTGCCGGCAGCAGGCGAACGCCGGAACCCGGTAGCGCAATCCTGAGGCTCATCGGTACGGGTCGGCGCGGCCCAGCAAGCGTCCGCCACCCGCCACCCCGAGCGCCGCGCGCTTCGCCCGCTCTCGCCCGCTCAGCCGGCGGCGCGCCGCCACCTGCTCCCAGGCGGCCCGCGCACCGCGGCGATCGCCGTCCCGCGCGAGGCCGTCGGCGAGCGCGGCGAGGTCCCGTGCCTCGGCTGCCGCGTGCGCGTCCGGGGAGACGAGGTCCGCGTGAGCGGCATGGAGCGCGAGTTGCGCGCGCGCCAGGCGCGCGACGTCCGCGGTCAAGCCGGCCGGGTGGCGGCGATAGCGGACCGTCGCCTCGGGCACACAGAGCGCGTCCTGCCCGGCGCGCGAGAGGCGCAGCCAGAGTTCCCAGTCCTCCGCGACGCGGACCGGTCCCGCAAAGCCGCCGGCCGCTCGAAGTGCCGAGCGCCGCAGCACGACGCTCGAGGTCGGGATCGGGTTGGCCGCGTAGAGCTCCTGGGCGAACGCGCCCGCCGGGTGCCGACCGCCGGCAGGACGCGCCCACTGCTCCCCCGTGGCGCGGCCGTCGGGCCCGACGACCAGCGCCCGCCCGAACGCCCAGCCCGCCTCGGAGTCGGCGGTGAGCGCACGGGTGAGCGCGGCGAGCGACCCGGGCGTCCACGCGTCGTCGGCGTCGCACAGCGCGACGAGATCGATCTCCGACGCCAGCGCCTCGAGCCCGGTGGCACGGGCCTCCGCCGGGCCGCCATGCACCTCGCGGCGGACAAGCCGCACGCCGGCGGCCGCGTGGTCGGGGTGCAACTCCAGCGCCAGCGACGACGCGTCGTCGACGACGACGACGGCGGCCGGGTCCCCGTCCAACACGGTGTCGAGCGCCTCGGCGAGGTACGGCGCGAAGCCGTGGACGGGGACGATGACGCCGGCGGGCACGGCGCCGCAGCCTAGATGATCGATTCCACGGGGTGGTCCCGTCGATCGGCGGTTCGGGTGGATGGCTGACGCCGCACGATTTCCACAGCCGATCGTCTACGGATCGGCACAGGACGGGTGGTGTCAGGTGCCAGCCGGAACGTCGAGCGGGCGGCACCGGATCCGTGGAATCACTCATCCAGAGCCCGGAGGATGTCGCTCCGCCGCCTCGAGGATCGGCGGCCGGTACCGTCCTGTCGGCGGGCGGTTAGCTCAGCTGGTCAGAGCGCCTCGCTTACAACGAGGAAGTCGGGGGTTCGAGCCCCTCACCGCCCATGCCCGCCGCTTGGCAGGATCCCTGGATGGACCTCGGGCTGCACGGCAAGGTCGCGTTCGTCAGCGGCGCGTCGGCGGGGCTCGGGCGCGCCATCGCCGCCGAGCTCGTCGCGGAGGGGGCGACCGTGGCGATCGCCTCACGCAGCCGGATGCGCATCGACGCGACGGCGGGCGAGATCGGCGCCACGGGATTTGTGTGGGACACGGCCGACGTCGATGCCGCCGCCGGGCTGCTCGACACGGTGGCCGTCGAACTCGGCCCCGTCGACGTGCTGGTGACGAACACGGGCGGCCCGCCGCGAGGCGACCCGCTCGGCTTCACTCGAGCGCAGTGGGAGGCCGCCTACCGTTCACTCGTCCTGGCGCCGATGGCGCTGGTGGAGCACGCGCTGCCCGGGATGCGGGCTCGGGGTTGTGGCCGCATCGTCAACGTGGCGTCGACGAGCGTCCGCGAACCCATCGGCCAGCTGATGCTCTCCAACAGCCACCGCGCCGCGATGGTCACCGCGTTCAAGACGATCGCGGTCGAGGTCGCCCCTGACGGCGTGACGCTCAACACGCTGCTGCCGGGGCACTTCGCCACGGCGCGGATCCTCGATCTGGGTCCCCGTGAACAGATCGAGGAGGACGCACGCCGGACGCTCCCGATCGAGCGGCTCGGCGAGCCGAAGGAGTTTGCCGCGGCGGCGGTGTTCCTCTGCTCCGCGCGCGCGAGCTACATCACGGGCGAGACGCTCGCCGTGGACGGCGGCAAGACGCGCTCGGTGTTCTAGGCGGAGAAGACTTCACCCGGCCCGCATCGGTAGGGAGGGAGCGGCGGGCCGGGCAAAGCGGGCGGAGGGCGACCGGCGAGCAACGCCGGCCTATGGGGTACGTCGTAGGGGTCCAATCGACGTACGAGCAGTGTGCGACATCAACCTCAACCGTCCGTAAGCGAGCCCTTCGGACCTCGTAAGGATCGAGGCTCGCCGGGGCTCGCCCGGGCCACGCCTACAATCACCGTCGCGCCCCGTTCGTCTATCGGTCAGGACGCCGGCCTTTCACGCCGGTAAGGCGGGTTCGATTCCCGCACGGGGTATGGCACGCGACGCCGAGCGCAACCCTGATAACCGGCTCGGCTACCAGCGAACTCGGCGTCATCTACGAGCGATTTGCCGCCGACTGATGCGTGGGATGGGTGATTGCTCGACGTGCGCGCCAGCCCGTACGATGTCGTGGCGGGCTGCTGGCGTAACGGTCAACGCACGAGCCTTTTAAGCTCTGAGATCTGGGTTCGACTCCCAGGCGGCCCATGGCGGCAGTCCCACGCGCCCGTTGCGCCGAAGATTCGAGCCCTCGCCGGCGGTACGTCAGCGGCGAGCGCCCGTCAGCTCGTCGAGCAGCAGCGCGCAGCAGCGCTCGAGCTGCTCGAGCGTCGCGTCGGCGACCTTGGCGACACCGACCTCCCGGTTGAGCCAGGCGTTGATCTCGCGAGGCTGGCGGCCGTCGCGGCGGCGAAGCTCGGCGACGAGCGCGTGGCGCTTGTCACGCAGCAGCGCGCGACGTTCGAAGGCGCTCGGGCCGGCGCGCTCGGATTCCGGGGCGACGTCCGGGGCGTCGACGGCGGTGGGAAACGAGCGGGGGAAGCTGACCCTCGGTGCCGCCGAGCCGCCGCGGACCCCGGGCGGCGGGCCGAAGAGCGCCATCTGCGGCGCGACGTCCGCAGCGAGCGGGACGAACTCGAGCTGGGTGACCGGCTCGCCGGGCGGCTTGCGCTCGCGCGGCTCCTTGTCCCCGGCACCGTCCTGGTCGTCGGTGCGGAGCCTGAGAACGTGCCGCAGCTCGGCCTCGACGTTCGCGGCGTGGTCGCGGAGGATCGGGTCGGCCGGGAGGTAGAGCCACGAGAGCTCCTGCGGGCGGCCGGGGATCGTGCGGACGAAGCGCCCGACGATCTGCCGGAAGATCAGCGGCGTCTTTGCCGCGGTCGCATACACGCCGACGCGCAGGCGCGGGACGTCGACCCCTTCGGAGACCATGTTGACTGCGACGATCCACTCCTCGCGGCCGGCGGTGAAGGCCTGAAGTGTCTTGGCCGCCGCCGCCTCCGTGTGGAGCACGACGGTCGGCGCCTTGCCCGTGACCTCGTGCAGGAGCCCTGCGATCTTCCGCGCGTGGGTGCCGTCGGCGGCGACGACGAGCCCGCCCGCGTCCCGGTGGCCCTCGGCGCGGACGCCGATCAGCTTCGCGTGCGCCTCGTGCAGGATGCGCGGCAGCCCGTCGGGCAGTTCGGTGGAGATCGCGGTGCGGTAGCGGCGACTCGCCTCCCGGCCGGTCAGCACGGTGTCGAAGCCCGCCTCGATGACGTCGTCGCCCGAACGCCAGGAGAGCGTTCCGTCGTAGGTGACGAAGGCGACGGGTCGGCAGACGCCGTCCTTGACCGCGTCGGCGTAGGAGTAGGAGACGTCCGGGACGCAGACGCCGTCGCGGTCGTACGTGACGCCGGAGATCGCGGCGGCGTCGGAGCGAAACGGCGTCCCGGAGAGCAGCAGCCAGCGGCCGGCCGCCTTGAACGCCTCGGTGAAGCTCTCGCCCCACGCGAGCTCCTCGCCCAGGTGGTGCGCCTCGTCGGCGATCACCAGCGTGCCGGGCGCGCACGCCCGGGCCCAGCTCTGCGGGTTGCTCGCGATCCGCGCGTAGGTCACCGCGACGCCGTGGAAGTCCCGCGGTGGCCGCGGTCCTTCCGCGTCGGGCATGAGGTGCAGCCCGCCACGCCCGGCGGCCAGCGCCCACTGGCGGGTGAGCGGCGTGGTCGGGCAGACGAGCACGACGCGGGTGACCTTCCCCTGGCGCAGCAGCCGCTTGGCGACCTCGATCGACGGCCGCGTCTTACCGGCGCCGGGCGCCGCCGAGACCAGGAACGACCCGCCGTGCCACCGGTCCATGGTCTCCAGGGCGCGAACCTGCCAGGGGCGCAGGCCGGCGTCGGGTGTTCGTCTCGGCGCGGGCATGGAGGAAGAGGCATGGTGGGGAACCGATCGGACGGCACGGAGGGGCCTGCAAGGTGCCGCTTTCCGGGGGACGGACCGCTTCGGCTCAGCGCGGGAGGTACGCGTCGGCGTCGATCTCGACCAGCAGGCGCGGGTCGAGCAGCGAGGAGACCCCGACCATCGTCGTCGCGGGCCGGACGTCCCCGAAGCGCTCTGCGTGGGCGCGGCCGACAACCTCCCACTGGGTGATATCGACGACGTAGATGCGCGTGCGCACGACGTCGGCAAGCGTCGCGCCGGCCAGGGCGAGCGCCCGCTCGCACGCGTCGAGCGCCTCGCCCGCCTGGACCCGCGGGTCACCCGGGCCGAGGACCACGCCGTCCGTGCTCGTCGCCGTGCAGCCCGATACGAAGACGAACCCGCCGGCTCGCACCGTCCGGGAGTAGCCCACGAGCGCCTCGTACGGTCCGCCGGATCCGAAGCGCTCGATCAACGGCCCTGGGCTCCGCCGGTCAGGGCACGCAGACGACAGATCCCGGCCGGAGGCTTCATGGGCTAATGGCGGAAGTGCCGGCGGCGCGTGAGGACCATGGCGACGCCCGCGTCGTCGGCGGCCGCGATCACCTCTTCGTCGCGGACGGACCCGCCGGGCTGCATCACCGCCGTGACGCCCGCCTGGATCGCGAGCTCCGGGCCGTCGGCGAAGGGGAAGAACGCATCCGAGGCGAGCGCGGTCCCCGCGAGCGAGTCGAGCTGCGCCTTCTCGATCGACAGCCGCACCGAATCGAGCCGGCTCATCTGCCCGGCGCCGATGCCCACCGTCGCGAGGTCCTTGACGAGCACGATCGCGTTGGACTTGACGTGCTTGGCCACGCGCCAGGCGAAGAGCAGGTCCCCCCACTCGGCCTCCGTGGGCTGCCGCCGGGTGACGACCTCCATCGCCTCGCGGTCGTCGCGCACCGCGTCGGCGTCCTGTACGAGCAGACCCCCCATGACCTGGCGCACCACGGGCTCGCCGGGAGTCCGGGAGCGGCGATCGTCGTCCTGCAGGATGCGGATGTTCTGCTTCTGGGCGAGCACGGCGAGCGCAGCTTCGGTGTAGCCCGGGGCGAACAGCACCTCGACGAACTGCTGGTGCAGCTCCCGCGCGAGCGGCTCGTCGACCTCGCGGTTGAGCGCGACGACACCGCCGAACGCGCTCATCGGGTCACAGGCGAGCGCTCCACGGTAGGCCTCGTTCAGGCTGGTTCCGAGCGCGACCCCGCACGGGTTGTTGTGCTTGACGATCGCGCAGGTCGGCACCTCGAAGTCGCGGGAGATCGTGCGGGCACTCTCCAGATCGAGCAGATTGTTGAACGAGAGCTGCTTGCCGTGGTGCTGGCGCACCATCGCCATGAGATGCGAGCGGGCTCCGACCTGCTGGTAATAGGCCGCGCGCTGGTGCGGGTTCTCGCCGTAGGAGAGGTCGGTGACCTTCTCGTAGGCGCGGATGTACAGGGGCGGGAAGTCCTCGCTCTTCTCCGCAAACCAGCGTGAGATCGCGGTGTCGTAGCGTGCAGTGAGCGCGAACGCGTCGGCGGCAAGCGCCTCGCGCGTCGGCATCGCGATCGTTCCACCGGTGTCGCGCAGCTCCTCGAGCAGCGCGTCGTAGGCCTCGGGGCGCACGACGACCGCGACGAACGCGTGGTTCTTCGCGGCGGCGCGGATCATCGTCGGGCCCCCGATGTCGATGTTCTCGATGACCTCGGATTCCGGGACACCGCGCCGGGCAGCCGTCTGCTCGAACGGGTACAGGTTCACGCACACCAGATCGACCCATTCGATGTCGTTCGCCGCGGCGGCGTCGAGGTGCTCGGGGTTGTCGCGGAGGGCCAGCAGGCCGGCGTAGAGCTTCGGGTGCAGGGTCTTGACGCGCCCGTCCATCATCTCCGGGAAGCCCGTGAAGTCTTCGATCGTGCGGACGGGCAGCCCGGCCTGGGCCAGCACGGTCGCGGTCCCCCCGGTGGAGACCAGCTCGACGCCGAGGTCGACGAGGCCGCGCGCGAAGTCGACGACACCGCGCTTGTCCGAGACGGAGAGCAGCGCGCGGGCGATGCGTACGTCCCCCGGGGCGCTGGGGGCGGGACGGGGCAGCGCGGGGTCCGGCATCGCGATCAGAGCTTATTCGGGCGCGCCTCGGGGAACCTTCCCGGCATGGACGACCCGAAGACAGAGGACCGCTCCGGCGAGATGGAGGACGACCTCCACAAGCTCGAGGACAACATCGCCGACGCGGAGAAGAAGCTCGAGGGCAGCAAGGAGGCCGCGGGCAACGCCGACGACGTGGCCGGGGAGTGGGAGGACGAGCACGACCACCACGGCGGCGACGACCCGGCCGGCGCGACCGGCGAGGAAGCCGACGGCGACAGCGACGAGCCCGTCGACGAGGAGCTCGGGAACCCGACCTGATCAGGCCACCCCGGGGGGTCGCTCTCGGTCATTCGCGCGAGCGGCGAAGGGTGAAGGCCAGGACGCCCGGCTCGGGGGAGGAGGACGGAGCGAACCCGAGCTTGCGCAGCACGCCGATCGATGGTTCGAGGTCCGGGAGTGGGTGGGCGCCGACGATCCCGGCGTCGCGTCGCCACGCTGCCTCGATCAGACCCGTGCACGCCTCCGAAGAACCTCGTCAGCCGCCGATCGTGGTCGACAGTGACTCCGTGGGCAGAACCGCTAGCCCACGAGCCACCGTCGCGGATGCCCGGGGTCAGGGCGGACTCCGCCGTCGGCGAACGCGCGCACGGCCGCGCAGAGCAGGCGATGCTCGATCGGCCGCAGCGCGGCGTGCACCTCCTCCGGCGTCCTGGCCGCGGGCAGCGCCGCCGCCTCCTGCAGCAGGATCGGGCCGGTGTCGATCCCCTCGTCGACGAGGTGCACGGTGACGCCGAACAGGGGGGCCCCGTAGTCGAGCGCCTGCTCGATCGCGCCCATGCCGGGGAAGGCGGGCAGCAGCGACGGATGGACGTTGACCAGGCTCCCCGCCCAGCGCCGCACGAAGGCGGCGTCGAGCAGCGCCATGTAGCCCGCGAGGACGACAAGCTGGACCCCGTGCGCTTCCAGCCATGCGGTGATCGCCGCGTCGCGGGCGGGGCGGTCGGAGAAGCGTTCCCGCGGGAACGCTTCGGTGTCGATACCGGCGGCCTGCGCCCGCCCGAGCGCGGGCGCATCGACCCTGTCCGCCGCGACGGCCACGAGCTCGACCGCGCCGCCCGGCGCGTGCAACTCGTCGATCAGCGCCTGGAGGTTCGTCCCCTCCCCCGAAGCGAGCACGGCGATCCTCACGCGACCAGCCGCTCCTGCGCCTCGGCGTCGACACGAAGCTTCGGGTCCGGCCCGCCCGTCGAGACGAGGCGGCCGGCCAGGACGAGCGCGTCGACGGCGGCGAGGATCTCCCCGGTGGTGAGCTGCGCAAAGGTGGCGTACCCGGGCAGCCCGTCGTAGCGGTGGCGCAGGATCTCCTTCGAAGAGCTCCCGCGCAGCACCTCGACGATCCGAGCACGCCCGATCTGCGGCTCGGCTCCGTCGACGACTGCGACGATCGCTCCGCGCAGGTCGAGCCCCGGGGTCGTCCTCAGCTCCCGCGGCACGCCCGCGCCGATTGGCGCCTCCGGGATCAGCGTGGAATCGCAGACGTCGCAGCAGCCGACCGTCGGTGCCGGCGACGCCTCGTCGCCGAAGTGCGCCAGCACCATCGCGCGGCGACAGCGGTCGCTCTCGACGAACCCCCAGATCGCCCGGTACTGACGCCACCGCGCGCGCTGCACGTCCCCCGCGATCGTGCGGCAGAGCACCCGAGCGCGCGCGTCATAGGCGGTGAGCAGCCGGCCCCGCACGCGGTCGACCGCGGCCGGGGCGGGCTGGATGACCCCCGCCCGCGCGAGCGCCCCGACGACCGCCTTGATCCGGTCCGCGTCGCCGGCGACCGACGCACCGCCCGAGCAGCCGACGAGTTCCCCGACCGCGACGTCGAAGGTCGGCGCCGGCTCTTGCCCGGGGGCGGGCGGCCCGCCCGCCGCGGCCTGGAGGCGCAGCGCGACGCGCTCGATGTGCTGCTCGCTGACCGCCGCCCGCCGGACGAAGAAGACGTGCAGCCCCTTGTCCTCGACCGCGGCGAGCAGCAGCGCTTGGGCCGGCGCCCCGTCGCGGCCGGCGCGCCCGGCCTCCTGGTAGTACGCCTCGACCGACGACGGGACCGTCGCGTGCACGACCGTGCGCACGTCGGCCTTGTCGACGCCCATGCCGAAGGCGTTCGTGGCGACGACGACATCGACTTCGCCCGCCATGAAGCGCCGCTGTGCCTCGGCGCGCGCCGCTCGGCGAAGCCCCGCGTGGTACGCGAGCACCGGCCTGCAGAGCGCTTCCGAGAGCTTCTCCGCGAGGCAATCGGCCGCGCGCCGCGTCCCCGTGTACACGATCGCGGGTGTGGCGCCGGGAACCCGAAGGGCCGCGACGAGCTGAGGCTCCCTGGTGCGCGGCGTGCCCGGCACGACCGCCCAGGAGAGGTTCGGCCGGTCGAAGCCCGTCGAGACGCGGACGGGCGTTCGCAGCCCGAGGCGCGCGACGATGTCGGCTGCGACCGACGGCGTGGCGGTCGCCGTCGAGGCGACGATCGCACTGGCCCCGAGCCAGCGTGCCGCGTCGGCCAGGCGGAAGTAGTCCGGCCGGAAGTCGTGCCCCCACTGCGAGACGCAGTGCGCCTCGTCGACGACGAACAAGCCGACACCGGCAGCCTTGAGCGCCCGTGCGAAGCCCGGTGACGAGAACCGCTCGGGCGCGACGTAGAGCACCCGCACGTCGCCGCGGGCGGCCGCGGCGACCGCGGCGTCGTTGGCTCCGCGATCCTGCTGGGAGTTGACCAGGGCGACGCACCCGGGCACGCGGCGCGCGAGCGCCTGCACCTGGTCCTCCATGAGCGAGACGAGCGGCGAGACCACGAGCGTCAGGTCGTCGCGCATGAGGGCCGGGAGTTGGTAGCAGAGCGACTTGCCGGCGCCCGTCGGCATGACGACGAGCACGTCGCGGCCGTCGAGCGCGGCTCGAACCGCCTGCTCCTGACCGGGACGGAAGGCCGAGAAGCCGAAGTGCTCGCGGAGGGCGGCGTGTGGGTCGGACGCGGACAAGAGGGCGACCATAACGGGCGCGATCGGCGCCCGGCGGGGCGCAGGGGTGCCCTGGCGCGATCGGTGCGCAGCTTCTTCGCAGTCCGTCGCGCTCCCGTGACGAACCGGGGTCTCAGGCGAGCGTCGGCGTGCCCGCGGGGATCACGGGCAGCGACCGCTCGAGGGCGAACTTGTCGTTCGCGTCGGTCGTCCCCGCCAAGGGATAGTTGCCGGTGAAGCAGGCGTCGCAGTGCCGATCGGCCGACCCGCGTACCGCGTCGTAGACGCCCTTCATCGACAGATAGGCGAGCGTGTCGCAGCCCAGATGCTCCGCGATCTCCTCGACCGTGCGTCCATGGGCGACCATCTCCTCGCGGGTGCTCATGTCGACCCCGTAGTGGCACGGGTGCTTGATCGGCGGCGCGGAGATCCGCATGTGGACTTCCGCCGCGCCCGCGTCGCGCAGCATCCGCACGATCTGGCGCGTCGTGTTGCCGCGCACGATCGAGTCGTCGACGACCACGAGGCGCTTGCCGCCGACGATCTCCGGCAGCGGGTTGAACTTCAACCGCAGGCCGTGCTTCCTGAGCTCGTGCCCGGGCTGGATGAACGTGCGCGCGACGTAGCGGTTCTTGATCAGCCCGTCGTCCTGCGGCAGACCCGAGACGCGGGCGAAACCCCGCGCGGCCGGGATGCCGGAGTCGGGCACGGGGATGACGAGGTCGGCGTCCGGCGCGGGCGCCTCGCGCGCGAGGCTCTCCCCCATGCGCCCGCGGGCGGCCTGCAGGACCGTCCCGTTCATCCGCGAGTCGGGCCGCGCGAAGTAGATGTACTCGAAGACGCAGAACGCCTCGCGCTCGCCGCCACTGACCATGCGCGACTCGAGGCCCTGCTCGGAGATGGAGACCATCTCCCCCGGACGCACGTCTCGAAGGCGGGTGGCGCCGATGATGTCGAAGGCGCACGACTCGCTCGCAACGCAGTAGCGATCCCCGAGCTGGCCGAGCACCAGCGGCCGGATCCCGGCGGGGTCGCGGAAGGCGACGACGCGGTCCTTCGTCATCACCACGGTGGAGAACGCGCCCTTGAGGGTCGGGACGACGGCGGCCACGGCGTCCTCGATCGTGCCCGCCGGGTGCGCGGAGAGCGCCGCGGCGATGATCTCCGAATCCGACGTCGAGGTGAACGACACGCCCTGCTCGCGCAGCGAGGAGTGCAGCTCTATCGCGTTGATGAGGTTCCCGTTGTGGGCGAGCGCGAGCTCCCGGCGGTTGCCGCCCGAGCCGGCGCTGCGGTGCACGGGCTGCGAGTTCTCCCACTCGTTGGCGCCCGTGGTCGAGTAGCGCACGTGGCCGATGGCGAGGTCACCACCGAGCGCGCGGAGGTCATGCTCCTTGAAGACCTGGTTGACCAGGCCCATCGCGCGCTGGGTGATGATGTAGCCGCCCGTGTCGCAGGCCGCGATGCCCGCGGACTCTTGCCCGCGGTGCTGCAGCGCGTGAAGCGCGTAGTAGGCCAGGCGGGAGACGTCGTGGTCAGGTCCGTAGACCCCGAACACGCCGCACTCGTCGCGAGGACCCTCGCGGTCGTCGAGGAGGGGGGAGGCGGGAGGCATGAGAGCTGCCGGCGGGCCGGGCCCGGCGACGCAACGAAGGCTAGCAATGGGTCCGGCGGGCGTTTCCCGCGACGGCCCGAGGGCATGGGAGTGGACAACCCAGAGCGAAAGGAATCCCATGGACACCAGCATCATCGTGCTGATCGCGGTCGTCGTGATCGTCCTCGTTGCGCTGCTCGTGGCGCTGCCCCGCCTGCGTGCCGCACGCGAGGAGAAGCAGTTGCAGGGCCGGCGTCAGCTGGCGGCCGACCGCCACCACGCCGAGGCCGACGACAAGCTCGCCCGCGCGCAGGAGATCGAGCACCGTGCCGAGGCACAGCGCGCCGAGGTCGAGCTGGCCGAACGGCAGGCCGAGGCGCGGCGTGCCGAGGTCGAGATGGCCGAGCGGAAGGCCGCGGCGGTGCGCGCGGAGGCCGAGGTCTCCCGGTCGACTGCGAGCCGCACCGAGCAGGGGATGGCCGACGGCGAGATCGACCTGTCCGGAGAGGACGACCGGCGGGCGCGAACGGTTCACGAGGCCGATCCGCGGGACGGCGACCGAGGCGACGACTCCGTGCGGGACTTCGATCGGCGCGACGATCGCGCCGCGGCGGTCGACCCCGCGATCCACCGGGATCGCCCGGTCTGAGCCCCGGCTCGCCGCGGCGGCTTGCTGCTCACCACGCGCAAGCCCGTCGACGTCCCGGGCCTGCTCGCGTTCCTCGGAGCGCGGGCGGTCACGGGCGTCGAAGAGCTGACGCCGGACGGTGTGTACCGCCGGACGCTGCGGCTTGCGCGCGGCCCGGGCGTCATGAGCCTCTGGCCCGACGAGGGCGGCGTGGGGGCAGGGCTCGACGTCCACCCGGACGACCTCGACGAGGCGGTGTCAACCTGCCGCCACCTGCTCGACCTCGACGCCGACCCGGCCGTCATCGACGCACACCTCGCGACGGATCGGCTCCTCTCCGGGCTCGTCGCACGGCGGCCGGGCCTGCGCCGTCCGGGGCACGTGGACCCGACGGAGCTCGTCACGCGCGCGATCATCGGCCAGCAGGTCTCCGTCGCGGGCGCACGGACGCTCGCCGGCCGCCTCGTGGCCGCGCACGGAACGCCGCTGCCCCGGCCCGACGGCGAGCTGACCCACCTCTTCCCCGACGCGGCGACGCTCGCCGCGCTCCCGCCGGAGGCCTTCGGGATGCCGCGCGCCCGCGGTGCCGCGCTGACCCGCGCGGCGGCGGCGATCGAGGACGGGGCCCTGGACCTGCGCGCAGGCGCCGACCGCGAGACCGCGCGCGCCGGCTTGCTCGCGCTCAAGGGCATCGGGCCGTGGACGGCGGACTACGTCGCGATGCGCGCGCTCGGGGATCCCGACGCGTGGCTGCCGACGGACGTCGGCGTACGGCGCGGCCTCGCGCGCATCGGCGCGGAGCCCGAGCGCGCGGAGCGCTGGCGGCCCTGGCGCTCCTACGCGGTCATGCACCTCTGGGCGACGCTGGGAGACCCCGAGGGCCCATGAGCCTCAGACCTTCTGAAAGGGCATGGGCGCTCAGCGGACGCGCGGGCTCGGGCTAGCCTTCGACGCCGTCGCGGACCTCGACGGCGAAGTCGGGGTTGTCGGTGAACACGCCGTCGACCCCCAGGCCGAAGAACTGCTCGATCTCGGCGAACAGGTTGCCGTAGGCGGCCGGGTCGCCCGAGGAGCGCAGCTCGAGCGGGAGGAACGTGTTCTCGGCGCGGAACGTGTACGGGTGCACGACCAGCCCCGCGGCGTGTGCGTCGGTGATCAGCGACGTCGGCGGCCCCGAGGCGCCCGTGGAGGTGCGCGGCACGATCTGGTCCTTCGCCGGCCCGACGCCGTCGGCGTACTCGGCGATCCCCGCGAGTCCCGCGGGGCGCGAGAGCTCCGCGTAGGTCGGCGCGGCGCCGACGTCGAACGGCGCGCCGCGCGAGCTGAGCAGCTGCACGATCGGCACCTTCAGCGTGCGGTTGAGCAGCTTCAGGTTCCCCGTCTCGAAGGACTGCACGTAGACCGGCGCGTTCTTGCGGTCGAGGCCGTTGCGGCGCAGCACCTCGACGAGCGGCTCCTCGAGCGGCAGGCCGAGCCCGCGGAAGTACGTGGGGTGCTTGGTCTCGGGGTAGATGCCGATCTCGCGGCGGAGCTCGTGCGAGAGCCGTCTGCGCAGGTCGATGACCTCCTGCAGGGTCGGGATCGTGTAGCGGCCGTCGAAGGCGGTGTTGCGCGGGCGGATGTCCGGGATGCGCTCCTTGGCGCGCAGCGTCTTGAGCTCGGCCAGGGTGAAGTCCTCGGTGAACCAGTTGTCGCGGATGACGGTCCCGTCGACGGTCTTGGTCGTCTTGCGGTCGGCGAACTGCGGCTTCGCCGCGACGTTCGTCGTCTCCTTGATCGCGTTCTCGTGGCGGGCGACGAGCACGCCGTCCTTGGTCGAGACGAGGTCGGGCTCGATGTAGTCGGCGCCCATGCGCGCGGCCAGCGCGTAGGACGCGAGCGTGTGCTCCGGGCGGTAGCCCGAGGCGCCGCGATGGCCGATGATCAGCGGGCGCCGCTCACCGCGGCGACCGGGGCTGCCGCCATCCGCGCCGTGACCGCGACCGGGGTTGCCGCCATCCGCGCCCTGACCGCGACTGGGGTTGCCTCGACCTGCGCCGTGACCGCGGTCGCTGCGCTCGCTGGGGGCGCCGCGGTCGCCGCGGGCGCCGCGCTCCTGGTCCGCGGACGCGGTGGTCGGCATGAGCAGGGCGGTGACGCCGGCGCCGACGGCGAGGGCCTGGCGGAGGGAGGTGGGGAACATGACCCCACGGTCCCCTGCCGCGGAGGGGCGGGTGTGAAGAGTGCGTGACCCGTGCGATCACGCTGGTCGATCGAGCGCGCCATGAGGACGCGTTCGACCCGATCAAGCCCTGCTCTAGGCAAACAGCGGGCCGAGGGCGGCGTGGGCGTGGGCGAGCTCGTCCAGCGTCCACGAGACCGCTTCGCGGCCCTCCACGCCGACGCGAAGCGCGTCGCCACCCACGGTGCCGAAGACGTCGAGGGGCACGTCGAGCGCCGCGAGCGCCGCGAGCGAACCGCTCAGCACGAAGCCGCCCTTGCGTTCGCCGAAGACCATCAGGAGCTCGACGTCGGCCGGGATCGCGTGCATGTCCGCGCCGAGCCCGCCGGCCAGACAGCACTCCGCGATCGCGACGAGCAGCCCGCCCTCCGCGATGTCGTGTGCGCTCGACAGCGCGCCGGCGCGCACCGCCTCGCGGAGGACCCCCAGTGCCCGGACCTCGTGGGCCAGATCGTAGCCCGGCAGGCCGTCGGGCAGCTCGTCGCCCCGGAGCTTCGCGAGCTCGGAGCCCTCGAGCGACGGCGTGACGTTCCACCCGGCGAGCGCGATCGCGTCGCCCGCGCGGAGGAAGCCGAGGCGCCCGGCGCCGGCGGCGCTGGGCAGCGCTCCCACCATCCCGACCACGGGCGTCGGGTAGATGGGCCCACCTTCAGACGCCGGTGAGCTCGGGCCGTCGACGGGGGGGCGGGTCTCGTTGTACAGGGAGACGTTCCCGCCGACGATCGGTGCGTCGAGCGCGCGGCACGCGTCGCCGAGCCCCCGCACCGCCTCGGTGAGCTGCCAGGCGACCTCGGGCCGCTCGGGATTGCCGAAGTTCAGGTTGTTCGTCGCACCCAGCGGCTCGGCCCCGACGCACGCGAGGTTGGCGGCGCACTCGAGCGCCGCCTCCACCGTGCCGACGTAGGGATCGCACGCCACGCGGCGCCCGTTGCAGTCGATCGACGCGGCGAGCGCGCTTCCGTCCGGGAGCTGGAGCACCGCCGCGTCGGCCTGCCCCGGGCGGCGCACCGTGCGCGACTGCACGATGCAGTCGTACTGCTCGAAGAGCGGCAGCCGCGACGCGAGGTTCGGCGATCCGAGCAAGGCGAGCAGCGTCGCGCGCAGCCCCGCGTCGCCCGAGAGCACGGCAGGGGGAGCGGGGTACAACGGTCCCACGGGTTTGGAGGGCGCGAGGTCGTAGAGCGGACATTCGTCGACGAGCGCCTCGACCGGCATCTCGCCGACCGTCGAGCCGCCCTGGAGGATCCGCATGACGCGCTCGGGGATGACCGTGCCGATCGCGGTGCCGTGCACCTCCCACTTCTCGCATACGGAGAGCACCTCGGCGACGCGCGACGGCTCGCACACACAGAGCATCCGCTCCTGCGACTCGGAGACCATCGTCTCGAAGGGCTCCATGTCGGCCTCCCGCAGAGGCACCGCATCGACGTCGATCTCCAGTCCGACCTCCCCCTTGGAGGCCATCTCCGACGCCGCCGAGGTGAGCCCCGCCGCTCCGAGATCCTGCAGCGACGCAAGCAGGCCGCGCTCCAGCAGTTCGAGCGAGCACTCCAGGAGCTTCTTCTCCGCAAACGGGTCGCCGACCTGCACCGACGGCCGCTTGTCCGCGTCGTCGGAGCCGAACTCCGCGGAGGCCAGGACCGAGGCTCCGCCGATCCCGTCGCGGCCGGTCGAAGCGCCGAAGAGCACCAGCGCGTTGCCCACCCCGACGGCCGCGGACTTGATCATGCGGCCGGGCTCGGCGAGCCCGAGCGCCATCGCGTTGACCAGGCAGTTCGTCTCGTAGGGCCCCTCGAAGTACAGCTCGCCGCCGATCGTCGGCACCCCGATCGAGTTGCCGTAGTGCCCGATGCCGGCCACGGCGCGATCGAGCAGGTACCGCGTGCGCGACGAGTCGGGCTCCCCGAAGCGCAGCGAGTCGAGGATCGCGACCGGTCGCGCCCCGAGCGCGAAAATGTCACGCAGGATCCCGCCGACCCCGGTGGCCGCGCCCTGGAAGGGCTCGACCGCCGACGGGTGGTTGTGCGACTCGACCTTGAAGGCACACACGAGCCCGCCGGAGACGCGGACCGCGCCCGCGTTCTCGCCCGGCCCCATGAAGACCGCGGCGCCCTCGGTCGGCAGCGTGCGCAAGAGCTTCTTGGAGTGCTTGTAGGCGCAGTGCTCGCTCCACATGAGCGAGAACATCGCGAGCTCCACCTGGCCGGGCGGACGGCCCAGCTTGGCGACGACTTCGGCGTACTCCTCGCCGGTGAGCCCGAGTGCGACGGCGTCCTCGACGGTCGGCAGCGTGGCGTCAGGCACGGGCCGGGGCCCCCAGAGCCATGGAGGCAAAGAGGGTCAGTCCGTCGACCGAGCCCGTCAGCTCGTCGACCGCGTGCTCGGGGTGCGGCATGAGCCCCATCACGTTCTGGCCCGCGTTCATCACCCCGGCGATGTCGTTCGACGATCCGTTCGGGTTGCCATCCGGGGCATAACGCAGGACGATCTGCCCGTGTGCCTGCATGCTCTCGAGTTCCACCTCCGGCGCGTAGTAGCGCCCCGTCGTGTGCTTGACGGGAATCGAGAGGACCTGTCCCGGGGCGCACGCACGCGTGAAGCGGGTGTCCGCGTTGACCACCTCGACCGCGACCTGACGGCACACGAAGCGGAGGCCGACGTTGGGCAGGAGCGCGCCGGGAAGCAGGCCGGCCTCGCAGAGCACCTGAAACCCGTTGCAGATTCCGAGCACGCTGCCGCCCGCTGAGGCGAACGCGATCACGGACTCCATCATCGGACTGAAGCGCGCGATCGCCCCCACGCGCAGGTAGTCCCCGTAGGAGAAGCCGCCCGGGACGACCACGGCGTCGATGCCGTCCAGCGACCGCTCGCCGTGCCACAGCAGCACAGCCTCCGCGCCATCGACGCGCTCGCACGCCAGAACCGCGTCGCGGTCGTCGCAGGTGCCGGGGAACTGCACGACGCCGAACCTCACGTCAGGGCTCCTGGATCTCGTAGTCCTCGATCAGCGGGTTGGCCAGCAGCGTCCGGCAGATCGGCTCGAGCTGCGAGGAGTCCTCCACCTCGAGCTCCACCAGCCGGCCGATGTGCACCTGCGAGACCCCCGTGAAGCCGAGCGCCGGCAGCGCCCGCTCGACGGCGATGCCCTGCGGGTCGAGGATGCCGGCCTTGGGGCGGATGAGCACGCGCGCCTTCACGCCGCCGCCCCCGTCCGTTCGAGCCACGCCGAGAACGGCTCTCCGGTGACCTTCGCGTACGCCTCCTCGTAGCGCTTGCTCGTGCCCGCGACGATCTCCTCCGGGAGCGCGGGCGCGGGCGGCGCCTTGTCCCAGCCCGAGCCCGCCGCCCAGTCGCGCACGTACTGCTTGTCGAAGCTCGGCTGGCCGCGGCCGACCGCGAACCCGTCGGCGGGCCAGTACCGCGAGGAGTCGGGCGTGAGCGCCTCGTCGCCCAGCACGAGTCCGCCGCCGTCGTCCAGCCCGAGCTCGAACTTCGTGTCGGCCAGGATGAGGCCCCGGGCGACGGCGTACTCGGCCGCGGTGGAGTAGAGCTGCAGCGAGACGTCGCGCGCGCGCTCCATCAGCCCGCGATCGCCGACCGCGGCCACCGCGCCCTCGAAGTCGATGGCCTCGTCGTGGCCCGCGGTCGCCTTGGTCGACGGCGTGAAGATCGGCTCGGGCAGCCGCTCGGACTCCTGCAGGCCCGCGGGCAGCGCGATCCCGGAGACCTCGCCCGTCGCCTGGTAGTCCTTCCAGCCCGAGCCGGTGATGTGCCCGCGCACGACGCACTCCACGGGCAGCATCTCGAGCTTGCGCACGACGACCGCGCGGCCGCGGACCTCCGGCGGGACCCGCTCGGAGTAGCTCAGGACGTGATGGGCCACGATCGACTTCAGGCGCTCGAACCAGAACGCCGAGATACCCGTGAGGACCGCGCCCTTGCCCGGGATGGGGTTCGGGTGGACGACGTCGTAGGTCGAGATGCGATCAGAGGCGACCATGAGCAGTGCGTCGCCCAGGTCGTAGAGCTCCCGGACCTTTCCACGGTGGACGAGCGGCAGGTCGGCAACGGTGGTCACGCGCCCGGAGGCTACCGATCGGCTTCCCGGGTACGACGGTCGGATGACCACCGACCCCGCCGAGGGCTGGCGCATGCGTAAAGGCAGCCGCCTGCTGCTGTCGAACATCGACACGCGCTCCACCGACGACGCGCCGGGTGACAAGAGGCAGACGCGGGAGGCGAGTGCCGAGCTGCGGACGATGCTCGTCGAGCAGCAGGCCCGTCTGTACGCCGAATCGGGCCAGAGCCTGCTCGTCGTGCTCCAGGCCATGGACACCGGCGGCAAGGACGGCGCGATCCGCAACGTGTTCTCCGGTGTGAACCCTCAGGGGGTCACCGTCACGTCCTTCAAGGCGCCGACCGAGGAGCAGCTCGCGCACGACTTCCTCTGGCGGATCCACCGCGCGACGCCCGGCAAGGGCCAGATCGCCGTCTTCAACCGCTCCCACTACGAGGACGTGCTCGTCGCGCGGGTACACGACCTCGTGCCGGCGAAGGTGGTGAAGGCACGTTACGGGCACATCCGCGCGTTCGAGGCGAACCTCGCGGACGCGGGCACCCGCGTCGTGAAGTTCTACCTCCACATCTCCTCCGAGGAGCAGGCCGAGCGGCTGCAGTCGCGCCTCGAGGACCCGGCCAAGCACTGGAAGTTCGAGCTCGGCGACCTCGACGAGCGCAAGCGCTGGTCGGAGTACCAGGCCGCGTTCCGCGACGCGATCGCCCAGACGACCACCGACAAGGCGCCGTGGTACGTCATCCCCGCCGACCGCAAGTGGTACCGCGACTGGGCGATCCTCACGGTGCTGACCCAGACCCTCCAAGACATGGACCCCCGGTATCCGCCGGCGCCCGACGGCCTCGAGGACGTCACGATCGATTAGGCCAGCAGCGCCTTGACCTCCTCCGCGCGTCGCTCGATCGCTTTGCGCAGCCGGGCACCGGGCGTCTCGAACGGCTCGAGCGAGAACGCCAGGCGGCGACCTTCCGCGGTCATCGACCACGTCCCGGCGGCGACCCCGTCGACAAGTGCGACGGGCAGGCCGTCGCCGCGGAAGTCGTAGCAGTTCTCGTCGAGCCCGCAGCGCGTGCGGCCGTCCGGCGCGTGGCCCATGGTCAGCGGGTCCCACTTGCCGAGCAGGTCGACACCGGCGGGCACGGGCGCCTCGGCGAATGCGTCCTCGTCCTCGTCCAGGAGGAGCAGGCCGTCGCCGACGTCGACGACCGCGTGCTCGGCGAGCGCCGCGTCGGCGCGCCCGCGGGGCACGCCCAGCCACCACGCGAGGTCCTCGCGCCGGGCGGGCCCCAGGGTGCGCAGGTACTCCCCGGCCAGCCAGCTCAGAGCGGCGTCGCGATCCGCTTCCCCGATCGTGCACGCGGCGTAGCGGAGGGCGTTGGAGCGCAGCCCGGCGGCGCCGACGCGGACGAGCAGGCCCTCGCGGGTCAGGGCCGCGGTCGCCCCCTTCACCTCATGGGCCGGGAGACCGAGCGCGGACACGAGCTCCTTCTGGCTGCGCGGCTCGGCCGCCGCGTCGAGCAGCAGGGCGCGCAGCTCGGCGTAGCGCTCCTCGGAGATGCCGAACCCGCGCAGGCGCGCCGCGCGTGCGGCAGCGGGCTCCGGGAGTGCGCGGAACGCGCGCCGAGCCGCCGCGGCCGGCATGAGGTGGATCGAGCCGCGCATCGCCGGAACCCGCAGGGCGGCCGTGGCGACGGCGCGGAAGTCGTCCGGGGTCATCGCGACGCTGCGAGCGGCGAGCGCAAGCGGCGCGCTGGGGTGCGAGGAGTAGACCGCGACCACGTCGCGCAGGGCGGTCGCCGCGTCGGGGGCGGCGCGCCCGAGGCGCTGGCGGGCGTAGGTGAAGGCGCGGCGCTGCTCGAGCACGCCGGAATCCTCCCGCGGACGGCGGACGGCGGACGGGGCGCCTCCGCGCCTCCGCCCGCCGGAACCGCTCGATCAGGCGAACGCCCCCAAGCGCTCGTAGGCGGCCGCCTCGTAGGGCGACACGTCGTTCTTGGCGGCGTACTCCCGCAGCTCGCCGGAGACCTTCGGCGCCCACCGGTGCTTGGGCGGGGCGCCCGCCATCGCCCGCTGGCCACCGGCGTTGCGGCGCGGCCACGGGCCCCAGATCGCGAACGTGTGCCCGGGATCCTGGATGTTCACGAAGAACGTCCTGCCGTCGCGGGAGAACGTCGGCCCCGCGAACTCGCTGTCGTTGAGGCGGTTGAACGCGAAAACGTAGTTCTCTCCGCTGGGGGTGAGGCCGACGATGCGGTTGCCGTCCCCGCCGTCCTCGGCCAGCCAGATGTCACCCCACGGGGTGATGTTGAGGTTGTCGGGCGCGTCCATCTGCTCCTTGCTGTCGCCCTCGAGGAAGAGCTCGAGCGTGTCGGTTCCGCCGCCGGCCGGGTCGCCGGAGGGAATCAGGCGGAAGACCTGGCCGAAGCGCTTCTCGCCGCCGGAGGTGTCGTCGAACCAGAATGCGCCGCCGGCGAAGTGGCAGCCCTCCAAGCGCTGGAACCGCGCGCCGCCTCGCTCCAGGGCGTCGGCGTGCGCCGACTCGGCCCTGACGTCGACCCACACGACGCCGAAACGCTCGCCGGTCTTCCCGAGGTCCACGTTGTAGAGCGGGCGTCCCTGGATGGTCATCACCTGCAGCTTGCCGCCGTCCTGCAGCGCTCCTGGCCGCTGGGACCGGTTGTTCGGCAGGTAGCGGAAGAGGAAGCTCGAGCGCGTACGGGCCGTCGGGCCCGTCGCGGGCCCGGTCGGCCGCTCCTGATCGGCCGGCACCTGCGCGCCGCGGAAGTCGTCCTCGGTGAGGTAGGCGATGCCCGTGCGGGGGTCGATGTCGACCGCCTCGTGAGAGAAGAAGCCCATGGCCCTGATCGGCGTCTTGGAGCGCGTGTCCTCCGGGCTGAGGGGATCGACCTCGAAGACGAAGCCGTGACCGGTGTCCTGGGTCTCCTCACACGTGAGCCACGTGCCCCACGGCGTGCCGCCGCCTGCGCAGTTGACCTTCGTGCCCGACGAGGAGACGTAGGACTCGGCCACCTTGCGGTTGGGTCCGACCACCACCGCCGTCGTGCCGCCGTCGGCGGCCGGGTCGTACGGGTTCCTCCCCTGCACCGGCGGCCTCTCGGCGCCGGCGGTGCGGATCTCGTGGTTGCGGACGAGCACCGTCGCGTTCCGCGGGCCGTCGAAGGCCACCATCCCGTCGAAGGCGCCCGGCACCGGCGCGCCGTTGGACAGCGTGTCGCCCACCTTCTGCACGACCCGGTAGCGGAAGCCGCGGGGCAGGTCGAGCAACCCGGCCCGGTCCTCGATCAGGGGTCCGTAGCCGGCCTGTCCGCCGGGCTTGGCCAGGGCGGCCGCGGGGCTGAGGGCCAGCGCGCCGCCGGCGGTGACCGCGCCGCGGCGAAGGAACGTCCTTCGGGTCTGCATATTCGCCTCCGAGTCGATGTGGTCACCCAAGGCTGGCGACATTCGAGCCCGAGGATGTGACTGTCGTGTGCTCGCCGGCAACCGGAACCGGTCCACCGAGGCCACGGCCAGGGCCTACGGGCCGGTCGAACTTCTAGAGAATCGCGTCGGGCATGTACGCCGCGGCGGCGGGGTGCTCCGCGACGAGCGCGGCGACCCGCCGGCCGACGGCTGCGACCTGCGTCGTGGCCGCGCCCGTGAAGCGCAGCGGCTTCTCGAGCAACCTGTCGAGGGCGCCGGGCGGCAGGTCGAGGCGCTCGTCGGCGGCCAGGCGGGCGACAAGGTCGTTCTCGGCCGCGCCCTGCTCGCGCATCGCCAGGGCGGCCGCGATCGCGTGCTCCTTGATCGCCTCGTGCGCGGTCTCGCGCCCCACCCCGGCCCGCACCGCGGCCATCAGGACCGACGTCGTCGCGAGGAACGGCAGGTACCGGTCGAGCTCGCGGGCGATCACCGCCGGGTAGGCGCCGAACTCGTCGAGCACGGTGAGGATCGTCTCGAGCAGCCCGTCGATCGCGAAGAAGGCGTCGGGCAGGGCGACGCGGCGCACGACGGAGTCGGAGACGTCGCCCTCGTTCCACTGGGCGCCGGCGAGCTCGGCGACCATCGCCGCGTTGCCCCGCAGCACCACCGCGAGCCCGTTGACCCGCTCGCACGACCGGGTGTTCATCTTGTGCGGCATCGCGCTGGAGCCGACCTGCCCGGCGCGGAAGCCCTCGGTGACCAGCTCCTGGCCGGCCATGAGCCGGATGGTGGTGGCCAGCGACGACGGCCCGGCGGCGAGCTGCACGAGCGCGGAGAGCACGTCGTGGTCCAGCGAGCGGGGGTAGACCTGCCCGACGCTGGTGAGCACCTCGCCGAAGCCCAGGTGCGCGGCGACCCGGCGCTCCAGCTCCGCGAGCTTGTCGGCGTCCCCACCGAGCAGCCCGAGCATGTCCTGCGCCGTGCCGACCGGCCCCTTGATGCCGCGCAGCGGGTAGCGCTCGATCAGCTCGACGAGCCGCCGGTGGGCCACGAGGGTCTCGTCGGCGGCGGTGGCGAAGCGCTTGCCCAGCGTCGTGGCCTGCGCGGCGACGTTGTGGCTGCGCCCGGCCATGACGAGCTCGCCGTACTCGCCGGCGCGGCGGGCCAGCCGGGCGAGCACGGCGACGGTCTTGTCGGCGACGAGGCGCAGCGAGTCGCGGATCTGCAGCTGCTCGACGTTCTCGGTGAGGTCGCGGCTGGTCATGCCCTTGTGGGCGTGCTGGTGGCCGGCGAGCGCGTCGAACTCCTCGATGCGCGCCTTGACGTCGTGGCGGGTGACGCGCTCGCGGGCGGCGATCGACGCCAGGTCGACGTCGTCGACCACCGCGCGGTAGTCCTCGATGACGCCGTCGGGCACGTCGACGCCGAGCTCCCGCTGCGCGGCGAGCACGGCGATCCAGAGCCCGCGCTCCAGGGCGACCTTGCGCTCCGGCGACCACAGCGCGGTCAGCTGCGGGGAGGCGTACCGGGCGGCGAGCACGTTCGGGACCATCGCGGCACTCACCCGGGCGAGCCTACGGGCACCCCCGGGAGCAGGGACGCAGCCGAGGACGGCACCCGCGGGCGGGCCGACTACCGTTTCTGCACCGACGGGAGGAGGGAGTGCGCGATGGAGCCGGTCGATCCGGACACGTCCGCCCCGCTGCGCGTCCTCCTCGTCGAGG
>CADCVR010000052.1 GCA_902806205.1 uncultured Solirubrobacteraceae bacterium | reverse complement strand
GGCGCCGGCCGCCGCCGTGTCGTCATCGACTCGCAGGCCGCACGCCGCGGTCCCGGCGGTCCCGGCGGTCCGGGGGGTCCCGGCGGCGGGCCCAACCAGCCGCCGCGCCGCCAGCGCCGCGGCCGTCGCCGTCGCGGCGTGTACAACGACACGATCGCCCCGCTCGACGTCGAGGCCCAGTCGGCGATCGACACGGTCCGGGTCGCTTCGGGCTCCAACGTCAAGGAGGTCTCCGAGTCGCTCGGCGTCCCCGTGCCCGACGTCATCAAGAAGCTGATGATGCTCGGCCAGATGGCGACGCTGACCCAGACGCTGTCCGACGACGCCATCCAGATCATCGCCGAGGAGTTCGACCGCACGGTCGACATCACCTCCGTGGGTGACGAGGACGCGGAGGCCCCGGCCTTCGAGGACGACCCGGCCGATCTCGCGCACCGCCCGCCGGTGGTCACGATCATGGGCCACGTCGACCACGGCAAGACGTCGCTGCTCGACGCGATCCGCGAGGCCGACGTCGTCGGAGGCGAGGCCGGGGGCATCACGCAGCACATCGGCGCCTACCAGGTGCACCGCGGCGACAACGTGGTGACGTTCCTCGACACCCCGGGCCACGAGGCGTTCACCGCCATGCGTGCCCGTGGGGCGAAGGTCACCGACATCGCGATCATCGTGGTCGCCGCCGACGACGGCGTGAAGCCGCAGACGCGCGAAGCCGTCGACCACGCCCTGGCGGCCGAGGTCCCCGTACTCGTCGCGGTCAACAAGGTGGACAAGGAGGGGGCCGACCCCACGCGCGTCCGCACGGAGATGACGACCCTCGGCCTCCAGCCCGTCGAATGGGGCGGGGACATCGAGTTCGTCGACGTGTCGGCGAAGGCGCGCACCGGTCTGGACACGCTGCTGGAGACCATCCAGCTCGTCGCCGAGCTCGAGGACTTGAAGGCCAACCCCAACACCGAGGCCTCGGGCATCGTCATCGAGTCCAAGCTCGACCCGGGACGGGGCCCCGTCGTGACGATGCTCGTCCAGCGGGGCACGCTGAAGATCGGCGACGCCGCCGTGGCCGGCCCTGAGTGGGGCAAGGTCCGCGCACTCACCGACTACCACGGCACGCGCACCAAGACGGCGGTCCCCGGCGATCCCGTCGAGATCCTGGGCTTCGACGGCGTCCCCGACGCCGGCGAGCACGTCCGCGTGGTCGGCAACGACCGCGAGGCCCGGCGCCAGGCCAACGAGCGCGAGGTCCGCCTCAAGAGCGAGGCGCTCGCGCGCCGCTCAGGCCGCAAGGTCTCGCTCGAGGACGTCTTCAAGCGTCAGCGCGGCTCGGCGCTCAAGGAGCTGCCGATCATCGTCAAGGCCGACGTCGCCGGCTCGGTGGAGGCCATCGAGGACGAGATCGCCAAGCTCCCCCAGAGCGAGGTCTTCGTCGACGTCATCTCCTCCGGGGTCGGTGGCATCACGGAGTCCGATGTCATGCTCGCCTCGGCCTCGGAGGCGATCATCCTCGGCTTCAACGTGCGCCCGGTGGGCGATGCGCGCGGCATGGCCGAGCGCGAGGGCATCGAGATCCGCCACTACTCCGTCATCTACAAGGCACTCGACGACCTGCGAGACGCGATGGAGGGGATGCTCGATCCCGAAGAGGTCGAGGACACCGTCGGTCAGGTCGAGGTTCGGGCCATCTTCCGCGCGTCGAAGATCGGTGTCATCGCCGGCTCCTACGTGGTGGAAGGCAAGATCACGCGCGGTGGTCGCGTGCGAGTGGTGCGCGACGGCACCGTGGTGGCCGAGACGACGGTCGCTGGTCTGAAGCGCTTCAACGACGACGTCCGCGAAGTCGCGGCCGGTTTCGAGTGCGGCATCACGCTGGCGAGGTACCAGGACATCAAGGAAGGCGACGTCTTCGAGGTCTACGAGACGCGCAAGGTCGACCGCGAGCTCGCGTGAGCACGCGGTCCCCAGAGCGGACCGCCGGGAGGCGATAGGGTGAGCGCCGACCGGATGCGTCGCGTCGACGAGGCGCTGCGCGAAGTGCTGAGCGAGGTGGTGACTCGTGAGCTCAAGGACCCGCGCGTCGGCTTCGTGACCGTGACCGACGTCAAGACCAGCCCCGACCTGCGCCATGCCCGCGTCCACGTGAGCGTTCTCGGCGACCACGCGGTTCGCGCCGCCAGCCTCGAGGGGCTGCGGTCCGCCCACGGGTTCCTCCAGGCGCGCCTGGCCGCCTCGCTGCGGATGAAGCACACGCCACAGCTCGACTTCGCCTACGACGACACCGCGGAGAAGGCCTTCGCGCTGGAGGCGCTCATCCGCACCCACGAGGAGGGCGCGTGACCGCGACCGACGGCACGATCACCTCCCGCGCGCTGATCCTCGACGCGCTCCGCGGCGCCGAGCGCTTCATCCTCGTCACCCACGAGAATCCCGACGGGGATGCGCTCGGCTCGCTCGTGGCGATGCACGGGGTGCTGACCGCCTTGGGCAAGGACGCCGTGATGTTCATGGGCGCCGACGAGTTCCCGCTGTCCTACGAGTACCGCTCCGTCGTACTCGACGGCCTGGTGTCCGAGGCGCCCGCCGACCTCCACGAGCGCACGGTCGTCTTCCTCGACTGCGGGAACATCGACCGCAGCCCGGCCGAGATCGTCAAGCGGCCCGGCGCGCGGATTCTCAACGTCGATCACCACCACGACAACACCCGCTTCGGCACGGTCAACCACGTGGTGGAGGACGCCTCGTGCACCGCCGAGATCGTGTGGGACCTCATGCACGCCCTCGACGTCGAGCCGTCCCCGACGGTGGCCGACGCCCTGTACGTCGGCCTCGTCACCGACACGGGGAAGTTCATGTACGAGAACACGGGGATCCGCGCCCACACGATGGCCGCGGAGCTCATCGAGACGGGCGTCGACGTCAACGCGATCTACCGCCGTCTCTACGAGGAGGTCCCGTTCTCCAGGCTCGCGCTGCTCTCGCGCGGGCTGGCCAAGGTGCAGCGCTTCGACGACGGCCGCCTGACGATCGCGCAGCTGTCCCGCGAGGACTTCGAGGCGGCGGGGGCGGAGGAGACCGACTCCGAAGGGGTCATCGACCTCCTGCGCTCCGTGCAGGGGACGAAGGTGGCCGCGCTCGGGCGCGAGCTGCTCGGGACGGACAAGGCGGGCCGGTGGAAGGTCTCGCTGCGCGCCACCGACGGTCAGGTCGACGTGTCGGCCATCGCCCGCGCGGGCGGCGGCGGCGGGCATCGCCAGGCCGCGGGCTTCACGACCCAGCTCGGGGTGGAGGAGCTCGTCGTGTTCATCCGCGACGCCATCACCGCGCAGATCGGCCCGCCCGCGAGCTGAGCCGGGGCGCCCCGCTCAGTTCAGCCGCGCCCGCAGCGCCCGCGCCTCGAGCGTCAGGCGCTCCATGTCGGCCGGCTCGACGGGCAGCAGCAGGCGCAGGTCGGCGGCGTGGATGGCTTCGGCGATCGCGCCGCGCTTGGAGAACGAGGCGACGAGGTTGTTGATCATCCGCAGGATCGTCTCGTGCGGGCCCCACGGGCGCAGCAGCGACTCCGGGAGGTCGGGCACGGCGATGCGCACGCCGGCGTGGAAGGGGTCGAGCAGCTCGGGGCGGCCGTTCGGGACGGGGAAGTGGCCCGCGACGAAGTGGCCCGGCAGCCCGACGCCCCGCAGGGGGATGCCGGCACGCTGGGCGACGGCGACGTAGACGACCGAGAGGGTGATGGGAAGCCCGCGCCGGCGCCGCAGGACGGCGGGAAGCATCGAGTTGTCGGGGTGGTCGTACTCGCGTGCGTCGCCGGAGAAGCCGTGGCGGACGCCGATCACCGCGCCGAGAGCGCAGACGGGGTCGGGATCGAGTCGGGTCAGCTCCTCCTCGACCTCGGCGGCCAGCGCGTCGAGCCGGGCCCGGACGGACGTCGGATCGACGGGCCCGAACTCGGCGGCCAGGCGCAGGGCGAGCTCCTCGACGGGTGGGTCGGGCTCGCAGGCCAACTCGGCGAACGCGTCGGATGCCATGGAGTCATCATGCCCGCCGATGGACGGTCTGATCCTGATCGACAAGCCGGCGGGCGTCACGTCGCATGACGTCGTGGCCCGGGTGCGCCGCGAGGTCGTCGGGCCCGGGCGCTCGCGCAAGGGCGTCGGGAAGGTCCGCGTGGGCCACTCGGGCACGCTGGACCCGTTCGCCACGGGGCTCCTGGTCGTCCTGCTGGGCCGCGCCACCCGCGTGCAGGCCCACGTCATGGGGCTGCCCAAGTGCTACGAGGCCACGGCACGCTTCGGGTTCACCTCGACCACCGGCGACCCCGACGGCGAGATCGTCGAGACCGGGCGGGTCCCGGCCGAGCCGCTCGCTCTGCCGACGGGAACCGTTCGCCAGCGGCCGCCCGCGTTCTCCGCCGTGCACGTCGGCGGCAAGCGGGCCTACGACCTCGCCCGCGCGGGCAACGCCGTCGAGCTGCCCGAGCGTGACGTGCTCGTCCACCGCTTCGATCGCACCGGTTTCGACCGCTTCGAGATCGAGTGCTCGGCGGGAACCTACGTGCGCACGCTGATCGCCGACCTCGGCGACGCGTACTGCACGGCCCTGCGCCGCACCGCCGTGGGACCCTTCGCGATCGCCGAGGCGACCGCCGACCCCACCGCGGGGGATGTCATCGGCCTGGGAGACGCGCTGGAGCGCTTCCTGCCCGTGGCCGAGCTCGCCGGGCAGGAGGCCGCTCGGGCCGCGCACGGCCTCGCGGTCTCCGGGCAGCCCCTCGGGCCGACCGTCCTGTTGCGCGACGTCCATGGTCCCATCGCACTGGCCGAGCCACGCCCGGGCGGCACGCTGAAGCCGGTCGTAGGCTTCAGAGCGTGATCGTCACCCCCCTGCCCGACGTCGAGCTCCGGGCGCGCCGCGTCGCCGTGGGCACGTTCGACGGCGTGCATCTCGGTCACCGTGAAGTCATCAAGGGCGCCGACACGGTCTTGACGTTCGAGCCCCACCCTCGCGCCGTGATCAATGCCTCCGGGACCCCGCGGCTGCTGACGACGCTCGACCGCAAGGCCGAGCTGCTCGCCGGGCTGGGAGTGGAGGAGCTCGTGGTCATCGACTTCGACGCCGCCTTCGCCGCGCAGTCCGCCCGGGCCTTCCACGACGAGGTGCTCGTCGGCCGCCTGGGCGCCACCCACGTCAGCGTCGGGGAGAACTTCCGCTACGGAGCGCGCGCCCAGGGCGACACCGAGCTGCTCGCAGCCGACGGGCGCTTCGAGGTGTGCGTGGTGCCGCTGCTGGAGGTCGACGGCGAGATCGTCTCCTCCAGCCACATCCGCGGGCTGATCGCCGGCGGTGCGCTGGAGTACGCGGGCGAGCTGCTCGGCGCGCCGTTCTCCATGACGGGCGAGGTCGTCCACGGCGACGCGCGCGGGCGCACGCTCGGCTACCCGACCGCGAACCTGGTGCCTCACGCCGCCTACGTCAGCCCGGCGCACGGCGTCTACGCCTGCCGGGTCCACCTGCCGGGTGAGCAGGCGCCGGTGGCGGCGGCGACCAACGTGGGGGTACGCCCCCAGTTCGTCACGGGGCGGGGGGAGCTCGTCGAGGCCTTCCTGATCGACTGGTCGGGCGACCTCTACGGGCTCGAGATCCGCATCGACTTCCTCAAGCGCCTGCGCGGCGAGAAGCGCTTCGACTCCGTCGAGGCCCTCGTCGCGCAGATGGCACGGGACGTCGAGGACGCTCGCGGCCTTGCTAGCCTCCCCGGTCGCCAATGACCACGCTCTCACCTCAACGCACGCAGGAGATCGTCACGCAGTTCGGCGCAAGTCCGCAGGACACCGGGAGCACCCGGGTCCAGATCGCCCTCCTGACGCAGCGCATCAACGACCTGACGCAGCACCTCCGCTCGCACAAGAAGGACCACCACTCCCGTCGTGGCCTGCTCATGCTCGTCGGTCAGCGCCGCCGCCTCCTGAACTACCTCGAGAAGTCCGACCTCGAGGGGTACCGCGCGCTGATCAAGCAGCTCGGCCTGCGCAAGTGAGCGACATCATCGCGCCCGGGACCCAGGTCCCGGACTTCGCGTTGACCACGGCCGAGGGCGAGCGCTTCACCGCGGCCGACCTGCGGGGGAAGACGACGGTCCTGGTGTTCTACCCGTCCGCCTTCAGTCCGGTCTGCACCGATCAGATGCAGGTCTACGAGGAGGCGCTGCCGGAGCTGGCCGCCCAGGGCGCGACGCTCTACGGCGTCTCGACGGACCACCCGGACTCGCAGCAGGCGTTCAAGGAGAAGCTCGGGATCTCGATCGGGCAGCTCTCCGACTTCGAGCCCAAGGGGGAGACGGCACGCAAGTTCGGCGCCTACTTCGAGCCGGCGGGCAACACCGACCGGGCGCTGGTCATCGTGGGTCCCGACGGGGTCGTGACGTGGTCGCACCTCGCGGCCAACCCGGGCGAGCTGCCCGGTGTCAACCTGATCTTCGACGGCCTGGCCGCCACCGCCGCATAGTCCCCGGCGCCTCGGGCGTCAGGCGCGCCCGGGAGCACGAGGGCTACCTTCGTGGGGATGCCCTCGCAGTCCGGCCCGCAAGAGCAGCCCTCCAGCCGCCCGAGCCTGGTCACCCTCGCGATCGCCAGCGCCTCGTCGGTGGTGGCAGCCGTCCTGGTCTCGAAGATCTGGGGCCCGGGGACCATCATCGGTGCCGCCGCGACGCCGGTGATCGTCACCTTCGTCGGTGAGCTGCTCAAGAAGCCCGCCGAGAAGATCACGGTCGTCCGCGTCTCGCCCTCGGGGACCCAAGTGCACGAGCGCACGCCGCCGCCGCCGCCCGGCGAGGAGTTCAGCGAGCGCAGCGTGCACCGCTCCCGGCGGCGCCCGCTGGTCATCGCGCTGGCGACCGGGCTGGCCGCCTTCGCGATCGGCGCCTTGGTCCTCACGACCTCCGAGCTCGTCTTCGGCGACGCGTCGGTCGCGTCGGGCGGCAAGCGCACGACGGTCTTCGGCGGTGACACGGAGGAGCGCTCCACCACCCGGAGGAAGGAGCGCGAGAAGCCCGCGACCGAGCCCAGGACGACGACCACCACGACCACCGTTTCCACGCCGGCGCCCGCGGAGACGCCGCCCCCGGGGACGACGCCTGCGCCTCCGGCGGGCGCCTCGGGTCCCACCGGGCCCGCACCGGAGCCCTCGACGGGAGCGACGACGCCGTAGTCCCGCCCGCCCGGCGTCGGGCCCGGCTCGAACCGATGCCGAACGCTCAGGCCGTCCGGGCCCGGACGTCCTCGGCCAGCAGCGGGCCGATGACCCGGGCGCGGTGCTCGAAGATCTGCTCGACGTCGCGGCCGACGAAGAGGCGGTGCGCGAGCTCCCCCAGTCGACCGAACCCGAGCGCGTAGGAGACGGTGTCGATCATCACCGTGTGCCGCGGCCCGTCGGGCTCGAAGCGGTGGACGTGATGCCAGAGCGCATAGGGGCCCTTGAGCTGCATGTCGACGAAACGATGGGGCGGCTCCCACGCTTGGATCGAGGTGAGCCAGCGAACGGGGGCGCGGTGTACGCGCAGCCGGTATTCGATCAGCGTGCCCACGTGCATGGCGATCGGGCCTGGCGTGATCACCTCGAAGCGCAGCAGCGGCGGCGTGATCGCCTCCAGGTTCTTCGCCTCGGCGAAGAAGCCGAACACCTGCTCCGGGGTCCCGTCGAGGCGCTGCTCGCGGTGGAGGAGGTGCGTGCGCAGGGACACCGTGGGCAGGGTACGGTCGTCGGAGTGGACGCGGATTCATTGCGCTCGAGCCCCGTGCCCGGCCTGAGGGAGGATGACCACGTGCGTGGCGACGGCCCGCTCGTGCTCTTCTACGCCGACTTCAGCTGCCCGCGCTGCGCGGTGGGCTGGGAGCGGCTCGCCGCCGCGGGAGTGAGCGTCGTCTTCCGGCACCTCGCGCTGAAGGTGAAGCATCCGCGCGCCGTGGCGCTGGCCCATGCCGTCGAGGCAGCGGGGCTGCAAGGCCGCTTCTGGGAGCTGACCGACGCGCTCTACGCCGATCAGGCGCGTACCGACGACCCGCACCTCTGGGCGCACGGCGAGCGCCTCGGCCTCGACGTGGAGCGCTGGGAGGCCGACCGGCGCTCCGACGCCGTGGCTCAGCGCGTGGCGCGCGACGTCCGCGACGCCCTGCGCGGCGGCGCGATCGCCACTCCGACGCTCTTCGCGGGCGGGACGATGCTCGCCGGCGCTCCCGACGCCGCCTGGCTGGCCGCACTCTGACCCTCGGACGCTTTTAGCTATCGTCTCGGGCACTTCCGAACGTGAAGCATTCGACAAGCACCGTCGAGACCGATGACGGTGCACGAAGGGAAACACACATATGAGCAATGACGCCGTGACCACCGTCACCGTCGAGATCGCCGGTACGGAGATCTCCTTCGAGACGGGCAAGATGGCCCGTCAGGCCGGAGGCGCCGTCGTCGTGCGCGCCGGCGACACGATGATCCTGTCGACCGCGACCGTGGGCAACCTCCGTGACGCGGACTTCCTCCCGCTCACCGTCGACGTCGAGGAGCGCATGTACGCCGCGGGCAAGATCCCGGGGTCGTTCTTCAAGCGCGAGGGCCGCTCGGGGGAGAAGGCCACGCTGACCGCGCGCATGATCGACCGCCCGATCCGCCCGCTGTTCCCGAAGAGCTGGCGCTACGAGACCCAGCTCGTCACCCTGCCGCTGTCGGTCGACCACGACGAGCCGTTCGACATCCTCGCGATGAACGGGGCGTCCGCCGCGCTGATGCTCTCCGAGGTCCCGCTCCCGTTCCCGGTCGGCGCCGTGCGCATCGGCAAGGTCGAGGGCAACTTCGTCGTCAACCCCAGCGAAGAGCAGCTTCTCGACGGCGCCTCCGACCTCGACTTGATCGTCGCCGGGTCCGAAGAAGCGATCCTGATGGTCGAGGCCGGCGCCAACGGCGTCTCGGAGGCCGAGATCCTCGACGCGCTCGACATCGCGCACGCGGAGATCCAGAAGCTCTGCGCCGTGCAGCACGAGCTGCGCGAGAAGGCCGGCAAGCCGAAGCTCGAGATCACCGAGCCCGCGGACCTCTCCTCCCTGGTCGAGGAGATCGGTGGCTCCCACGGCACCCAGCTCGACGAGGCCACTCAGGTCTTCGACAAGCTCGAGCGTCAGGACGCCACGCAGGCCGTCAAGGACGCCGTCGTCGCGCAGTACACGCCGGAGGAGGACGACGAGGACTACGCCGCGGCGCGGGCGAACGCGTCCAAGGCGTTCTCCGCGCTGGAGAAGCGCGTCATCCGCGAGCGCATCGCCAAGGAGAAGAAGCGTCCCGACGGCCGCCAGCCCACCGAGATCCGTCCGATCGCGATCGAAGTCGGCCTCGGCGCCCGCAACCACGGCTCCGCGCTGTTCACCCGCGGCCAGACGCAGGCGTACTCCGTCGCGACGCTCGGCACGCTCAAGGAGGAGATGCGGATCGACACGCTCGGCCTCGAGTCCAAGAAGTTCTACTGGCACCACTACAACTTCCCGCCGTTCTCGGTCGGCGAGGCCGGCTTCATGCGCGGCCCCAAGCGCCGGGACATCGGCCACGGCGCCCTGGCCGAGCGGGCGCTCGTGCCGGTGATCCCGTCGATCGAGGACTTCCCCTACACGGTCCGCGTCGTGTCGGACATCCTCGAGTCCAACGGCTCGTCCTCCATGGCCTCGGTGTGCGGCTCGTCGCTGTCGCTGATGCAGGCCGGCGTGCCGATCAAGGCGCCGGTCTCCGGCATCGCGATGGGGCTCATCAAGGAGGGGGACGACTACACCGTCCTCACCGACATCGCCGGCGTCGAGGACCACCTCGGCGACATGGACTTCAAGGTCGCGGGCACCGAGGACGGCATCACCGCCATCCAGATGGACATCAAGATCACGGGCGTCACGTTCGAGATCCTGCGCGACGCGCTGACCCAGGCGCGTGAGGCGCGCCTGGACATCCTGAGGCAGATGAGGGCGGTCATCGAGCGTCCGGCCGCGTCGCTCTCCCCGCACGCGCCCCGCATCTCCAAGGTCAAGATCGACACGGACAAGATCGGCCTGCTGATCGGCAAGGGCGGCGAGACGATCCGCGGCCTGGCGGAGGAGTTCGAGAGTCAGATCGACGTCAACGACGACGGCCAGGTGCTCATCTACTCCGCCAACGGCGACATGGCCGACAAGCTCGTCGAGCGCATCACGGGCATGACCAAGGAGGTCGCCGTGGGCGACGCCTTCCCGACCGCGAAGGTCGTCAAGACGACGACGTTCGGCGCCTTCGTCGAGTTGACCAAGGGCACCGACGGCCTGTTGCACATCTCCAACGTGTCGCCGGGCCAGCGCGTCGACACCGTCGAGGACGTGCTCAACAAGGGTGACGAGATCTCCGTGACCGTGGTGGAAGTCGACCGCGAGCGCGGCCGCATCGGCCTGCGCCTGGCCGTCGACCCCGACGTGGCCGGCAAGTCGCCCCAGGAGCTCGCCGCGGTCAGCGGCGGCGGCGGGGGCGGCGGCGACCGCGGCCCGCGGCGTGAGCGCCCGGGCGGAGGCGGTGGCAACGGCGGTGGCCGTGGCTCAGGCCGGCCGCGTCACCGCTCGGGCTCGGACTCCTAGCCGCAGCATGGGTCAGCCCCACGAGCTGACCACCCTGGACTCGGGCGTCCGGGTCGTCACCGAGGCGATGCCCTCGGTCCGATCCGCGGCGCTCGGGCTCTGGATCGGGACGGGCAGCGCGGCGGAGTCGCACGCCGAGGCCGGGCTCTCGCACCTCATCGAGCACATGCTCTTCCGGGGGACCGATCGCTACGAGTCGCTCGAGATCGACCAGCTCTTCGACGGCTGGGGCGCGGAGCTCAACGCGGGCACGGGCAAGGAGACGACATCGGTCCACGCCCGGGTGCTCGACCGTCACGTCGCCGAGGCCTTCGACGTGATGGCCGACATGGTCTTCCGGCCGCGCTTCGACGCCGGGGACCTCGAAGCGGAGCGCGAGATCGTCCTGGAGGAGATCGCGATGTACGACGACGACCCGCAGGACAAGGTCTTCGACGTGCTCGGCGAAGCCGTCTTCGGCGACCACCCGCTCGGGCGGGCGATCATCGGCCGGGCCGAGGTCGTGGCGGGCACACCGGCCGCGGGGCTGGCCGCGTTCCACGCGGGACGCTACGTGCCCGGCAACGTCGTCGTCGCGGCCGCCGGCTCGGTCGACCACGCGATGATCGTGGCGCTGACCCGGGAGGCCGAGGCCAGGACCGCGGCGCCGAGCGCCGCGCCGCCGGCCGACGACAGCGTCCCCGGCCTGGAGCGCCGGGTGCGCTTCATCACCAAGGAGACCGAGCAGTACCACGTCGCGCTCGGCGGTCCGGGAGTCGTGCGCGACGACCCGCGCCGCTTCGCCCTGCGGGTCCTCGACAACATCCTCGGAGGAACGTCCTCTTCCCGCCTCTTCCAGGAGGTCCGCGAGAAGCGCGGCCTGGCCTACTCCGTCTTCTCGTTCACCTCGAACTACGCCCGCTCCGGGCAGGTCGGGCTCTACGTCGGCACCCGGCCCGACAACGTCGCCAAGGCCATGACGGTCGTGGGGGAGGAGCTCGAGCGCTTCCGCCAGAGCGGCGCGACCGCCGAGGAGCTCGACCGCTCCCGCGAGAACGTGAAGGGCCGCATCCTGCTCGGGCTGGAGTCGACGACCGCGCGGATGAACCGCCTCGGCTCCTCCGTGCTGGCCGGCATGCCGCTGTTGACCGTCGACGAGCTCGAGGAGCGCATCGACGCGGTCACCCGCACGGACGTCGAGGCGCTCGCGCGCGAGCTCTACGCGCCGGAACGCCTGAGCGCCGCGGGAGTGGGGGCCGACGAGTCCGCGTTCCGCAGCGCACTCGTACCGATCGCCGCCTGACGGCTCCCGTTTTGGGAGGTGCGGTGCTGGAGATCCAGGCTGGATGGCTCAGCTCGAACGCAGGGGGCACGGCCCCGAGACCACCACCGGGGCGACACTCAAGCGGACCCTCCGGGAGTTCTCCGAGGACCACGGCACCGACTGGGCCGCGGCGCTCACCTACTACGGCGTGCTCGCGCTGTTTCCGGCGCTCATCGCCATGGTCTCGATCGTCGGCCTGGTCACCGATCCGGCCACGCTCACCAAGACGCTGACCGAGATCGTCGGACAGATCAGCCCCTCCGCCGTCGAGGCGCTCCAGGGTCCGATCGAGTCGGTCAGCTCGAGCAAGGGCAAGTCGGGCATCTTCGCCATCGTCGGCATCGTGCTCGCCCTCAACGCCGCCTCGGGGTACGTGGGCGCGTTCATGCGGGCCTCCAACCAGCAGTACGAGGTCGACGAGGGCCGCGGCTTCTTCAAGCTGCGCCCGCTGCAGATCGGCGTGACGCTCGTGATGATCCTCCTGCTGGTCGTCGCGGCGGTCGCCGTGATCGTCACCGGGCCGCTGGCCGAAGCCGTCGGCAACGCGATCGGCATCGGCTCCACGGCCGTCACGGTGTGGGACATCGCGAAGTGGCCGGTGCTGCTGGTCATCGTCGCCCTGATGATCTCGGTGCTCTACTTCGCCGCACCCAACGCGAAGCTCCCGGGCTTCAAGTTCATCACCGCCGGCAGCGCACTGGCCGTCGTGGTCTGGATCGTCGCTTCGGCCCTGTTCGCGTTCTACGTCGCGAACTTCGGCTCGTACGACAAGACCTACGGCACGCTGGGCGGCATCATCAGCTTCCTCGTGTGGTTGTGGATCACCAACATCGCGATCCTCCTGGGCAACGAGCTCAACGCGGAGCGCGCGCGCAGCGAGCAGCTCGAGGCGGGCGACATGCGTGCCGAGAAGGAACTCCAGCTGCCCGAGCGCGACGCGCCGAAGGAGAAGAAGCGCCCGAAGACCGCCTGACCGGCGGCCCCGCTACGTTCCCTCGCGTGATTCGCGTGGGAGTGGCCGGCGCCGCCGGCAGGATGGGCAGCACGGTCTGCGAGGCCGTCGAGGCCAGCGAGGACCTCCGCCTCGCGGCCCGCGTCGATCCCGCGCTCGGGACGGCGCTCGAGGAGGTGCTCGGATACGTCGACGTCGTGGTCGACTTCACCCGGCCCGACACCGCGCTGGAGAACGCGCGTGCGTGCGTGCGGGCCGGTGTCCACTGCGTCGTGGGGACCTCGGGGTGGGACGTCGCCGCACTCGCGGATGAACGCGGCTCGGGCAAGGTCCTCTTCTGCCCGAACTTCGCGATCGGGGCGGTGCTCATGATGCGCTTCGCCGCCGAGGCCTCGCACCACATGGCCGGCGCGGAGATCGTCGAGCTCCACCACGACGGGAAGCTCGACAAGCCGAGCGGCACCGCCGCGCGTACGGCAGCGCTCATGGCCGGTGACGTGCCGATCCACTCCGTCCGCCTCCCCGGGCTCGTGGCCCACCAGGAGGTGATCCTCGGCGGCCTGGGCGAGACGCTCACGATCCGCCACGACTCCCTCTCGCGCGAGAGCTTCATGCCCGGGGTGCTGCTCGCCATCCGCAAGGTCGCCGGCATCGAGCGTTCGCCGCTCGTCGGGCTCGAGCACGTCCTGTGAGCCGCGCGATCCGGCCGGCGACCCGCGCTGACGCGCCCGCGCTCGGGGCGCTGCAGATGGCCGCGCTGCTGGCGGGCTACGCGGAGTTCCTCGAGACGACGGCAGCGCTTCCCGGCGTGGCCGAGTGCGTCTCGTGGTGGCGCGCCGAGCTCGCGCAGCCCGACGCCCGCGCGTGGATCGCCGAGCGCGACGGCAACGCCGCGGGCCTCGTCTCGATCGGGCCCGGAGAGCTGCGCTGGCTCTGCGTCATGCCCGAGCGCTGGGGCGAGGGCACCGGCACGGCGCTCCTGGCGACGGCCGAGGCGCAGCTGCCCCGCGAAGCGATCGCCGCGGTGCCCGAGGGCTGCCTGCGCGTCCGCCGGCTGCTCGAGCGCCGCGGATGGGCGCAGGGCGACGACCTCGGGCAGCGCGCGGGCCGCGTCGCCCCGGAGGTCCGCTACCACCTGCGCGGCGACGCGTGATCCGGGCCGCAACTCCGGACGACGCGGTCGCGCTGGCGGGGGTCCAGCACCGGGCCTGGTGGCGCGCGTACGCCGACTACGTCGACCCCGAGCGCTTCAAGACGCTGGAGGAGCTCGTCGCGCGCTGGCACGAGCTCCTGGCGCCGGCCGCGGGCCGACGGCGCGCGACGCTCGTCTTCGACCAGAGCCGGCAGGTCGCGGGGTTCGCCACGTTCGGCCCGGCGCGCGACGACGACGCGACGCCTCAGACCGGGGAGCTCATGGCCGTCTACGTCGACCCGCCCGCGCAGGGGGCCGGGGTCGGTCGCGCGCTGCTCGACGCCGCGGACGCGCGGCTGCGTGAGCAGGGCTTTCCGGAGGTGGTGGTCTGGGTGTTCGCGGCCAACGCCATGGCCCGCGAGCTCTACGAGCGCCGGGGCTGGGTCCTCGATCCGTCGACTTCCCCGGCGCGTCAGGGGAGCGCGGGCGGTCCTGCGGTTGACTGGTGGGCCCCTGCCGTCCGCTACCGCCGCAGCCTGTGAGCGTCCTCGTCGCGGTCACCGACCACGCCGCCGAGCGCTTCCGTCAGCGCGTCGGCTCGCGGACAGGCGCGCTCGACGTCAAGCCGGAAGTCGTCGCTCGCGTCGTCGCGGCGTGGGACGCCGGCCGGGTGAGCGACGAGCCGCCGGCGGGTAGCACGGGCGCCCGCGGGACCGTCTACCTCCGCGGCGCTCGGGTCGGCCCGGACACCGGGATCTCTACGTCTGCCGCCGCGACGGCGGGGAGCTCGTCGTCGTGACGCTCTGGGAGGACGACGCCGTCCCCGGCGGCGCGCGCGTCCCGCGCCGCTTCACGGATGCGCTGAAGGCCTCGGACCACACGGTGGCCGAACGCTCCGACCCCCGGCGCGACCGCGACCGCGACCACGATCGGCGCGGCACCCCCAGGGGTCAGGTGACGGTGTGTCCGGCACGGCGCAGCGCGTCGAGGGCCGCGGTGAGCTGCGTGTCACGGACGAGGACGTAGTCGGTGTCGTGGGTCGAGACCGCGAAGATCGAGACGCCGGCGTCGGCGAGGGGGACGGCGAGCCCGGCCAGTACGCCGGTGAGGCCGAAGTCGAGCGTGCCCTCGACCCGCAGGGCGCGCCAGGCCGGCCCCGTCGGCGGGCCGAAGTCACCGTCTGGGGTGCGCTCCGCCGTGGCGTGGACGGGAACCGCCGCCGTCGAGGCGACCACGGAGAGCTCCGTCGCCGTCCGGGTCACCGACACGAAGCTCCCGCGCCAGGCCCAGCCGGGAACCTCGGCGTCGGCCGCCAGCCGCGCGATGGCCAGCGGCTCGGGGAGGAGCTTCAGTGGCAGGGCGGTCACGGAGCCGCGGAGCGTACGGCGGGGGATCAGCTCAGGCGCCAGAGCCACTCCGCGCCCGCTGTGGACTGCTTCAAGCGACGAGCGCCGCCAGGCGCGTGTGGCGCAGGTGGGCGTCGCGGCGCCCCAGTGCCACCTCGAGCGCCGCGGGCTCCCCGAGGAGGACCGCGGCCAGCGAGGCGCGCGTCAGCGCCGTGTAGACGAGGTTGCGGGTGAGCATCACGTGGTGGCTGCGGGTGAGCGGCATGACGACGACGCCCATGTTCGAGCCCTGGGCCTTGTGGACGGAGATCGCGTGGGCCAGGCGCAGCGTCTCGGTCGCGCGCACGGGCAGGCGCAGGCGGCGACCGTCGTCGGCGGCGAACACGACGGTGGACCGTTCCCGATCGAAGCTCACCAGTACGCCGAGCTCGCCGTTCATGAGCTCCTCATCGTGGTTGTTCCTGGTCTGCAGCACCCGGTCGCCGAGGCGGAACGGCGTCCCCGGAACCGGCTCTCCGTGAGGATTGAGCCGCGCGCGCAGCGCGGCGTTGAACGCGTCGATCCCGAGCGGACCCTTGTGCATCGGCGCGAGCACCTGCACCTCGTGGGCCTGCACGCCGTAATGGCGGGGCAAGCGCTCGGCGGCGAGATCACAGACCTCGGCGAAGATGCGTGACGGGTCGTCACGGGCGATGAGGAAGAAGTCGTGGATGTCCCCGTCGCCGGGGGTGGTCGGGGGATGCTGCCCCGCGTTGATCGCGTGTGCGGCGCGGACGATCATCGAGCGCGCGGCCTGGCGGAAGATCTCCGTCAGGCGCACGGTCGGAATCGAGCCGGCGTCGATCAGATCCTCGAGGACACGGCCCGGGCCGACCGGGGCGAGCTGGTCGGGGTCGCCGACGAGCAGCACGTGGGTCCGCGGTCCGATCGCGGCCATCAGCGCGCAGGCGAGCTGCACCCCGAGCATCGAGGCCTCGTCGACGACGAGCACGTCGGCGCCCTCGATCGGGCTGAACTCGTCCCGGGTGAAGCCCTCGCCGGGAGCCCACTCGAGCAGGCGATGGATCGTCGTGGCGTCGGCGCCCGTGCTCTCGGCCAGCCGCCGCGCGGCCTTGCCCGTCGGCGCGGCGAGCCGCACGGTGCGCTTGTTCGCCCTGAGCACGTCGACGAGCGCGCGCATCGACGCCGACTTCCCCGTACCGGGCAGGCCCGTGAGGATCGAGAGCCGGTGGCCGAGCACGTTGGTCACGACGGCCCACTGCGCGTCGGTCGGGACGAAGCTCGTCAGCGCACGGTCGCGCTTCTTCACCCGCAGTTGCGGCTCGTCGTCGACCAGCGCCCGGACGAGCCGGGCGAGCTTGCGCTCGGTGTTGAACATCCGCGCCTCGGCGACGCGATCCTCCTCGAGGACGAGGCGCCCCGCGAGGACCATCGCGTCGAGGCGGTGCCCGGCGTCCGTTCCGAGCAGCCGCTCCGCGCGGGTCATCAGCTCCGCGCGCGGGAGGAAGCAGTGGCCGTCGGACTCCGCGAGCTGCAGCGCGTGGACGAGGCCGGCGTCGAGGCGGCCCGGGGCGTCCGGAGCCGTGCCGAGCGCCTGGGCGAGTGCGTCGGCGGTGGCGAAGCCGATGCCCTCGACCTCGGTCAGCGCGTACGGGTCGGCGCGCAGTTCGTCCAGCGCGCCCGGGCCGGCGTGGCGCACGACGCGACCGGCCGCCGCGGCGGGCACGCCGTGCTCCTCGAGGAACAGCCGGATGGCGCGCTGCTCGCCCTGGTCCTCCCACGAGCGCACGGCCGCCCCGACCTTCTGGCGGCCGATGCCCGGCACCTGGGCGAGCGCGGAACGCGGGTCGGCGTCGACGACGGCCAGGACGCCCTCGCCGTGCTGGTCGACGAGCCAGGCCGCGCCGCGCTTGCCGACGTGCTTGATCGACGAGAGGTACGCGATCAGCGCCTGAGAGGAGACGGGCTCCAGCACCCGGACCTTCGTGGCGTGGAACTGCCAGCCGTGCTTGGCGTGGCGGCGCCACTGACCGCCGACCTCGGCGCTCTCACCCGCCTGCAGGTGGGCGAGAGGCCCGGTCACCGTGACCTCGTCGCCCTCCTCGGTGAGGCCCGAGAGCACCGCGAAGTCGCCGTCGGGCACGCGGTAGCGGACCGCGGTGACCTCGACGGCCAGCAGGCGCGCGTCAGGGTCGGCCGGCTCGCTCACCCCGCGAGGGTACGGGCCGGGCCGGTTAGGATCAGGCGATGACGCCGGAGGTTCGTGCCATGACTGCGCAGGAGCTGTTGCGCTACCGCAACGAGCCCTACCGCCAGGAGCTGATCGCGGGCAGGCTGCGCGAGATGGAGCCCTCGGGATTCCTCCACGGCCAGGTGACGAGCTGGGTCGGCCACCTGCTCCTCGAGCACGTCAGCGCTCACGGGCTCGGCGTCGTCGTCGGCGCGGAGACCGGGTTCGTCCTGGCCCGCGATCCCGACACGGTGCGGGCGCCCGACGCCGCGTTCGTACGCGCCGAGCGGGTGACCGCAGGAGGCCTGCCGGAGACCTACTGGCCCGGACCCCCAGACCTGGCGGTCGAGGTGCTCTCGCCGAACGACCGCCGGGAGGATGTCGAGGCCAAGGCCCTGGACTGGCTGGCCGCCGGCACCCGGGCCGTGGTGACGCTCGACCCGCGGCAGCACACCGCCACGCTGTACCGCTCGCCCACGGACATCCGTGCCCTGAGGTCCGACGAGCTGCTCGATCTCGATCCGGAGCTGCCGGGCTTCTGCGTCGGGGTCACCGAGCTGTTCGGCTGAAGATCGGACCCCGACCGCACGGCGGGGCCGCCGCAGCGCGTGGGATGATGGACGCGAATGCTCGGTCTCGGGGCCATCCTCACCGCGATCGTCACGCCCTTCGACGCAGAGGGGCGCGTCGACGAGCGCGCGTTCGTCGCGCTCATGGGCCACCTCGCCGGGCAGGGCTCCGACGGCGTGGTCGTCGCGGGCACCACGGGCGAGGCGGCCACCCTCGACGACGACGAGCACCTCGACCTCATCGGCCTGGCGGTGGAAGAGCGGCCGCACCCGGGCTTCACGATCGTCGCCGGGGTCGGCTCCAACGACACCCGCCACGCGGTCGAGCTGACCGCCGCGGCGTGCGAGCGCGGCGCCGACGCGCTGCTCTCGGTCAACCCGTACTACAACCGCCCGAACCGCCGCGGCCTCCTGGCCCACTACGGCGAGGTCTCCCGTGCGGCCGATCGGCCCATCGTGCTCTACAACATCCCCCAGCGGACCGGCGAGAATCTGCCCCCCGAGCTCCTCGCGGAGCTCGCCCAGCTGGAGCACATCGAGGCCGTCAAGCAGGCCAACAACTCAGAGCTCGCTCTGCTCGACGGCCTGGAGCTCTACGCGGGCAACGACGACATCCTGGCCCGCACGCTGGACCTCGGTGGCGCGGGCGGCATCCTCGTCGCCAGCCACGTCGTGGGGCCGCAGATGCGCCGGATGGTCGACGAGCCCGAGAACCGTCAGAGCATCGACCAGGAGCTCCAGGGGGTGCTCGCCGCGCTCGGGACCGCTCCCGCCGCGACCACGGCGAAGGCCGCCCTCGCGCTCCTGGGTCATCCCGTGGGCGCCCCGCGCCTGCCCTACGTCGAAGTCTCCGAGGAGGAGCTCCACATCATCCGCACCGCTCTGACCGATCTCAACCTGATCGACGGCGCATGAGCGCCCCGGCGAAGGAGCGTCTCCGGGTCCTGCCGCTCGGCGGGCTCGGGGAGATCGGCAAGAACATGACCGTCGTCGAGTACGAGGACCGCCTGATCCTCGTCGACGTCGGCCTGCGCTTCCCGACCGCCGAGATGGTCGGCATCGACCTCGTCCTGCCGGACTTCTCCTACCTGCGCAGCCGCGTCGACGACATCGAGGCGATCGTCGTCACGCACGGGCACGAGGACCACCTCGGCGCGCTGCCCTGGATCCTCAAGGACCTCGGCGTGCAGGACATCCCCGTGTACGGCGGCCCGCTGACGATGGCGATGGCGCGCTCCAAGCTCGACGAGCATCGCCTCAAGGAGGTCGAGTGCATCGACGTCAAGGAGGGCGAGATCATCGAGATCGGCCCGTTCGACCTCGAGCTCATCCACATGACCCACTCCATCCCCGACTGCTCGGCGGTCGCGCTGACCACGCCGCTGGGCACGGTGCTCATCACGGGCGACTACAAGTTCGACCAGACACCCGTCGACGGGCGCCCCGCCGACGTCCAGCGGCTGGCCGAGCTCGGGCGCGACGGCATGCTGCTGCTCTGCGGGGACTCCACCAACGTCGATCGCCCGGGGTGGTCACCGAGCGAGTCCGGGGTCGGGCCGCACCTCCAAGAACAGTTCGCGCGCGTGGAGGGGCGCATCGTCGTCACCTGCTTCGCGTCGAACATCCACCGCGTCCAGCAGGTCATCGACGCCGCGAAGGTCACCGGCCGCAAGGTCGTGCTCGTCGGCCGCTCGATGAGGAAGAACACGAACATCGGCCGTTCGCTCGGGCACGTCAGGTACCCCGACGGGATCATCGTCCAGCCGCGCGAGATGGGCTCGTTCCCCGACAACAAGATCGTGATCATCTCCACGGGCTCGCAGGGCGAGCCGCTCAGCGCGCTGCGCCGCATGGCGCACCGCGACCACCGCCAGGTCGAGCTCAAGAAGGGCGACACGATCATGTTCTCCGCGACGCCGATCCCGGGCAACGAGCGTGCGGTCAACGAGACGATCGACCGGCTCTACCACATCGGCTGCCACGTCATCACCACGCGTGACGCGCCGATCCACGCGTCCGGCCACGGCTACGCGGAGGAGGTCAAGCTGATGCTCAACCTCACGCGCCCGAAGTACGTCATGCCGTTCCACGGCGACCACAAGCGCATCCACCTCCACGGCCGGCTCGCCGAGGCGGTCGGCGTCCCGAGCCAGAACGTCTTCAAGGGCGAGAACGGGCTACCGCTGGACATCGACGCCAAGGGCGCGATGTTCGGCTCCAAGGAGCAGGCGGGCGTCATCTACGTCGACGGCGTCGATCTCGGTGACGAGGCCGACGCGGCGCTCCGCGACCGCCGGATGCTCTCCGCCGACGGGATCTTCGTGGTGGTCGCGACGATCTCCGAGCAGGACGGCACCTCGGTCGCCGACCCGGAGGTCATCTTTCGCGGCGTGCCGTATTCCGAGGACGCCGAGCGCCTCCTCGGTGACCTGCGCAGCGCCGTCGACGCGTCGCTCGCGAGCGCGGCGAAGAAGCAGATCCGTGAAGTCGACCTCGTCCAGAAGGCGCTGCACGACGACCTCGCGAAGTTCGTCTACGACCGGCTCAAGCGCCGGCCGATGGTCCTGCCGGTCGTGGTGGAGGTCTGACCCCTGGACGTCTCGGCGCGGAGGCCGGGCGCGTGATCCGGCGTCGTGTCGCTCGGGGGGCGTGAGGGCCGCGCTCAAGGAGAACCGGGCGCCGCCACCGCCACGGGCGGATCCTTGCCGTCTCCGCCGACCGTCGCGAGCGGGAGGCGAACGACGAAACCGGCGCCCTGACCAGGCGCGGACTCCTCGAGCGAGACCGTCCCGCCGTGGGACTCCGCCACGGCACGCACGATCGCCAGACCCAGGCCGGAGGAGCCGCCGCGATCGCCCCCGCCGCGCACGAAGCGCTCGAAGATCTGCTCGCGCAACTCGAGCGGGACGCCGGGTCCGTCGTCGCGCACCACCAGCAGTGCCTGTTCACCCTCGCTGCCGGCCCGAGCGGTGATCGTGGTACCCGGCGGGGTGTGCTTGATCGCGTTCTCCATCAGGTTGAGCACGAGGCGGTGCAGCTCGTCGCGGGTACCGCAGACCGTGACGGGCTCCGCGTCGACGCGGAGGTCGTGGTCGTCGGCGAGCGGGCCGAGCTCCGCGGCGGCGGCGATGACGACCCGCCGCAGGTCGACGGGCTCCCGCGAGGCGGCGCGCTTGGCGTCCTGGCGGGCGAGCAGCAGCAGGTCGGCCACGAGGCGGCGCATCCGCTGGGAGGAGCGCAGGGCCGAGCCGGCCACTTCCCGGTGGTCACCTTCGAGTGTCTCGGCGAGGATGTCGAGGTTCGCGAGCACGCTGGTCAGCGGGGTGCGCAGCTCGTGGGAGGCGTCCGCGACGAACTGCCGCTGGCGCGCGAGCATCTGCGCGCTCTCCGCGCGCGAGCCCTCGAGCGCCTGCAGCATCTCCTCGAGCGTCCGCGCGAGCTCGGCGACCTCGTCGTCGGCGTCGGGCATGGGCACGCGCCGGTTGGGATCCCGGGTGCGGGCGATCTCGCGGGTGGTGGCCGTGAGTGCGGCGATCGGCGCCATCGCGCGGCGTGCGAGCATCAGCCCGGCCGCGAGGGCGAGCCCGGTTCCGGTGAGCACGCCGAAGAACAGGAACAGCCGCGTGCGCCGGACGAGGGCGTCGATGTCGGAGAGCCGCCGCCCGTACTGCAGGAAGCCCGCGCCGTAGCTCTCGAACGCCACGGGCTTCGTCGAGACACGGTAGCCGTCGACGTCGACCGTCCCCCGCACGGGGAACTCGCCGGCGCGCAGGATCCGCTTGCGGGTCGAGCGCGCGAACTCCTTGCCGTCCTGGCTGAGCACCCGGATGACCACCCGGTCGGTCCGGGCGTAGTCGCTGAGCTTCGGGGTGATCGACACGACCCGGCCGGTCAGCGGGTCGATGCGAACGGAGAGCTGCGCCGCGAAGTCGTCCGTGTCGGCGATGACATCCTTGGTGAAGCCCGCGCGGATCTGGCGCGCGGTGAGCTCCCCGATGACCAGCGCGAAGCCGCAGAGGATCGCGAACGTCAGCGCGGCGGAGATGCCCGCCAGGCGCCAGCGGATCGAGAAGCGGCTGAACACGGCGCGATTCAGGCGCGCAGCACGTATCCCGCGCCACGGATCGTGTGCAGCAGACGCGCCTCACCGCCGGACTCGAGCTTGCGGCGCAGGTTCGAGACGAAGACCTCGATCGTGTTCGTCGTCGCGAACGGGTCGTAGCCCCAGACCTCCTCGAGCAGCCGCTGACGGGGCACGACGATGCGCTCGTTGCGCATGAGGTACTCGAGCAGCTCGAACTCGCGCTGGGTGAGCTCCACGTCACGGTCGTTGCGCTTGACCTCGTGGGTGTCCGGGTTGAGCGAGAGGTCGCCCACCACGACGGACGCCGAGCCGCGGGGCGGTCGCCGGCGCAGCAGCGCGCGCAGGCGGGCGAGCAGCTCCTGGCGCTCGAAGGGCTTGACGAGGTAGTCGTCGGCGCCCGAGTCGAGGCCCTCGACGCGCGACTCGACGGCGTCGCGCGCGGTGAGCACGAGGATCGGGACGTCGTCGTGGGCCCGCAGCTGCTTGGCGACCTCCAGCCCGTCGACCTTCGGCAGGCCGAGGTCGAGGATCACGAGGTCGGGGTTGAACGCCCCGGCGATGTCGAGGGCGACCTGGCCGTCGAGCGCGAGCTTGACCTCGTAGCCCTCGAGCCGCAGCGAGCGCTGGAGCACCTGCGCGATCTCCTCGTCGTCCTCGACGACGAGCACACGGGCGGGGCGATCAGGATCCATGCGGTCGGCTCCGCGCGGCGTCGCGTGGCGGGTGATGCGCGTGAGGATCTCTCCTGCGGCCGCGCGGATACTTCGACGGGCTCATGGTCCAAGGGTAGACCGCGCGCCTGAACCTCAGATCAGCGCGGCGCCGCCTTGAACAGCCGGACGTTGCGATCGGAGCGGCGCTCGCGGTTGCCGCCCGGGCGTCCGCCCTGCGCGTCGAGGAACGCGATCTCGCGCGCGACGTCGGCCAGCGCGCCCACCCGTCCCGCGCCGGACGTGTCGACGACCCAGGTCTCGAGGACCGCACCGCCACCCTGGGCCTCGCGCACGCGCACGGTCCGCGCCTGCTGCGGGAAGTCGGCCAGGGCGCCCGTCTCGACGAGGAAGTACCCGCCCGCCGCGCTGCGTCGCGCGCGGACGCGGTGGTGGTGCGTGTCGCCGGCGAGAGCGGCGAGCACCCGCGGCGCCCGGTCGAGCACCCGCAGCAGCCGTTCGCCACCGCGCGCCTTGGTCAGCGGCTGATGCGAGGCGACCAGGACCCAACGCGTCCCGGCCGTCCGCAGTGCCCGCTGCAGGAATGCGACGTGCGCCGCGGAGGCCACGCCGCCCGCCCCCTCGCCCGCCTGGTCGAAGTCGAGCGTCACCACCCGGACGCGGTCCCCGACGTCGCGCACCGCGCTCAGGCCGGGCGCCGCGGGGTCGGCCGGCGTCCGAGCGAGCGCGGAGGCGGCGCGCAGCCGGGCGCGGCCCTCGGCCGGGGTGAGGAACCGGCGCCGGGGGTCAGGCGTGACTTGCGCCGTCTCCCCGGGCAGCTCGCCCCCGGCGACCAGCGCCTCGACCACCGCGCTCGCTCCACGCGGATCGCGCGGGACGTCGAGCCCCTCGCGCGGCCGGATGAGCGCCTGCGAACCGACGGCGATCGCGTTGATCGCCGCGCTGGGCGCCACCTCGCCCGCGGCGAGCAGGTCGTGGTTGCCGGGGATCGGCAGCCAAGGGGCCCGCCGGCGCGGCGCGGTGAACGGGGCCTGCGCGCGCGCGAGCAGGCCGCGCTCCACTGGCGGGTCGACGTCCGGTCGGTAGTAGGCGGGGTCGGGGTTCGTCGCTTCCTGGGGCCCCTCGTAGCCGGGCGCGCCGGTGTCGGGGTCCACGCGCGCCCCCGGCCGCAGCACCGCGAGCGCTTGGTCGTACTCCGCTCGGGTGCCGTTGTCGGTGATGTCGCCCGTGACGAGCAGCAGGTCGGGCCGCTCGCGGTCCAGGGTGCGCAGTCCGGCGGCGAACGCCTGGGTCGTGAGCGTCTCCTGGGGCCGGAAGGTCGGGGTGAACGGGCCGCCGAGGCGGTCGAGGAAGCTCACGCGTGCCGGTGACTCCTCGTCGCGCACGTGGGTGTCGGTGATCTGCCCGAGGGTCGCGAGGACGCGGCCCGGGCGCGCGGCCGGCGCCAGATCGGTGCGGTCGCGGAGGGGCTCGCCGGGTCCGCGCTCGAGCGCTCCGTCACCGTCGCGGTCGATCCACGTCGCCCGCAGGGTCGAGTCCGTCGTGACCGCCGGCGCGGCCGCGTCGCCGCGTGCGCCCAGGACGAGCCCGACGCCCGCGGCGAGGACCGCCGGCAGCGCCAGCAGTGCGCCGAGCCGGCGGCGCCGTACCGAACGCCGGTTGGCGTCCACCCGCTGGGTCCCATCCGGCGTCGGGCGGCTCATCACTCCTCCCGCAGGCCCACGACGGGCGGTTCGGCGACGACCCGCGCGGCGACGCGGAGCGCCGCGATCACCGTCAAGGCGATGAAGACGGCGGCGACGGCGAGGGCCTGCGTCCCCGTCGCCCCGCCCGCCAGGTCGGCGTAGCCCGCGGCCAGGTCGCCGGTCAGCGGGGCGAGGACCCAGCGCTCGAGCGCGACGGCCAGGAGCACCGCTGGGAGCGAGAGCGAGAGCGCTGCCCCGAGGAGCACGAGCCGGATCGTCGGCGCCGACGCGCCGGTGGCCCGCAGCAGCGCGAGCGTCGGACGGCGCTCGCGCGCGACCAGCCCGAGCGTCTGAACCAGCGCGTAGAGGCAGACGAGCGCGTCCAGGAGCGCTACGACCCGCAGGAGGTTCGCGAGCGTGCCGAGGAACGCGCCCGACCGCGTTGTCGCGCCGCCGACGGCCGTCGGCTCGGCGCCGAGCTCCCGCAGCCCCGCGTCCAGCCGCCGGCGATCTGCCCCGGGTGCGGGCCGCACGACGACCTCGGGCTCCAGGGCGGGCTCGGCGTCGAGCACCCGGCCGGGGCGCACGTAGGCGACACGCCCGTCGTCGTCGAGCGCGCGAACGGTGCCGACGACCCTGAAGCGCGTCTCGCCTCCGCCCGGCATCTGCACCGCGAGCGTCCCGCCGGGCGCGATGCCGAGGGCGCTGGCCAGCCCGAGCCCGATCTCGGCCTCGCCGTCGCTCCGCAGCCGCCGGCCTTCGGCCAGCGGCGGGTCCTCGAAGCGCGTGTGGTCGCCTGGGAACGCCACGAGTTTCACGGGCTCCCCGAGCGAGAACGAGTCGGCGCCGCGGACGACGTACCGCGCGCCGGCGTCCTCGACCCCGGGCAGCGCACGCACCGCGCCCACCCGGTCGGCGGGGAGCTTCACCGTCAGCGCGTAGCGCTTGCCGAGCGAGCCGGGGTCGTCGCGCAGGCCGGTCAGCAGCGTCGCGAGTCCGAGCATGAGCAGGACGATCGCGCCGCTCGCGGCCAGCACCGTGACGGCGAGCAGCGCACCGCCGCGGCGCGCGAGCGCGAGCAGCGCCTCGAGCGCCGCCGGCCCGGCGCCGGGGATCAA
>CADCVR010000051.1 GCA_902806205.1 uncultured Solirubrobacteraceae bacterium | reverse complement strand
CGTCCCCGGGACCGGCGCGGCGGGCGGTCTGGCCGGCGGACTGTGGGCGGCCTACGGCGCGGTGCTCGAACCCGGCGCGCCGTGGGTGCTCGGGGCGCTCGACGTCCCCGGCCGCCTCGCGCGGGCCCGTGGCGTCGTGATCGGCGAGGGGCGCCTGGACGCGCAGACCCTCGAAGGCAAGGTCGGCGGCGAGCTGCTGGCGCGCGCGAGAAGGGCGGGCGTCCCGTGCCACGCGATCGTCGGCTCCGTGGCCGAGGGCTTCGCTCCCGCGGGGCTCGCCAGCCTGACCGTCGCGGGGGACCGGGCCGCGCTCGAGGCAGCCGGACGGGCGCTCGGGCGCGGGCTGGGGTGATCACCGCACCTTCGAGGTAGCCTCGCCGCAAATGCCCGACCGCCCCCGACCACACGTACCCGCGCCGCTCAAGGAGCTGCGGGTCCCGTTCGGGCGCCGCGCGGTCGTCGTCGGTGCCGGGTCGTTCGGGACCGCGGTGGCCGTCCTGCTCACGCGCGGTGGGCTGCGCACCACGCTGCAGGCGCGCACGCCCGAACAGGCCGAGCGCCTCCAGGCCGACCGGGCCAACGACGTCTACCTCCCCGGAGTCGAGTTCCCGTCCCAGCTACGCGTCGGGCACATCGGCAACGGGCTGGCCCGCGCCGAGTTCGTCTTCCTCGGGGTCCCGTCGCTCGGCCTCGACGAGGTGATCGCGGGACTGCGCCGCGCAGAGCTCGGGCCGCGCGCGTCGCTCGTCTCGCTCGCCAAGGGCCTCGTGCCGCCCGACGGCCTGGCCCCGACGATCATGATGCGCGACTCGTTCGGGCCGCGGCGCGTGGCCTGCATCGGCGGCCCCGCCCACGCGAAGGAGATGGTCCACGAGGGCGCGGGCCTGGTCGCGGCCTCCGCGAACCAGGCGCTCGCCAACGCGCTGGCCCAGGTGTTCATCCGCGCCGGCGTGGTCTGCGAGCAGTCCAACGACCCGGTCGGCGTCGAGCTCGCGGGCATCGCCAAGAACGCCGCGGCGCTCGCGGCCGGCGCGACGGAACGCCAGGGCCTCAACGCGGCAGGCGCCGCTGCGGGTCACATCTTCGCGGAGGTCTGGCGCTACGCCGAGGGACGCGGCGCACGGCCGGAGTCGATGATCGGCCTGGCCGGGACGGGGGACCTGGTCGCCACGACCCTCGCGCCGCAGTCACGCAACCGGCGGGCGGGCGAGATGCTCGCCGACGGTGTTCCGGGGGAGGAGATCCCTCGCCGCATCGGCCAGGCGGTGGAGTCCTTCGAGACCGTGCCGCTGCTCGCGCGCGCCCTCGCCGGCGCGCGGGTCGAGGCGCCCGTGCTCACCGGCCTCGCCCGGCTCATCGCGGGGGATCTCCCGCTCGACGACTGGATGGCGCTCGTGCGCACGACGGTCCCGCCGCCGGCCCGCTGGCACCCCACGCCACGGGGCGGGTGGCAGCGGGGGCTCTCTCGCGTCCGCGGATGGTTCGGCGAGCCTGCGGCCCCCGAACCGCCGCGCTGACTACCCGGCCAGCTCGAACCAGAGCCGCGTCCGCCCGTCGGAGTGCAACCCCCAGCGCTCGGCGAGGCGGTCGATGATGTTCAGGCCGTGGCCGCCGTCCCGCGGACCCGCCGGGGACGGCCTGTGCATGCCGCTGCCCTCGTCGCAGACCTCGACGCGCACGACGCGCTCGGTCCGGCTGGCGGCCACGTGGACGAGGTCGTCAGCCTGCAGACTCGCGTGCAGGACGCTGTTCGTCACCGCTTCGGAGACCAGCAGCGCCGTGCTGTGGGCGAGCTCGCCCTCGAGGGCGAGGCCGTCGACGACCCCGCGCCGTGCCGCGCGGGGTGCGGTCGTCGACGCGGGAAGGCGGAGGGTCACGCTGGGAACCTGCATGCTTGGCGCGGTACCCACCTGCCCCCGGCCTGTGAAACCTCCCGGTTTCCGCCCGAACAGTCGTGCGCTCGGTGGCCACCTCGCAACGCAGATCCCGTCGCGCTCTACGCTGCGGCGCGGATGGCCGTCGACCCGTGGACCGACCTCCTCCAAGCCGGCCGGGACGACGAGCGACTCGTCCGCGAGGCGTACGAGGGCGCGCGCCCGGCGGCGCTGCGGCCCGTCCCGGACGGCCTGCACCCGCTCGTGGTCGACGCCCTGGCCAAGCAGGGGATCACCGAGCTCTACGCCCACCAGGCCGAGGCGCTCGGGCGCGCGTGGGCCGGACCCACGATCGTCACGACGGGCACCGCCTCGGGGAAGTCGCTCTGCTTTCTGCTGCCCACCCTCGACGTGCTGTGCCGCGACGCCAAGGCGCGTGCGCTCTACCTCTACCCCACCAAGGCGCTGGCGCAGGACCAGGCGCGGTCGATCAACCGCTTCGGGCTGACCAAGCAGGTGCGCCCGGCGATCTACGACGGGGACACGCGCAAGGAGGACCGGCCGCAGGTACGACGGCGGGCCAACCTCGTCCTCACCAACCCCGACATGCTCCACATGGGCATCCTGCCCCACCATCGCCAGTGGGCCGAGCTGCTGGCGAACCTCGCGGTGGTCGTCGTCGACGAGGCCCACGCCTACCGCGGCGTCTTCGGATCGCACGTCGCCAACGTGCTGCGCCGGCTGCGGAGGATCGCGAACGCCTACGGCACCGAGCCGCGCTTCGTGCTCGCCAGCGCAACGATCGCCAACCCCGTCGAGCTGGCCGAGCGCCTGACGGGTCTCGCGCCGTTCGCGCTCGTCGACGAGGACGGCTCGCCGGGCGCGAGCCGCAAGATCGCGATGTGGAACCCGCCCGTGGTCGACGAAGCGCTGCAGACGCGGCGCCCCGCGAGCTCCGAGGCGGGCGAGCTGCTCGCCGACCTCGTGCGGTCTGGGGCGCGGACGATCTGCTTCATCCGCTCGCGCAAGGGCGCGGAGGTCGTCGCGCGGGCTGCTCGGAGCCATCTTGAAGGCACGGGTGAGCGTGGTCTCGCCGAGCGCGTCGCGGCCTACCGGGCGGGCTACACGACGCAGCAGCGCCACGACCTCGAGCGCCGGCTCACCCGAGGCGAGCTGCTCGCGGTCGTCACGACCTCCGCGCTGGAGCTCGGCATCGACATCGGCGCGCTCGACGCGGCGATCGTCGTGACGTTCCCCGGGACGGTCGCGTCGCTGCGGCAGATGTGGGGTCGCGCGGGGCGGCGCGGGCGGGGGCTCGCGGTCTACGTCGCCGGCGACGACGCGCTCGACCAGTTCTTCTGCCGCCACCCCGACGAGTTCCTCGACCGGCCCGTGGAGTCGGCGATCCTGGAGTTCGAATCCGAGGAGATCCATCTCGCGCACCTGCTGTGCGCCGCCTACGAAGGACCGCTCGACCCGGCGACGGACACCGAGACGCTGGGGCCGCGGCTGCTCGCCCACTGCGAGCACCTCGTGGGCCGGGGGCAGCTGGTGCAGCGGCGGGGAACCTTCACGCTGCGCAAGCCGGAGGACTATCCCGCCGCCCGCGTCTCCCTGCGCTCCTCGTCCAACGAGCTCGTCTCGATCGTCGACGTCGCTCTGGGCGAGGTGCTCGGCACCACGGAGGGCTCCCGCTCGCACTCCACGGTTCACGACGGCGCGGTCTACCTCCACATGGGCAGCCAGTACGAGGTCCGCGAGCTCGATCTCGAGCGCTCGCGCGCGCTCGTCACCCCATTCTCCGGCGACTGGTACACGCAGCCCAAACGCGAGACGCTCACCCACGTCGAGGAGTTGATGGACCGCCGCGAGACGCTCGGGGTGACGCTGAGCTACGGCGTGGTGACGGTCACCGAGCAGGTGCTCGGCTATCAGCGCAAGCGGCTCTCCGACCACGAGGAGCTCGGGACCGAAGCGCTCGACCTGCCGCCCACCGCGTTCACGACGAAGGGCCTCTGGTACGAGGTCGGCCCCGAGCTGCTGTGGGCGGACTTCCCGCTGGACGTCCTGCTCGGGACGCTGCATGCCACCGAGCACGCACAGATCGCAGTGCTGCCCCTCATCGCGATGTGCGACCGCTGGGACATCGGGGGCCTGTCGACGAACCTGCACCCGCAGACGGGCGGCGCGACGATCTTCATCCACGAGGGGCACCCGGGCGGGGTGGGGATCACCCGGACGGGCTTCGACTGCTTCGAACGGCTGGCGGCCGACGCCCACCGCCTCATCACGGAGTGCAGGTGCCAGGCCGGCTGCCCGTCGTGCGTGCAGTCGCCCAAGTGCGGCAACTTGAACGAACCGCTGGCCAAGGACGCAGCCGGAGAGCTGCTCGGTCGGATGCTCGCGCGCTGACCCGGCTTCACGACCACGAGAGCCCCGGCCGGGAAGGGCGACGCTCCGGCCCTCACCGGATGGCCCGTCGCTGCTTTCAGCACATCCCGTCCGCCCCGCGAGCGCGACCGATGCCGGCCAAGCGGCCGGGCCGCACCCCCGGCGGGGGCCCGACGACGAGGCGGTCGCACGTCGCCGTGAGCGGGCATCAGCCTGGAACGGCTCCTGCGCGATCAAGGTTCCGCCGCCCGCGGCGAAATGCGTGCGCAGCGGGTATCCCGCGCATGACGTGCCGCTTCCGCGCGCCGAAGTTGCGCATCCGCGCGGAGGTGCCACGCCCCGAGGCGACAGCGGCCGAACGTGGGGACATGCCACGGATCCGGCAGCGCACCCTGGGAGGGCTCGCGGCGACGTGGGTCGCCGGCGGGGCGCTGCTCACACCCGTGGCGCCCGCGTCGGCCGGCGGCGCCGCCGTCCCGCCACCCTCCGGCGGGGTCGGGGGCATCGAGTACGGCTCCGCCCTCGCCCCGCGCGGGCGTCCGGTGGCCTCACGCTTCCGGGTCGCGCCGGCGCGCGTGGTCGCCGGGTCCGCGCTGCCGCGCATCCTGCTGCGCCTCGACGAGGCCGGCGTGCCGCAGGTCCGCGCGCGGATCGTGCTCTGGCCGCTGGGTGGGCGCGGGCGCGTCGTGAAGCTCGACCTCGGCCGCGTGCGGACGGGGATGCTGCTGCGGCCGGCCTGGCCCAAGGGCACGACGCTCGCCCCCGGCCGCTATGTCCTGCGCGTTCACGCGTCGGATCCCGCGGGCCGCAAGCTGCTGCGCAAGGCCCGCGCCCCCGGGCGCTCCCGGCTGACCGTCGCGGCCAGGCCGACGCCGCCGCCTGCCACCCCCGCACCGGCGCCCGCGCCCGCCCCACTGGCGCCCGCGATCCTCGCCGGCGCGGCCGGGACGTTCCCCGTCGCCGGTCCGCACACCTACGGCGACGGCTTCGGCGTCGACCGGGGCGACCACCGCCACCAGGGCGTCGACGTCCTCGCCGCCGAGGGCCTTGCGGTCGTGGCGCCCACCGCGGGTGTGGTCCGCTTCACGGAGTTCCAGGCCGACGGGGCCGGCGAGTACGTCGTCCTTCGTTCGGTGACGGGCTCGGACTACTTCTTCGCGCACTGCATCCGGAGCTCCACCGTGGTCGCCGAGAGCCAGGCGGTCAGGGAGGGCCAGCCGCTCTGCGCCGTCGGTTCGACGGGCCGCTCGAGCGCCCCGCACCTCCACTTCGAGCTGTGGCCGAGAGGCTGGCGGACGGGCGCGGGGAACTCCGTGCCCGTCGACCCGCTGCCCCAGCTGCTGGCCTGGGAACGCTGACAGCGACCCTCTCGAGGCGAAAAGCGGTCGCCTCTGCACCCCGCAGGTTTTGGCCGGGCCGCTTGGTGGCAGGAAAACATCATGACTGAAGAGCTTCGACAGACGGCAACTGCATTGGTGGCCGAGGGCAAGGGCATCCTCGCGGCCGACGAGAGCAACGGGACGATGGACAAGCGCCTGAAGGCGGCGGATGTGGAGCCCGGGGAGGAGATGCGGCGCGCCCTGCGTGAGCTCCTGTTCACGACCGAGGGCGTCGCCGAGGCGATCAGCGGGATCATCCTCTACGACGAGACCTTCCATCAGAGCACGGCGGACGGCACGCCGTTTCCGCGCCTGCTGGAAGATCAGGGGGTCGTGCCGGGGATCAAGGTCGATACGGGCGCCAAGCCGCTGGCGGGAGCCGATGGCGAGACGGTGACCGAGGGCCTGGACGGCCTGCGCGAGCGCCTGGCCGAGTACTACGAGGGCGGGGCACGGTTCGCGAAGTGGCGCGGGGTCATCACCCTCGACGAGCATCGTCCGAGCCGTTACTGCGTGCACGCCAACGCGCACGCGCTCGCCCGCTACGCGGCGCTGTGCCAGGAGGCGGGCATCGTGCCGATCGTGGAGCCCGAGGTGCTGATGGAGGGCGAGCACACGATCGATCGCTCCGAGGAGGTCACCGGGATAGTGCTCGAGAAGGTCTTCGACGAGCTGCGGGCGCAGCGGGTGCTGCTCGAGGGGATGCTGCTCAAGCCGAACATGGTGGTGGCCGGCTATGCGGGCGGTGAGCAGCCCGGCCACGAGGAAGTGGCCGAGCGGACGCTGCGTTGTCTGCGTCGTCATGTTCCCGCGGCCGTACCCGGGATCGTCTTCCTGTCGGGTGGCCAGAGCGACGAGGACGCAACCGTGCGCCTGAACGTGATGAACCAGATGGGGCCCCAGCCGTGGGAGGTCAGCTTCTCCTACGGCCGTGGACTGCAGGCGGCCGCGCTGACGACGTGGCGGGGCGACAGCGACAACCTCGCCGCCGCGCAGGCGCAGTACCGCCACCGCGCCCGCTGCACGGGTGCCGCGCGGCGCGGCGAGTACTCACCGGACATGGAGCGCGAACTGCTCGCCTCCTGAAACGACCGAGCGGCCCAGGCGGCTGTGGGCACCGGCCCGCAGGCGCCTGGGCGGGATGCTCGCCGGGGTGCTAGATGATTGATTCCACGAGGTGGTCCCGTCGATCGGCGGTTCGGGTGGATGGCTGACGCCGCACGATTTCCGCAGCCGATCCTGTACGGATCGGCAAGGGATCGGGTGGCGTCAGGTGCCAGCCGAAACGTCGAGCGGGCGGCACCGGATCCGTGGAATCACTCATCTAGGCGCTGCCGACCGGCGTGGTCCCGAACATCAGCGTCCGGCGACCGACGTCGTAGAACACGGTCGATGCGGTCGAGAGCATGTCCTGAAGGTTGTCGGCGT
>CADCVR010000050.1 GCA_902806205.1 uncultured Solirubrobacteraceae bacterium | reverse complement strand
GGTGGCGCGCGGCGACCGCCGCATGATCGGAGGTCCGCTCGCGCTGCGGTGGCCGCGGCGTGGCGGCCACCACGCGCGTCGCGCTCGTGTCGAGCTCGTCGGCTAGGACCGCCCGCGTCGGGGCCGTCGCGTCGCCGGCGATGCCCATCGCGCCGTCCTGGAGCGCCTGGCGCATCGCCTCGGCGTCGGGGTACCGCTCGCGCGGGTCGAGCGAGAGCGCACGGTCGACGGCGTGGGAGAGCGCCTGCGGGATCACCGGGTCGAGCTCGTGGAGGAACGCGGGCGCCTCGCGCTGCTGCTTGAGCGCGAGCTCGGTCAGCGAGTTGGCCTCGTAGGGCAGACGGCCCGCGAGCAGCTGGTAGGTGACGACTCCGAGCGCGTAGAGGTCGGCCGCCGGACCGGCGTCCTCCCCGCGCGCCTGCTCCGGTGCGAGGTAGGACGCCGTGCCGAGCACCGATCCGACCTGGGTGATCGCGCTCGTGTCGCTGACCGCCTTGGCGATCCCGAAGTCGGCGAGCTTGATCACGCCGTCGTCCGAGCGCAGGAGGTTGCCGGGCTTGACGTCGCGGTGGACGACCCCGTTGCGGTGCGCGTAGTCCAGCCCGCGGCAGGACTGCCCGACGAGGTCGAGCGCCTCGGTCACCCCGAGGCGCCCGCGTTCGCGGAGGATCTCGGCTCCGGACTGCCCGCGGATGATCTCCATGACGATGTAGTGGCGGCCCGATGCGTCGTCCAGCCCGAAGTCGAAGACCTGCACGACGTTGGGGTGCACGAGGCGCGCGGCCGAGAGCGCCTCGCGGCGGAAGCGCGAGATGAAGAGGGGATCCTCGGCGAGATGCTCGGCCAGCAGCTTGACCGCCACGTGACGCTCCAGGCGGCGGTCGAACGCTTCCTGGACCGTCGACATGCCGCCGACGCCGAGCCGTTCGCCGAGCTCGTAGCGGCCCACGATGACCGGCCCGGCCATCATCCGCCCCCCTGGCTGTCCTCGCCGAAGCCGCCGGATTCCGTCGAGTCCTCCTGCGGCGGGTCCGGCGCCGGGTTGGTGGCCCCGCCCTCGTCGGGCGGCGGCACGGGCGACTCGTCCGTCTCGGTCGTCACGGTGGACGGCGGGGTCGTCTCGGTCGTCTCGGTGCTGGGCTCGGGCTCGGGGGTCGCCGGGCCGGTCGGGCCCGTCGGCGCCCGCGTCGTGACCGTGGGCTGGGCCTCGGTCTTCAGGTCGTCGCACTCGTCCTCGACGGCCGGCGCGAGCTTGCCGACGATCTCCTTCCGCAGGCGCACGCGCAGCTCGCGGTCGACGGTTCCCGGGAGGTTGCCGACGTCGGAGCGCAGTTCCTTCAGCCGCGCATCGGCCAAGGAGCAGTCGCGCGCGTCGACGGCGCTGCGAACCTGCTCGAGGCTGTCCTTGAGGCCCGCGGCGTCGGGCTGGCCGAGCAGCGCGGAGTCGCTGCCGCAGCCGAGCGCGACGGCGCTGAGCACGCCGAGGAGCCCGGCGCCGACCGCTCCGGGCGCGCGGACGGTCACTGACCGTACTCCAGGCGTTCGGCGAGCGACTCCGGCAGCCGTGCCTGGCGGATGGCCGTGGCGGCACCCGCGACGTCGTAGGGGGTGCGCCGCCACTCCGCGCGCCAGGCCTCGGTGTCGAGCACCAGCCACGCCGCGCGCGGGTCACCGTCACGCGGCTGGCCGACCGAGCCGGGGTTGAGCAGCCATTCACCCGCCGTGAGGTCCATGACGTCGCCGGCGAGGCGCTTCTCGCCCGTGGCGGGGTGGCCCTCGCGCCGCACGAAGCTCAGCGCGACGTGCGAGTGGCCGACGAGCGCGACGCGCTGAGGCTGCACGTCGAAGCACAGCTCGGCCAGCAGCGCGGAGAGCACGTACTCCCAGACGGGATCGCGCGGGCTGGCGTGGTAGAGCCCGACGGGGCCCGCTTCACCCTGGGAGGCGAGGCGCGCCAGGAAGGCGACCCCGTCGACGTCGAGTACCTCCTGAGTCCAGCGGGCCGCGAGCGCGGCGCCGCGCGAGAAGTCGTCGAGCGAGAGGTCGCCCGTGACGGCGAGATCATGGTTGCCCGCCAGGCAGAGGGCGGCGTTCTCGGCGACGAGGGCGACGCAGTCGTTCGGGTCCGCGCCGTAGCCCACGACGTCCCCGAGGCACCACAGGTCCGTCACGCCGGTGGTCGCGACGTCCTCGAGCACCGCCTCGAGGGCATGCCGGTTGCCGTGGATGTCGGACAGGACCGCGACGCGCATCGAAGCTGCCGGCCGTCTGCCTACTCCGCGGTGGGGGGCGGATCCTCACCGTACTCGGGAAGGTTCTTGATCCCCTCCCGGGTGTGCCACTTGGAGTAGTTGTCCTCCATCGCGTCGATGAGCTCGCGCATGAAGCGCGCGGAGAGGTTCACGCGGGTCACGACGACCCCCGGGATCTCCTCGTCCTCCACCTCGTGGTCGACCCGGGCGAAGGTCACCGTGAACTCGTAGTCCGAGTGGCTCACGTTGGCGAAGTTCGCGTAGTGCCCCGCCATCTGCGACGGGTCGAACTGGATGTTGATGTGGCGCTCGGGACCCCCCGGCTGTTCTTCGGCCATGGGGCATAGCATCGCAGCTTGATGCGTTTGATCGTCCTCGCGGTCGGGCGTCTGCGCCCTCCCTACGTCGATGACGTCCAGCACTACGCGAAGCTCTTGAGCCGCTACGCGCGTCTGGAGCTCGTCGAGGTGCGTGAAGCCGACCAGGTTCCGGCCCGCGTGCCCCACGCCCCGGCGGGCGGTGGGCGGCGGCCGTTCGTCTCACTGCTGGACTCGGGCGGAGAGTCCTTCAGCTCGCCCGCGTTCGCCGCCTTCCTCGAACAGCGGCGGCGGTCCGGGCGCGACCTGTGCTTCGTCGTCGGTGGCGCCTACGGCCTGGAGGACCTCGACGCCGCCGAGCACCGCTTCTCGCTCGGCCCGATGACCCTGCCGCACCAGCTCGCCCGCGTCGTGCTGCTCGAGCAGCTCTACCGCGGCCACAAGATCCTGGCCGGCGAGCCGTACCACCACTAGCAGCGACACATTGTGCTTGCATCGGGGGATGAGCGACGCGCTGCGCGACCTCCGGACCTCCGTCGACCGCGCCGCCGCCGCGCTCGGCGGAACACCCAAGGCCGCGCCCGCGCTCGAACGGCCCAGGCAGGCAGACCACGGCGACTATGCGACGAACGCCGCGATGCTGCTGACCAAGGCGCTCGGCCGCCCGCCGCGCGACATCGCCGCCGATCTCGCCGCGAGGCTCTCCGCGGAGCTCGGGCCGGATCTCGAGCGCTCCGCCGTCGCCGGCCCCGGCTTCCTCAACCTCGTGCTCTCCGACGGCTGGCACGCCGAGGCGCTCGATGGCGTCCTGGCTGCGGGTGAGGCGTGGGGGAGAAGCACCCCGTCGCCGTCGCAGAAGGTCAACATCGAGTTCGTCTCGGCGAACCCCACGGGCCCGATCCATGTCGGCGGAGCGCGCAACGCCGCCTACGGTGACGCGCTCGCCCGCGCCCTTGCCCTCGCCGGCCATGACGTCCACCGCGAGTTCTACGTCAACGACTTCGGTTCGCAGATCGTGATGCTCGGGCACTCGGTCAGGGCCCGCGCGCGCGGCGAGCAGGTCCCCGCGGGCGGCTACCGGGGCGAGTACGTCATCCGGCTGGCCGAGCAGATCCCGGGCGCCGCCGAGATGGAGCCCGAGGAGCTCTCCCAGCGCGCCGTCGCCCTGATGGTCGACGCGGCGCGGGCGTCGCTCGAGCGCTTCGGGGTCAGCTTCGACACGTGGACCTCGGAGAAGGGGCTGCATGAGGCCGAGAAGGTGCAGCATGCGTTCGACGTGCTCGGCCGTCAGGGGCGCACGTACCGCTCCGACGGCGCGCTGTGGCTGCGGACGACGGAGTTCGGCGACGACAAGGATCGGGTGATCGAGCGCGCGTCGGGCGAGCACACGTACTTCGCCTCCGACATCGCCTACCACCTCGACAAGCGCGAACGCGGCTTCGACCTCGTCATCGACGTGTGGGGCGCCGATCACCACGGCTACGTCCGGCGCATGCACGCGGCCTTCGAGGCGCTCGGCGGCGCCCACGACGGGCTCGAGCTGCTGATCATGCAGCTCGTCTCGCTCTCGGAGGGGGGAGAGCAGGTGCGGATGTCCAAGCGGGCGGGAGAGTTCGTGACCCTGGACGACCTCGTCGAGGACATCGGGGTCGACGCGGCCCGCTGGTACCTCCTGCAGCGCTCGCACGACACGACGATCGACCTCGACCTCGACCTGGCCAAGCAGCAGTCCACCGAGAACCCCGTCTACTACGTGCAGTACGCCCACGCGCGGATGGCGGCGATCCTGCGCGAGGCGACCGCCGACGCGGATTCCCGCAGGCCGGCAGAGCCGCTGCATCCGTCCGAGCGCGCGCTCGTCCGCGCGATCCTGGCCTGGCCCGGCGAGGCCGCCGAGGCCGCCGCCCGCCGGGCGCCGCACCGCGTCGCGACCTACGTGCTCGAGCTCGCGCAGACCTCCGCGGCGTTCTACCGCGACTGCAAGGTGCGCGGCGAGCCGAGCGAGGCCTTCCGGGTGGCCGTCTGCCTGGCGACGCGGCGGACGCTCGCCTCGGCGCTCGGGACGCTCGGGGTGTCGGCGCCGGACGAGATGTGAGCCTCCGTGGCCGCCTGAGGGAGCGATGCGGACGGTTGCGCGCCACGGAGGGCGCTCCCGGCCCTCAACGCTCGAAGAACCCGAGGTCGAGGCCGATCGCGTCGATCGCGCCACGGGCCTCGGCGGCCATGCGCGTCATCTCGTTGTTGAAGACGAGCACCCCGACTCCGACGAGGATGATCCCCGAGACGACGGTGATGACGGTGTAGTGGTCCCGCAGCCACCGAAAGCCCGTCGAGAAGCGCTCGAAGGCGACAGCCGAGGCGAGGAAGGGGACGGCCAGCCCGGCGGAGTAGGAGGCGAGCAGGAACGCCCCGCCGCCCACGCCGTCCTTCTGCGCGGCGGTCGCGAGGATCGCGCCGAGGATCGGGCCGGTGCACGGGGTCCAGGCGATCGCGAACGCGGCTCCCGCGATGACCGGGCCGCCGCTGCCCGCGCGCTTGATCAGGGCGCCCGGGCGGAACTCGCGACTGGCCAGGCGCGTGAAACGGCTCAGGACGAGCAGCACGCCGAAGGCGATCAGGAAGCCACCGGCGATCTTGTTGAGCAGGCTGCGGTCGTCGGCCAGCGGGGCACCGAGGCCCGTGGCGAACATCCCGAGCGCCACGAAGATCACCGTGAAGGAGAGGCAGAACGCGACGGCCGGCCAGAGCACGGCGGGCAGCTCGCGCTTCTCGGCGGCGGCCCCCGGCGGCAACCCGCTCACCGCGCTGAGGTATCCCGGCACGAGCGGGAGGACGCACGGAGAGACGAAGGAGAGCAGCCCGGCGGTGAAGGCGGCGAAGATCGTCGGATTGATCGAGGTCGCGAGGACGCTCACGTTCCGTACCGGGCCAGCTCGGCGTCGAGTCGCTCGTGGTCTGAGCTGCTCGGCGGGTCGCGCGGTGGGACGTCGTCGCTCGAACCCTCGCCGCGGTTGCGCCTCCACCGCGGCAGCAGGAAGCCGCCGAGCGCGAGCAGCGTCGCGAGCGCGGCGACGGGCACCACGTAGGCCAGGGCGTTGAACCCCTCCGCCCTCGGGGAGGCGAGGATGTTCGCGCCGTAGTCCTCCACGAGGCGGTCGAGCACCTGCTCCTCGGACAGGCCACGGTCGAGCAGCAGGCGGATCTGCGCGCGGGTCGCGTCGGCTTGAGCGGCTTCGGCGATGTTCAGCGGAACGTTGCACTCGATGCACATCGTCTTCTTCTCGATGCGGTTGAACGCCTCGCCGCGCTCGGCGGGGTCGATCGCCTGCGCAGGTGCCGCCGCCACCAGCAGGGCGACGAGCAGCGCGAGCAGCGCTCCGGCGTGACGGCTCACGACGCCGCCCGCGCCTTGGCGATCGCCCGGTCGAGGAACGCCTGGTCGATCTCCCCGCGGCGCAGGTCGACGATCCGGCCGCGCCCGTCGAGCACGAAGGTCTCGGGGATGCCGAAGTTGCCGTAGGCGCTGAACAGCGTGTCGTCGGGATCGCGGACGGTCGGGAACGCGAAGGCGTTCTCCGCGGAGAACGCTCGTGAGGCGTCCGCGGCGTCGTGGTAGGTCACGCCCAGGATGGTGCCGTCGCCCGTCTTGGTCAGCGCGTCCTGCGCCCGGTTGAGCACGGGTGCCTCCCGCTTGCACGGCTCACACCACGACGCCCAGAAGTTCACGACGACGACCTGACCCTCGAGGTCGGCGAGCTTGCGCTGCGCTCCGGCGTCGAGGGGGGGCCGCGCGACGTCGCGCGCCGGCGCCGGGGGACGCTCCCCGCGCTGGACGGCCCGATCGAGCCGGTCCGAGCCGACGCCCGCCTGCTGCTGCACGACGCCGTAGACGAGCAGGGCGACGAGCGCGACGGCGACGAGCAGGACGACGGTGGGGACGGAGGACCGCTTCACGGGCATCTCACAGGGTAGAGGTGACGGGCTCTCGCCTCACCGGTCGGGTGAGGTAGGATGCGCCTCCTTCGCGGGATTAGTTCATCGGTAGAACGTGAGCTTCCCAAGCTCGAGAGACGGGTTCGATTCCCGTATCCCGCTTCCGAAAGGCCCGCAAATGCGGGCTTTTCTCGTTTCTGGGGGGCAATATGGGGGCAATTCGTCTCCGCCGAACGCCATCGAGCCTGGCCACTGGGCACCGGCGGCGGCCTCGCTCGCTGATGTCAGCCGGGCCAGGCGAGTTCCTGGTCGTGGTTTCGCCCGATCCGGGCGAGACGCGGCGACCGGCACCATGCGCATCGCCGTGCGCTTGTTGGCATCGGCGGACGAAGAGGCTGCGCCTCGGAGCACGGAGAGACGGAGGCGATAGGGGGTCGAGTGCTGCTTTGGCGCACTGGCTTCCCGGAGCGACCGCACGCTCGTCTCTCCGTAGGCTGGGGTGGTGGCGCTGCTCCCCAACGCCGCGCGCGCCTACGTCGAGCCCGCCAAGCTGCGCGACTACGTGCTCGATCCGACATCACCGACCGGGAGGCACA
>CADCVR010000049.1 GCA_902806205.1 uncultured Solirubrobacteraceae bacterium | reverse complement strand
GGCTGGCACCAGACGCCACCCGATCCCTTGCCGATCCGTACAGGATCGGCTGCGGAAATCGTGCGGCGTCAGCCATCCACCCGAACCGCCGATCGACGGGACCACCTCGTGGAATCAATCATCTAGCGGTCGAGCAGGTCGTCGAAGGACCGCTGCTCGCGATCCGCGGTGCTCTCGGCCCGCGGCCGGCCGGCGCGTGCCCAGTGGTCGATGACGTCGCGGAGCTTCACTCGGCGCCGGCTGACGCCGCGCTCGATCGGATCGACGTCGAGGCCGCCGAGGAACGTGCCGCGCACGACGGCGTGGAAGATCCGCCCCTGCGAGGAGACGCGGACCATGTCACCGGGTGCGATGCCGTCGACTTGCACGGGCGGGGAAAGCTGACAGACCGGCCGGACGGAACCGGTCAGTCCACCAGCAGCGCCGCGGCGATCGGCGCGCGCACCGCGGGGTCCGGCTCCGCCGGGAGCGCGGAGCCGGCCGTGATCCGGACGCCACCGGCCGCGCCCCAGTTCTGCAGGGCGAGGTCGAAGGCCGCGAGGCCGACGCCCGCCTCGGCCGCGAGGTCCCCGGCGCGGCGGCCGATCAGCAACGGGTCCCCGATGCCGAAGATGCGCTTCGCAGCCATGGTCGGCGTGGCGGCCGCGTCGGCGAGCAGCAACGATCGCGGCACCGCGTCGATCAGCCCCAGCGCTCCGGCGAGCGTGACGAACTCATAGCGCGGCACGCGCCCGAAGCCGGGGAGGGCGAGGCGCTCGTAGGCGCGGTCGAAGCGGCGTGAGGCGTCCCACGAGGGCTCGCCCGCGAGGATCGCGTGCTGCGAGCCGCCCTTCGCGGCCCACGCGCGGTGGGCGACGAGCATCTCGTCGCCCTTGGCCGGGTCGTGCGCCGACCGGGGCCCGAGCGCGATCCCGTCGAGCCGGGGCAACGCTCCCGATTCCCAAGGCACGCGCGCCGCGGCGATCGCCGAGAACGGGTCGTCGGCGTCCTCCAGCGGAGAGAGGTAGGCGATGAGGAACGTCAGCCACAGGCCCTCCTCGACGTCCCCGCGCGCGGCCAGGGCGGCCACCTCGCCGTAGAGCCCGGGAGGCGCGGTGCGCAACTCCTCCAGGCGGGAGATCGCGAAGCTCAGCTCGTCCGCGAGGCGCCCGGCGTCCTCGGATGAGCGCAGCCCGGGCACCAGGTCATTCTCGTAGCCGTCGTCGGCCGCGCGCGTGAAGTGCCGCACCACCATCTGCGACGACGGCCGCGGCGAGCGGCGCTTCACCGCGCCCGATGCGCTGTGTCGCGCCTGCGCGGGCGACGTGCGCCGGGCACCTTCCGACCCGGAGGTGGCCGCGCCGCTCACCGTTCCGGGCTTCGCACGCTCCTTCTTCGAGCAGATCGGGCAGTTCTCGACGAAGCGGTTGTGGCGGCAGAAGGTGGGCGGCACGCGACGAGTCTAAGTGCTCCGATTCCGAAGTACCATGGCAGCATCCGGACGCCTCGCGGGGTCGATCCATCCCGGATCCTGCGACGGAACCTACGAATCGGAGCAGTAAGCAACAGCTTCTAAGCCCGGCGCGTGTGGGTGTCGTACCGCCCCACTGCTCCCGGCGCCAACGGCGCCGGGAGGTGCTGTCCGCGGCGGGGCTAGCAGCCGCCCTTGCTCGTGCGCTTGCGGACGACCTCGTAGCCCGCGCGCTTGGTGACCCCGTCGAAGCCGATCAGGCCCGCGTCGAAGTCGGCGTCGGGGGCCGCCCCGTTGAACTGGTAGATGTAGGCCCGCTTGATCCGCTTGTTCTTGGCGATCTTGAACATGCACTTCAGCGCCTTGGCCGCCTTCGCCTCGCCGGGAGTGCTGCGGCCGAGCTTGAGCTGGCCGCCCGTCTCCAGCAGCCAGATGTCGCCCTTGCCGATCGTCTTGATGATGCGCTTCGTGCGCGACTGCGACAAGCGGTTCGTGTCTGAGTAGTTGTGGATGGCCCAGATCTTCGGCCGCGGCTTGGCGATCCGCTTGAACAACTTGACGTACTTGATCGCCGGCGCGGGGTTCCGCTCGTCGAGCACGTTGAGCGGGATGATCTTCGAGCCCTTGAAGACCGAGCGGGTGACACCGTAGTACGTGTTCAGGAGCCTCGCACCCTTGAGGCCCTTGCAGATGCCCTTGGGCTGACCCTCGGTCCGCCCGCCGGTCTGGCAGCGGTTGACCTCATTCCAGGTGTTGATCTCCTTCACCCTCGGGAACGCCTGCTTGAACGCCTTCATCGCGATCTTGAACTGCGCCTTGGTCGGCAGCGTCTGCTCCTTGCCGGCGGTGCGCGAGTGCTCGAAGGAGACGAGCATCCGCTGCCGAGCGACGATGGCGGCCCGGTACCAGGCGTTGAACCGCTGCGCCTGCGTCGCGTCGAAGACGACGTCGTACGGGGCGACGTAGCGCGCGATCTTGAGCTTCAGCGGCTTGTAGAGCGGGTTGATGAACGTGGAGGCCTGCTGATCGGAGATTCCGAAGGTGGCCGCGCTCGCGCCGGACGGCACGGCGGCCACGGCGAGGACGGAGAGGAGGGCGGTGACGACGAGACGTCGCATGAGAAGTGGGGTACCCCTAGAAATCGTTGGACGGTGGATTTTATCCCGCGAGACGCTCGACTCAGGCTAGTCGCCTGGCACCGGTCCTGCGAAGGATGGTTTTTTCAGCGGACGCGCCCGATGCCGCTCATCAACAGCGACGTGACGAACGTGACCGCTCCTTCTACATCGGGCGGATCGCGCTCGAGCATGAGCACCGCGATCTCGAATCCCGCACCGATCATCGCCCCGGTGAGGTACTGGACCTCGATGCCGTCCGGCAGCGTCCCCGCTGCGACGGCGTCACGCAGGTCCTCCTGGAGCTCCTCGAAGCCCGCGAAGACGGCGGGCTCGTCGAACATGGCGCGGATCGTTCCGGCGTTGCGGCGCAGCAGTTCGAAGAGGCGGCGGTCGGCGGCGAGCACCTCGTAGTAGGCGCGGTACCCGCCGGCGACGAAGCCCTCGAGATCGGTGGAGCGCTGGCGGGCGGCGCGCGCGCGGGTGCGGATCTGCTGGGCGACGCCGTCGAGGATCTCCCGGAGGACGGATTCCTTGTCCGGGAAGTAGTTGTAGAACGTGCCCGTCGCGAGGTCGGTGCGCCGCACGATGTCGCGGACGCTGGCCGCGCCGTAGCCCATCTCGGCGAAGACCTCCGCGCCCGCGCGGAGGATCGCGGCACGGTTGGCCGCCTTCGTGCGCTCCCGCTTGCCGGCGGGGACCTCGGGTTCCGTCACGTCGCCGAGGCCTCGAGGTTCCGGGCACGCGCCATCGGCCGAAGCCTAGAAAGAAGCTGACGCCTGCGTCAAGTTCTACTGACGGCACCGGTGGGCTCGGGGTCTCGATCGACCGGCGGAGTGCCGTCAACGTGGGCGGGCGGCGTCGGTCCGGAGGGCGGGGGCTTGCGCAGCGAGAGCACGATCGACAAGGCCAGCGCGAGCACGATGACGCCGAGGGAGGCCGCCACGGGGATGTGGAAGAGATCCTCGATGAGCATCTTGATCCCGATGAAGATGAGGATCGACGCCAGGCCGAGGGGCAGGTAGACGAAGCGGTCCTGGGCGCCCTCGAGCAGCGCGAACAGCGCGCGCAGCCCGAGCAGCGCGAACGCGTTCGCCGCGAAGACGATGAAGGTGTCGGTCGTGATGCCGAAGATCGCGGGGATCGAGTCGACGGCGAAGATCACGTCCGCGGTCGCGACCGCGGCCACGACGGCCAGCAGCGGCGTGGCGTAGCGCTTCCCGTTCTCCTTGACCGTGTAGCGCCCTTCGCGATAGCCCTCGGTGACGGGCAGGAACTTGCGCAGAGCGCGGACCCCGATGTTCTTGTCCACGTCGATGTCCTCGCCCTCGTCGCGGTGCAAGGCCATCCGAACGCCGGTGTACAGCAGGATCGCGCCGAAGACGTAGAGGGTGAACGACAGCGCCTCGACGAGCTGGGCGCCGATGACGATGAAGATCGCGCGCAGGACGAGTGCGAGGACGATGCCGATCTCCAGGACGTCCTGGCGGTGGGCCGCGGGGACGGCCATCGCGCCGAAGATCAGCGCGAAGACGAAGACGTTGTCGAGGGAGAGCGAGCGCTCCAGCAGGTAGCCCGTGAGGAACTCGCCGCCCGGACCCGAGCCCTCCGTCACGTAGATCAGCGCGCCGAAGGCGAGCGCCAACCCGATCCAGATCGCGCTCCAGACCGCGGCGCGGCGCAGGCTCGGTGGGGTCTCGTGGTCGCGCTGGAAGAAGAAGAAGTCGACGACGAAGGCCACCGCGACGAACGCGATCAGGCCGAGCCAGGTGAACAGGGTGGCTTCCACGAGAATCTGCTTTCCCCGGCCTGACGTGAGGAACCGGACGGCGAGGTTGACGGCTGCGCTGCTCGATGCCCTGGGTGGAGGGCCCAGCGGCCCCTCCCAGACTAGTGGCCGCTCTGGGCGCCCCTGCCGTCAGCCGCCGCCGACGGGCATGCCGCCGGACACGTGCAGCGGCGGACCCTCGGGGCCCTCGTCGGCGGGCGAGACGTTCCCGGAGAGCACGAGCGAGCGCGCCTCCTCCTGAGTGATCGCGTGCAGATGGCGATCGGCCATGCGGGCGGCCTGGCGGCCCTCGTTGATCGCCCAGACGATGAGGCTCTGGCCCCGGCGGCAGTCGCCCGCGGCGAAGACGCCGGGCACCGAGGTCTCGTAGGTGCCGGCCTTGATGTTCCCGCGCGGATCCTTCTCGAGGCCCAAGGCGTCGACCAGCGCGGGCTCCGGGTGCAGGAAGCCCATCGCCAGCAGCACGAGATCGGCCGGCAGCTCGCGTTCGGAGCCCTCGACGGGGTCGAACGGCGGGGCGGGCCCGGCGTCGGCGACGACGAGCGCGCGCACGCCGCCGTCCGCGGTCCCTTCGAAGCGGGTGGTGACCACGGAGTACGCCGCGTCGGCCTTGTGCGCGGCACGGCCCTCCTCCTGCGCGTAGGAGAGGCGGAACTTCTGCGGCCACAACGGCCACGGGGTCCTGTCGTCGGGCCGCTGCTTCGGCGGTTCGGGCAGCAGCTCGAGCTGGGTGACCGAGGCGGCGCCCTCGCGCAGCGAGTTGCCGACGCAGTCGGCGCCGGTGTCCCCGCCGCCGATGACCACCACGTGCTTGCCGGCCGCGGTGATGGGTCCGGGGGAGGGATCGCCGGCGGCGACCGCCCGGTTGCGCACGTAGAGGTACTCCAGCGCCGGGTGGATGCCCGTGAGCTCCCGGCCGGGGGCCGGCAGGTCGCGCGGGACGCGCGAACCCGTGGCGAGCACCACCGCCTCGAACCGCTCGCGGAGCTCCTCGACGGTGACGTCCGAACCGACGTCGACGCCGCAGCGCAGCTCCACGCCTTCGGCGACGAGCTGCTCCACCCGGCGTTCGACGACGTGCTTCTCGATCTTGAAGTCGGGGACGCCGAAGCGGATGAGCCCGCCCGCGGCCTCGTCGCGCTCGAAGAGGGTCACCTCGTGACCCGCGCGGCGCAGCTGCTGCGCGGCGGCCAGGCCCGCGGGCCCGGCGCCGACCACGGCGACCGTGCGGCCCGTCAGTGCGCTCTCCTCGGGCGGCTCGGGCTGCACCCAGCCCTCCTCCCAGGCGCGGTTGATGATCGCGTTCTCGATCTGCTTGATCGTGACCGCGTCCCCCTCGCGGATCTCCAGCACGCAGGCGGCCTCGCACGGCGCCGGACACAGGCGGCCGGTGAACTCCGGGAAGTTGTTCGTGGCGTGCAGCTGCTTGATCGCGTCGAGGTAGCGGTCGTGGTAGACGAGGTCGTTCCAGTCGGGGATGAGGTTCCCGACCGGGCAGCCGTTGTGGCAGAACGGAACGCCGCACTCCATGCAGCGCGCGCCCTGCTCGGCGAGCTCCTCCTGCGGCCGCTCGACGACGAACTCCTCGTAGTCGCTCAGCCGCTCGCGGGGGTCGCGGTAGTGGACCCCGTGGCGCTCGATCTTCAGAAACGCTCCGAGCTCGCCCATGGCTACTCCCCGTCCCCCGTGCGCGCGGCCGGCGCGCCGACGACGTCGACGGCCTGCTCCTCGAACTCGTCCGCGTCGGGCGCTTCGGTGTCGTCGCCCGCCTCCGCCGCGAGCTCTTCGAGCACCCGCTTGTAGTCGGCGGGGAACACCTTCACGAACGCCGACCGGGCGCGCTCCCAGTCGGCCAGGACCGCCGCGCCCTTCTCCGAGCCCGTGCGCCGGGTGTGCTCGGAGACGAGCTCGAAGCACTCCTGCGCGTCGACGTCGTCGAGCTCCTCGAGCTGGTCGAGCATCGCCGGGTTGAGCTTGTCGCGCAACGCGCCGTGCTCGTCGAGCACGTAGGCGATGCCGCCGCTCATGCCGGCGGCGAAGTTGCGGCCCGTCCGCCCGAGGACGACGACGCGCCCGCCGGTCATGTACTCGCAACCGTGGTCGCCGACGCCCTCCACGACCGCGCTGGCGCCGGAGTTGCGCACGCCGAAGCGCTCGCCGGCCTGCCCGCAGAAGAACGCGCGGCCGCTCGTGGCGCCGTAGAGCACCGTGTTGCCGACGATGACGTTCTCCTCGGCGGCGAACGTCACGCCGTCGGACGGCTGGACGGAGAGCACCCCGCCGGAGAGCCCCTTGCCCGTGTAGTCGTTGGCGTCGCCGTGCAGCGCGAAGCTCACGCCCGCGGCCAGCCAGCCGCCGAACGACTGGCCCGCCGAGCCGCGGAAGGTCACCTCGATCGTGCCCTCGGGCAGCCCGTCGGCGCCGATGACCTCGGCGATCTTCGAGGAGAGCATCCCGCCGACGCAGCGGTTGACGTTGCGCACCTCCGTCTCGATGGCCACGTGCTCGCCGCGCTCGATCGCCGGCTCGGTGAGCAGGATGAGCTCGTGGTCGAGGGCGTCGTCGAGCACGGGTGGCGGCGGCTGGGTGCGGTGCAGCACCGTGCCCTCGGGCAGCTCGGGGCGGTGGAGCAGGTGCGAGACGTCCACGCCGCGCGCCTTCCAGTGCTCGATCGCCTTGTCGCCCTCGAGCAGGTCGACGCGGCCGATGAGCTCCTCGAAGCGCGCGACGCCGAGCTCGGCCATGATCGCGCGGACCTCCTCGGCGACGAGGAAGAAGTAGTTGACGACGTGCTCGGGCTCACCCTGGAAGCGCTTGCGCAGCTCGGGGTCCTGCGTGGCGATGCCCACCGGGCAGGTGTTCAGATGGCAGGCGCGCATCATGATGCAGCCCGTCGCGATCAGCGGGGCGGTGGAGAAGCCCATCTCGTCGGCGCCGAGCATCGCCGCCATGACGACGTCGCGGCCCGTCTTGAGCTGCCCGTCGGTCTGCACCAGGATCCGTGAGCGCAGGTCGTTGAGCAGCAGCGTCTGCTGGGTCTCGGCCAGGCCGATCTCCCACGGGACGCCCGCCGCCTGCACCGAGGAGAGCGGGCTGGCGCCCGTGCCGCCGTCGTGGCCGGCGATGACGACGTGGTCGGCGTTCGCCTTGGCGACGCCCGCCGCGACCGTGCCCACGCCCACCTCGGCCACGAGCTTGACCGACACCTGCGCCTTCGGGTTCGCGCAGCGCAGGTCGTAGATCAGCTGCTTGAGATCCTCGATGGAGTAGATGTCGTGGTGCGGCGGCGGCGAGATGAGGCTCACCCCGGGGGTCGTGTGGCGCACGGAGCCGATGTACTTGTCGACCTTGTGGCCGGGCAGCTGGCCCCCCTCGCCGGGCTTGGCGCCCTGGGCCATCTTGATCTGGAGCTGGTCGGCGTTGACGAGGTAGTGCGCCGTGACGCCGAAGCGACCCGAGGCGACCTGCTTGATCGACGAGCGGCGGAGATCGCCGTTCTCGTCGGGAGTGAAGCGCCGCGGGTCCTCGCCGCCCTCGCCGGTGTTCGAGCGCCCGCCGAGGCGGTTCATCGCGACCGCGAGCGTCTCGTGGGCCTCGGTGGAGATCGAGCCGAGCGACATCGCGCCCGTGGCGAAGCGCTTGACGATCTCCTTGGCCGGCTCGACCTCCTCGATCGGGATCGACTGCTGCGGGGTTCGGAACTCGAGCAGGCCCCGCAGGGTCGCGCGGCGCGTGGCGTCCTCGTTGACGAGCTCGGCGAACTGCGCGTACTTCGACTCCGCGTCGCCGTCGGCCGACCGGGTGGCGTGCTGGAGGAGCGCGATCGTCTCGGGGTTCCACTGGTGGTGCTCGCCGTCGCGGCGCCAGGCGTACACGCCACCGACCGGCAACAGGTCGCCGGAGGTGTCGCGCGGATAGCCGCGGGCGTGGCGCTTGAGCGCCTCCTCCCCGATGACGGGCATGCCGATGCCGCCGATGCGCGACGCGGTCCCCGTGAAGTGGCGCTCGACGACCGAACGATCAAGCCCGACGGCCTCGAAGATCTGCGCACCGCAGTAGGACTGCGTCGTGGAGATCCCCATCTTCGAGATCGTCTTGAGCAGGCCCTTGCCGATCGCCTTGACGACGTGCTTCTCGGCCTGCTCGAGCGACGCGACCTCCGGAAGCCGGCCGTCGGCCTCGAGCTCGGCGAGCGCCTCGAACATGAGGTACGGGTTGACGGCGCTCGCGCCGTACCCGATGAGCGTCGCGAAGTGGTGGACCTCGCGGGGCTCGCCCGACTCGACGACGAGGCCGGCCTGCAGGCGGTTGCCCTCGCGGACGAGGTGGTGGTGGATCGCACCCGTGGCCAGCAGCGACGGGATCGGCGCGCGGGAGGCAGACACGTTCCGGTCGGACAGGATGACGATGTTGTAGCCCGCGAAGACCGCGTCGTAGGCCTCGTCGCAGGCGTTGGCCAGCCGCGTCCGCAGACCCTCAGGCCCCTCCTCGACGGGCCAGGTGATGTCGATGGTGTGGGCCTTGAACGACGGGTGGTCGATCTGGCGCAGCGTCTCGAGCTCATGGTTGCGCAGGATGGGCTGATCCATCGCGAGCTGCCGCGCGTGCTCGGGCGCCTCGTCGAACAGGTTGCCCTCGGCCCCGATGCCCGTGGCCAGCGACATGACCACGGCCTCGCGGATGGAATCGATCGGCGGGTTGGTGACCTGCGCGAAGAGCTGCTTGAAGTAGGAGAACAGCGGCGGGCTCTGGTCGGAGAGCACCGCGAGCGCGTTGTCGTTGCCCATCGAGCCGATGGGCTCCTCGCCCTTGGCGGCCATGGGCGCCAGCAGGACGCGCTCGTCCTCCTGGGTGTAGCCGAACGCGAGCTGGCGGGTGCGCAGCGGCTCGGTGCGCGGGCCGATCGGCTCCTTTACCGGGAGGTCGTCGAAGTGCACGACCTGCTCGGCGTACCACTTGCCGTAGGGCTTCCGCGTCGCGACCTCGTGCTTGACGTCCTCGTCGGCGACGATGCAGCCCTTCTCGAGGTCGACGAGGAAGAGCTTGCCGGGCGCCAGGCGGCCGAGGCGGACGATGTTCTCCGGGCGGACGGCGAGCATGCCGGCCTCCGAGCCGAGGATCACGTGGCCGTCGGTGGTCTCGATCCAGCGGCCGGGACGCAGGCCGTTGCGGTCCAGGGTCGCGCCGATGACGCGACCGTCGGTGAAGCAGACGGCGGCCGGGCCGTCCCAGGGCTCCATGAAGCAGGAGTGGAACGCGTAGAAGCCCTTGAGCTCCTCGGAGAGATCCGCGCGGCCGGTGTAGGCCTCCGGGATCATCATCATCGCGCTGTGCGGCAGCGAGCGGCCGGCGAGCATGAGCAGCTCGAGGACGTTGTCGAACGTGTCGGAGTCCGAGCCGCCGTTGCGGACGATCGGCATGATCTTCTGCAGGTCCAGGCCGAAGAGCTCGGAGGCGAGCTGCGACTCGCGCGCCCGCATCCAGTTCTTGTTGCCCATCAGCGTGTTGATCTCGCCGTTGTGGGCGATGACGCGGAACGGGTGGGCGAGCTCCCAGCTCGGGAAGGTGTTCGTCGAGAACCGCGAGTGGACCAGCGCCATGGCCGAGGCGAAGCGCTCGTCGGAGAGGTCGGCGAAGAAGCGACGCAGCTGCGTCGAGATCAGCATGCCCTTGTAGACGATCGTCCGCGAGGAGAAGCTCGACGCGTAGAAGTCCGGGCCCGCGGCGAGCTCGACGATGCGGCGGATGACGTACAGCTTGCGCTCGAAGGCGTCCTGGTCGTGGCGATATCCGGGCCCCGCCTCGATGAACAGCTGCTTGATGTGGGGCCGCGAGCGGTTGGCGGTCTCGCCGACGTGCTCCTCGTCGACGGGGACCTCGCGCCAGCCCAGGACGATCTGGCCCTCGACGCGGACGTTGAGCTCGAGCAGCTGCTCGAGCTTCCGGCGCAGGTCCGGATCCTGCGGCAGGAAGCAGACGCCGACGCCGTACTGGCCGCGCGCGGGCAGCTCGAAGTCGACTTCCGAGCGGAAGAAGTCGTGCGGGATCTGGGTGAGGATCCCGGCCCCGTCGCCCGTCTTGACGTCGGCGCCCTCGGCTCCGCGGTGCTCGAGGTTGTCCAGGGCCTCCAGCGCGCGCTGGACGACCTCATGCGTGGGCTGGTTGTCCAGGCGCGCGACCATCGCGACGCCACAGGCGTCGTGTTCGAAGCGCGGGTCGTACAGGCCAGCGGCCTCGGGGGGCAGGGATCGCGTGGTCATATGGCGTGGCCGGCGGGGGACGGGGGCAAACAGACCCGCACGAACCAGGAGGGTCCGAACGGAGAATCCTATCAGCGGACCCGGCTTTGGAGAACCCCTCGCCGGGGCCACACCTGACAGGGTCTGAGCAGCATGCCGCGCGCCGTCACGATCCTGTCCACCGGGGGCACCATCGCCATGTCGGGCGACCGCATGGCCGTTCCGGCGCTCGACGGTGCAGCGCTCGTCGCGGCCGTCCCCGCGCTGGGGGTCGTGCCCGATCTGGTGGTCCGCTCCGTCTGCAACCTGCCGGGCTCGCACCTCGACACGACGGACGCGCTGCTCATCGCCCGCGCGGCGCTCGAGGAGGCCGCGCGCGGCCGCGGGGTCGTGGTGACCCACGGCACCGACACGTTGGAAGAGACGGCCTACCTCACCGACGTCATGTACGGCGGCGATTGCCCGGTCGTCTTCACGGGCGCGATCCGGCCCGCGAGCGCCCCGGGCGCCGACGGGCCGGCGAACCTCGCAGACGCGGTCGCGCTCGCGGCGAGCGTCGCGGGATGCGGGGGCGGCGTCCTCGTCGTCTTCGCCGGGCGGGTCCACGCGGCGCGCTACGTGCGCAAGATGGACTCGACGGCCGCCGAGCCGTTCGGCTCGCCGCACGGCGGCGCGATCGGAGTCGTTCACGAGGGGCGGGTGAACATCGGGACGTACCCGGTGCGCCGCCCGCCCGTGGTCCCGAGCCACCTCGACCTCCGGGTCCCGATCGTCCCCACCTGGCTCGGCGACGACGGGGCGCTCATCCGCGCGGCGGTCGCCGACCACGCCCACGGGCTCGTCGTGTCGACGCTCGGCGCCGGCCACCTCGGCCGGCGGGCGCTCGCGGCGCTGCGCGACGCCGTGGCGACCCTGCCCGTGGTGGCCACGACGCGCCCGGAGCGCGGCGCGATCCTCTACGAGACCTACGGCTTCGAGGGCAAGGAGGCCGACATCCGCGAGCTCGCGGTCGCCGCCGGCGGGCTGAGCGCACAGGCCGCGCGGATGAAGCTGCTCGCCTGCCTCGGCGCGGGGTTGGAGCGCGCCGCGATCGCGGAGGCGTTCCTCCACGACGACACCTGAGGCGTCCTCGCCGGGCTACTTCTTCGCCGCGGCGGGCTTCTTGGCGGCGGGCTTGCGCGCCGCTGGCTTCTTGGCGGGCGCCCCGCCGTCGTCGGCCGTGGCCTGCTTCGCATCGGACTTACGCGACGTCCCGGCCTTCTTCTCCGCCGCCTCGGGCTTGACGGCAGGCTTGCGCCCCGTCGCGGGCGCGTCTCCCCCGCGGTCTCGCACGGCGTCGAGCGAGGCCTTCAGGGCGCTCATCAGGTCGGGAACCGGCGAGGTGTCGGCCTTCTCCGCGGGCTGGACGGTGATCTCCTCACCTGCCGCCTTGCGCTCGATGAGCGCCAGGATCTGCTCGCGGTAGGTGTCCTCGTACTTCTCGGGCTCCCAGGGCTCGGCCAGCGAGTCCACGAGCTGCTTGGCCATCTCGAGCTCCCGCGGCCGGGAGTCGACGTCCTCGCGGGTGGGCACCTCGTCGAGCCCGCCCGCGTCGACGATCTCGTCGTGGAAGTTCATCGTGCTCATCGCGAGCACGTCGCCCATGGGGCGCAGCGCGACGAGCTGCTGCTTGGAGCGGATGACCACCTTCGCGATCCCGACGCGACCCGTCTCGGCCATGGCGTCGCAGAGGAGGCGATAGGGCTTCGCGCCGCCTGTGCCCGGTACGAGGTAGTAGGGGTGGTCGAAGTAGATCGGGTCGACCTGGTCGAGCTCCACGAAGCCCTCGATGTCGATCGTCTTGGTCTTCTTGGGGTCGAGCGCCTCGAGCTCGCCGGGCTCGACGATCACGTAGCGGTCCGGCGAGATCTCGAAGCCCTTGACGATCCGCTCGTACGGGACCTCCTCCCCGGTCTGCGCGTTCGTGCGCTTCATGGCGATGCGGGAGTGGTCGTCTGCGTCGAGCTGGTTGAACTTCACCGTCTTGGACTGCACGGCGGCGTAGAGCTTCACGGGGACGGTGACGAGCCCGAAGGAGATGGCCCCGGTCCAGATCGCGCGCGGCATGGCCCTGGAGTGTTGCCCATCGCAGGCCCGTAGCCAACGGACGGGCGTGTTGTTTCAGCCCCGCACACGGCGGTTCGCCCCACGCGCGCCGCCGCCCGGCTCAGCGTCGCGCCGGCAGGTTGACCCGGGTGCCGCCGCCGTTGGCCGACACGACGAGGGTCGCGGCCTGGCCCGAGGCGACCAGGCGCCTGCCCGCCGGCGTGAGCTGCACGGGCACGCGGACGCGCTTGACGGCCTCTCCTCTAGGCTGGCGGGCGCGGCCGACGAGCACGCCCGCGGCGCGCAACCGTAACGAGCGCGATCTGCGCTCCCTTGCCGTGACGCGGAGGACCAGGCCGCCGCGGCGGACGCGGAGCAGGTCGCGCCCGAAGGAGACGTTCGAATCGGTCCCGTTGACCCACTCGCAGTCGGGCGGCGCGAGCCGGGGGAACTTCCCGAGCTCGTCGATGCCTTCCCCGCAGGACGCCGTCCGCGCCTGCGACCCGTCGATCACGTCGTCCCCGGAGCCGCCGTGCACGGTCTCGCCACCCTGGATGGTGTCGTCCCCGCCCCGTCCTTCGACGCTGTCGACGCCGTCGGAGTCGGTGAAGTGCTGCGGGCCGTCGGTGCCGAGCAGGAGGTCGTCGCCGATCCCGCCCTGGGCGTTCTCGATCGCGACGAGGGTGTCCTCGTCGGCGGTTCCAGCGGCCAGATCGACGCGGACGCCGGTCCGCCGCTGCCCGAAGCTGACCGTGTCGACGCCCGGGCCGCCGTCGAGCTCGTCGCGCGACGGTGCGACCTCCGGCGAATTGGGGCCGCTGTCGTCGCCGAGGAGCACGTCGGGTCCGGCCCCCCCGCGCACGACGTCGGCGCCCGGGCCGCCCTCGAGCAGGTCGTCCCCCGATCCCCCGGTCAGGCGGTCCGAGCCGTCGCCGCCCATGAGATAGATCCCGAAGGCGCGCGCGCCCGTCAGGCGGACGGCATCGTCGCCGGCACCGGCGTCGACGCCGACCTCTAACTCGGCGTCCTTCGGCAGCGGGCAGCGCACGCTCCCGTCCGGGAGGCCGCGACAGGGCTTGCCGTGAGTCAGCCGGGCGGCGCGGTCGGTCACGACGACGACGGAGCGCTCGACGCGGACCCTCAGGTCGTTGACCTCGCCCGCCCCGTCGGACACCGAGACGGAGACGTTGTCGGGAAGGAGCTCCTCCCCCGTCTCGCCGTCGACCTGACCGCTCTCGAAGCCCAAGCCGACGTACGCCGCCTGTGCCGTGGGCGCCAGCACGAGCGCGAGGACGATGCTGCTGAGCAGGAGTCGCATGAACCTGTAACGAGCCCGTTGGTACGAAGGTGACACGCAGGCCCGGTTGCGGCCACTGCGCCTAGGGTACGGACGACAAGGTCCCGCCGTCCATCCGAGGAGCATCATCACCATGGCCACCCGCAGCTCCAGCCAGGGCATCCTGTCCGACGACAAGGCCGAAGCCCGCGAGCAGATCGTCGAGCTGCTCAAGCAGGCCTACTTCGGCGAGCTCGAGACCGTCATCAACTACGTGACGAACTCGACGAATCCGGACGGTCTGCGTGCCCAGGAGATCAGGGAGTCCCTGACCGAGGACGTCCAGGAGGAGCTCGGGCACGCGCAGCAGTTCGCCGCGCGCATCAAGGAGCTCTACGGCGTCGTGCCGTCCTCCGTCGACTTCATCGCCCAGCAGCAGGCGCTCGCGCCGCCGGCCGACCAGACCGATCTCGCCCACGTCGTCAAGGGCGTCATCGAGGCCGAGACCTCGGCGATCGAGCTCTACAACAAGCTCATCGAGGTCACCGAAGAGGTCGACCCCGTCACCAACGACATGGTCGTCGCGATCCTCCGCGACGAGGAAGGACACCGCCGCCTGTTCGAGGGCTTCCTGCGGGAGCTCGAGCCGGGCAGCTCCTAACCCAGCGGCGTCCCCCCCAGGCGGTCGACCAGTTCCCTGATCGACTCGAAGACCGCCTGGGCCCCGGCGTCGAGCAGCTCGGCCTCGCTGTAGCCGCCCGTGAGCACGCCGAGCGTCGGGACGCCCGCGCGCTTGGCGGCCTCGATGTCCCAGATGGAGTCCCCGACGAGGATCGCGTCCCCGTCGCCCTCGGCCTTCTCGAGCGCGGCCTCCACGAGGTCGGGCGCCGGCTTGCTGTTCTCGACGTCGCCCGAGCTCGTCCAGGCGTCGGCGAGCTCGTGGACACCCAGCAGCGTGAGGTAGTGCTCGAGCTCCTCGGGCTTCGCGCTCGAGGCCATCACGACCGAGTGGCCGGCCCGCTTGAGCGCGAGCACGAGGTCGCGCGAGCCGTCCAGTGGCTGCACCTCGTCGATCATCGAGAAGTAGTGCTTCTTCTCGGTCTCGCGGACCGCGTCGCCCGAGCGCTCCTCGGCCTCGTCGTCGACGAGGTGGGCGACCATATCCGAGCCGCCGAGCCCCATCGCGCGGTGGATTCGCCACAGCGGGACGACGTACCCGTGGTCGCGCAGGCTGCGGAACCAGGCGAGGGCATGCTGGTAGTTCGAGTCGACGAGGGTGCCGTCGATGTCCAGGATGGCCTTCATCGCGTGCGCTCGGTCAACGAGAGGGTGGGGTGCATACCGCGGCGGTTACCCGGAGACGGGCGAGGGCACCACCGCAAGGGCAATGGCCGCCGTCGTCGCCGACCCCGGGGTGTCCTCTCGCACGGCGCCGCTCAAGCTGGCGTGGCGCGCGGTGGGCACCTATCGCACCCACGGGATGACCGACCATGCGGCGGGCCTGACGTACTTCGCGATGCTCTCCCTGTTTCCCGGGCTGCTGATCGGCGTGGCGCTGCTCGGCCTCCTCGGCGAGGCGTCGCTCGCCACCGAGGCGGCGAGTTACGTCGCGGAGAACGGCGCGGACCCCGCGACGGCCGAGGTCATCACCAACTCGCTCGAGAAGCTCTTCACGGCCTCGAGCTCCGGCGTCGGCCTCGCCCTCGCAGGCTCCATCCTGCTCGCGCTCAACGGTGCCTCGGGCGCCTTCGGGGCGGCGGGGCGGGCGCTGAACGTCGTCCACGCCGTCGACGAGGACCGCAGCTTCGTGCGCCGCAAGCTCGCGGACATCGGCTGGACGCTCGTGGTCATCGTGCTCTTCGCCGTGGTGCTCGTCGCGCTGTTCCTCGGCGGGGGGATCGCCGACGACCTGTTCGACACCGTCGGCCTGGGCAGGACCGCGGCGACCGTGTGGTCGGTGGCGCGCTGGCCCGTCGCGCTGCTGGCCGCGCTGGTCGGCGTCGCGCTCGTCTACGCCTTCGCGCCCGACGTCAGGCCGCGGCGCCTGCGCTGGATCTCCCCGGGAGCGATCGTCGCGGTGACCGTCTGGATCGTCGCCTCGGTCGGCTTCGCGTTCTACGTCAGGGGCTTCTCGAACTACGGGGTCGCCTACGGCGCGTTCGGCGCGGCGATCATCCTGCTGTTGTGGCTGTACATCTCCGCCAACGCGTTCCTCTTCGGCGCCGAGCTCAACGTGACGATCGAGCGGGAGGACACCGCGGGGCGCGGCGGCCCGCCCATGCTCACGCCCCCGCCGAGCCCCGAGCATCCCGCGCCGACGGCGAGCGCGCCGCGGGAGGCGCGCAGGCCCAATCCGGTGCAGGCGTCGGGCGGGCCGGGCGAGAAGCGCTCGGGGTAGCCGAGGTGCAACACGGTGATACACTGGCGACGTGCCGACGCGCCACCCGCGACGGATGATCACCCTCACCCCCGAGCGTGCGGCACTGCTCGACGAGGTGGCGCGGCTCGAAGGTCGGCGCCCCGACCTCGGAACCCTGGTCGAAGAAGGTGCCCGGGTGCGACTCGAGCACCTCGGCGAGTCGTCCGCGTCCACGGCAGCGGCACGCCGCCGTCTCGCGGCGCGTATCCGGGGGGGGTCGCTCGAACAGGACGCCGAGGCCGCCGACCGTGTGAAGCGCCTCGGCCTTGCAGCTCCGCCCTGAGCGTCGTGCTGCTGCTCGACAACTCCGCGTGGGCGCGCCTGGAGTCACCGTCCCTGCCCGGCACCCGCCGCGACCACGTCGCCGGACTGGTCGAGTCGGGCCAGCTCGCCGTGTGCGTCCCCTTCCTGCTCGAGGCTGGCTGGTCGGCACGCACCACCGTGCACCACGACGCGCTGCTCGGAGAGCTCCTGCAGCTGCCGCGCGTGAACGTCGACGCCCAGGTCGAGGAGGCCACCCTCGCCGCGCAACGTGACCTTGCCCGTCGCGGGCATCATCGCACCGCATCGCCATCCGACCTGCTGATCGCCGCGTGCGCGCACGTCAGCGGCGCGGGGGTCCTGCACTACGACCGCGATTACGACGTGCTCGTCGAGCTCACCGACCTCGCGTTCCGTTCGGAATGGCTCGCTCCCGCAGGGACGCTGTAGGCAGCATCCGAGCGGGAGCGGCCGCCTCCTACGCACCACCCTGCTCACCCCCGCCGCGGGCCGGGCGAGAAACGCTCGATCAGTTCCTGCGCTCGTTCCGTCTCTCGGAGAGGTGAGCCCGGGGAGCTGAAAGTCCCGCTGGCAGCAGGTGAGAAGCGCTCGGGCCAGGTGGAGCTCCGGTACTCGCGCTGGTTGAATGCGGTCATGCACGAGACGCTGGCCGACGTCGCCGCGCTGCAGGAGCTTCTCGACCGCAGCTACGCGCTCGCCGGGCCGCATCTGCTCCGCGTCATCACCCCGGAGCGGCGGTTGACCGCCGAGCAGGTCACCGAGCGGCTGAGCGGGATGCGCCTGCTGGCGTTGGCCACGGTCACCGCTGACGGGCGGCCCCTCGTCGGCCCGGTGGACGGCATCTTCTTCCGCGGCGCGTTTCACTTCGGCTCGTCACCCGACTCGGTGCGCTTCCGCCACATCGCAGCCCGGCCGCAGGTCAGCGCGACCCATCTTCCGGGCGAGGAGCTCGCGGTGACCGTCCACGGCCGCGCCGTCGAGGTCGACGTCCACAGCGCTGCGGGCGCCGAGCTGCGGCAGACCCTCCTGGAGGTCTACGTCCCGCGCTACGGGCCGCAGTGGGAGAAGTTCCTCGACTCCGGCCCGGTCTACGCACGGATCGACGCCGAGCGCATGTTCACGTTCCACATGGCATCGGACATCGAGGGGAGCTGAGACGGCGCGGGCCGAAAGACGAACCCCTGCTTCAAGCTGACCGGGAGGTGCCGTCGCCCGGCGGAGAGGCGGCCGCCTCCAGCACGCGGTCGGTCAGCTCGAGCGGGTGGGAGCAGAGGCCGCCGCGGCCCGGGCAGCCGGTGCACAGGCCGATGTGCGGCTCGGAGCTGACGGGGAAGGAGCGCTCGAGGACCGGGCGGGCGCGGGCGAGAACGCGCGCTTGTAGCTCGGGCAGATCGCTCTGGGCGAAGCGCTCGGCGACCACGACCTCGGGGCGCTCGAGGAACGCGTGGGCGACCTCGACCTCCGGGGCGCCCGAGGTGAGGACGGCCAGCGCGTAGACGGCCTGCTGCGTGGCGTAGGAACGCTCGACCGCCGCAGCGGGGTCCTCGCCGCCGAGCCGGTCGGTCTTCCAGTCCACCACCAGGGAGCCGCCGTCCTCCTCGTCGGCGAGGACGTCGAGGAACCCGTTGAGCAGCGGCGCGTCGGGGCTCGCCGGCGGGACGACCCATGCCGCCTCGACGCGGACACGGCGGGCCGCGCGCAAGCGGTCGATCAGCGGTGAGGCGGCGAGGAAGCGCTCGAGGAGCGCGGCGATCTCCGCCGCCTCTGCTTGGGTCGGGTCGGCGTCGAAGCGCGCGCCCATGGCCCGCAGCGTCGCGACCGGCGGCACCTCGGGCCGCTGGAAGTCGAGCTCCTCGAGCACGAGGTGGGCGATCGAGCCGCGGGCGCGGGGGTCGAGGCCGGCCGGGGCCTGCGCTGCCACCGCGGAAGCGAGCTCGGAGGCGGGCAGCCGCAGCACCCGCTCGAGGTAGAAGCGGTAGCCGCAGCGGGCGTGGGCGCTCAGCGAGGAGTACGAGAGCGTCGGGACGGGCGGCGGCGGCGCGGCGAGGAACGCCGGAAGCCCCGCGGGCGCCTCGAGGCCCGCCGCGGGGTCGGTGAGCGTCCGGGTGAGCCCGGCCGCGAAGAGCGCCCCGCCGGCCTCCCGGGCGGGCTCCGGCCCCGCGGACCGCGAGCGCCCGGCCGACGATCCGTTCGCGGCGGCGGCCGGGTACGGCTCGGCCGTGAAGAGCCCGAGCTGCGCGCCCGGCGGCGGCGGCGCTGCGAGCCCGAGCGTCGCCGGAGCCGTCTCGGGAGCGACGAGCCGCACCCCGACGTGGACGCGGCCGTGGCCGTCGTCGAGATCCACGGTCAGTGCGGGCTCCTCGGGCAGACGCGCCAGGAGGCCCGAGCCGAGACGCGGGCCGATCCAGCTCAGCGGGCAGGCCGTCGTCCCGGCCTTCGGCCAGTCGTCGCCGACGGGCACGACGCCCGAGAGGACGAGCCGCTCCTCGGCCCGGGTGAACGCGACGTGCAGGATCCGCCGCTCCTCCTCCGCGGCCGCCGCGTTGGCCCGGGCGGCCAGCTCCGCGTGCGCGAGGGCGCCGCACGGCTTGCGACCCAGCCGCACGAGCCGCAGCCCCACCCGGTCGTCCTCGACGAGCAGGTCGCGTGCCTCCGCGCGGCCCTTGCGGCCGAGATCTGCGACGACGACGACGCCGAACTCGAGGCCCTTGGCGGCGTGAATCGTCATGAGGCGGATCGCGGGCTCCCCGCTGAGCTCGACGGGCGCCTCGGCCTCGCGCACATCCGCCTCGACCTCGGCGGTTGCGTGGTCGATGAAGCCGCGCACGTCGCGACCGTGATCGGCCTCGTACTCCGCGGCCAGGCGCAGGAGCTTGTGGACGTTGGCCAACCGCCGGCGCCCACCGGGCAGCCGCAGGACGTGCAGGTCGTAGCCCGACTGCAGGACCGCCCGCTCGATGAGCTCGTCGAGGCCGTAGCGGGGCGCGGCGGTCCGCTCGACGGCGAAGCGCACCAGGAACGCCTCGAGCGCCGCGGCGTCGGCGGCGCTCAGGCGCCGGGCGAGCACGACGGAGCGGACAGCCTGCCACGCGCCCCGGCTCCCTTCCCGGGCGACGGCCGCGACGTGCGCCAGTCCGTCGGAGCTCAGGCCGCACAGCGGACTGGCCAGGGTGCCGAAGAGCGCCCGCTCGTCGCGCGGGTTGACGAGCGCCCCGAGGTAGCTCGTGAGGTCCTGCACGGGCTGGCGCAGCCAGTAGCCGCGGCCGCCGCCGGCCAGGGTCGCGAAGCCCTCGCGCTCGAGCGCGCGCTCGAAGACATGGAGGTCGGTGGCCGCGCGGACGAGCACGACGACGTCGGACTCCGAGCACTGCCCCGCGTCGACGAGCGTCCGGACGCGGCGGGCGATCGCCCGCGCCTCGGCGAGCTTGGAGCCCTTCACGCCGGTGGGCATGCCCTCCGCGAGCTCTGCGGCCAGGCGCGGATCGACGTCCGGGTCGTCCCAGGCGGCCGCGGTGATCAGCAGCTCGGTGCGGGGCCCGTCGCCGGGCCTCCCCGAGCGCCCGGCGACGAGCGGCACGTAGCCCGGATGCACCGCCGCGCCCCAGGCGCCGTTGATCGTCTCGAGGAGCTCGTGGTGCGAGCGCCAGTTCGTGGCCAGCACCCGCGCCTGCCCGCGCGCGCCATGGGACACCCGCTGCTCCCGGAACAGCGACACGTCGGCGTGCCGGAAGCCGTAGATCGACTGCAGCTCGTCGCCGACGAGAAAGACGTTCGCCCGGTCGAGGTGGCCGATCAGCTCGAGCTGCAGGCGGTTGGTGTCCTGGAACTCGTCGACCATGATGCGCTCGAAGCGCTCCGCGTAGCCCTGGGCGACCGCGGGCTCGTCGCGCAGGAGGTCGCGCGTGAACAGCTCGAGGTCGTCGTAGTCCAGGCCCGACGAGGAGCGCTTGCCCGCGGCGTAGGCGGCGGCGAAGGCGCAGAGCAACTCGTCGAGGAGCGCGTGGTCCGCGCACGCCTCGCGGTCGTCGAGCGCCTCCCCGACCCGGACGACCGCGTCGGCCCACTCCTGGCAGGCGTCCGTCTTGAGCTCGGGCACCCGCCGCTCGAATCTCAGCGCGGCGAGCGCCTCGCGGCCCGGCGCGGACGCGCCTTCCAACAGCGCGAAGCAGTCCGCGAGCACCGCGCGGGCCGCGTCGAGGGAGGGCTGGCCGGTGCGCGCTCCCCGCAACTCGCCGGCGAAGGTCTCCGTGCTCATCCGAAGCCCTTGGAGCGCCTCGGCCACCGTGCGCCGCGGCACGCACGGCGGCAGCCGTGGAGCGGTCTGCCCCTGGGAGCGCAGCGCGTCGTGGACGCCGAGGATCGCGTCACGCAGACGGTCGGGGCCCCAGGCCGCGGCCAGGTCGAGCGCGTCGGCGCGCGGCGCCCCGCCGACGTCGGCCAGGGCGTCGGCCAGGGCCGCGTCGAAGGCGCGCTGCCGCAGCGCCCGCGCCGTCGACGTGGGCAGGACGCTGAAGCCGGGGTCGAGGCCCGCGGTCACCGCGTGGGCGCGCAGCACCCCGGAGCAGAAGCCGTGGATCGTGGAGATCTGCGCCCGTTCGATGTCGCGCGCCGCCGCCCGCTGCCCGGCGGCCGCGAGCCGCGCGCGCACGCGGCTGCGCAGCTCGCCGGCCGCCTTGTCGGTGAAGGTGATCGCCAGAAGCCGCGCGGGCGCGATGCCGTCCTCGAGCACCGCCGCGACGAGCCGCTCGACGAGCACGGTCGTCTTGCCCGATCCCGCGTTGGCGGAGAGCAGCAGCGGGCCCTGGCGCTGCCCGATCGCCGCCTGCTGCTCGGGGGTGAACGCCGTCACAGGCCCTCCGCCCGGCAGACCGACGGGTGCGTGCAGCCGCCGTTGCGCCAACCGCAGGTCGCCGGGCGCGGCTCCAGGCGGCCCGACCGGATCTCCGCGACGGCCGCGGCGGCGGCGGCCAGCGCAGCGTCGAGCACGGCGGCGAACGCCGCGTCGTCGACCCGGTCGCGCGACGTGAGCTTCTGCCCCGGGTCGGCTTCCCGGCGCACGAGCCCACGGGGCTTGGGGTCCTCGCTGCCGCCGAGCGGCTGGTAGAGTCCGCCGACCGCCTCGACGCCGAGCAGGTGCGGCAGCGCGAGCATGTAGAGCGCGAGCTGGAGCTTGCCGTCGGCCAGCCATCGCGCCTGGGGCGCGGCGGTGCTTGCCTTGTAGTCGTAGAGCAGCGCGGTGCCGTCGGCGGCCACGTCGACGCGGTCGATCCGCCCGCGCAGCCGCATCGGGCCGAGCTCGACCGCCGGGCGCTCCTCACGGCCGCCGAAGGCGAGCTCGAACGTCGCAGGTGCGTAGACGGAGCCGGCGTGGGCGGCCGACTCGAGGTAGCGGACGAGGTCGGCCTCCAGGCGCCGCAGGGCGGCCCGTAGGCGCTCGGGATTGGCGGAGATGGGGTAGTCGGCGGCGTGGCGGGCGAGCGCCGCGTGGGCCAGGCGACGCAGCCGCGGCGCGTCGGACGGCCGCAGCGGCCGCGGCTCCTGCCCCGCGTGCCCGGCCAGCGCCTCCTCGAGGACCCTGTGGGCCAGCGCCCCGCGCACCATCGGCTCGGGATCGGGGACGAGCTCGGCCGCGTCGAGCTGGCGCTCGACGAACCACTTGACCGGGCAGGCGACCCACTGCTCGATCGCGCTGGCCGACCACTCCTCGCGCCCGCACAGTTCCGCGAGGATCGCGGGGTCGCGCAGCGGTGCGATGTGCTCGTCGCGGGCGACCTCCCCGGCGCTCGCGGCGGCGCGCGCGGCCGCCCGCGCGGTCGGCGCGAGCGCGGGCTCGGCCCAGCCCGCGGCGCCGAGCTCGCGCCGCCGGGTCACGCGCTCCTCGAAGCCGTCGGGCAGCAGGTCGAGCACGTCGTCGACGAAGAGCGAGCGGACCGCGGGCGCCCCCTCGTCGTCGGCGTCGTGCCAGCTCAGCACCAGGAGATCCGTCGGCCGCGAGACCGCCGCGTAGAACAGCGAGCGCTCTGCTCCCAGCGCGTCCTCGCGCAGCTCGAGCCGCAGGCCGGTGGCGGCGTTGAGCGCGCGGCGCTCCGCGTCGCCGAGGAACGGCTCGGGCGGCGGCGCGCCCGGGAACGCGCCCTCCTGCAGGCCGCAGACGAACAGGGCACGGACGCGGCGCGCGCGGATCGCGAGCGGGTCGGCGACGGTCACGAGGTCCGGCGCCGCGCGGCGCCCGGCGCGGACAGGCAGCTCCGAGAGCAGCCGCACGAGCTCCTGGGCGTCCGGGACGAGCGCGGGGTCCGCGGCGGCCAGGCCGGCGAGCTCGCGCAGGGCACTGCGCAACGCCGCCGCGACCCGCGCCTCGACCTCCTGCGCTCCGTCGAGCACCGGGGCGAGTCCCTTCAGCGGCGCGGCGAACAGCCGGCCGGCCTCCTCGGCAAGCCACGTGCAGAGCACCCCGGGCCCGCGCGAGTGGGCGGCGACCGCCCGGTCGAGCACCCCGAGCTCGAAGCGCCCCGCCTCCTCCCACGCGCCGCGCGCCTCGGCGGCGCTGCGCAGCCCGCGGCGGCGGACGTCGGCCTCGAGCTCGTCGGCGAGACCGGGCCGCCTGAGGAAGCCCGGAGTGCGCAGGAAGGCGAGCAGCTCGTCGGCGTCGGCGTCGAGCAAGGCGCAGCGCAGCAGCGCGAGGACGCCCCGGCCCAGCGCGGTGTGGCCCGCGGGAACTTCGCGCTCGAGCGAGAACGGGATGCCGTAGCCGGAGAAGACCCGCTCGACGAGCCCCGCGAGCGCGGCGGGCCGCCGCAGTGCGACGGCGATCTCACCCGGGGCGACGCCGTCGCGCAGCAGCCGCACGACGTGCGCGCCGACGAGCTCGATCTCCGCGCGCTCCCCCCCGCCGCGCAGGAGGAGGACCCCGGACGCGCCGGCCTCGCCGGGCGGTCGCGTTCGGAGTTCGGGTCGTCGGGCGGGCCGTGCTCCGAACGCCGCCTCGTCGATCCGCTCCGCGTCGGGCTCGTAGAGGTGGCGCTCGAGGTGGTGCAGCACCGGCGCGGCGTAGTGGCCGGCGACGGCGTCGAGCTCCACGCGCGCGCCTCCGAGCGCGAGCAGCTCCTGGTAGGTCCGCTCCGTCCCGGCGAACGCCTCGCGCCCCGGCTCGTAGGGCAGCGAGACGGTCACGTCCGCGCCGACGGGGCCCGCCAGCGTCTCGACGAGGTCGCGCTGGAGGAGCGTCAGATCGTCGAAGCCGTAGAACAGCACGGGAGTGGCGCCCCAGCGCGCCGGCTCCGTGCGCAGCACGTCGAGCGCCGCGACGGTGTGCCGGGTGACGTCGAGGCGCCCGTCCGGCCCTGAGCGCTCCACCCCGCCCGCGTAGGCGCGGAACAGCGCACCCAGGTCTTCCGCGTACGCGGTGCGCCCGGGCTCGGCCCGCGTCCAGGTGCGCAGCGCTGTGGTCCAGCGCGCCGGGCTGATCCGCAGCGCCTCGAGCTCGTCGACGAGCGCGAGGAACGCCCGCAGGAAGCCCGGAGTGCCCGAGGAGGAGCGCAGGACACGCAGCGGCGTCCGCGCGATGGCGGCGGCGGCGATCCGCTCCCGGGCGAGCTCTCCGAGCGGCCGGCGGGTGCTGCCGCCACGGCGCGCGAGCTCGCGCACGAGCCCCTGCGGCGTGAGCACCTGGGCGCCGAAGACCAGGCCCCGCCCCGCGAGCTCTGAGCGGTAGCGGTCGACGTCGGGCAGGGTCGGCACGACGAGCAGCGGCTCGCGCGCGGCGGCGGCGACGTAGGCGTCGAGGACCACCCGCGCCTTCTCCGCGTTGGCCGGCCCGGTGACGAGGGTGAGCGGCAAGGGACGTGCATGGTCGCAACGCCGGAAGACGACCTGACGGCAGACGGCCGGTGGGGGCCTGCCGCCGGATCAGCCCGCGCCCGCAACTCGCCGGCTCGAGGCCGGGAACGGCGTCCAGAGCTGCCCCGGGAGCGGCCGCGCCGACGGCCACACGGTCGCGGCGACGCTGGCGAGCACTCCGGCCATGTCCTCGAAGATCGCGCGCACCAGGTCCTCGGCCTGCGCGTCGGGCGCGACGGCCATCGAAGCGACCGCGTCGAGCAGTTCCCGCTGGGTCAGCGCGCGCGCGTTGCGGCCCGTCGCCGGGATCGCCGCAAGGGCGACGGGCGCGCCGGCGAGGCACAGGGCACCGAAGCGCGAGACGTACGCGAAGAGCCCGTCCACCTCGACGTCGGCCTCGTCCATCTCGAAGTGCGCGCCGTCGAGGCGTCCGAGGCGGTAGCTCGGCTCCGACCAGGTCAGCTGCGTGACCTGATCGGCGGTCAGCCACAGAACGGCCGCGCGCACCGCGGTTCCCGGGCTCGCGAACAGCGCGGCGGGCATGGCGCCATAGATCGACGGCGAGGCGGAGGCGCCGACGTCGAGGTCGTGCAGGGCGCCCGCCAGCACGAGCACCGTGCGGTCAGCCGCGGCGGCAAAGTGCGCGAACTTCGCCCTCAGCGTGGCGGGCGACGCGTTGGAGCCGAAGGCGACGACCGGATGGCGGTCGGCGGCGAGCGCCTCCACGGTGGACCGCCGCTCGGCGGGAGTCAGGTCGTCGAGCAGCGCGACGTCGCTGCCGTGCAGCACGTAGGACCGCGCGGGCCGCTCCCACGGGTAGCCCAGCGCCCGCTCGAGCAGCGCCGGCGCGTACGCGCGCCGGCCGAGCGCCCGGGCCAGCTCGTGGACGAACGCGACGTACCGCTCGCGGTCGAACGCGAGCCGCTCGAGCAGGGCGGGTTCGGTGATCGGCGGCCACTCGCGCACGGCGCGAGCCTAAAGTGCGCGACGGGGCCCGGCGTCAGCGGCGCAGGCTCACCCGCAGCGTGCGCGTACGGCTGTTGCCCGCGGCGTCGCGCGCTGTCACTTGCAGCGTCGCGCGGGCGGTTCTCCGGAGCCGCGCCCGCGCCGCCGCGGTCAGGCGCAGGACGACGACCCGGCGGCCGGCGCGGGTGAGCGTCGCGGTCTTGAACGCGATCCGGCGACTGCGGAGGCCGAGCTTCCGTGCGGTGGCCGCGTCGAGCGTCATCCCGGCCGAGAGCCGGCAGGCCTCCGAGCAGCTCACGGTCGCGCGCAGGCCTCTCGTACGCAGGGTGCGTACGCGCTGGACGCGCGCGGCGCTCAGCGTGAGGCCCGGGGCCTGGCGGTCCACCGCGGCCG
>CADCVR010000048.1 GCA_902806205.1 uncultured Solirubrobacteraceae bacterium | reverse complement strand
GGTGGCGGCCTCGAACTCGGCGGCCAACTGATCTTCGTGCTCCCGCGTGAAGCGAAACGGACTGCGCGCCGGGATCGCAGCCAATAGCGGGTGGCCTGAGGCCCGCTGCGCCCGAAGCCAACGCGCTAGGCGCTGCGGAGAGGTGTCGACCTCGACGGCTAGTTCGGCGCTGCTGACGACGTCGGGCATCGTGTGACCATCTCACGCCGCCCGTCAAGCCGTGGCAGCCAGCCGTCCCGCCCGACTCCCGACTCATGACGGGGGTCGGCGGCCTTCGCCTCAAGATGTGTCTACTTGGGACGATGAGCGCAGTCCGGGAGAGTGCGGATCGTGCTCCGGCATCGGGGCGACGCATCACCCATCAGAGGCCTGCGAGTTCTCATCGAAAGACGGGAAAGGGCTCAGTTAGCCAGCCTCTCGACCTGGCCGTCGTCACTCACTGTGTGGACGTCAATCCGCAGAATGTCCCGGACTCGTTTCGGGACCCGGAGGGCGGCCACTTCAGCACCGGTCGGGACGACCACCGCAAACCTCGTGGTGGGCCCGACCTCCTCAGCAGGCATCCGCCTCAGTAACTGGCCGTAGAGCGTGTCCAAGCCCGCCCCCGGGGCGGCTCTTCGTTCGGCCTTTGGCCTCTGCGTAGATGGTCTCGTTGCCTCGATGGGCCACGACATCCACGAACCCCGCCTCGGTTGCCGTTTTCCAACCGTGAGCCTCGAGCCAAGTTCGGAAGGCCGGCACGACCACGTCGCGCTCGTGCCACTCGATCTCGGACGACCAGGATGCCATGCGCGGAGAACTACCCCTCAACCCCCTCCCGACACGCGGTGCGAGCCTTCTCGACCAACGCCGCCAGGTCGCCGACACCCAGGCTGTGAGCGCGAGCACCCGGCGGTGCAGCCAGTCGGCTGAAGCAGCGAAGGCCCCAAGGTCTTGAAAGAAGGCTTGGTCACGCGGATTGTCGGCCTACACCGAGCGACGGGGTCTCCCCATTGCCTCAGCGCGACACGCGTGTCGCAATCTCCCGCCCGTCCACCGCGGAGACGGGCGCTTGAGGCGCTCGTCGAACGCGTCGACGCTTTTCGGATGCGACGCAACATCTCGACCGACCGCTACGACGTCAAGCCGAACGCGCGATCAGTTGGCGCTCACGTGGACTTGAGCCTTGTGAAGCGCAGCCGCCTGTGGGAACTCAACGGGGAGCCTATGGAGACCGCCGGAGAAGTCATCGCCAACATTGGACTTCTCCTCGAACACCTCGACCGTGAGGCCGCGAAAGGTCCAAGTCAGAGCCAGTCTGAGTCCGAGGCCGGCGTCGCGAAGTAGGTGCTTCGGACGAAAGAGCGAGCCCGCGGCAGGTCTCCCGAACGACGTGAGTGCATCGCGCCCGCACTGCATTGTCGCTGGAGATGCCCGACGAGGGGGCTGAGCGCTGCCGTCGTGAACGCCCGACAACGCCGACGGCAGCAGGAATAGCTACCGGGGGGTTCTCGGGCTCCATCCGGCGCGCTTGCAGTGCGTACGCTCCATCGCGATGCGCTTCCCGGATTCGACGCTGCGGCCGAGGGTGGCCCGAGGCGTTGGGCTTCTCTTCGGGGTCCTTCTGCTGCTCGTGCCCGGCGCCTCGGCTGATGTTCGTTTGCGCGGGTTCGATCCGGTGAAGAACCTGTTCGCGGCGGGTGGGCCGGACCGGGTGGTCGCGGGACCGCTGGTGGTCGCGGCCTCCCCTGAGCGGATCTTCGGGTGGTCCGTGAAGGGTGGCGGCGCGCGAGGGTTGGGGCGACTGCCGAAGCTCGGGCCTGCAACGAACGACATCCTCGACGGCGGCGGCTTCGTCCGCGTTGAGGCGGCGCAGCCAGGCCGCGTCGTGGTAGTTCGCGGGGAGGGGCGGGCGCTCGCGCCGAGCCCGGAGGTCGGAGCGGGGCACCACGTAGTGGTCGGTCCGCCCGAGGGACCGTTCCGGGATCCGGCCGGGTGTGGAGAGCGGTCTGGAGGCCCGGCGGGCCTCAGCGAGGATCTGGTCGCCTACGTCGCGGCGGCGACAAGCGAGCCGCCCTGCCAGGGGCGGCCCGTGGTGACCGGTCCTTCCGTGGTGGTGCGCGACCTCGCAGCCGAGGCAGCCGTCGTGCGGCTCGTACCTTTGCCGTTCGACGGCGCCGTCGCAGCCCTCAGCTTCGACGGGCCGTTCCTAGGGCTCGAGGTCCGCTCGGCGCCAGAGGACCCGGACGAGGAACCCCAGCCGCCGCCGCCCCGCACCCTCGTGGTCGTAGACGTCCGCACGGGCGTCACGGTGACCCGGGTGCCGGTGCGGGGCGCGGTGCCTTGGGACATCGGCCCGGACGGCTCCCTCGTTCGCGGGCGCTTCCGACGACGCGGCGCCACCACGACCTGCCCGGTGCTCGCAGACCGGCTCCGCCTCCACGTCCTCGGCGACGCGGCAGGCCGCGAGCTGGCCGGGGTGCCGTGCGGGTTCCCTGCCCCGGAGCTCCGGGGCGAGGGCGTCCTGCGGCTGGCGCTCCCACGACGCGACGGGCGCGTGCGCATCCTCGACCGGCGCGTCGCCGACGGCGTTGATCAGGAGCTCGCCGTGGTCGCAGGTCCGCTCGTCGGCGGCGACGCGGAGCACCTCGTCGTCGGCGACGCATCCTGCCGGGTCCTCGACGCGCGGGTGATCACCTTGGGCGGGGGGCCCGCTCAGCCGGCGGGACCGCGCACCTGCCCGGTGCATGTCCGCGCCCCACGGACTGCGCGCAGCGGAACGCGGCTCACTGTGGTCGTCACCTGCCCGCGCGGATGCCGCGGCTCGGCCGAGCTGCGGGTATTCCGGCCTGGCGACGAGAGCACCTTCGGGTTCGATCGCGGCTTCAACCTTGCGCCGGGCCGTTTCCGGAAGCTTCACTTCGAACTGCCGCGGCGCGCCGCCCTCGGGCGCCCCTCGCAAGGAACGCTCGTGGTCGGCGTCGCCTCACCTGTTGCCTCTCGCAGCGTCCGACGACGGTTCATGGTCCAGCCCGCCGCTGGGTGAGGAAATCGTTCGAGCTCATCGTGGGACCTACCGCCGAGAACATGCGCTTGGGACGACAAGCGCGGGCGTACCGATCAAGGCGATCGAAGCAGCGAGACGGGCGCCGTCGACCGCTACGGCCTAGTACGTTCACGGTGTGCGGATCAGCGGAGTGGTCGCGGTAGCAGCGGCTGTGTCCGCGGTCGTCGTCGGCATCGTGGTGGTCCTGCCCGGCGAGTCGGAGGGCGTCTCGGACTCGGTAAGGGTGCCAAGCGAGGGCCAAGGGCCGCTCACGGCAGAGGAGCGCGGGATCGCCTGGGCCCTCGAAGGCGCAGACCTCACTCTCAGCTTCTCAACCGCAGAACTGCCGCAAGAGCTTCGTCGAGTTCGCGGTCGTCTCGTCGAAGTCGCGTGCAACCAGGAGCGTGCGACCTTCGAGATCGTTGCGTCGGCCAAGGCGACGGTTCGGTTCCCCCGAGGGGCCCAGGACCTGAAGGTCCGCCTCGATAAGCCGCTTAGGCGTGTCACAAGCTGCGTGATCGAGGCCATCGGAACTCCCGATGATCTGGCCGGTGTCCGCTTCGCCCCCGAGGCGCCGGAGCCCGACGACGGCGTCACTGTCATCCGCTGAGGGCGCAGGTCCGAGCGAACAGGTGCTTCGGGAGCACAAGCGGTCAACAGGCTGGCGCGCTCACCCGCGGCGGGCGGCGTTGGCGGAAGGACGGGTGGGGGCCGGAATCAGACGGTGTCGACGATCTCGCTCGTGTCGATGCCCTGGAGGTCGACGGAGGTGATTTTGAGGTGGCGTGACCGAGCTGGCGTTGAATGACGTTGAGGGGGATGACGCCGTCGCGTGCCATCTCGACAGCGTGCGCGTGTCGGAGCAGGTGAGGTGTGAAGCGCCGCCGGACTCCGGCGCGCGTAGCGGTAGTGCGGAATTGGGCTCGAGCGGCCGCGGCGGCCCAGGTCGTCCACGGCCAGGGCCGTTGATGATGCACAGCAGGGTTCCGACGAGCAGCTACACCGCTTCACTCGACCTGATTTTCACCGCTTCACTTTCGCCCTGAGAGCGGCGGTGCTTGCCTTGGTGGACGAGTGAGAGTTCGGCCCCACGCCGCAGCCCGATCGCTCCAATTCTGTCCGAGGCGCCTGCTCGCAGAGGCGTTTCAGTGTTAGTGTCCGTTGATGCGTGGCGGCGTCTTGATCTTGGTGACCCTGTCTTGGTTGGCGTTGCCGGCGATCGCTACGGCCGATGGCGTCAAGATCTCACAGCGCCTCGTCGACCGGGATGGCTGGCCGATGCTGGTCGGCAACTACTCGCCCGACGGTCGCGGGACGGTGTCGTGGAGGGTCTGCGCCGCGGATTGCGGGCCGGTGGTCGCGACCGGCGGGCTCTATAGCGCCGGCCCGACTTCGGTCGGCACGACGTTTGAGGCGAGCGCGACGGTCGACGGCACGACGACGACCGAGCGCAGCCCCGCGTGGGGCGGTCAGGTGACGAACACTGCGCCGCCGAGGTTCGACGGCGAGCCGCGGGTTGGTCAGACGCTCACGCCACAGGTCGGGACATGGACCGGCGGTTGGGGCGACGATTACAGCCTGATCGGCATGCGTGCCTGCCCGACTGCTGCGGCACAGGACTGCCGGGGGATGACTGCCTCGAGCGTTCAGTCGGGCAACCCGAGTCAGGTGACCGTCGATCCGGCCTACGCGGGGTGGTACGTCGGAGCCATCGAGGCGCGGGTCGGCCGAGGAACTGCCTATCCGGCCATCTTGTATACGTTCCCGCCGGGACGGGTCTCCTCGTTGCCGGCGCCGCTCCCGGGGCAGACTGTCGCGGTCGGTCCGCTGCGCGGTCCGATCCCCGGCCCGTCCACCATCACAGAACCCATCCAGACCGTTCCTCCGGCGGCGCGCCTGCCCTTCACGCCGCGTGTGACGATCCGCAGGCGCGCCGTACGGCGAGGCGGCGCGCTCATGCTCGCCGCGGTCAGATGCTCAGGCCGCTGTGTCGCCCACGCGACGCTGCGCCACGGACGCAAAGCGGTGACTCGTCGTATCGTCGTCACCGGCGGCCAGGCGGCGGTCAAGCTGCGGCCGGGGACGTTCTCGCGCCGGGCCACGGCCGTCCGCGTCGCGGTCCGCTTCGACAACCACCCGGCGACTGCCAGCGGCTCGGTCAAGCTGCGCTAAACACGACAAGCCGGAGGTTCTCGATCCGTCTGCTCTTGATCACCATAAATAGGGTCCCGCTCGTGGCCCTGGGTGGAGTGCTGCTGGTCTGGCTCGGAGAGCAGGCAGAGGCGCAGGCCCCGCCATGTCCGCTTGCCGCGCTCGCCCCGCCTCCGATGGAGGGCGCTAAGGGTTACATCGTGGTGGGGCAGCCTCGGCCCTGTCCGCCTCAAAACGGCACCTGGAGCGACTTCTCGGTCCTCACGGACTTCGGTGACGGGGTCATCGCCGACACGCCGTTTCGAGAAGGGGATCCGCTCTGGTTCATGGGCGGCGCCCACGCCTACCGACGCGCCGGAACCTATCAGCTGCGCGCCACCGCGACACATCGCCAGACGGGCGACCAAATCGTGTTGCAGCGCCCTATTGAGATCCCGAACGCGCCGCTGACGCCACGACCGGCGAGGAAGCCCAAGTTCGTGGCCGGTCAGAAGTCGCGTCAGACGATCGCTCGCTTCCATGACGGAAACCGACTAGCCGAGGCCAGCGACCACACCGCGACAATCGCGTGGGGCGACGAAAGGCGATCGAAGGTCGCCGTGGTCAAGCGGGGCGCCGATTTCCTCGTCATCGGAACCCACCGGTACAGCGCGGCAAAAAGAATGCGAAGGATCACCGTTATTGTCCGTGACGACCGCAACGCCACGGTGCGCCTCTCCAACCGGGCGATCGTTCGCCCATAGCCCCGCCGACAGGGACGCCAGTCCGCTGTGGTCCCAAGAAGCGACAGTCCGCCAGTCCGGCGCGTTTGGAGGACGCGGCCGCTGACAAGCCCGCGGGGTGCCTTGGTCATGCGCCTGCCGTGGGCGGCGGTATGGAGTTCGTCATCCGCTGAGCCGCCTGAGCCAAGCGCCGCGGCGCGGGCGTCCGGGTCAGGGCCGAGCAGGTCGCGCGGCGCCTCGAAGCTCGTGGTCTGCGTGCGGGACGTGCCCGGCGTTGCCGCTTGGGACCACGTGTCGGCGCCGGCGGGAAGGTCTTCGGTGGAACGGTCAGCGCGTCAGGACGATCCTCGCCGTGCCTCGCTTCACGACGCCGGTCGCATCGGTCATCGTGACTCTCAGCGTTGCTCGCAGCGATTTCGCCCGCCTCAGCCGCGACCGCGTCCTCGCAGACGCCTTCGCAGTGACCGTAGCGATGCCTTCCCGCGGGCTTCTTCCGGTGCCCACAGCCACGGTCGTTGACATGCGGTAGCGCTTGGCCATAGCGGCGCTGATGAGCACGTGGGCCTTGACGCGGCATCGGTTTGGGCAGGGAACGCGCGCCCTGACGCCGCGAGAGAGCTCGTGCCGCGAGGCGGCTCGGAAGAACAACGCTCCCCCGCCCGGCGCAGTCCGGGGTCTCGGGTCGCCGCCGGGCGGGGTGTTTGTGCCGGTCACGCCGCCCCCAGAGGAGGATTCATCGCTCCTACTGGCTGGAGTGGCGAACTCGATCGGCGCGGTCTCGTCGAAGACCGTGCCGATCGCGGCTTGCGACGCGTTACGTTCTTGTTCGACGAGTCGGATAGAGCGCACGCCGCAGAGGTCTCCGATCTCGGGCGGCAGTTGCAGGTCGATCTTGATCTCGTGCACGGCGTCGGAGGGTCGCTTGGCGCGATGACGAGACCAGGTGCCGCTTCCGGCCTTCAAGCGCACGAACACGCTGGCGGAGTCGGTTCTGAACCACATCATCGGGTCGGCGTCTTGGTTGCAGACATCGAGCGTCGCCTCGACCCACGCCGGGGCACCGTTGGGGTCCGCGAAGAACCGGAAGGTCGTCGCCCAACGCCCGTCAGTCACAGCGGTCTCTACGCGCTCGAAGTCCTGAGCCGCGGACACGAGCGGTTCACGCGAGTCGATGACACTTCCTGCCTGCGCATAAGCGACGCTGTCGGCGCCGGCGAACGACGCACCGAGCCAAGCCGTCGCCAGCAGCACCGACCTCCATATCGAGACGTGCTGCCTTCCCCGTCGGCCGCCTCCGGCACGGGTCGCCTTCTTCATAGCGCTATGAACTCTTCCACTGCTGCGGCCGAGGTTCAAACGATCAACGGACGGATGGGTGCGCGCGCGGGGTTAGACAGTCGACACCTTTCCGGCTTCGTCGACGGAGAAACTGAGCTGCAGCGCCAGGCGCAGAGTCCGACGAGGAGAATCAACGCTATGGGCAGCGCCACCAGAAGCGCGATCTCGATCACCGAGTAGTCGCAGCCGGCCGTGGAGCCCGCACCCTCGTGGAATCGTTGGCCCTCCGGCCGTGAGCAGGAACCTCCCCGGCGAAGCGCGACGAACTATGACGCCGCTGCCACGGCCGTCGTGGACGCCGGCCGTGCAGGCGACGAGGACGAACGGACGAGCCATGCCCTGACAACGACGTATTACCCGAAAGGTCCCGCCGCGTAGCCGACTCGTCGTGTCGCACGCCGAGCCATCCGTCCACTGCGCGGAACTCCGACAGCGCCCGCCCGTTGTCGGCGATATGACACGCGCGACGAAGGTCCTCGGAGCGCTCACGGGGCTGGCTTGCGGGCTGGCGGCCTTCGGGGCCCCTGCCCTGGCGGACGTCAGCGGCGGGCCTAGCGTCTTTCTGCCGCTCAACACGCCGCTGAAGGCCACGCTGCACCCGACCGTCGCGGTCGATGTCGACGCCACGTTTGAGGTGAGGGTCACCGCATACCTGCGCGTCGGCGATCAGAGCCTCGGGCGCATCGGCCGCTTCCAGGCGCTCGCCAGCTTCACGCCGCAGACGGTCGAGCTGCCCGTCGCGCCGCGGCTGCTCGCCGCGGCCCGTGCCGCCGGGCGCCGCAGCGGCCACCGGCGCGCTCACGTGCAGTTCGTCCTCACCGGCCCCGGCCTGAGCCGCACGACCAACGAATCCTTCGTCAGCCTGCGCCCGCCGGTCCGCACCACCGGCCCGACGCCGATCAGGCTCGGCGGCTCGATCGCCGGGGCCTCCGGCGTCGCGCGCGGCACGATCACCGTGGCTACGCCGAGCGGCTGGATGCGCACCTCGACGGCCGGCGCGTCGCCGGCGACGTTCACCGCCATCCCCCTCGACGCAGGCTGCCGGGCCGACGCGATCATCCAACCCGCCGTTCGCGCGGTCAGCTCCGTGGAGAAACTGCTTGCCGCAGATCCGCCACGGGGCACGCTCGTGCGCGCCGGACGGACGGGCGCCAACCGCTGGGCCGTCCTGGCCTCCGCGCCCGCAAGCGCGTCGCGAACTGTCCAGGCGATCGGCATCCGCCGACTCGCACGCCATCGCTACGCCGACGTGCGCCTGTACCTGACGCTGGGAGCAAAGTGCCCGCCCGCCGCGGCGCGGACGCCGGCGCTGCTCTTCGCCCTGCAACGCGTCGTGAGCCGCATGACGGCGCGGGTCGCACTCTCGCGGCGGTAGGCAACGTCGCCTACGCTCGGGGACGCCGGCGGCCGAGCGCGCGAGCGAAAGGCCTGCCCCGCGCCGTTGCGTGCTTCGCCTCGACAAGCTCGCGCTCGTCTCCCCTGATTTCCGCAGCTGCGGAACCCAGGTCATCGAGCACCCATCCAATGCTCCATCAGCTCGTCTAGACGACCAATGCAGGCACGCCCGCCATCGTTGAGCGCCGCTGCCGCGACGGCGACCTGATTCTGGGGACTACTCGCCTACGACGACGAGCTCATCGCGGACGCGGACGTCGTGCGCGCCGCGGGCCGCGTCGTCGCCGTCGCCCTCGCCATGCGCGCCGGTCGCCTGGTGGCCGACGCCGCGAACCCGACGAGCTCGTCCTCGAGGCCGACGACGAGGACTTGCCGCAGGAGGTTCGAGACGACCGCGTACTTCGTCATGGCCGAGGCGCTGACGAACGCGATCAGCACGCGGACGCGAGCCGGCTAACGGTCCCGTCGGCCGGGACGGAACGTGCCGGCGGTGGAGGTGCGCTACGACGGCGTGGGCGGCGCCGAGGGCCTGACCAGTCTTCGCGACCGCGTCGACGCGCGCGGCGAACGCCTGCTCGTCGAGCGCCGGGCCGGCGCCGGAACTCGAGTCCGCGCGGAGCTGCTGTGCGGGTCGTGATCGGCGAGGAAGACGCTCCTTCGGGAGGCCTCGGCCTCATCCTCGGGCAGTCGGAGTCGAGCTGGCGGGCGCCACCGAGGACGCCGAGGCGCTCATGGCGCTCGTCGAGGAGGCGAAGCCGGAGCGTTGCCGTGCCCGGTCCGGGGACCGGCGTGCGTGGGGCTGCTGGCATTCCCGACGAGACAGGCTGACGTCGGACCCGTATGGAACCTTCCCGACGAGACGTGCGGACGCTGAAGAACGGGTCCAACCAGCGCCTCAAACTTCGTGTTCCAGCGTGTGTCCCAGGTGTCTGGAACACAAGGTTTGTGTCCGCCCCGGAGGACGCAACGGGACGCTAGAGGCAGTATCGATCGTCTTTCCAACTATTGGAGATCAAGTATCCGTCGGCCGCGGCCGCTTCTAATCCGCAGGTCCCCCGTTCGAATCGGGGCGGGGGCGCTCGAGAAATCAGGAACAAGGGCTAGCTTGGCTTCCGGCCTCGGGAAAGCCCTGGGGCCGACCAAGGATTCGGGCTGCAAGACCGCCCGCGGCGCGATCGTGTGGCGCGCCAACGACGGCACCGCACCCCCCGGCGCGCTGACCTTGAAAGGCGGCGCACGCGGCGCTCGGCGCGCTGCTCGACACCGAGCGCAAGAAGCACGCCCGCCGCCCGCTGCAGGCCGGCAAGACGCTCGGCGATGCGGGGAGGCCACGTCCGCCGCAACGCCCCGACCCCCCGCACCGGCCGGCTGCTCAAGGCGACCACGGTCGAGGCGATTCCCGAGGCGGTGCGCAAGGCCGGCGCCGGCGAGGCGGCGGTCTCCGGGCAGCTCTCGATGAAGCTGATGGAGCGCCTGCGGGTGGTTGCCGAGGCGGAGGCCGGGGTCCGCCCGTCCGCAGCGTGCTGACCTCCCGTGAGTGGGAGATCCTCGATCTGCTGTGCAGCGGCGCATCGACCGTCGGATCGCCGACACGCTGGTGCTCTCGGCCGTGACCGCCGGTCGCACGTCGCGAACCTGCTTCGCAAGCTGGGCGTCCGCTCCCGCGAGGCGGCGGTCGCCATGGCCACCGACCTGCGCGCCCCTCGAGTCCGTTCAGACGCGCCGGCCTGACCCGCTGAGCTGGCGCCGTCGATCTCCGACGGCGGCGAGCCGGCCGCCGAATGGGGGAGATATCTCACCCAGGATCGGGAGATTCTCGTGGCTGCGGTGGCCGGGCGGGCGCCGATACCCCGGACAAGAGCACGAGCCGGGGGTCCGCAGTCGGACCTGAAGCGCGCGGAGCTCGACCGGCTACTCACCTCACCAGGAGAACACGATGAAGACCATCAGGCACGTACTAGGTATCGGCGCGATCGCAGTGATCGCGGGTATGATCCCGTCCACCGCCCTGGCCGCCACGGACACGACGTCGGTCACGTTGACCGGCGGCACCTTGTCGATCAGCGCGGCTCCGTTGGCGGACAACTTCGCAGCGACCGCCCTGACAGGAGCTACTCAGACGCTTACCACGAACTTCAACGACTGGCGCATCAACGACGCCACGGGCTCGGGCGCCGGCTGGAACGTGACGATGAGCGCCAGCCAGTTCAGCGACGGGGCGACGACGCCCAAGACGCTGCCCACCAGCTCGCTCAAGCTCAAGGCACCCCTGGTGACGGCGGTCGACCTCCTGAACCTCGCCACCGCTCCGGTAGCGCAGGGCGCAGCGCCGTGGACCATCGACACCGGGACCGCCGTCAAGGTCTTCAGCGCCGCCGCCAACACGGGGCAGGGCGAGTGGAACATGAACCACGTCAACCTGTCCACGGACAAGGACCTCGTGCTCACCGTCCCGGCCAACGCCTCGGCGGCGACGTACACGAGCACGATCACCACGACCCTGACGTCGGGGCCGTAGCAAGCACCTTGCGGACACGCGTTCTCACCGGCGGCGGCGCCCTTCTGGGCGCCGCCGCCGTCGCGTTGGGCCCCCCGGCCTCCGACGCGACGGCACAGGCCCCGGGCAAGCCGCTCGGGTTCGCGCTGAAGGCCGTGGGCTCGCCGTCGTTCTTCAAGCTCGAGGGCAAGCCCGGCGAGACGCTGAGGGCCCGGGTACGGCTGCAGAGCACGAGCCGTCGCGACCGCACGGTGCTGCTCACGGGGGCGGACGCGCGCACGGCGGCCGCCGGCGGACTCGACTTCGGGCAGTACGGCGAGACGCGCCGCTCCCGCGGCACCAGCCGCTGGCTCGAGCTGTCACGGAGTCGGGTGCGCCTTCCGGCGGGCGGCGTCGTCGACGTGCCGTTCAGCGTCCGGGTGCCGACGAGCGCTCGGAGCGGCGAGCACTTCGCGGGCGTCGTGGCCTTCCAGCGACCCCCGCAAGCCAAGGACGGAGGTCCGAAGTTCCAGCTGCGCTTCGTCTCGCGCGTCGCCGTCACCGTTCAAGTGACCGTTCCCGGTCCGCGACGACCCGCGCTCGAGCTCAAGGACAAGCGGGTCGCGATCGCTCCGACCGGGGCGTCGCTCGCACTCGATCTGCGCAACAGCGGCAACACGTTGATCCCGAAGACGACCGGGCGCGTGACCGTGCGTCAGAAGGGGCGAGACCTGTTCAACCGGTCGGTGCAGATCGACGCGTTCGTCCCCGACACCGGGGTGACCTACACCGTCCCGTGGAAAGGCGTGCCGGTCGAGGGCGAATACGAGGTCGAGGGCTTCCTCGAGCCGCAAGGCGCCGCTCCCGTGAGTCTAGACGGGACCGTGAAGTTCGGACGGGAGCGGATCCGTGAGTTCGAACAGGAGACCGGGCGTCCGGCGATCGAGGGGGGAGGGCCTCCCATCGCGCTCATCGCCGGGCTGGCTGCCGCAGTCGTCGCCCTCGCGCTCCTCGCGATCGCCTACGTGCGGCTACGCCGCCGGCTCTGATCGCCGCCATTGGCTGACGGCCGAGCTACGTGCAGGCGAGGGTCGCGAGGCCCGGTCCTCGGGCTGAGGAGTCACTCGGCCCGGCTCGCTCTGGGCGACCGCTGCGAGCCGTCAGTGGCCATGGCCAGCGCGGTGACCGGGGCGAGCGATGACGCCGCACGCGGCGCGAGTGCCGGCGCGCCGGTCGCGAGCGTCGCTGGGTCTGGGCCGAAGGTCGTGCTCGAGGCATCGGGCATGTGGGAGTAATACCGGGCCGGGATGTTTGCGAGGTTGTCACGGTCGGCGTGGATGATCAGCGCGCTGCCGTCGCCGCTTTGGTCCAGCAGCTCCTCCAGCGTCAGTGCGTCCATCGCGAAGCTCATGCTGGCGGTGCCGTCGCCCAGGACCAGCAGCGGCGGCATGTCGCCGGCGTGGCGCCGTGCGTCTGGCCGGCGACGTGCTGATGGCCGCCGGCGCTCGTGAATGGCGTGGCGCAGTGGCCGGTCGCGTGGACGTGAAAGCCGTGAAAGCCGGGCGTCCAGACCGCGACCTCGACGCGCACGCGCAGCACCCTGTCGGGCCGAGCCTGAAGCGAACGGTCCAGATCGCCCTGCCGCTCGTGTCGCGCAGCGCTGTGACGGCGTTGCCGTGGCGCGCGGGCGCGGTGGGTGTCGGCGCGGCGATCGCGGGCGCGGTCGGGCCGGGTGGCACGGGTCGCAGGGCGACCGGGCGCGCGTTTCGGATAGCCGGGAGCGCCGCCGGCGGCAGGGAGCGCGCGGATGCGGGTGAGCGCTTCGGTGAAGGCGTCGCGCCAGGGCGGGCGGGCAGGTGCAAGTGAAGCGTCGGGCGGTCTTTGTGGGTCGGCCTGGCGTGGTGAGCGGGCGGCGTCTGACGGTGCGTGTGGCGCGGATCGTGTGGCCGGGCAGCCCGAGAACGCTGGTCCAGCGCAGCCGGCTGTGAGGCGATCACCGTCCAGGCGGCGTTGGCGCAGAACTTGCCGGAGGGGAAGTGCGCGAGTGCTGGGTCTGAAGAGACGATCGAAATTGTCCCTCGTGGCTCAGGCGGCCTCCTGCATGACGACGGTGTGGCCGAGGCGCCGAGGTCGGCGACGAGGCGCTTCGAGGCGCGCTCGGGGTCGCGGCGCTGGAAGTAGTCGCCGACTTCGAGCCCATTGCTCTCGGGCATCAGTCGCGCTCGTAGCCGATTGGCGAGCTCTCTGCAGCTGTGACGAGCCGCGTCAGCCGTGCTTCGCCTTCGCGTCCGCATTCGTCGCCGCTGCCGCGTACAACAACGCGACTCCTAGGCCGATCCAGCCCAGCCCGAGGAGTGCGATAGGCACCTCGAAGAGCCGTTCACTTACCGTCTCAAGCGCGGCCCCGGCGATCAGGAGCGGGAAGGCGGCCAGGCCGATTGCGAGCGGCAGCGACTCATAGCCCGGCGCGAGCGCCCTCGTCCGGCGCACGGCGATACCGAGCGCGATCAACGCGACGAGCGTCCCCAGACCGGCGAGCGTGATGAACGGCGTCAGCAGGGTGACCTCGTCCTCGGAAGGGACGACACTCTCGCCGCCTACGGCGCGCACGAGCAGCGACAGGACGCCGCAGATGGCGGCGATGGCCGCGAGAACCCCGCCGACGCGGGCCGTCTTTCCGCCCGCTCCTCGGAGCGCCGACCACAGCCCGAGCAGCGCAAACGGAAACAGCACGACCCCAGCTTCGTAGGCGACCGGCGGCTGGTCACCCGTGGCGAAGATGACCATCGCCTTCACCACCCACCCGACGCCGCCGAGCGTTGCGGCGGCCGCTGCCCATAGCACGATCAAGCGGCGATCTGCCGGCGCGGGAGGGGGAGGCATCGAGCCGTTAAGGATTCTCGACCGGCTGGAGAATGTGCTCGGCGTCGCCTGGCGACAGGAGCCCGCGCATCGGTCGACCGCCGGTGTCCCGCGCTGTGTGGACGACACCTCGCGGGACGAACACGAACGTCCCTGTCCCGGCGACGACCTCGCAGTCCTCGAACTGGAAGGTCATCGCTCCGTCGGCGATGTAGAAAGCCCTCGTCGGTGTGCGGCTTGAAGTGCAGCGGCGGGCCGCCCGCGTCATCCGCTGGTCCCGCGTCGACCCACGCAACGTACGCACCGGCGTTCTGCTCCGGACCGAAGATGAGCGGCCCGCGCTCGGCCTCGGCTCCCGCTCCGCCCAGACCATCGTGCGCCACTGATCGTCTCCATGGTCACGCCCCCCTCCTGACCGTTGTTTTCAGCCAAACCTGTGCGGACCCACTCACGATTCCTAGAGTGCTTCGAATCCATGCGGTTGCGGATCTACGACGCGCGAGAGTCGCGTGGCGGAGTTCGGCGGCGTCCTCGGCCGCACCACACGCTGAGCCGCCTCGAGGGTGCGCCTCGGCGAGATCGCCGCCGCCTCGCAGGCCAGAGGCCGACGCGGGGCTGGGCGGCCGGCTGTGTGATCATCGGCTCGGATGGCTTCGACCTCGTCGGGCACCGAAGGGCGGGCGGGCTCGGTCGAGCACAATCTCCCGGCGCCGCTGACATCGCTGGTCGGCCGGGCGCGGGAGCTCGAACGGATCACCGAGTCGCTGCGAGCGACGCGTCTGGTGACGCTGACGGGCCCAGGGGGAGTGGGCAAGACCCGCCTGGCGTTGACGCTTGCCCGTCGTCAGCTTTCCCGCCGGCCCGACGGGGTGTGGATCGTCGATCTCGCCTCGGGGCCCGAGCCACCGGACGTCGAGGCCGAGGCCGCGCGGGTGCTGGACGTTCGAGGCCCGCGCGGCACACCCGCGACCGATGCGCTGCGCCGGTACCTGACCGATCGCGACGTGCTGCTCGTGCTCGACAACTGCGAGCACGTGGTCGACGCGTGCGCCGAGCTCGCCGCCGCCTTGCTGAGCACGTGCGCCAGCGTCCGGATCATGGCGACCAGCCGCGAGTCGCTCGGGGTCGACGGCGAGACCGTCTGGAGGTTGAAACCGCTCGGCCCCGAGGACGCCTACCGCCTGTTCGTCGAACGGGCGCGCCAGCGCCAGCCGGACTTCATGCCCGGCGAGGAGACCGACGCGACGATCGCCGAGTTGTGCGCGCGCCTGGATCGCCTCCCGCTGGCGATCGAGCTTGCTGCCGCCCGGGTCAGCGTCATGTCGCCGGACGAGGTCCTCGCGGGTCTGAAGACGCGGCTGGGCATGCTCGGCGGAGGGGGGCGGCTCACCCCGGTCCACCACCGGACGGTGCGGGCAGCGGTCGAGTGGAGCCATCAGCTCCTCGATCCCGTCGAGCAGGAGGCGTTTCGCAGCCTGGCGGTGTTCGTGGGCGGCTTCGACGCGAGCGCCGCGCGGGCGGTTGCGCCGGGGCTCTCGCTCGATGTGCTCGCGCGCCTGGTGGACAAGTCGCTGGTCGCCGTGATCCAGACCGCGCGGGGAAGGACGCGGTACCGGCTGCTGGAGACCGTCCGCGAGTACGCGTGTGAGCTCCTCCTCGAGGCCGACGAGTGGGATGCTGCGCGCGAACGCCACCTGCGCCACGTCTCGGCGCTCGCCGACGTCGCGCGGGAGGAGTGGCTGTCCACGGGCGCCCAGCGGTTCGTCAACCAGCTCGACGACGACTATGAGAACGTCCGCGCGGTCGTGGAGTGGGCCGCGGGCTCGGATCCGTGCGCCGCGATGCGGGTGCTCGGCGGGACGCGCGACCTCTTCTTCCGCTTCGGGCAGGCCGACGGCCTTCGCCTCGCCGAGGTGCTGCTCGAGCGCTGTCCGGCCCGTGACCGTCACCGGGTGGAGGCACAGATCTCCGCCGGGCAGCTCGCGATCTCCTCGGGGGATCCCGAGAGGGCGAGGAGCCTACTGGCGCAGGCCCGCGAGCTGAGCGCCGAGCTCGGCGAGCCGGTGCTCGAAGCGTGGGTCCGGTTCTTCCAGGGCTTGGGCGACACGCTCGCCGGCTCGCTGGAGACCGGGCGGGAGCACCTTCAGGCCAGCCGGGCCCTCCACGGCGAGCTGGGTATCCGCATCGGGGAGGCCCGCTCGATCGCGGTGCTCGGCATGACGTTCCTGCTGGCCAACGAGGCGGGCCGGGCCAAGGAACTGCTCGAGGCCGCCCTGGCCATCTACGAGGCCGAGCAGGACCGATGGGGCCAGGGCCAGTGCCATACCTTCCTCGGCGTGATCGCGGAGTCGAGCGCGAGCGATACGTCGAGGGCGACGGCGCACTACCGCAAGGCGGTCGACCTGCTGCGCCCGTCCCGGGACGCGACGCTGCTGCCGGTCGCGCTGATCTGCCAGGCGGGGGTCCTCGGCCGCCGCGATCCGGCCGGTGCCCTCAAGGTCGTCGCCGCGGCGTGCGCGATCCGCGCCCGGGTGGGTGGCGAGTTCGCACCCTTCTACAGAGTACGGCTGGAGCGCATCCGGGCCGCCGGCGAGCAGGCGGTCGGCGATGACGCCGGGCTCCTGTCGGCACAGGGCGCGCGCCTCGGCATCGACGACGCGGTGGCGCTCGCGTTCGGTGACCAGGCGCCGCGCCCGGCGCTGCCCGCCGGTGTGAGCGCTCGCGAGCTGGAGGTCGCGGGCCTCGTGGCCGAGGGCCTGACGAACAAGGCGATCGCCTCACGGCTGCACCTGTCCGTGCGCACCGTGGAGAGCCACGTGCGCCATCTGCTCGCCAAGGTGGCGCTCGAGAACCGCACCCAGCTGGCCAGCTGGGTCCGCGAGCGCACTCAGTAGCAAAGCCGTATTTGCACTGATGACGCCGGTCATGGGCGCGCCTACGGTGCCAACCAGCCGCCGCGGCTGCGGGCCACCGGCGGAAAAACCCCAAACCGAAGGAGCAACGATGGCGATCTGCCTCATCGTCGAGAACCCCGACCAGAGCCGGGAGCAGGCCGAGCAGGTCATGGCGCACGTGCGCGGCACGGGACCTTTTCCCCCCGACGGCGCGCGCCTGATGTTGGCCGGCCCGGCGAATCCCGGCTGGCGGGTGATCAGCGTCTGGGAATCCGACGACGCGCGCGAGCGGTTCTTCGCCGAGCGCCTCGCCCCCGCCTACACCGAGGCCGGCCTGTCGTTCGACAGCGTCAGGCGCACGCTGTTCGACGTCCACACGCTGGCCACGGGCGACCTCACCGGAGTGTCCCAGCCGGCCTGATCTCGGAAAGGACACCTCGCGGGCGCTCCGCTCTCTCTCGGGGCGTCCGCGCGGCGGCAGCCGATCGGGCATCGGCGCGCGGCGGAGCCCTGCTCCCGCTCGTCCTCGAGTGCCTGCAACCGCTCGAGCGCGTCGCTGGCTTTCTTGACGACGTTGCCGCCGTCGTCGGAGAACGCATCGACGAACTGTGACCGGACTGCTCGACACCTCGGTCTTCGTCGCGCGCGAGACGGGCCACCCGCTCGCCGCGCTGCCTGACGAGGGCACGGGTGTCGGTGATCGCGGTGGCCGAACTGCGGATCGGGGTGCTCGTGGCCGACGATCCGGCGATCCGCGCGCAGCGGATGCGGACGCTCAGCACGGTAGAGGCGCTTGATGCCCTACCGCTCGACGACGACGCGGCGCGCGCGTTCTCCGAGATCGTCGCCGACGGCCGGCGGCGGTCGCCGACCACGCGTTCTCGATGCGCTCATCGGCGCCACGGCGGTGGCTCGCGGAATCCCTGTCTACACGCAGGACGCTGACTTCGAAGCGATGGTCGGTGTCGAAGTCGTCCGCGTCTGAAGTCACAGCGGTTGCGGAGAGGGAGGGGAGGTGCTCCAGCGGCCGAGCGGCGTTGGTGCCCGGAGCGACGAGGTCGTGCTCGAGGGCGAAGTTCGACGCGTCCTCGAGCGTGTTCGGCGGCCTGGTCACCACGAAGTGCAGCATCGTGCCCCAGTGGGCAACCAGTTCGGCGCCGTAGCGGTCGGGCCATGACGCCAGCGTGGCGATCAGGCGCTCCGTCATCGCCCCCGACCCCGTCCTCCGCGTACAACTCGAGGTAGGCCAGCCTCTGGGTCGGGCGCTACGCGCACCGCTTGCGCGTCGCGTCCAGGTGCCCCGTCTCCAACGTCGGAGCGGGGGGTACTTGCGACCGCGCCGTCGCAGCGACCGGCCAGCGCCCGGTCTGCTCGAGCAACGCACGGGCGGCCGTCCACTCCGTGAGCAGCTCGGCGGGCCGAGCCGGCACCGTCAGCACCCGTTCTCCCGCACGCGGCATCTCGATGACGGACACCGTGCGGCCACCCAACGGCCCACCGGCGAGACGAGACGAGAGCTCGGCTGGGTCCTCAAGCTCGACGCTGACGGTAGTCGCGATCCGCGCCGCGCATGAAACGCGCTCCGGACCGTTCGCCGGGGCGAACGGTGCGAGAGCGAGGAGCGCCGGCAGCGCTGACAACGTCGGCTGGACTGGTTGGCGCGTCGGCGCTATGGTTGCGACGTCAACCGAGGGGAGCGTCCTGTGTCAACCACCGGGTCGGATTCCGAGCTCAAGGCGCGTCATCGTGCGATGTGGGCGTCGGGCGACTACGCGTCCATGGTCGAGACGTTCCTGCTGCCGCTCGGGCCACGGCTCGTCGAGGCGTGCGGCATCGGCCCGGGGATGAGGGTCCTCGACGTCGCCGCCGGGACGGGCAACGCCTCGATACCCGCGGCGCGGGCCGGCGCGGACGTCACGGCCAGCGATCTGACGCCCGAGCTGCTCGAGGCGGGCCGTCGCCGCGCGGAGGCCGAAGGGCTCGAGCTCGAATGGGTTCAAGGTGACGCCGAGCACCTGCCGTTCGCCGATGAGTCGTTTGACGTGGTGATGTCGTCGATCGGCGCGATGTTCGCGCCGCACCACCAGGATGTCGCCGACGAGCTGGCGCGCGTGTGCCGCCCGGGTGGCACCGTCGGGCTGCTGAGCTGGACGCCCGAAGGCATGCTCGGGGCGCTGTTTCGAACGATGGGGCCGTTCGCCCCGCCGCCCCCGCCCGGCGCGCAGCCTCCGCCGCTGTGGGGCAGCGAAGAGCACCTGATCGAGCTGTTCGGCGCTCGCGTCGACTTCGCCACCCTGAAGCGCGACGTGCTGGAGATCACCGCGTTCGAGCGTCCACGCGACTACGGCGAGCACTTCAAGGCGCGCTACGGCCCGACCATCGCCGCCCAGGCCAACGCGCGCCGGACCGAGCGCGAAGCGGAGTTCGACGACGCGCTCGACCGGTTCTGCGACGAGTGGAACCGCGGCACGCCCGACCGAGCGCGCTTCGAGAAGGAGTACCTGCTCGCCGTGGGCACGCGGGCCTGAAGGGGAGCGTCGAGAACGCGCGCCGTGCTGTCTCGTCAGTGCGGGGCGGCCTTTCAGCGCCACGCCCCTGACGCCGTTGTCTTGAAGTGTTCAAGTCTGTCCGCTACGTTCGGACCTTGGCCGACGAGGCGATCCAGAGATGCCTGCGGGACGCCGGGCTGCGGGCGACCGCGCCGCGCGTCGCAGTGCTCCGGGTTCTCGCGTCCGCTGAAGATCATCCGCGCGTGGACGAGGTCATCGAACGCGTTCGCGCTTCCGGTGTCGCGCTGTCGGTGCAGGCCGGCTACGACGTATGCGAGGCGCTGCACCGCGCCGCTCTGGCCCGGCGCATCGACCTTCCCGGAAGTCCCGTCCGCTATGAGGCCCGGGTGGGGGACAATCACCACCACCTGGTCTGCCGCGCGTGTGGCCTCGCCGTCGACGTCGACTGTGCAATCGGCGCCGCGCCGTGCCTGCAGCCGGCGGACGGCGCAGGCTTCGCGGTCGACGAGGCCGAGGTCACCTTCTGGGGTATCTGCCCCGCCTGCCAGGCGCCGCGCAGCACCACCGCAGATCCCGATCCCCACACGAGGAGCATCGCATGACCGACGTCTCGAACACGCCACCTGCGGAGGGCGACGACCGCCCGGTCTTGACCACCCGGCAGGGCCATCCGGTGCCCGACAACCAGAACACGCGCACGGTCGGCTCCCGCGGTCCTGCCACGCTCGAGAACTATCACCTGATCGAGAAGCTCTCCCACTTCGATCGCGAGCGGATCCCCGAGCGCGTCGTGCACGCGCGCGGTGCCACCGCGTTCGGCGTCTTCACGACGACGGGCGTTCTCGGCGACAGCGGCGAGCCGCTGAGCGAGCTCACGCGCGCCAAGCTGTTCGACGCTCCGGGGAAGAAGTGCGAGGTGGCCGTGCGCTTCTCGACGGTCGCCGGCGGCCGAGACTCCTCCGAGGCCGTGCGCGACCCCCGTGGCTTCGCGGTGAAGTTCTACACCGAGGACGGCAACTGGGACCTCGTCGGCAACAACCTCGCGGTCTTCTTCCTCCGCGACGCCATCAAATTCCCCGACTTCATCCACTCCCAGAAGCCCGACCCGGTCACCTTCGAACGGCAGATCCCGGCCCGCGTCTTCGACTTCATCTCCCAGACGCCCGAGTCGCTGCACATGTGCACGATGGTCTTCGGGCCGCGTGGCATCCCGGCGAGCTACCGCACCCAGCAGGGCTTTGGCGTCAACACGTACAAGTGGGTCAACGCCGCGGGTGAGACCAAGCTCGTCAAGTACCACTGGCTCCCGAAGCAGGGAGTCAAGTCGATGACCGGCGCCGACGCCGCCGCCGTGCAGGCCGAGGAGCCCGGAGCCCACACGAAGGACCTCTACAGCGCGATCGCCGGTGGGGACTTCCCAGAGTGGGAGCTGGCCGTCCAGCTCATGGACGACCACGACCACCCCGAGCTCGACTGGGATCCGCTCGACGACACGAAGACTTGGCCGGAGAACGACTTCCCGCTGCGCACGATCGGGACGCTGCAGCTCAACCGTGCGCCCAGGAACTTCTTCAACGAAAGCGAGCAGATCGCGTTCGGCACGGGCGTTCTCGTCGACGGCCTGGACTTCTCCGACGACAAGATGCTCGTCGGCCGGACGTTCTCCTATTCCGATACCCAGCGCCACCGCGTCGGGGCCAACTACCTCCAGCTCCCGGTGAACTCGCCCAAGGCGGCCGCGGTGCGCACGAACCAGCGCGACGGGCAGATGAACTACTCCGTGGACGAGGGCCATGAGAACCTGACGGTGAACTACGAACCGTCGACGATCGGTGGCCTGCGCGAGGCCGAAGTGCCCGCCCACCCGGCGCAAGGCCCGACGTACAACGCCCAGCTCACGCGCGAGCACATCGAGCGCACCAACGACTATGAGCAGCCCGGCCAGCGCTACCAGCTGTCCGAGCCGTGGGAGCAGGACGACCTCGTCGCGAACCTCGGCGGGCTGTTCGAGCAGTGCGATCGCCACATCCGAGAGCGCATGGTCTGGCACCTGTTCCTCTGCGATGACGAGCTCGGTCAGCGCGTCGGCGACGCCATCGGCATCTCCGCCGACGACATCCGCCACCTCGAGCCGCTGGCCACCCAGGGGTGGGGCCCCACGGAGCAGAAGCGCCTGGACAACCTGGGCAACAACGGCCCTCGCGACGTCCAGGGCCTCGTCATGACTCACTGCGTCCCGAACGAGCACGTTGCGGTGGCCGACGGCAATCGCGAGTTCGTCGGCGGCGCGGCCTGACTGCTGTTCGGGGCGCTCCCGCTGTTCCGTGGGTGGCGAAGCTCGGTAAGGGGGAATGCTGTCGCCATGAAGATCACCGCAACCGAGAACGGCCCCCTCCGCGTCGAGGGCGCCGGCGAGCTGGAGCTCTACGACCACGACGGCTCGCCCGTCGACCTCGAGGGCCGCGACACCGTGTACCTCTGCCGCTGCGGGGGGTCGACGAACAAGCCGTTCTGCGACGGCACCCACTCCAAGGCCGGCTTCGACGGCGCGCGCGCCGCGGTGCAGTCCCAGGACGCCTGACCCCGGGCATTTCGTCAAGCGTCTCGTGACGCGAGGGCGCACGGCGACGAGCACGGGTGGCGAGCCGGCGCACTCCGGCGTGGTGATACTCCGCCGGGTGCCGGACAGCTTTCACATGACGCCCGACGAGTTCCGCCGCCACGGCCACGCCGTGGTCGATTGGGTCGCTGACTACATGGAGAGGGTCGGCGAGCTGCCGGTGCTCGCCCAGGTCGAGCCCGGCGAGATCCGAGCACGGATGCCCGACGCGGCGCCCGAGGAGCCCGAGCCCTTCGAGGCGCTGATCGACGACCTCGACGAGGTCGTCCTGCCGGGCATCACCCACTGGCAGTCGCCGGGCTGGTTCGCCTACTTCCCGGCCAACGCGTCCGGGCCCTCCATCCTCGGCGAGCTGGTGGCCGCCGGGCTGGGCGCCCAGGGCATGCTCTGGGCCACGAGCCCCGCGCTCACCGAGATCGAGAACCAGGTGCTGGACTGGCTCGTCGACCTGCTCGGGCTGCCCCAGGCGTGGAAGACGGCGGTCGGCCCGGGCGGCGGGGTCATCCAGATGAGCGCGTCGGACTCGACCCACGTCGTCCACGTCGTCGCGCGCGAGAACGCGGTCGCCCGCGGGGCCTCGACCGACGACCTCGTCGCCTACGGGTCCTCGCAGGCACACTCCTCCGTGGAGCGCGGGGCGCGGATCGCGGGCTTCCGTCACGTGCGCCTGCTCGAGGTCGACGCGGCCCACGCGCTGCGGCCCGACAGCCTGCAGGTCGCGGTCACCGACGACCTCGCAGGCGGCCGGGTGCCCACGATCGTCACCAGCGCGATCGGCACGACCGCCACCGGGGCCGTCGACCCGGTGGCGCAGATCTCCGCGATCAGCCGCGAGCACGGGCTGTGGCACCACGTCGACGCGGCGTGGGCCGGAGCGGCGATGTGCTGCGCGGAGCACCGCCGCCATCAGGCCGGAACCGAGCACGCCGACAGCTACACGTTCAACCCCCACAAGTGGCTGTTCACCAACTTCGACTGCAACGTGCTCTGGGTCGCCGACCGGGCGCCGCTGATCACGACCCTGTCGACCCAGCCGCCCTACCTACGCAACGCAGCCAGCGAGTCGGGCGCGGTCATCGACTACCGCGATTGGCACGTGCCCCTCGGCCGGCGCTTCCGCGCCCTCAAGCTCTGGTGGGTGCTGCGCAGCTACGGTGCCCGCGGCCTGCGCCACCACATCCGCGAGCACATCGCACTTGCCCAGGAGATCGGGCGTCGCGTCGACGAGCACCCGGCTCTCGAGCGCATCGCCCCCGTCTCCTTCGCGCTCGTGTGCTTCCGCCACGTCGCGGGCGACGCGGAGACCGACGCGCTCGCCGCCGCCATCAACGCCACGGCGACCGTCTACGTCACCGCGTCGGCGATCGAAGATGTGCGGTTCATCCGCGTCTCCGTCGGCCAGACCCACACGACCCGCGCGGACGTCGAGCGGCTGTGGTCGGCGATCGCCGACGGCGTCGGCAGCGCGGGCTGAGCGCACGCAACTCCAATCTAGTTGCTCGCGCAACTAGTTGCTACGCTGAGAGGATGGAACTCGGGCTCGCGACCTTCGCCGACCTCGCTGCGGACATCTCGCCCGAGCAGCGGATGAAGAACCTCATCGAGGAGGCGACGCTCGCCGACGATCTCGGCTTCGACGTCTTCGCGATCGGCGAGCACCATCGCGAGGACTTCCTGATCTCCTCACCGGCGATCCCTCTCGCCGCGGCAGCCGTGATGACCGAGCGCATCCGCCTGTCCAGCGCCGTCACGGTGCTCAGCTCCGACGACCCCGTCCGCGTCTTTCAGGACTTCGCGCAGGTCGACCTGCTGTCGGGCGGGCGTGCGGAGATCATGGCCGGGCGCGGCTCGTTCGTCGAGTCCTTCCCGCTCTTCGGGCTCGACCTCGACGACTACGACGAGCTCTACGCCGAGAAGCTCGACCTCCTGCTGAAGCTCCGCGAGCGCACGCACGTCACCTGGTCTGGCCGCCACCGGGCCCCGCTCCGTGACGCCGGCGTCTACCCGCGCCCGGTACAGGAGCGCTTGCCGGTGTGGGTCGCCGTGGGGGGCTCACCGCAGTCCGTCGTGCGTGCCGGGACGCTCGGCCTGCCGCTGACCGTCGCGATCATCGGCGGACGGCCCGAGCGCTTCGTCCCGCTCGTCGAGCTCTACCGCGAGGCGCTCGCGGACGCGGGCCACGACCCGGCGGTGGGGAAGGTCGCGATCAACACCCACGGCTTCGTCGGGGCGACGAGCGCTCGGGCGGACGCCGCCTTCGCGGCGCCCTACCTGCAGATGATGAACCGCATCGGCCGCGAACGGGGCTGGCCGCCGTCGGGCCGACGGGAGTACGAGGCGCTGCGTTCCCCGCGCGGTGCGGTCGCCGCGGGCTCGCCCGAGCAGGTCGCCGAGAAGCTCCTCTTCGAGCATGACCTCTTCGGGCACGACCGCTACGTCATCCAGATGAGCGTCGGCGCGGTGGAGCACGCCGAGGTCCTGCGCTCGATGGAACGCTTCGCCGCCGACGTCGCACCCGTCGTCCGCGAGGAAGTCACCCGCCGCGCCGCGCCGGCTCCGGCCTGAACTCTCAGCTTCCGGTGACCAGCGTCGCGTCGAGCCGGTCGAGCACGGGCTGGATCGGCGTGAAGCACATCTGGCGGAACAGGCCGAAGACGAGCGTCGTGATGCCGAGCGCCCGGACCGTTCCGTCCGATCGCGGACGGGTGTAGACCGGACCGCCGCTGTCGCCCTCCGCGGCCCGGACGGTGGTGCAGCGCACGCGGACGCCGCCGCGGCGGGCGAGGAGCCGCTCGACGGGCCGGGCCCGCCGGCCCAGCAGGGTGCCGCAGCGGTCCACGCCGCTCGTGCGACCCGTGTAACACATCCGCCGACCGCCGGTCGTCTTCGCCGTCCCGGCGACGATCCACGGCGGGCGGGAGATGCCGCGGTCGACGACCGGGGTCGCCGTGCGGCTCACGCCCTGTGGGGCGGGAAGCAGGAGCGCGTCGAGCGGCGCGGAGCGCTGGACGACGCGCTGCACACGGCCGAGCACGACGCCGGGGGCCGGCGGACGGCGCAGCGCGGTGTTGCGCCGCTGCGTCGTCCCGTCGCGACGTGAGCCCGCACAGTGGGCAGCGCTGAGCCCGCCGAGCGACCCGCGCTGCAGACGCACGAGGAACGCCGAGGTGCAGACCGCCGCGCCGTTCGGGATGGGGGCACCTCCGACGATCGCCGGTCGGGCGAAGATGAGCTCGCGCCCGGCGGCGAACCCGTCGAGGTCGGGCGCCTCGCCCGCGCGGCGGAGACGCAGGGCAGCCTTGCCGCGGAGGGCGACGAGGTCGAACTCGCCGGCGTCCGACGGAAGCGCTCGGTACGGCGTCCAGCCCTGGGCGGTCATGACGTTGATGCTCTCCGCGGCAGGCGCGGCGGACGCCGCGGCGGCGACGCCGGCGACCTCCTCACAGCTCACGCGCGCGGCATCGACGAGCGATGCGCCGGGAACGGCCGGGCAACGCGTGTATTCGTCGGCGGAGGCAGGCGCCGCGACGCCCAAGGTGAAGAGCAGCGCGAGGCCGGTGGCACGGATCGGGCGGCGGAGGGTGTGCGGCATCGCGCCATTGTGGAAGCGCTTCCTAAAGAACTCATGGCGTTTGCCGCCGGGCGCCGTCTTCGTCGCTCCTAGTTCCGCGCCCCGAGCGACGTGGTGACCGCTCGCGCGGGCGGTGAAGTCGGCGTCCCGGACAAGCCGGCCGTATCGGTCTTGGAGTGTCGGCGGTCGTCGTCGCGAGCGAGCGGCTCGACGTAGATGGCGCGCACGAGAATCATCGCGGCGGAGATCAGCGGGACGGCGACGAGCAGGCCCAGGAAGCCGATGATCCGACCGACCACGACGACCCCGATGATGATGACCGCGGGATGCAGCGACACCTGGCGGCTCATGACCAGGGGGATGATCACGTTGCCCTCGACCTGCTGGACCAGGATGTACAGGCCGAAGACGATCGCCGCCTTTCCCGGCGAGTCGGCCAGCGCGAAGAGCACGGGGGGGATGCCACCGGCCACCGCGCCGAAGTACGGGATCAGCACGAACAGCGCCCCGAGGACGGCGAAGACCAGCGCGAAGTCCAGACCCACGAGCATCAGCCCGATGTAGAGCAGGACGCCCGTGACCAGCATGTCGATGCCGACGCCGCGAAGCCAGCCCATCCACGCCGTGCGGATCTCGTACAGGACGCGCTCGACGTCGGCGCGACGGCGCTGCGGGAAGAGCGAGAGCAGCCCCTTCACCAGCGGCCGCGGCTTGAGCGCGATGTAGAACGCGGTGAGCAGGATCACGACGAGCGTCCCGAGCAGCCCGACCACGCCGAGACCCACCTGCGCGGCGGGGCCCACGAGGCGGACCGGCTCGTCGGCGTAGCCCTGGATGTACTCCTGGATGCGGCGACCGACCTCGTTCTCCTCGGCGCCCGTCGCGTCGGAGATACGCAGGCGGATCGTGTCGAACGTCGCGGGGATGGCGTCGATGAAGCGCTGACCCTGCTCGACGAAGGCCGGGATGACGAGCGCGAGGACAGCCGCAAAGGCGCCGAGGCCGAGCAGGAGCGCGAGCAGCGCGCCGAGTGCCCGCGGGAGGCGCCGCCGCTCGAAGGAGTCGGCCATGAGCGAAAGCGGGATCGCGATGATCAGCGTGATCACGAGCGTGATCATCAGCGTCACCAGCTCGTGGAACGCGAGGTAGACCACCCCGAGCGTGGCCGCGAGCAGCACGGCCCGCACGGGCTCAGATGCTCGGCGCACTCAGCGGGGCTACCCGCCCCGCCGGGGCGTCAATCGCTTGAGCAGACGGGTGTTCGAGCTAGCCGGCGAGGGCGGTGGGGGGCGCCCGCCGCTCCGCGCTCGGGGCCTCCCCGATGAGCAGCAGCCTGCCGCCCTCCCGAGTGATCTGACCCTGCCGCTCGAGCTGCTGGAGGCTCAGCGTGACGGAGGGCCGCTGGGCGGCGACGAGATCGGCGAGGAGCTCGTGGGTGAGGCGCAGCGGGAGCGACACGCCGTGCGGCGTGACCCGGCCCCACCGGTCGGCGAGCTGCCAGAGCAGGTGCAGCAGCCGGGCGTCGACGCGCGGGTGGTGCGCGATCGCCATGTGGACGAGCACATGACGAGCGCGGTCCACGGCGCGTCCGATGAGCTCGCCGGCGATCTCGGGATAGGGCGCCAGGCGCATCAGGAAGCGCTGATCGAGCACGGCGACACGCAGCGGTTCGATCACGCGCCACGACGTCTGGAAGACCGACTCGGCACCTCCCTCACCGGCCGCGGGCCGCAGGAGGTCACCCGGTCCGAGGAGTTCCGCGCCCGACCGGCGCTGCGTGCCGACGCGGCGTGCGAGCACTCCGGCGGTCACGAGCAACCCGATGCCGCCGCGCAGGCTCGCCGCGTACCCGTCGGGATCCCAGCGGCCTCCGGGGATGTTGAACGCGGCGGCGCGCAGGTCGCGCGTCGCGGTGGCCAGGCGGGAACCATCCAGGTCCGCCGCGAGGTCGGGATCTTCGTCCAGGACTGCAACAATTTCCGGCGTCACATATGGCGGCTACCCGCTTGCTCCATCTTTCAAGCGATGGTCGAGCCGCCGGAATCGGACGCCGCTACACTTCGCGCCGCGCGGTGGGCGTAGCTCAGTTGGTAGAGCTCCTGGTTGTGGTCCAGGTGGTCGCGGGTTCGAGTCCCGTCGCTCACCCCTCGCGAAGGACCGCAAACGCGGGAAGTCTGCGATCTGCAGGCGGTCCCCGAGGCGCGCCTAGGTACCACTGGGGTGCCAAACTCCCGCGTCGCGCGGTCGGAAGCGCGGCCCGCTTCGAAGATTTCGCGTGCGGACGGACGCAGGCGGCAGTTCAGCCCGAGCGCCGCCGCGCGCGAGCGGACGGGAGCCGAAGCCCTTCGATGAAGTCCGCGCCGTCGGTGCGAGCCTGCGGTGCTTGGCGATCTTGATCGACGGCAGCACCTCCACTGCGGGCGTACGCCTCGACGGTCGAGCGCGGGAGCAGCAG
>CADCVR010000047.1 GCA_902806205.1 uncultured Solirubrobacteraceae bacterium | reverse complement strand
GGCCGCGGGCGCCCAGCGGGTGCTCGTCGGGCCGGCGATCCGTGCGCGGGGCCCGCGGGTCCGGGTGGTCGCCGGCCACGACGACCACGCGCACGCGACGTTCTGATCAGCAGAACTGGTCGAGCGGCGTGACTGCCGCTGTCGTCCCTGACGGAAGCATGAACGCGCGCGGATGCGCGTTACGCTCTCCCTGGTCGGGGGAAGGACGTGCGGCACCCGAGAGGCCGAGGAGCTCACCGATGGGACGTCCGGACTTCCCCGGGACAGGCAGGACGAGCAGGACCGCGACACCGCGTCGGCGGCGGCGCCCGCGCGCGGCCGTCACGTGACCGCGCGACTGCCGGCGATCGGCGACTACGCGTTCGTCTCGGACTGCCAGTCGGCCGCGCTGATCAGCCGTGACGGCTCGGTCGACTGGTGGTGCGTCCCGCGCTTCGACTCCCCGTCGGTCTTCGGGCGCCTGCTCGGCGAGAACGCCGGCCACTGGTCCCTGCAGCCCTCCGCGGCCTTCCAGGTCGATCGCCAGTACCTCGAGGACAGCCTGGTCCTGCGTACGGTCTTCACGACGGCCGCCGGCGCGGTGACGGTCACCGATGCCCTCGGGCTGGAGCTCGGCGCGCGGGGACACGAGATCGGCATGCGCAGCCCGCACGTGCTTCTGCGCCGCGTCGAGGGCTCCCGCGGCGCGGTCGAGATGGCCACCGAGCTGGCTCCGCGGATGGAGTACGGGCTGACCGTCCCCCATGTCGCCGAGGGCAAGGGCGCGATCATCGCGCGCGGCGGTCCGGTCCGTCTCGCACTCAGCGGGCCGGTTGCGCTCGCCCCGGTCCCCGGACAAGCCAGTGGCCGCTTCACCGTCCGGGCCGGCGAGCGGGTGGACTTCGCGCTGACCTACACGCCCTCGTCGGCGGTCTCGGACGGGACCGCCGCGCGGGAGCCGGCCACGCTCGAGGACACGATCGTGGGCTGGCAGTCGTGGGCCGAGCTGCACGACGGCTACGACGGACGCCATCGCGCGGCGGTGCGCCGCAGCTCCCTGGTCCTGCAGGGGCTGACCTTCCAGCCGACGGGCGCCGTCGTGGCGGCCGCCACGACCTCGCTTCCGGAGAAGGTCGGCGGCGCGCTCAACTTCGACTACCGCTTCGCCTGGCTGCGCGATCTCAGCCTGACCATCCGCTCGCTGTGGATCGCCGCGTGCCCCGACGAGGCCGACCGGCTGTTCCGCTGGATCGCGGACGCCGGCGGGCACCTCGGCGACGAGCGCGTGCAGATCATGTACGGCGTGGAGGGCGAGCGGAACCTCGCCGAGCACGAGCTCGATCACCTTCCCGGCTTCCGCGGCAGCCGGCCGGTCCGGGTCGGCAACGCGGCCTGGGACCAGCAGCAGCTCGACGTCCTCGGCGAGGTGCTCGACGCCGCCGAGCAGCTGCGCGAGCAGCTCGGTGAGCTCGAGGAGCCCACCCGCCAGCTGCTCGTCACGCTGGCCGAGCGGGCCGCCGCGACCTGGCGCGAGCCGGACGCGGGCATGTGGGAGGCCCGCGACCGGGAGCGCCAGTACGTCTCGTCGAAGGTGATGTGCTGGGTCGCCCTGGACCGCGCGATCCGGCTGGCGCCGCTGCTGGGCGACGGCATCGACCTCGACCGCTGGCAGGAAGCCCGCGAACGCGTGCGCACCGCCGTGCTGACCAAGGGCTGGAGCACGGCCGCGGGGGCCTACACGGGGGCCTTCGGCTCCGACGACCTCGACGCCTCGGTCCTGCTGCTGCCGCTCGTGCGCTTCCTGCCCGCCGACGACGAGCGGATGTGGGCCACGATCGAGGCGGTCGAGCGCGAGCTCGGCGACGTCGGCCTCGTCCGCCGCTGGCCCGAGGATCCCATGGGCTTTCTGATCTGCACCTTCTGGCTCGTCGAGTGCCTCGCGCTGGGCGGGGAGATCGCCCGTGCGGAGACCTGGTTCGCCCGCGCGACGTCGTACGCCAACGATCTCGGGCTCATGTCCGAGGAGGCCGACCCCGACCGCAAGGAGCTGCTGGGCAACTACCCCCAGGCGTTCTCGCACGTCGGGCTGATCAACGCGGCGTGGCGCCTCACGCAGAACGACCAATCAGCCAAGGAGCGACCATGACCGGACGCCTGCACGACAAGATCGCGCTCATCACCGGATCGGACTCGGGGATCGGCCAGGCCACGGCGATCGAGTTCGCGAGGGAGGGTGCCGATGTCGTGGTGCACTACCTCGACGACGCCGACGGCGCCGAGACCACGCGCAAGGCGGTCGAGGCGGAGGGTCGCCGCGCCGTCGTGGCCCAGGCCGACATCGGCGACGAGCAGCAGGTGCACGCGCTGTTCGAGGCGGCGACGCAGGCCTTCGGCCGCGTGGACGTCCTCATGAACAACGCCGGCGTCGACGCCGCGGGCAAGGAGGTGGCCGAACTCGACACCCAGACGTGGGACACGTCGATCAAGACGAACGTCTACGGCGCGTTCTTCTGCTGCCGGCGCTACGTGCAGTTGCGCAAGGCCGGCGGCATCGACGGGGGCAAGATCATCAACGTCACCTCGGTGCACCAGGAGATCCCCAACGCGGGCGGAGCCGACTACGACTGCTCCAAGGGTGCGGTGCGCAACCTCACCCACGTCCTTGCCCTCGAGCTCGCGCCCCTGGGGATCAACGTCAACAACCTGGGGCCCGGGATGGTGCTCACGCCGTTCAACCAGGCGGCGATCGACGATCCCGACCTGCTTGACCAGCAGGTCCAGAGCATCCCGTTCAAGCGTGCCGCCGAGGCCGGGGAGATCGCCCGACTCGCCGTCTTCCTGGCGTCGGCCGACAGCGACTACGTCACCGGCTCGACCTACTTCATGGACGGCGGGCTGATGATGAACGTGGGTCAGGGGGCTTGATCGGCCGCGAGCCGAGCGAGGTCTGGCAGGACAGCCTCGAGGACGGGCAGCGGCGCCTGGGCCGGCCAGCGACGGTGCTTGCCGCGACCGGATTGCTCGGTGGCTTTCACGTCACGCTCGGACTCCTCGCGCTGGTGGTGTCCACCGGGGCGCTCGCGGCGGTGGTGCCGGCATCCACCGCGCACGTGCTGGGCTCGGCGACCTTCGGCATCGGCTTGGTGTTCCTGACCGTCGGACGCTCGGAGTTGTTCACCGAGAACTTCCTCATCCCCGTCGCCGCCGTCCTGTCCGGGCACGCCAGCAAGGCCTCCGTCGGGCGCCTGTGGGCCATCACGTTCGCCCTGAACCTCGTCGGCGTGGCGGTCTTCGTGCTCATCGCGAGCACGCCGGGGGTGCTCGAGCGCGAAGCGCTGACGGCGGCCGGCGAGCTGGCCGACACGCTCGCCGAGCGCGATCTGCTCGCGGCCGCCGTGAGCGCCGTGCTCGCCGGAGCGGTCATCACGGTGTTCACGTGGCTGGCCGAGGCGGCCGAGAGCGATCTGACGAGGGTCTTCGTCGCGCTGCTCGTCGGCTTCGTCCTGCTGGCTCCCAGCACCAACCACTCCGTGGTCGGGTTCGGCGAGATCCTCTTCGGGATCCTCGCCCACACCACCGAGGCCGGGTGGATCGACCTGATACGCAACACCGCCGTGGCCACCGTCGGCAACGTGGCCGGCGGCGTGGTCCTGGTGGCCTTCGTCCGCAGCGTCCAGGCGGGAGCCGGGTGATCACCGGTGGCCCCCGCTCAACTGACCCCCGCTCGGCCGGGTGCTGGACGTCGCCGCGCGCGTGCTGCCCTCAGCGCGTAGGACAACGCGGAGACGACGAACAGGGCGCCCGTGAGGATGAGCCAGCGCCCGAGGTAGCCCTGCAGCGGGAGCGTGCTCAAGCTCGTCAGCATCCCCTTACCGACGATGAGCGGGAACCACACGACGAACAGCAGCACGGAGATCAGCGCCGGCGCCGCGAGGTGAGGCAGGACGGGCACGGCCGATGGCGTCGAGGCACCCGCTCGCGCCGCCGCGCGCCACACCGCCGTGTACAGCGGGAGGAAGATCAGGTCATGGGCGACGACGACCACCACGAAGGCCGCGACGATCGTCCACGCTTTCGGGTGCTGGAAGATCCGCGTCCACCCGTAGGTGGCCAGAAGCAGGAAGGCGAGCACTCCGGCGAGGTGCGCGGGCCCCGCCCCGTAGAGGCGCCGCATCATGCCGCTTCGAAGGTCATCTTCGCGACCCACTTGGTGTTGTGCACGCCGGGCAGCGCCGGCACGATCACTCGCGCGGGGAAGCCGTGGTCGAGGGAGAGGTCGACGCCGTTGACCCGCAGCGCGAGCAGCGAGCGCTCGTCGTGCAACTGCCCGCGGTTCAGCGTGGCCTGCCGCAGGACGCCATCGCTCTGCAGCGATTCGACGAGCACCTGCCCGGCGTCGCCGCTGCCGGCCAGGTCGGCCAGGTCGCGGAGCCGTACGCCGGTCCAGGTCTGGGTCGTCGACCAGCCCTCCACGCACGCGATCGGGAGCTGGTAGGTGTGCTGGGGCAGCGCGAGCAGCTCGGTGCGGCTCAGCTCGCGCGCCCGCGTGCCACGCAGCGTGAGCCTCCAGGCGCTCTGGGTCTCCTCCGGCTTGATGCCCGCCGAAGCGGCGGTCTTGTTGACCTGAAAGCCGTTCGGCCCGCCGCCGGGGTCCTGGCGCCGCGGCGCGAAGAGGGAGATTCCCCGGGTGACGCCACCGATCGACTGTCCGGCCAGCAGGAGTGCGAAGCCGGCGGACGTCGCCCCCACGAGTCCCAAGAGCCCGCGTCGTGAGAGCGCCGGGGTGGCGGGCGCGAGTGGTGCGCTGGTCTGCGGATCGGCGGGCTCGGGGATGGTGTCGGCCAGGCTCTGGCCCAGCGGCCGCAGGCCGTGCTCGCGGAACGCGCGCACCATGACCGGGGACTTGATGATCACGTGGGCCAGCAGCGACCCGAGGAACACCCAGGCGGCGTAGTAGTGCGCCGCGACGAAGTCGAAGCCCCGGAAGGCCGAGTACCAGTAGGCGATGTTCCACACCCCGCTGAAGAGCAGGAAGAGCGTGCTGCCGACGAGCAGCCCGAGGCTGAGGCGCTCCAACGCGTCGGCGGGGGAACGCACCGGCGGCCACTTGTAGAACTTCGGCATGACCGCCCAGAGCTTGGCCGCCACGATCGGGATGAGCGCGACCCCGGCAACGACGTGCAGGCCCTGGTTTGCGAGGTAGAGCCACGCGGGGCTCGTGGGCCACGCCCAGCCGAACAGCTGCTGGTCCAGGCCGCCGCCGGTGAGGTCGTTGGCGCCGAGCTGCGGCTGGTAGGCGGCGTGGGACAGGTAGCCCGTGACGAGCTCGACGCCGAAGAGGACGGCGAGCCCGACGCTCAGCACCGAGGCCAGCCAGGGACCGCGCAGCGGGCTCGTCCAGCGCTCGCGCTGGAAAGGACCGGACGGGCTCACGGCGCGAAGCGTCCACCGGGCGAGGCGACGCCGGGCTCGCGTCGGGATGATGGAGTTCCGCGGGTCATGCCGCCGGCCGTTCGGCCGGTCGCCGACGCCTTCGTCCCACGGTTCCCGACGGCCACAGCGGCCAGCTTGACGGCGGAGCCCGCGGGCCGTCGTGAAAGTTGCTTGCCTTGGGCCATCAGGGTTCCTGATGGACCGCGCGGCCGGGACCGCGTGAGCGGCGCTGAGAGCTGCTGCGAGCGGCGGCGAGCTCAGCGCGGGGCGAACCGTACGTGCAGGTGATCGTTGTGGCGAGGCAGCGCCTGGACGACTCCGGGAGGACCCGTCAGGCCCGTCCCGGTTCCGACGAACACCACCTGCGCACCCGCGGCGACGAACCGGTTCACCAGCTCCTGGGAGAGCTCGGGATCCAAGGCCATCACGTCCTCAGGACCGCCGCGCGGGGGGCCGCGCTCGCGGCCGTCGCGCCGGGGGTAGTAGACGTCGGCGTCAAGCCCGTTCTGATGGGAAGCGTGTCCCTGGCCGTCGCCGAGATCCCCGAAGGCGACTCCGAAGTTCCCCCCCTGCGGCCGGCTCAGGTCGCCGACGAGCAGCCGCGCGCCGTCGGGGTGGGCCCTTGCGTACCCGGCGGCGACCCCGAGCAGCACGCGGACCAGTCCAGCGCTCGCGTTGCGGCGATCCGGGCGGTTCGGGATCCGGCGGAGCACGGGGTCCCAGGTGACGAAGGTCCTCCCTTCGGCGGGCAACCGGACGGCATTGCGCAGCGCGCCGGACGTCGGGGTGCCGAGGGTGACCGACGCACGCCAGTTGACGCGGTCTGAGTCGCGTGCGGCGCGGCGCCGCTTCCGGCCGTCTCGCGCGGCGCGCTGGGACGCTGCGCCGGAGCGGCGCGAGGACGCCCGGCGCCGGGATGCCGAAGCGGCAGGCGCGGAGGATCCTGACCGTCCGAGCTTCGGCGCGGCGGCCGGCCCCGCCGGAACGCTGCTGCGGTCCGAGGTCAGGCTGCCCAGGGTCGCCGGGGCGAGAACCCACCCCACCGCGGCGAAGGCGACGACGACGGCGAGCACGGCCGCCCGACGGGAGCGGCGCGATCGGCGGGAGGGGAAGCGCTGGACGGAAGGCATGACGGCGGGCTGGTCAGCGTAGCGGCGGCTCCCGCCCCTCCGGGCGTCGATCGAGTGTCACTCGACGTGCGGATACCGGCGTGGGGGCGAACGGCACGCGGCCTTGCGACGAGCTCGGGCCTCAGCGCTCGGCCCGTGCGTCGATGTGGGTCATCCACCGCAGGGCGGGGTGGAAGACCAGGTCGTGCTCGCCCTCGAAGAGGACGACGGTGGTCGCTCCCGAGCGCCGGGAGAACAGCACCTCGGGGTCCTGGCGGCCGAAGTGCGTCGTCGCCTCACGCGCACCGCGCAGGTGGTCGGCTAGCACGTTGGCCTCGACGCGGCGAAGCGACTCCCGCCCGATGCGGTCGCCTTGCTCGGCGAGCTGGTTGAACGCCCGCAGCGCGTGCGACGGCCGCACGAGCGTGTCGTCGAGCCCGTGCCCGATGTAGACGGGTACGCGGGCGCGGCGGGCGGCGTCGAGGTACGTGCGCGGACTGCGACGGTCGCACGCTCGCCGCACGCCCGGCGAGCGGCCGGGATCGCCGCCGCAGGCGGTCTCGATGTGATCGGCGTAGTCGCGTCGCGGCTCCTGCGCCGCGTTGTAGCGGTGCCAGTCGCTGAGGTCGTGGACCGGAACCCAGGCGGCCGCACCGGCGATCTGGTCGGGGTGGCGGCCCGCGATGAGCAGCGACATCATCCCGCCGCCTGAGAAGCCGACGACGTAGACCCGCCTCTTGTTCACACGGCCGCGGTCGCCGGCGTAGTCGATGGCGTCCACGACATCCTGCACGGCGAGCTCCGACCCGGCGGCCTCGGCGGTGGTGTTGATGCCGCGGAAGTTCGGGGCGATCATCGCCCAGCCGTTGCGTCGCGCCCAATCTGCGTACGGGATGCCCAGGTGCTGCGTGTAGGGGGTGCTCCAGGAGTGCAGGACGACGAGCAACGGACGGTCGCCGGCGGCGCTGCGGGGAGGGGGAACCCACAGCGCGCGCTGGCGACTGCCGTCCCGGCTGGAGCGCACACGGACGTCCCTGGCCCGGGGCACCTCCCGCTTCCACCGGCTCAGCCCGTCGGATCCGAGCGGGCCGAAGGCGGTCCCGGTCGTCAGGCCGGGCACGCGACGGAACGCCACGCGCCCCGGCGGCCGGCCGCGCGACCCCGCCGAAGGGTCCCGGTCGGCGCCCGCGGCCGCCGCGGCCACCCA
>CADCVR010000046.1 GCA_902806205.1 uncultured Solirubrobacteraceae bacterium | reverse complement strand
TGTTGATGTATCGCCGTGTGGTCGCTCAGAGCCGCGTCGCCCGTGCCAGGCGTCGCGCGATGACGTGGCAGATCCTGGTTGGATCTGCGAGTCGTCGTGTGGCGGATGGTGCGCGCGAGGTGGTTTTCGGCGGGCGCGCGAATATTTCAACAGGCTCCTAGTGGTCTGCGACCGTCCCACCCTCGGGCACGATCGGCCGGCCCTCGTCGTGCCAGCGCTGCAGCCCGCCGGCCATCGACCAGGCGTCGAACCCCGCGCCCCGGAACGCCTGGGCGGCCATCGCCGAGCGCGCGCCGAGGCGGCAGGAGAAGATGAGCGTCGTGTCCTTCGGCAGGTCGTCGGACTTCGAGGCCAGGCGCTCGAGCTCGATGTGCTCGGTCCCCTCGATGCGGCCGGCCTCCCACTCGTAGTCCTCGCGGACGTCGACGAGGATCGCCTTCCCGTCGGCGAGGGCCTGCTGTGCCTGCTCGGGAGTCACTTCGATACCGGGTCCGGAGGGAAAGGCGGGCGTCATGGCCACCAGGGTGGCACGGATCACCGCGCGTGGTGGGCTCACGCGCGGGCCGTCCTGCCATCATCGGTCCATGGTGCGACGTGCGCAGACCGCGGTTCTGGTTGCGCTCCTGGTGGCGCTGGGTGCCTGTGGCGATCAGGCCGGCCGTGAGGGGGCAATGCGAGAGCCCGCCCCGACGCAGCCCACGTTGCCCCCGACACCGGACGACCGGAGCGCTCCGCCCGCGGACCCGAAGACGCCCGGTACCGAGCCCGATCCGAGGGACCTGCTCTCGCTCCTCGTGCCCCGGGGGGTGCCGACCGAGGCGAACGGGCAGCCCTCCGATCCACAGGATCTCGCGGTGGTCGAGCGCTGGCTGCGCGCGCTCACCCAGGGCGATCTCGAGGCCGCAGCCGACACGTTCGCCGACGGCACCGTGGTGCAGAACCTCCAACCCCCGACGCGGCTGCGCGATCGCGCCGCGCGGATCGCCTTCAACGCGCAGTTCCCGTGCGGCGCGGAGATCGTCGACGCGTCGAGCGTCAAGGGCTATCTCGTGGTCACCTACCGGTTGACCGATCGCGTCGACTCACGCTGCGACGGACCGGGCGGCAAGGCCGCGGGCACGATCAAGGTCGAGAACGGGAAGATGACCGAGTGGTACCGGCTGCCGAATCCGCCCGGTGCGTCAGAGGCGCCCGGCGGGCCGGTGATCTGACGGGGTGCTAGAGGCGGCGGTCGGCAGGGTCGACGTAGGTGTCGCGGACCACGGTGCCGCCCCCGCGCCCGGCGCGGTCGGCCCAGATGGTCATCATCAGGATCGAGAGCAGCAGGCCGATGACCCCGACCACCATGAGGATCACGCCGACGGTCGACAGCGACACGCCGGAGACGTCCGCCGACACGGCGTACTTCAGGACCGCGCCCACGGCGATGAGGAAGATGCTGGTTCCGAGTTGCATGAAATGCAAGGTACCCCGGGCCAACCCGCCCGAACCTCATACGATCGTCCGGAACGTGGCCCGATGGGATGTGGGCGTCGCGGGGCCGCCGCGGAGAAGTAGCATCTGCCAGACCATGCCGCCGTTTCGCCGCATCGCCTTCGCCGCCGCCGTCGCGCTGAGCATCGCGCTGTTCGCGATCGTGATGTTCGAGGGCTTCTCGAGCAACAGCGCGATTCGCGCGGTGGAGACCGTCGCGGTCCTCGTCGTCGCAGCGGCGGCGCTCTTCTGGGCGATGACGGTCGTCGGCCTCAAGCTCGCCGGGTGGCAGGAGCCCGAGTCCGAGGAGGCGTTCGAGCGCGTGGTGCAGAACACGGAGCGCCTCGCGCGGCAGGGCACCTTCGCCGAGCCGGAAGAGACCGAGTTCATGGACCTCGATCCGTTCTCCGACGAGGACTTCGAGGAGCTCGTACGCGACGCGCTCGACGAGCTGCCGGACCTGCTGCGCCCGCTCATCGAGAACCACAACGTCGCGGTGGTCATCTCCGACGGTGGCCGGCAGCGCGGCGCCTACGGGCTCTACCACGGCGACGGTGCGACCCGCGACGACGTGCCCGACCGCATCGTCATCTACCGCGACACGCTGCGTCGGGACTTCGGGCACGACGCGAACCTCCTCCGCGCGCAGGTCACGCAGACGGTGCGCCACGAGCTGGCCCACCACGTGGGCTTCGACGAGCTCGGCGTCCAGGGCCTCGGGCTGTAGCCCCCTTCCGCCGCCTGGATCCACCGACGTGCCCGGCGGCACCATCCGGGTACAGGTGAGGCACTCGCCGGGCGCCAAGTGCTCGTGGAGCCAGACCGCCGAGCACCTCGAGAACCTCAAGGAGACAGCATGCCTGAAGCCGTGATCGTCGACGCCATCCGGACCCCCATCGGCCGGGCCGTGAAGGGCACCCTGACCGGCGTGCGAGCCGACGACCTCGCCGCGATCCCGATCATGGCGTTGATCGGGCGCAACCCCGAGTTGGACCCCTCCGAGGTCGTGGACGTCATGTACGGGTGCGCCTTCGGCGTGGGCGAGGCCGGGTACAACGTCGCCCGCAACGCCGCGCTGCTGGCCGGGTTGCCCGAGACCGTGCCGGGAGTGACGGTCAACCGGTTCTGCGCGTCGTCGCTGCAGACGATCCGCAACGCCTTCCACGCCATCAAGGCCGGCGAGGGCGACGTCTACATCGCCGGGGGCGTCGAGGCCGTCTCGCGCTCGATCGAGCAGGGCCCGTTCGAGTTCCACCCGCAGCTCGACGGCTCCGAGGGCTCGCAGTACAACGTCTACATCCCGATGGGCCTGACGGCCGAGAACGTCGCCGAGGAGTACGGCGTGACCCGCGAGCAGCAGGACGCGTGGGCGGCGATCTCCCAGCAGCGCGCCGTCGCGGCCCGCGAGGCGGGCCACTTCGAGAAGGAGATCGTCCCGGTCACGACGCCCGACGGGACCGTCGTCTCCCTCGACGACGGCCCGCGTCCCGGTACGACGGTCGAGACGCTCGCCAACCTCAAGCCGGCCTTCAAGCCCGACGGCACCGTTACGGCCGGAAACGCCTGCCCGCTCAACGACGGCGCGGCGGCGACGCTCGTCATGAGCCAGGAGAAGGCCAGGCAACTCGGCCTCACCCCGCGGGCGCGCATCGTCGCCTCGTCCGTGGCGGCCGTCCGCCCCGAGGTCATGGGCATCGGTCCCGTGCCGGCCATCCAGAAGCTCCTGGCGGCGACGAGCATGACGATGGACGACATCGACGTGGTCGAGATCAACGAGGCGTTCGCGGCGCAGCTCGTGCCGTCGAAGGACCAACTCGGGATCGACGACGCGAAGCTCAACCCGTTCGGTGGCGCGATCGCCCTCGGCCATCCGTTCGGCATGACCGGCGCGCGCATCATGACGACGCTCCTGAACGACCTCGAGACCCGCGACCAGACCTACGGCATCGAGTCGATGTGCGTCGCAGGGGGCATGGGCATGGCCATGCTCGTGGAGCGCCTGACCTGATCGCAGCCGGCCGAGACGGCGGCTGCGAGGCGGCTAGCGGCGCAGGCGGATGGACGGCAGGTCGAGTTGGCGCGAGTTGCCGGCCCGGTCGGTCGCCACCACGCTGAGGCGCACCGTCACCCGGCGCTTGCGGCGCAGGGTCACGAGCACCTCGCGCAGCTGGCGGCGGGTGAGCGCGAAGCGCAGCTCGGCGCCACCGCCACCCACCGCGATGCGGCGCCGGGCGCCCACGAGCCCGAGCCGCAGCCCGTCCGCGTTCAGCACGCCCGAGGTGGCGACGGTTCCGGCCTCGCTGCTGGCCGCGATCACGCGGAGGCTGCCACGCGAGGCGCTCACGCGCTGCACGCGGGCGCTCGCGGCCCGGACCCGGGGCGCCACCTTGTCTCCCGCGGTCTCGCTCGAGCCCGGCGGCGGGGCGACAGCGAGCCGCTCCGGCTTCTCGCAGCCGGCGTCGAGGATGTCGAGCGTGTCGGCCAGCACGGTGTCGACGCCGTCGCCGCAGGCCACCTCGTCGGCGATGCCGTCGCGCACGCGCAGCTCGTCGTCGCCCGGCCCTCCGTCGAGCCGGTCGGCACCCAGGCCGCCGTCGAGCACGTCGTCGCCCGCCCCGCCGGCCACGGTGTCGTCGCCGGTGTCGCCGGCGAGCTGATCGCCCGCCGGCCCGCCGGTGAGGACGTCGGCGCCCGGGCCGCCCAGCAGCGTCGCCGCGATCGGCGCGGTGACCCGGGCGCTGTCCTCGCGCTCCCCGAGATCCAGCCGCACGCGCCGCACACCGCTGCGCGGGCAGAACGTCTCGACGACGAAGCCCGCGCCGGCGCTCACGTCACCCGGGGTGCACGTGCCGGGGTCCATCCCTCCGTCGACCGTCGGGTCGCGGAACGCGATGCGGGTGCCTTCGAGGCTGACGGTCAGCGTGTTCAGCGAGGTGGCGTCCTGCGAGAGGTAGGAGACCAGGGCGCCGGCGGGTCGAACGAGCGAGTGCGCGCCCGCGGCGCCCGGGGCGGCAAGGGCGCCGCACGTCCCCGCCAGGAGGACCGCACCGATGCGCCGGCTCACGGGCGGAACTCCGGCGTCCAGGTCGTTCCCGCGTCCCCGGAGCGCATGATGGTGCCGTCGCTGAGCGCGAGGTACAGCTCCGCGGCCGACACCGCCTTGAACTTGTACGGCTCGCCGGGGACCGTGCCGGTCGGGCTCCAGCGCGTTCCTCCGTCCCGCGAGCGCTCCACCCTTCCGTCCCGCGAGGCCCGGTAGAGCGCGTCGGGCGCCGGCCAGACCAGCCGGAACGCCTCCCCCGAGTCGATCCCGCGCCACCGCTTGCCGGCGTCGGTGGAGCGGAAGAGCTGCTGGTCGTTGGCCGCGACCACGCGCTTCGGGTCGGCGGGGTCGACGGCGATGTCGAGGATGAGCCCGGGCGGCGTGAAGTTCTCCTCGAAGGTGCGTCCCCCGTCGCCGGTGATCAGCAGCGCGCTGAGCACGGCGTCCCAGCCGTACAGGCGCCCGTGAGCCTCGACGATCTGATGCAGGTCGGCCTCACCGAGCCGCGAGACGACGTTCCACGTCCTGCCGCCGTCGCGGGACCGGATGAGGCCGAGGTAGGCGGGGAGCCCGGCCCGCGGGTCGTCCGGGTGCCCCGAGCCGACGAACTCGCCCCCGCCGACGGCGGTCACCTCGAGGAACGTGCCCACGGGCGACGCGGCGCCCGTGCGATCGCGGACGACGCCGCGCACGCGCTCGACCGCGTCCGTCGCACGGCGGATGCGAAACAGGCCGCGGTTCGTCGCCAGCAGGAAGTCCCGCGTCGCAGGGTCGATCTCCAGCGCGTTGACGTACGGCGGCTTCTTCGTGAAGTCGACGAGGCGGCTCGAGCGCTTGGCTTCGCGCGGTGGCGCCGCCGTCTCCCCGCCGCAGCCCGCGAGGGAGAGCAGCCCGGCGACGACCGTGGCGGCCGCGAGCCGGCTCATGCGCCCGCCTGGGCCAGCAGCCAGAGCGCCAGCATCGTGAAGCCCACCATGATGGCGAGCATCCAGTACTGCGAGCGCACGGCGACCTGCGCCTGCCCGTAGAGCGACAGGGCGCGGTCGTGCGCGAGCGTCAGCGCCGCCACGTGCCCGGCGACGACGAAGGCCACCTGCAGATACCAGGTCTGGTTCTGGGAGATCACGCCGTAGTCGATCGCCGCGGAGGCCGTGCCGAAGAGATCCCAGCCGCGCCCGAACGGGTCCGAGGCCAGGTAGGAGATCGCCTGGCCCTCGAAGAGCAGCAGCGTCAGGTAATGCGCGGCGACGTAGACCATCGCGATCGGCACGAGCGTGTGGACGAAACCGGCGCGCAGGCGGTCGGCGCCGACGGGCCCGCCGACCGAGCGCGCCCCGCGGATGCCCAGCGCGTAGAAGGCGCCGACCACCACGACGCAGGCGAGCAGGCCGAGGGTCGCAGATGCGTCGGGAGCTCCCGTGGCGGTGTCCAGGACGGCGGCCACCTCGCGCCACAGGCCCCCCGCGCTCAGCCCGTCGAAGGTCACCGTCCCGATCATCACCGCCACGACCGCCACGGTGCCGGGCGCACGGTCGAGGCCGGGCAGGCCGCCGAGCCATGGCCGCAGGCCGACCTCCCGTCCGCGCGTCTCGAACTTCGAGATGCGCGCCAGCAGGTCGAAATACACGGCGAAGCCCTCGCCCCGCCGCGTCCAGGTCTCGGTACCGAACCGCGCCTGCATCGCGAGCGTGTAGGCCGTGTAGGCCGCGATGGCGACGCCGAGCGTCCGCGGAGCCTCGCTCCACCCCGAGACGAGCTCGATCCAGCCGAACGCCAGAAGCGCGGCGGCCGCGGGCCAGCGCCCGGTGCGGGCAGGCAAGGGGTGGGCGCCGAGCGACGGCACGGCCGCTTCGAGCGCGCGTCCGATCGCGCGCCACGGGCTCAGGCTGCGAAAGACGTCGCCGAACAGGACGCAGGTGAAGGCCAGCCCCACCCAGAAGATGATGAAGACGAACGTCGGCGCGAAGTTGCCCTCGGCCGTCGGGCTGCCGGCGAAGGCGGCCAGCAGCGTCAGCCCGAGGAGCGCGACCCCCGCCGCGCCGGCGGTGACCTCCACGGCACGGGCGCCCAGGGCCCGCCCCAGCCCGCCGGGGAGCGGGCGCCAGCGAGGCTCCTCCAGGCGCGGAGCCGGCCACAGGACGGCCAGAGCGACGAAGGAGACGAGCAGCACGACGGCCGCGGCCGATCCGAACAGCCACTCGGGAATGGGCAGGTTCGCCCGCCGCACGAGCCCGTGAGCGGCGGCGGGCGGGGGAGACGCCAGGGCGGCGGCGGTGGAGCCGGCCCCCAAGCCGGCCAGCAGTCGCGCCCGTGGGGTCACCGGCGGATCGCGAAGAAGACCTGCACGCGCTTGTCGCAGCGGAACTTGAGCTTGGTCGTAGAGGGATAGTTCTTGCACCGGAATCCCCGGGGCCGCCGGCCCGTGGCGAGGTAGCGCCGGGCGTAGCTGCGAACAGTCGAGCAGCGCAACTGGTCGGCCTTGACGCTGTAGCGCTTGCCCTCGACGGTCAGCTTGCCGCAGTCGCTCGGCGGCACGATCGCCCCCGCCTGAGCGCCGGTCAGCATGAGCCCGGCGCAGGCGAGCGCGAGGCCGACCAATCGTGCTGGGGACCGCAACATCGGCGTATCGTGACACGGTCTGGCGGACGGTCCGGTCGCCTCCACGTTGCGAACCGCCCCTGGCGAACGCGCCACGGGCAGCATGGACGGCTCAGCCTGCATCGACGGGCGCGATCCCGAGCTCCCGGAGGCTGACCTCGAGCGCGAGGATCCGGCCCGTGTCCTCGAAGAAGTCCTCCTGCTCGACGATCTTGCCCCACCGCGTCCGGACGACGAGGCAGATGCGGTTCGCGTAGATCTGCCGCCCGTCCGGCGCCAGGGCCACGTCGTCGAAGCGGGCAACCGTCGTGAGCGCCCACGGCGGGCCGCCGATCCAGAGCTCTGAGATCTCGCCTTGCAGGCCGGCGCCGGTGAAGTCGCGCAGGAACTGCTCGATCGCGGGCTTGCCGCGGTGCTCGCCCGCCCAGCGGTGGTCACCGTCGTTGAAGCGCAGGACGGCGTCCTCCGCGTAGCTCGCCAGCAGCGCGTCGTGATCACCGGCGTTTAGCCGGGTGACGTCGCGCCGGAGCCTGGCCAGCAGGAGGCGACGGAGCCCCGAGCGGGCGGCGAGCGCCGCGCCGGCACCGGCGAGGACGGGTGTGCGGATCATGCTGTCTCCTTGGTCGGGTTCCTCGTCAGCGGCGGAGCGTCACCTTCCGGGAAACCGTCGTCGTGTTGCCGGCGAGATCGTCGGCGACGACCCAAACGCGGGCGCTGAGGGATCGCGAGCGCTTCAGCGCGGTCCGGGCCCGTCGCTGCCAGTCGAGGATCACGTACGTCCGGCCGCTCCCGGAGAGCGCCCAAGAGGCCTTGGCGAGCACGGCCGGTCGGGCGCCGACGCGCAGCCGCTTCGCCGTCCTGGCGTCGATGACGAGTCGCGCTTGGAGCGAGCAGGCCTCCGAGCAGCCGACGGGGACCACGAACGGGGTGCCGACCGCGACGCCCGCATGGCGCCGAGCCACCGTCAGGCTCACCGTCGGCTTCCGGGTGTCCTTGGTGGGGGCCGCGCCGGTGCGGGTCGCACCGCCCGATCCCGTGCCGCCGCCCGTGCCTGTCGCACCGCCCGATCTCGTGCCGCCGGCGGGCGCCGTCGCCAGCCCCTCGTCCGGATCGCAGGCGGTGCCCTTTCCGTTCTTGTCGGCGTCGGGCTGCCTGAACGGCGGCGCGGTATCCGTGGTCGGGTTGTAGACCGTCGGGCAGTTGTCGAAGCCGTTGTCGAACTTGTCGCCGTCCAGGTCGTCGTCACAGGCGTCCCCACGGTCGTCGCCGTCGAGGTCCCGCTGGTCGGCGTTGACCGCGAAAGGGCAGTTGTCGTCGGGATCGATGACCCGATCGCCGTCGGTGTCGACGGGCGGGCAGGCGTCCCCGTAGGCGTCGCCGTCGGCGTTCTCCTGGGCCGGGTTGGCGACCAGGCGGCAGTTGTCCGGCCGAGCGTCCGGCACGCCGTCGTTGTCGTCGTCGGCGTCGCAGGCATCGCCCTGGCCGTCGCGGTCTGAGTCGACCTGCGCGCCGTTCGGCGTGGTCGGGCAGTTGTCGACCTCGTCCTTGACGTTGTCGCCGTCCACGTCGCCGGGCTCGGGATGGGCACCGGCGACCTCGAGGGCCAGCGGACCCGAGCCCGCCGGCAGCACCCCGCCTGCCACGGCGGGCAGCGAGAGGAGCAGGAGCGTCAGGAGGGTGCGGGCGAGCGGCACGAAGGCTCTCAGTCAAGCACCACGGGCCGGCCGGAGGGCCATCCGGCCGGCCGCGGTACCTTGGTCAGCGGAGCACCATGGTGCTCCTGAGCACCTTGCCCCCGTTCTGCCCACGGGCGGTGAACGCCGCGCGGACCGTGCCCGTCAGGCGCTTGGTGAGGGTTCGCCCGATGGCGCGCCGCAGGCGCGCGGACTCCCCGGCGGTCAGCCGCAGGGTGTACGTCGTCGCGCCGGCCGCGCCGTGCACCACCGCCCGCCGGGCGATCCGCGTCCGCCGGCCACGGATGACCGCGGTCAGCTCGGTGGAGCTGATGCCGGGGCCCTTGGTGGAGAACGTCACCGTGAACCGGTTGCGCGCGAACGCCGACTTGGTGAGGGTGAACGTGCTGTCGGTGTTCACCGCCCGCGATGCCGGTGGGGCCGGCGGCGCCGGTGGGGCCGGCGGACGCGGGGCCGGTGGCGTCGGGGGCGCGGACTTGGTGCCCGTCCGCTCGGCTCCCGGACCCGTGTACTTCAGGATCACGAGGCCGAAGTCGCGGTCGGAGCCCGCGACCAGGCGCGTCCCGCCCGCGGTCGTGAACTGCTCCACCCCCCAGAAGTTCGACCCCTCGGGATCGACGAACTTCGCGGTGGGCACGAGCCCGCGCTCACGCGAGAACTCGAACGCCCGCATCCCACCGGCGTAGTACGACGCGTACGCGACGTTCGTGTCCGGGTCGGTCGCGAACTCGTGGACCGAGAGGTCCCCGAAGTCGAACCCGTAGCGCGGGTCCACGGCTTCGGGAATCGCGTACGTGTCGAGCTCCTGGCTCGTCCTGGCGTCGTAGAGGTGGGTGTAGCCCCACCCGTCGAACGCCGACAGCCCCTGCACCTTCTCCCCTGGGGCCCCCAGCGCCGGCTCTCGCGAGGCGACGTACGGGATCGAGAAGTCCGGGGCGGTACGGAAGATGCGGTGGAAGGCGTCGTGGGAGGTGCAGAGCGTCACGATCTGCGCCCCCGACGGGTAGCCACCCGAGCCGCAGTTCGCGGAGTCGCCTGCGGCGACGTGGCGGTTGACGAGCAGGACGGCGTCCCAGCCCGCCGCGATGCCGTTGGCCGCCTTCTCGCCGGGGAAGCACGCCTCCTCCGGGTTGGCCGGATCGCCCGTCGGACCGCGCTGCAGGACGATGATGGCCTCTTCCCCGCGCGCGGGCGTGATGCCTGGGTAGGCAGAGCGACGCGGCACCGGCTTGGACGCGTCACAGCCGTAGCCGCCGTAGACCGTCGGGCCGTTGAGCGTGCGGTCGGGCAGCGATGCGGCGCTCAGGCCGCCGCCGACCTCCTGAGCCGGGAATTCCCCTGCCGAGGGGCCGGTGGTGATCGAGAAGGCTCCTGAGCGGTAGGGCGCGAAGTCCTCGTCGGCCGCCAGCAGGAACTGGTTGTCGGCGGAGAACTCGCCCTGGTGGGCGTTGCCCTCCCGCCCGAACCGGGCGCCGGGGAACAGCGGGTCGGAGCCCTGGAACACCGTGTCGGTGACCCGGGTCGGGTTCCGGGGGTCGGTCACGTCGAGCTGGACGTAACCCGCGTCCCAGTAGTTGGCCAGCATGGTCTGCCGGCCGCCGATCTGCTTGACCACCGCATCGTGATGGAAGACCTGGCCGCGGTTGCCCTGCTCGCCGTCCAGGATCTCCGGGAACCTCTCGGCGAGGTCGTAGTCACCGATCTGCTGCGGATTGCGCGGATCGGTGATGTCGAAGATGTCGACGTCGGCCAGCTCGGTGTTGTCGACGCCGACGAGGTAGGCCCGAGGGCCGTCCTGCCAGACGTAGACGGAGTGGTAGGACTTCGGCCGCACCGCCGGGTCCGTGCTCTGCACCAGCGAGCCGTCGGGGGACTTGTCGCCGGCGACCTGGACGAGCGTCTTGGGGTTCTTCGGGTCCGAGACGTCGTACAGGTCGAAGCCGCCTCCGGTCTTCACCGGACCGCCGCAGGCCTGCGAGTAGGTCTCGTTGTTGACGGCGAGCAGGTCGCCCGTGAACTGCGGGGTGGCGATGCTGACCGCGTGCGCGCCCTCACCGTGGTAGTACGGCTTGACCGCCGGGATGAACCCCGTCTCCTTCGGGTTGCCCGGGTCGTTGATGTCGACGACGTGCACCCCGCCGCGCTCGCACTGCGGATCGTCCCACGACATCAGGTAGGCGAAGCCCTTGTGGACGGCGACGTCGGCGATCTGGCCGTCCTCGACGCCGCCGAAGGCCCCGCCGGGGCCCTTCGGCTCCAGCTTGGAGACGACGTCGAAGTTCTCCCGGGCGCCCGGGAGCCCGGGCTGGGTGCTGGCCTGCTCGCCGCCGGTGGCCGAGAACCGGCTCCGGCGAGGATCGTCCGCCTTGGCGCCGGAGACCGGGCGATCCAGCCACGGTCGGTCGAGCCCGGGAGCGTGGTCATCCGCGGCCGAAGCCGCACCCGGAATGCATGCACCAATCAGCAGGCATGCCGTGGAGGCGCGCCGGAGCCTGGTATTCAATTTGTCCTCCTCAGAGAGTCTTTCTGAAAACGCGGTGGGCCGGTCGGAACTGCCTGTCTTGACCGGGCCTCATCCTTGAGATCTCCTCGCGCCCCCTTTGCTGCGCATCCAAGCAGATACGGGCGGTGGGACGCTGGGCTGACAGGAGAACGTGGCGCGCGCCTGTCAGGCGCGCGACAACCCGCGACTTGGTGGGATCGACGGGCAGCACCGCCCCGGTGGCGCGCTACTGCGGGCGCGACAGGGACACGGCGAACATCCCGTCCGGGTCGGTGAGCAGCTCGACGAGCTCCAGTCCGGCCGCGGCGAACTCGCTTCGCAGCCGTTCCGGGGTGAACTTCGCCGAGATCTCGGTGCGGATCTCCTCGCGCGGCGCGAAGTCGAGATCGAGGTCCAGGGCCCCGACGTGCACGCTCAGCTTGCGGCTGGCGCGCAGGCGCATCTCGATCCACTCGCGCTCGCGGTCGAAGAACGCGACGTGCTCGAAGGCCTCGGGGTCGAAGTCCCCGTCGAGCTCGCGGTTGACGACGCGCAGCACGTTGCGGTTGAAGGCGGCGGTCACGCCTGCCGCATCGTTGTAGGCGGCCTCGATGATCGCGGGATCCTTGACGATGTCGGTGCCGAGCAGCAGGTGGTCCTGCGGGCGCAGGAGCTTGGCCAGCGCGCGCAGGAAGCGGCGGCGCGAGCCGGGGGTGAAGTTGCCGAGGGTCCCGCCGAGGAACGCGATGATCCGCGGTCCGTCCGGCCTCGGCAGGTGGTGCAGGTGGCGCTCGAAGTCGCCGACGATGCCGTGAACGGTGAGCTCGGGATGCTCCTCGGTGAGCTGGCGAGCGACGTCGCGGACCATGCCCTCGGTCACGTCGATCGGCACGTAGCGCCTCAGCGTGCCGGCGTCGCCCATCGCCTGGAGCAGGATGCGTGTCTTGGCGGCGGTGCCCGAGCCGAGCTCGACGAGCTCACTCGCACCGGTCAGCGCGACGATCTCCGCCGCGCGGTCGAGGAGGATCGAGCGCTCGGTACGCGTCGGGTAATATTCGGGCTGCTCGCAGATCCGGTCGAACAGGTCGGCGCCGATCGCGTCGTACAAGTGCTTCGGCGGGAGCTCCTTGAACGGGCGTGTGAGCCCGTCGAGGACGTCGTCGGCGAGCGCGCGCTCGTCGCCCGCCTCGAGGTAGTTGCGTACGACGACGCGCTCGTCGAGCGTGGTGGCGGGCTTCAAGGCAGAAGGCTCCTCAAGTCGCGGGCGAGGCGAACGCCGGCGAAGATCTGCCGGCGCTGCGGTAGGTCCCAGTTGCGGAACGTGGTGGAGGCGACACGCGGATGCGTCGCCCAGGAGCCCCCGCGCAGAACACGGTAGTCCCGGCCGAAGAAGGCCTCGGAGTACTCGCGGTACGGGTAGGCGGTGAAGCCGGGGTAGCCCGTGAAGGGCGAGGAGGTCCATTCCCAGACATGTCCGACCGCGTCGAGCTGACCCGAGGTCGACGCCTTCTCCCACTCGTGCTCGGTGGGGAGGCGGGCTCCGCACGAGCGTGCGAAGGCGTCGGCCTCGAACCAGGAGACGTGGCAGACGGGCGCCTCTCCGGGCGTCCCGGCCACGGCGGGGTGGTGGGTGATGTCGTACTCCTCCTTCCACGCCCAGCCCTCGTCGCTCCACCACTCGCGGCGGACGTAACCACCACCCTCCGCAAAGCGCAGCCACGTCGCGTTGGTGACGGGCCGGCGGGCGATGGCGAAGGAGGGCAGGGCGCGCGCATGCCGTGGGCGCTCGTTGTCGTAGGCGAAGGCGCCGGCCCCGGCCCCCACCACGGCCAGACCGTGCGACACCTCGACCCACGGCTCTGCGGGGGTGGGAGCGTTCCACGCGCCGCTGGACGGCGGCTCGCCCGGCGGCAGCAGGCCGGCGAACGCCATGACCTGGCGCATCGTCTCGGTGTGCTGGAGCTCGTGGCGCAGGACGAGCTCCACGAGATCGGCTTGCGCAGCGGTGAGCGGGCCGGCGAGCAACGCCTCGGAGCGGCGGCGGACGTCGGCGAGGTAGGTGTGAGCGGCCTCGGTGTCGAGCAGGGGGAGCTCCCCGCGATCCGGACGCGGCGTCTCGAAGGCGTCGTACATCGCCGCAAGCTCCGGATGCAGCAGCTCCAGCCCGCCGACCCGGTGGGCGATCCAGAGGTCCTCGTAGGCGGCGATGTGGGCGAGATCCCAGACCAGCGGGGACATGTGCGGATCCACGGCACGCTCGAGATCGTCGGCGGGCAGGTGCGCGACGAGCTCCAGGGTCCTCGACCGTGCCGCAGCCAGGTCCTCGGCCGCGGAGCCGGGGGACGTCGGAGTTCCTCGCGAGGCCACTGGGAGTTCATTCTCCACGATCTGACACTTTGGATCACGATCCGGCGTTTTCGTCACATTCTTGTCAGGTCCCCCCGGTCGCCAGTCGCGGCGCGCGAGGGGGCGGATGCGGGTGCTCACCCCCCGGCTTTGCCCCCTCGCGATCAGGCGTGCAACTGCAACGCGGCGCGGAGGTCGGCGATCACCTCGTCGCGGTGGTGCGTGAGGTCGTCGCCGGTGATGCGGATCACCGTCCAGCCCGCGGCAGGGCGGCGACGGTCGCGGTACGGGACCCGGCCGGTCTCGTGGATGGGCAGGAAGTCGAGCTCGACCATGACCCGTCGGGCGCGCCACATCACGTCGCACTCGCGGAAGTCGTCGTCGCCGATGTCGACCAGCCCGCCGCGCTCGTAGGGGGGCAGACCCGCCGCGCGAACCACGTCGGCGAAGGCGCGCTCCAGCGTGCTGCCGTCCAGCCCTTCGACAGGTCGCGCGCCTCGACCACGCGACGCAGCCGCCGCGCGCCGCGGCGGCCGCGCACCATCGCGAGGAGTGCGGCGACGTTGCGCGCGTGAAGCCAGCCCTTGATCGCGGCCTTGTTGATGCTTGACGTTCCGGGTCGTCCGCCGGTGCACTCAGGCGGTTCACCTCGACGCTTCCCTGACCACTCGAACAGCCCCCACTCGCTGCGGCTGAACGATGCGACAGGACTGCCCCGGTGCCGGCGACCAGCAGCGCCGCTGCGAGGTCGGCCTTCGCCGCGAGGTGCTCGGTGGCCGACCGGGAAGAGCTCGCCGGGCCGAGGAAAAGACGGCCGGTGCGTACCGCGTGGCGCACCGCCTCGCGATCGACTCCCGCCGCGTGAAGCTGCGAGCGGTGAATCCAGCCGTGCTGCGCCGTCAGTCCTGCCGTCGATCAGCCGTCGCCGCGGGTCGACACGTCGTTCCAGCGCCACAGCGCGGGCACCTCGTGCTCGAAGCCCATCACGCACACCGCGCCCGTCGACAGCGGCAGGCGGCCCCCGAAGACCGCGGGCTGCTCGAGCCAGCGGGCCGCGAGCGCGCGAAGCACGTGGCCGTGGGCGAAGCACACCGCGTCGCCGTCGGCGGCGCGTGCCTCCTCGACGATCTGGTCCACGCGGGCACCGACGTCGTCGGGCGACTCGCCGTCGGGCACCCCGTCACGCCACAGGTACCAGTCAGGTCGCGTCTCGTGGATCTCCGCGGTGGTGATGCCCTCGTACGCACCGTAGTCCCACTCGACGAGCGCGTCTCGGAGCTCGCAGCGCTCACCCAGGCCCGCGAGCTCTGCGGTCTCACGCGCCCGCCACAGCGGGGAGCTCAGGACCAGCGCGAACTCCTGCTCCGCGAGGGCGGGGCCGAGCGTCCGCGCGTGCTCGCGCCCGTCCTCGGTGAGCGGGATGTCGGTCCGCCCCGTGTGGCGCAGAGCGACGCTCCACTCCGTCTCGGCGTGGCGGACGAGCCAGAGCTTCACGGGTCTCCTCTCAGGGGTCTGACGGTGATCGGCCGGGTGCGCGGATTCTTCGTCAGGCGCCGAGTGCCGCGGTGTCGGCGATGATCGTCAGCCGCGAGCGCTCCAGCAGCGAGGCGGGAGCGTCCGGGTCCGGACCGGCGAGCACCCGAGCCAGGGCGGCGCGCTTGCCCTCGCCCGTCACGAGCAGCACGATCCGCCCCGCCGCGTTGAGGAAGCCGAGCGTCAACGAGACGCGCTCGGGCGGCGGCTTCGGCGCCCCGCGCACGCCCACCGCGATCCCCTGGGAGTCGAGCGCCGCGTTGCCGGGGAACAGCGAGGCGGTGTGGCCGTCCTCTCCGAGCCCGAGCAGCGCGAGGTCGAGCGTGACCCCGGCGAGCTCGAGCGCGTATGCCTCCGCCGCCGCGTCGGGTCCGAGCTCTCCGGGGATCCGGTGCCAGCCGGCGCCGGGGGCCTCGAGCACCCGCGAGGCCAGCGTGTGGTTCGCCGCCTCGTCGCCCTCCGGGACGCAGCGCTCGTCCCCGTACCACAGCTCCACGCCGTTCCAGTCCGAGCGGAGGGCCCCGAGCAGCTCGTAGGCGCGCCGCGGCGTCGAGCCGCCGGCCAGGGCGAGGTGCACGAGTGCCGGGTCGGCCATCAACGCCGCGGCGCGGCGCGCGCAGCCGTCGGCGTCAGAGTGGCGCAGGAGCTCCATTCACGTGACGAGCGCGCATGCCTGCCGCAGCGCCGGGCAGTAGGTGTTGTCGCGCAGCAGCGCCTGACGGATTCCTTCGCCGAGGATGCCGCCCTCGCCGCGGGAGGCACCCAGGATGGTCCACTCGCGTTCGTTCTGCCGCGGCCCGCGGTAGCGCGCCCGCAGGCCCCCCGCTCCCCGGTCGAGGCGCAGCCAGCGCCCGTTCGCGGTCTCGATCTCCATCCCGGCGAGCCCCCGGACGCTCATCGTCCGGTCGGACTGCAGGCGGATCGCGACGTCCTGGCGACGCGTATGGGCGCGGCCGGTCCGCCTCCCCGCGCTGTCCTGTGAGAGGCGGCTCAGCTGCCAGTCCAGGCGCGAGGCCAGCCACCCGACGAAGAGCAGCCCGACGATGGCCGAGTCGGGGTGGTGACGCACCACGAGGTTGGAGATCAGCCGCAGGTCCGGGCGCAGCTTCTCGGGGTCGAACGTCGCCGCGATGCGCTCACGCCACGGCGTGGTCCGCAGCCAGGCGAGGTCGACCACGTAGGAGCGCTCCATGAGCCCCCGGGCGCGTGCGAGGGCTTCGGCGGGCTCGGGTTCGTCCACGGAATCGACGAGCACGACCTGTGCGAGCCCGAGCAGCGCGTCGAGCCCGTCGGGGTGGTCGTGCGGCGACCACACCACGGTCGGCACGTCGGTGACCACGAGCGGATCGACGATGGTCTCGAGGTGGTCCAGGTGCTGCGGGCCGACCTCGACGACGACCGTCTCGCGCATGGGCGCATGGATCCCGGCGCGCGTCCTGGTCGGTACCGCGATCGACGCGGTCGCGTCGAGCGTCGTGCGCTTGGCCGAGACGGAGCAGACGACGGTCCGCGAGGCGGAGAAGCGCCCGACACCGCGCAGCCGGTTGGCGACCTCACCGGAGAACTCGCGGTTGACGATGCACACCATGTTCAGCGAGCGGGCGGGGACGTGGCTCTCCGAGCGGGCCCGCGCCTCGGTCAGCAACGCGCGCAGGGCTGCCTCGATCGCCGAGGGCGTCGTGTCCTGCGCCCGCCAGACCGCGTCGGTCTTGGCCTCGACCGCCAGCGCGGTCAGATCGCCCGCCACTCGTCCTCCCCGCCCAGCAGCGCGTCGGCCTCGGGCGGGCCGGGCGATCCCGCCTCGTACTGCGGCAGCGGCCCGGGCTCGTGCTTCCAGCGCGCGACGACGGGGTCCATGATGCGCCACTGCGCCTCCGCCTCGTCGTTGCGGGTGAAGAGCGTCGCGTCGCCGCGCATCGCGTCCATGATGAGCTTCTCGTAGGCCTCGGGCGACTGCGAGAGGAACGTCGTGCCGTAGAGGAACTCCATGTTCACGTCGCGCACGCGCATCCGGGTGCCCGGGATCTTCGCGCCGAGCTTCAGCGTGACCCCCTCGTTGGGCTGGACGGTGAAGATGAGCTGGTTGGGCCGCACGCCGACCGAGCCCTCCTGGTTGAACGCCTGGTGCGGCACGGGCCGCAGCGTCACCGCGATCTCGGTCACCTTGCGCGCGAGCCGCTTGCCCGTGCGCAGGTAGAACGGCACGCCGGCCCATCGCCAGTTCTCGACGTCCAGGCGGATGGCCGCGAAGGTCTCGGTGTGCGAGTCGTCTCGCACCCCGTCCTCGCCGGTGTAGCCCGGCACCTCGGTGCCGGCGACGTTTCCGGCCGCGTACTGCGCGCGGACCGTCCGCTCGGGCGGAGGCGGCGCGATCGCGTGGAGGACCTTGACCTTCTCGCTGCGGACCTCGTCGGCGGAGAAGTCGACGGGCGGCTCCATGCACAGCAGGCTCAGCAGCTGCATCATGTGGTTCTGCATGAGATCGCGCAGCGCGCCCGCGTTGTCGTAGTACCCCGCGCGGCTGCCGATCCCGATGTCCTCCGCGGCGGTGATCTGCACGTTGGCGATGTAGTTCCGGTTCCACAGCGGCTCGAACATGCCGTTGGCGAAGCGGAAGGCCAGCATGTTCTGGACGGTCTCCTTGCCCAGGTAGTGGTCGATGCGGAAGACCTGCGACTCGTCGAGCACCCCGAGCACCGTCCGGTTGAGCTCGCGGGCCTCGGCCAGGGTGGTGCCGAACGGCTTCTCGATGACCACCCGGACCGCCGCGCCGTCGCTCCCGGTCAAGCCGTGGCGGCCGAGCGCCTCGACGATCACCGGGAAGAACTCCGGAGCAGTCGAGAGGTAGAAGGCGCGGTTGAGCTTCTGGCCGGCCGTCTCGTCGAAGCCGTCGAGTGCCGCGCACAAGCGCGGGTACATCGCGTCGTCGTCGAAGGAGCCCGAGATGTAGCGCGCGTCGGCCAGCAGCGCGTCGAGCACCGCGGGGTCTGCCGGGCGGCGGGAGAACTCCTGCACCGCGGCCTTGGCCTGGGCGCGGAACTCCTCGTCGGGCAGCGCCGATCGGGACACGCCGACGAGGCTGAAGCGCTCGGGCAGCGCTCCGTCGGCGCCGAGGTTGTAGAGCGCGGGCAGCAGCTTGCGCCGGGCCAGGTCCCCGGTCCCCCCGAAGATCACGAGCGAGGTGGGGTGGACGGGCAGGCGCTCGAGGCCCACCGTCAGCGGGTTGGGGGGCGGTTCGGCCATCAGCCGTCCGCTTGGGGCTGGGTCGCGTGCCCGCCGAACTGCTCCCGGAGCGCCGAGAGCACCCGCCCGGTGTAGTCCGCGTTGCCGCGCGAGTAGAAGCGGGCGAGCAGCGCCCCGGTGATCACCGGGGTCGGCACGTCTGAGCGGTTGGCTTCTTCGATCGTCCAGCGGCCCTCGCCGGAGTCGGCCGTGAACGCGGAGAGGTCACCCAGGTCGTTGCCGTGCTGCTCGAAGGCGAGCGCTGCGAGCTCGCAGAGCCAGGAGCGGATCACCGAGCCCTGCATCCAGAGATGGGCGATCTTCGCGTTGTCGAGCTCGTACGGGCTCTTGTCGAAGATGTCGAACCCCTCGGCGTAGGCCTGCATCATCCCGTACTCGATGCCGTTGTGGATCATCTTGACGTAGTGGCCGGAGCCCGAGGGGCCCATGTGGCCCCAGCCCGGCCCGTGCGCCTCGGTGCGCGGCGGAGCGAGCACGTCGAGGAAGGGCGCCAGGCGGCCGACCGCGTCGTCGGGGCCGCCGACCATCATGCAGTAGCCCACCTCCAGGCCCCACACGCCGCCCGACGTCCCGACGTCGACGTAGCCGATGTCCTTGGCGGCGAGCACCTCGGACCGGTCGCGATCGTCGGTCCACTTCGAGTTGCCGCCGTCGACGATCGCGTCGCCGGGCTCGAGCAGCTCGGCGAGCTGGTCCACGGTCGCCTGGGTCGCCTCGCCCGCGGGAACCATGATCCAGACCGTACGGGGCGCGTCGAGCTTGGCGACGAGCTCCTCGAGCCCCGACGCCCCATGGGCTCCCGTCTCCATCGCCTTGGCCACGGCCTCGTCGTTGAAGTCGAAGGCCACCACCTCGTGGTCGGAGTCGCGCCGGATGCGGGCGACCATGTTCCCGCCCATCTTGCCGAGCCCGATGAAGCCGATCTGCGCCACTAGTGGTTCCTCCTGTAGGTCATCGTGCGCTTGGACGGTCGCTGGCGCCGGCTGGCCAGGACGCAGGGAAGGAGTGTGGCTTGAGCCACACGACTGAGTGAGGACGCCGCCAGGCGGTGATCAGCGACCAAGCCAAGCGTGCGAGGACTTGCCGGAGGGGCCACTAGTGGAGCTCCTTGATCTGGTGGGTGAGTGAGCGGACGGCCGCGACGGGGTCGCCCGTCAGGGTCAGGCGCTCCGCGGGCAGGTCGTGCGCGCGCAGCGCCCGCAGGTCGCCCGTGGCCTGCGCCGCCTTCAGCGTCTCGAAGCCGTACGTCGTCCGGGGGATCGCGACGTCCTCGGCGACGGGGTGCACGAGCTGGAGGAAGCGCCCGGTCGCCGGACCCCCCTTGTGCAGCTGGCCCGTTGAGTGCAGGAAGCGCGGGCCGTAGCCGAAGGTCGTCGCCGCCCGCGTCCGCTCGCGAAGGGCGACGCGCAGCTCCGCCACCGCCGCGTCGAGCGCCTCGGAGCCCTCCATGTACCCCATCACCGCGAGGTAGCCCGGCGGTGCGGCCCCGGCGAGGAGGGCGGCGACCTCGCCGTCGTCCTCCTCCGGCAGCGCCCCGGTCCGCTGGAACTCGGCGAGCACCGCCGTCGTGGCCTCCTTGGCCTCCGCGACGTTCGGCTGGTCGAACGGGTTGATCTCGAGCGCCCAGCCCGCGACCGCGACCGCGTACTCGCTGAGGAAGAAGAGCCGTCCGAGGTCGGTCGGGGTGCCGTCGCTCGGGATCGTCAGCACGGGATGACCCACGTCGGCGAGCGCCCGTAGCGCCTCGTCGTGGTGTCGCATGGGTCGTGCGGTGTTGCGGACGTGGACGAAGACGCGGTCCGCGCCGTAGACCGCGGGACTCCCGAGCGGCTCGTCGGTGACGGGCAGGATGCCCGTGCCCTGCTTCCCCGTCGACTCGGCCACGAGCTGCTCGGCCCACAGGCCGAAGGAGCCCAGCGGGGCGCAGACGACCCAGGTGAGCTTGTCGCGGCCCGCTTCGGCGAGTGCCCCGAGCGCGGCGCCGAGCCACAGCCCCTCGTTCTCCTCGGGGGCGGGGCTGCGACAGCGCGCCGCCTCCGCGACGGCGGCGTCGAGCAGGCCGCCCACGTCGAAGCCGATCAGCGCCGCGGGCACGAGCCCGAAGTAGGAGAGGGCGGAGTAGCGCCCGCCGATCTCGGGGTCGTTGAGGAACGTCCGGCGGAAGTCGCGTTCCTCGGCGATCGTGACGAGCGGCGAGCCGGGGTCGGTGATCGCGACGAAGTGGGCGCCGTCGGGCTTGCGCTCCCAGAACAGGGCCAGCGCGCTGAGCGTCTCGATCGTCCCGCCCGACTTCGTCGAGACGACGAAGAGCGTGGAATCCGGGTCGACGGCCGCGGCGGTGCGCGCCACCGCGCCCGCATCGGTCGAGTCGAGCACGTGAAGGGTGAGAAATCCCGCCTGGACCGGGATGCTGAGCCGCAGCACCTCGGGAGCCAGCGACGAGCCGCCCATGCCGAGCAGCACGGCATCGGTCATCCCGTCCTCCGCGGCGGCCCGGGCGAACCTCAGGAGGTCGTCGGACTCCGCGCGCAAGCGCTCGGCGATGTCCAGCCAGCCCAGTCGGTCGGCCGTCTCAGGGGCGCCCGGCGGGCCCCAGACCGTGTCGTCCCTGGCCCAGATGCGCCCGGCGATCTCGGCCTCGGCCGCTGCGCGCGCCTTCGCGTCGACGGTGGCCCGCAGCGTGCCGGGCAGCGAGCGCGAGATCATGCGCCGCCCACGGAGGCGCGCTTCTCCTCGATCCCGGCCAGGAGCTTCTTCATGGGGGTGACGAACGCGACGATGCCGTCGTCGAGCAGCTTCTTGGTCACGTCGGTGAGGTCGATGCCCGCCGCCTCGAGCTTCCGCAGGTCGGGGGCCGGGTCCTGGTCGGCCGTCATGCCGGTGACCTCGGCGTGGTCGCGCGCGGCCTCGAGGGTCGCCATCGGCATGGTGTTGACCGTCTCGGGCCCGATCAGCCCGTCGACGTAGAGCGTGTCGGGGTAACGCTCGTCCTTGACGCCGGTCGAGGCCCACAGCGGGCGCTGCACCGGGGCGCCCGCGGCCCGCAGCGTGGCGAAGCGCTCGCCGTGGAAGAGCTCCTTGAAGCGCACGTAGGCGGCGCGGGCGTTGGCGAGGCCCGCGAGGCCGTAGAGCTCCTCGGGCGCGCCGCTGGCCTTCAGCCGCTTGTCGACCTCGGTGTCCACGCGGGAGACGAAGAACGAGGCGACGGAGTGGACGTCGAGCGACTCGCCCCTTCCGTGGCGTCGCTCGAGACCTTCCATGTACGCCGTCGCGATGTTCGTGTAGCTCTCGACGGAGAACAGCAGCGTCACGTTGACGTTGATCCCCGCGGCGACGACCTCGACGATCGCCGGCACGCCCTCGGTGGTGCCCGGGATCTTGACCATCAGGTTCGGGCGGTCGACGGCTTCTGCGTACTCCTTGGCCTGGGCGATCGTCGCCTCGGTGTCGTGGGCGAGGTCCGGGTCGACTTCGAGCGAGACGAAGCCGTCGCAGCCGCCGGTCTCGTCGTGGACGGGACGCAGGACGTCGCAGGCGTCCTTCACGTCGCGGATCGCGATGAAGCGGTAGATGCCGCGCGCGTCCGCGCCGTTCCGGGTCAGCTGCGCGATCGTCTCGTCGTAGAGGTCGGCCCCCAGGATCGCCTTCTCGAAGATCGCCGGGTTCGAGGTGACGCCGCGCAGGGAGTCCTCGGCGACCATCCGCGCGAGGGTCCCCTCGTCGAGGAGGTCGCGGCGGACCTGGTCGAGCCACGGGCTGGTCCCGGCCGCCAGGATCGCCGCCATCCGCTCGTTGACCTTCGGTGTGGTGCTCATGACGATCTCGATTCCGGTTGGGGTGGGGGGAGCTCGAAGCCTCGCTGCTCGAGCCGGTCGATCTTGTGAAGTCGTCGCACGTGACGCTCCTCACCGGAGAAGTCCGCCCGGGCGAAGGCGGAGATGCACGCCGCCGCGTAGACCGGGCCGATGACGCGGGCGCCGACGCAGAGGACGTTGCAGTCGTCGTGGCTCACGCACTGCGCCGCGGTGTAGGTGTCGTGGCCGACGCAGGCGCGGATGCCGGGCAGCTTGCTCGCGGCCACCGCGACGCCCGCCCCCGAGCCGCAGACGACAACCCCGCGCTCGGCCTCGCCGACGTGGACCGCCCGGGCGGCGAGCAGCGCGGCGTCGGGGTAGTCGTCGCACGTGCCGAGGTCGACGGGCTCGTGGCCCGCCTCACGGATCGCGTCGCCGACGACATCGACGAAGGGGACGCCCGCGTGGTCGAAGGCGACCGCGATCCTCACGCCGCTGACTCCGCGGCGCCCGTCGCGACGTCGTCGAGCAGCTCCTGGCGGGCCAGCAGCGCCGCGCCGCGGACGCCGGCCTGCGCCCCCCAGCGCGCGACGCGGATCTTCGTGCGCTCCCCGACGCCGGGAAGCGTCCAGGCCGCGGCGACGCGCCGCGCGGGCTCGAGCAGCAGCTCGCCCGCCGCGCTCGCACCCCCGCCGATGCAGACCAGCGGCGGCTCGAAGCAGTGCAGGACGTTCGCGATCCCGATACCGAGGCGCTCGCCGAGGATCCGCAGCGCGTCGAGCGCGCCGGCCTCCCCGCGCTCGGCCGCCGCCACGACGTCCGGGCCGTCCGCGTACCCGCGGTGGCGCCCGAGCTCGTCGAGCCGGCGGCCGGCGGCGAGGCGCTCGAGGCTGCCGGCCTGGGGGAAGCTCACGCCCGCCGGAGGTGCGCCGTCCGCGAGGTCGAGCCCGACGAGCATGTGCCCGAGCTCCGGCGCCGCGCCCGTGGCACCGCGGAAGATGCGACCGCCGCTGATCACGCCGCCGCCCACGCCGGTGCCGACGGTGAGCATCACGAGGTCGGGGTGGACGAGCTCTGCGGCCTCGTCGTGGGCCTCGGCGAGGGCGGCGACGGTCGCGTCGTTGTCGACCACGACCGGCAGGCCCGTGCGCCGGGAGAGCTCGTCTCGCAGGGCGACGTCGTGCAGGGGGACGTTCGGGGCATGCCGCGCGCGCCCCGTGGCGAACTCGACGACGGCCGGGACCCCGAGCCCGACGCGGCACTCCTGGTCACCGTCGGCCGCCTCCGAGATGACGCGGGCAAGCTGATCGAGCAGTTCCTGCTGGGAAGCGACCTCGGTCGCGACGAGGACCGGCTCGCTCAGACCGTCCGGGCCCAGCACGGTGGACGACACCTTGGTGCCCCCGACGTCGACTCCGATCAACCGCGCTGCCATCCTCTCTGCTCCTTCCCGGGGTGCCGCGATGCTACGCGCGCGTCCCGGCCGCGCTTCTCGCGGGCGGCGAGCCGGCCCGAGCCACCCCGCTGCGGCGCTCGCCAGAGGCGGCCCGGGTGCCGCGCGGGCGGCCCTGTACGCTGCTCGGCGTGGAGCCGCTGGAGGGCATCGCCGCCGCCGATGCCCTGCTCGGGCGCGCCTTCCCCCTGCCCTCGGCGCCCCTGCCGCTCACGCGGTGGACCGAGGTGCACGCCGTCGGCGAGGCAGCGGAGGTCGAGTGGAACCTCGACGACTCGCGGGCGGGCGCTCCGGGTCGTCTGGCGCTCCTCGTGTCCGCCCGCGCCGTCCCCACCCAGCTTGCCGACGGCCCGGTATCGCTGCACGGGTCCGTCGCGCTGCGCAGCGCGCCGCTGGCCGAGGCCCAGGAGTCGCTGCGGCCCGTGACCGAGCTGCTGTGGCAGGCCGACGGCCTCCACCTGCGCCTGACCGCCCAGGGGCCGTGGGAGCACGAGACGCTGCTGAGCATCGCGGCGGGCGTGCGCTGACCTGAGCCGACGCCGCGGGCCTCGCTGGGCTGGCCGGGGCGTTCGGTTAGGGTCCCGGCCGAATGGACGTGGCGAAGCTGCAACGGGGGGAGTACATCGCCATCGCCGGCGGTGCCCTCCTGCTCGCCGGGCTGTTCCTTCCCTGGTACACGACGAAGCTCGGGCGCATCAACGGCGTCGCCGGCCCGCAGTCGGGCTGGGAGGTCCACCCGATCCTTCGCTACGTCCTGCTCGTCGCCGCCGTCGCGCCGCTCGTCCTCGCCTACATCATCCTGCGCGATCATGCCCTGAGCTGGCCGCGCGGGGAGCTGACCGCCGTCATCGCGATCGCCTGCGTCGGGCTGCTCCTCTACAACGGGCTGATCGCCCAGCCCGGCACCTCGAACGATCTGACCTCGTTGCGCCTCGGCTGGGTCGTCGCGGTGCTCGGCACGCTGTTCATGCTCTTCGGCGCCGCCCTTCGCTCCTCGACGAGCGAGCGCAAGCGCAAGCCGCCGGGCACGCTCTGACCCTTCCCCACTACCCCCAGGAGTTCGCATGTCATCGTCTGATCTAGGTCAGCCCGACCGCAACCTCGCGCTCGAGCTGGTTCGCGTCACCGAAGCGGCCGCGCTGGCCGCCGCCACCCTCGTCGGCAAGGGGGACAAGATCGCCGCCGACCAGGCGGCGGTGGACGCGATGCACATCGTCTTGAGGACGGTTCGCATGGACGGCCTCGTCGTGATCGGCGAGGGCGAGAAGGACGAGGCGCCCATGCTCCACAACGGGGAGCACATCGGCGACGGCTCGGACCCCGAGGTCGACATCGCCGTCGACCCGCTCGAGGGCACCACCCTGACGGCTCACGGGATGCCGAACGCACTGAGCGTCATCGCGCTCTCCCCGCGCGGCACGATGTTCGATCCCGGGCCCTGCTTCTACATGGAGAAGATGGCCGGGGGTCCCGAGCTCGTCGGCGTGCTCGACCTCGACAAGACGCTGACCGAGAACCTCGGCAACCTCGCCGAGGCGAAGAAGAAGGACATCCGCAACGTCGTCACCATCGTGCTCGACCGCCCGCGCCACGAGGAGGGCATCGAGGAGATCCGCGCCATGGGCGCCGGCGTGCGGCTCATCACCGACGGCGACGTGAGCGCCGCGATGCTCGCCGCCTCCGAGAACGCGCCCGTCGACCTGATGTGGGGCATCGGCGGCACGCCGGAGGGCGTCATCGCCGCGGCCGCGCTGAAGTGCCTGGGCGGCGGCATGATCACCCGGATGTATCCCCGCAGCGACGAGGAGCGCGAGGCCGCCATCGCTCAGGGCTACGACCTCGACGCCCAGCTCACCCAGGACGATCTCGTCAAGGGTGACGACTGCTTCTTCTCCGCCACGGGCGTCACCGACGGCGACGTGCTGCAGGGCGTCCGCTACCGCGGCCGCGGCGCCTCGACGGAGTCGCTGGTCACCCGCTCGCGCACGGGAACGATTCGTCGCATCCACGCGCGCCACAACCGCGACAAGCTCAAGGAGTACACGGGAGAGCGCTACGGCTGAGGCGCCCGTCCGGCGTCGGGGCCGGCCGGCGGCGGAAGGCGGAACGGGGCGGGGCTCAGGCCCGCGTGCCCGCCTCACGGCGGGCACTCGCGTCGGCCCGGTCCTTCTCGCGCGCGGGCACGGGATCCGGCGTCTCCGCGGCCGTGCCGGGGCCGGCGAAGTACTGCACCGCGGAGACGTCGAGCTCGCGCTCGACGAGCTGGCGCAGGAAGAAGTGACAGGCGATGACGTGGATGCGCGACTGCGTGTTGACGTAGAGCCACTCGCCGAGCTTCGACGCGATCTGCGGATAGAAGTTCGCCACCTCGACCTCCACGTGGACGCGCGCCCGGTTCCAGTCGGGGTAGTCGTAGCGGCGGACGTCGATCTCGAGGTAGCCGTCGCCACCGCGCCCACGGGCCGCGACGAGCAGCCCCCGCTCGATGCGCCAGCGCACGATGCCGCGGTTCGCGCTCATCTCGTACTCCGGCTTCTGCATCGTCAGCAGCCGCGCGCGTGGGTGCAGCAGATAGACCCAGCGCTCGGTCTCGGAGTACCCGACCCGGCAGAGGCCGAAGGTGAAGCGCATCAGCGACGTCCAGTACGTGCGGGCGAGGCGCTCGAGGTGCTCGGGGCTCCACAGCCCGTCCAGCGCGTCCTCGGGCAGGATGATGTCCGCGCCCTGGATCGAGCGCACCGCGCCCGTCCTGGGGTCGATGCCCGTGTCGTCGGTCGGGGTGTGGAGCACCGCGCCGTTGATCGTGCGCGAGCTCGCGAGGATCCTGCGGATCTGGCGGACGAGCCCGAGCAGCAGCGCGGCGAGCGCGGCGGCGAGGCTCGAGCGCGCCCGCATCAGGCGGCCGCCTCGGCCAGGGCCTCGCGCACGGCCTCGTCGAACCCGAGCGGGTGCGGGTTGATCTCCGGCGGCGGCGGGACGCGCACGACGGTCTCCGCGCTCATCCCGTCCACGAGCGGGCGGACCAGGCCGCTCTCGACCGGGGTGAAGAGGCTGACCCAGTAGGAGGAGAGCCGGGGGGAGAGCACGGGGACCGTCACGATCGTCGGTGATCGCCGGCCCGACACCGCGGCGAAGCGCTGCATCATCTCCCGGTAGGTGAGCACGTCGGCGCCGCCGAGCTCCACCTCGCGCGGCACGTGCTCGAGCTCGGCGAGCGTGTTCAGCGTGGCCACGACGTCGCGGATCGCCACGGGCTGTGAGCGCGTGTCGACCCATTTCGGCGTGAGCATCGCGGGGAGCCGGCGCACGAGATGCGAGAGCATCTCGAAGGACGCCGAGCCCCGGCCGAGGATCATCGCCGCGCGGACGTAGACGAGCTCGTCGACGTGCTCGCGCAGCACCTCGGCCGTCTCGTGCCGCGACTGGAGGTGCTCGGAGGTGTGCTCCCGGCCCGCGTCGAGGCCGCCGAGGTAGATGACACGGCGGACTCCGGCGGCCTGCGCGGCTCGGCCGAAGTTCGCCGCGCCGCGCCGGTCGCTGGCGGCGAACTGCGCCGTGGTGCCCGAGCCGCGGCCCATCGAGTGCACGAGGTAGTAGGCGACGTCGACCCCGTCCAGCGCCGCGTCGAGGCCCCGGTCCTGGATGACATCGCCCCCGGCCACCTCGACCCCCGCGGGCAGATGCGCCCGCTCGGGCCGGCGCACCAGGGCCCGCACCGCGTGGCCGTGCTCGAGGAGCGTGGGCAGCAGGCGGCCCCCCACGTACCCCGTGGCGCCGGTGAGCAGGATCGTCTTCTCGGGGGTGTGCACGGGGAGGCTACGGCGGGCATGGTCTCGGGGGATGAGCCCTCAGGACGGGTGAGTCGTAACCCCACTGGAGCTGGAGGAAACCTTCAACAGGATGTTGAACGATGAGCCCTTCAGGGGAGGAGAGGCGCGACATGAGTGGATTGAGCATCAAAGACGTGGCGGCGAGCACGGGCATCGCCGCCGGCACCATCCGCATGTGGGAGCAGCGGTACGGGTTTCCCGTACCGGCGCGGTCCGGCGCCGGCTACCGGCTCTACGCGGTGGACGACGTCGAGGCGCTGCGCCGCGTGCTGGCCTTCCGCGGCCGCGGGCTGTCCGTGCCCGCCGCGATCGAGCGGGCCCGCGAGACGGGTGGGCCGAGCGATCACCCGTCGATCTACGCGGCCGTCGCGGCGACCGACCACGGGGCGCGCCCGCAGACGCTCAAGAAGTCGACGCTCGTGGCGCTCTCGCGCGCGATCGAGCACGAGACGCTCGCCCAGGCCGCCTCGCCCGTGCTCTTCAGCGCCTTCCAGCACGAGGGGTTCTACCGGGACGTCGAGCCGCGCTATCAGCGCCTCTCGCAGTTCGCCGACGCGGCGGTGGTGTTCGCCGACTTCAAGGCGATCCGCCATCCGCCGCGTGGCCCGATCGAGATCCCGATCGCCTCGGAGGACCGGCTCGGCAACGAATGGGCGGTGATCGTCGACGCGCCGGGCTACGCCGCCTGCCTGCTGGCCTGGGAGATGCCCGGGGCGGCGCAGCCCGGGGGTCCCAACGACATGAACCGGCGCTTCGAGGCGATCTGGACGCTCGATCCGCGCGCGACGCGCAAGGCCGCCTGCGTCGCAGCGCGGTTGACCGGACACGCCGATCCCGAGCTGGGCCGCCACCTCGAGGATCTCCTGGGCCATCGGCCGCTGGCCTGCGACGAACCCGCACCGACCCTCACGGCGCTCACCAACCGCATGGTCGCCTACCTCGAGGCGGCGCCGGCCTAGATGAGTGATTCCACGGATCCGGTGCCGCCCGCTCGACGTTTCGGCTGGCACCAGACGCCACCCGATCCCTTGCCGATCCGTACAGGATCGGCTGCGGAAATCGTGCGGCGT
>CADCVR010000045.1 GCA_902806205.1 uncultured Solirubrobacteraceae bacterium | reverse complement strand
ATCCCTTGCCGATCCGTACAGGATCGGCTGCGGAAATCGTGCGGCGTCAGCCATCCACCCGAACCGCCGATCGACGGGACCACCTCGTGGAATCAATCATCAAGACCCGAGGCGCTGTGGGCCATCACACACGAAGCGGACCGCCCGGGTGGCGCTTTCCGGGCGTCGAGGGGTACAAGTCAGGCAATGGCCCTTCCCGAGGACCTTCCCGTCCAGTCCGTCGAGCTCCACGGCCGCAGGCTCACCTACCGCATGACGGGCAGCGGGCCGGTGCTGTTGCTCGTACACGGCATCACGGGCTCGTCGGCGAGCTGGCGGCCGGTCATGGGGCGCCTGGCGGACGCCGGGCACACCGTGCTCGCCCCGGACCTGCCCGGCCACGGCAGCTCCGAGCGCCACCGCGGCGACCACTCGCTCGGTGCCCACGCGTCGATCCTGCGTGACCTGCTCCAGGTCCTCGACCGGCCGCGGGTCACGGTGGTCGGCCACTCGCTCGGCGGCGGCGTCGCGATGGTGTTCACCTACCAGTTCCCCGAGCGGGTCGAGCGCCTCGCGCTGATCGACTCCGGTGGGCTGGGCCGTGAGGTCAGCCTGCTCATCCGCGCAGCGACGCTGCCCGGAGCCGAACGGGTGATCAGCCTGGCCACCGCACCGCGGCTCCTGCAGGCGGTCGGGGCCCTCGGCGGCGCGCTCGGCCGCGTCGGCGTCAAGCCGGGCGCCGATCTCGCGGAGATCGCCGGGGGCGTCGCGTCGCTCGGGGACGCCGAACGCCGCGCCGCGTTCGTGCGCACGGCCCGCTCCATCGCCTCGCCGGGCGGTCAGCGCGTCAGCGCGACCGACCGGCTCTACCTCACCGACGCCCTGCCGCTGCTGTTGGTCTGGGGCGAACGCGACCCGGTGATCCCGATCGCCCACGCGCGTGCCGCGCACGCTGCGCTTCCTGCCAGTCGCCTCGAAATCTTCCCCGACGCCGGCCACTTCCCGATGGCCGACGATCCCGAACGCTTCGCGGCGCTCCTCGCCGACTGGGTGGCCACGACGACGCCTGCGGAGTACGACCACCAGCGCCTGGCCGCGATCATGCGCGCGCGGGGAGCCGCACGCGATGACGCGCGCGCGACGAGCCGGTGATGAGCAGCGTTCCGCGCACCCATCCGGCCGCGCCGGCGGGGCGCCTCTAGGCCAGCTCGGGCTTCTCGGGCGGATCGGCAGCGCGCGCCTCGGCGCCCGCGAGGCCGGGGCGGGGGAGGCCGCGAGGCGCCTCGCGCTCGGTGCGCTCGGTCGGCGCGGGAGTGCCCGGCAGCGGCTCGGGTGAGGGCTCGATGACGTCGGGACCGAAGACCTCGAGTTCGGTGCGGCCCGCGATGAGCGCGTCGAAGTCCTCCTTCTCGATCGTCTCGCGCTTGAGCAGCAGGAGGGAGATCGAGTCGAGCAGCTCGCGGTTGTCCTCGAGGATCTGCTTCGCGCGCTGGTGCGCGGATTCGACGATGCGGCGGATCTCCTCGTCGATGTCGCGCGCGATCTCGTCGGAGTAGTCCGGCTCGGTCTGGAACTCGCGACCGAGGAAGGGCTGGCCGTGGTCGTGGCCGAAGACGCGCAGGCCGAGCTTGTCGCTCATGCCGAAGCGCATCACCATCTGCTTGGAGGTCGCCGTCACCTTCTCGAGGTCGTTGGAGGCGCCCGTCGTGATCTCGTTGAAGACGATCTCCTCCGCCGCGCGTCCGCCGAGGGTCATCGCGATCGAGTCCTGCAGCTGTGCGCGCGTGGTGAGGAACTTGTCCTCCGACGGCATCGAGATCGTGTAGCCCAGCGCCTGTCCGCGCGCGACGACGGAGATCTTGTGGACCGGGTCGGAGTGCTCGAGGTAGTGGCCGACGAGCGCGTGGCCCATCTCGTGGTAGGCGGTGATCAGGCGCTCCTTCTCCCCCATCACACGTGTCTTCTTCTCGGGGCCGGCGATCACCCGCATGATCCCCTCCTCGAGCTCGGCCTGGCCGATCTCGCGCTTGCCCGTGCGCGCCGAGAGCAGCGCGGCCTCGTTGACGAGGTTGGCCAGATCCGCGCCCGTGAAGCCCGGCGTCTGCCCGGCGAGGGTGTCGTGGTCGATCTCCTTGGCCAGCGGCTTGCCGCGCGTGTGGACCTCGAGGACCTTCGCGCGGCCCTTGCGGTCCGGGCGGTCGACGGCGATCTGGCGGTCGAAGCGGCCCGGACGCAGCAGCGCGGGGTCGAGGATGTCGGGCCGGTTGGTGGCCGCGATCATGATGATGTTGTCCGTCGAGGTGAAGCCGTCCATCTCGACCAGAAGCTGGTTGAGCGTCTGCTCGCGCTCGTCGTGTCCGCCGCCCATGCCCGCGCCGCGGTGGCGGCCGACGGCGTCGATCTCGTCCATGAAGATGATGCACGGGGAGTTCTGCTTGGCCTGTTCGAAGAGGTCGCGCACGCGGGAGGCCCCGACTCCGACGAACATCTCGACGAAGTCCGAGCCGGAGATGGAGAAGAACGGGACGCCGGCCTCACCGGCGACCGCGCGCGCGAGAAGCGTCTTGCCCGTCCCGGGCGGGCCGTACAGCAGCACGCCCTTGGGGATCCGCGCACCGAGCGCCTGGAACTTCTTCGGGTTCTCGAGGAACTCCTTGATCTCGTGGAGCTCCTCGACGGCCTCGTCGGCGCCGGCGACGTCCCGGAAGGTGATCTTCGGCGAGTCGGCGGAGAGGCGCTTGGCCTTCGACTTGCCGAACTGCATGACCTTCGAGCCGCCACCCTGCATCGAGTTCATCAGGAAGATCCACAGGCCGATGAACAGCAGGAAGGGCAGCGCGTAGGTCAGGACGGAGATCCAGCCGTTCGTCTTGCGGCCCTTGATGTCGAACTCCTGGATCTTGCCTTCCGCCTTCGCGGCGGTGAGCGTGCGCTCCAGCGTGTCGGCGGACTCGTCGAGAAAGCCGACCTCGTACTTCTTGTCCTCGACGGTGAGGACCCGTGCGGTGTTGTCCTTCTGGCGCAGCTCGACCGTCTTGAGACGGCGATTCTCGAGCTGCGTCGTGAAGTCCGAGTAGCTGACCTCCTTCTCCTCCGCCCCCGGTGAGATCAGCTTCTGGGCGAAGAAGGCGAGCACCATCACGATCAGGATCGGGAAGGCGGCGCTCTTGAAGAAGCGGCTCATGGGGCTGTCAAGCGTAGCAGTGGGTTTTCGGCGGCTTACCCGGTCAGAAGTGTCTCGCGACAGCCGGCTGTCCGCGGATCGCGACGTGCCGGTGTCAGCAGACGACGGGTCGTTCGTCCCGCCACCCAGCGGTCGCGCCTCGGGCGATGGGACCGGTCAGCGCCGCGATCATCGTCATGTCGCGTCCTGGGCCGCAGCGACCGCCTCGTCGGTCATCGCCGCGACATAAGGCAGGTTGCGGTACTTCTCGTTGTAGTCGAGTCCGTATCCGATGACGAAGCGGTCGGGGATCTCGAAGCCGACGTAGCGTGCGTGCAGTTCGACCTTGCGACGAGTGGGTTTGGTCAGAAGCGCGCAGACCTCGAGCGACGCCGGGTCGCGTGCGCCGAGGTTGCGCAGCAGGTACTGAAGGGTCAGGCCCGAGTCGACGATGTCCTCGACGATCAGCACGTCCCGCCCCTCGAGCGGGGCATCGAGATCCTTCAGGATCCGCACGACGCCGCTGGAGTCCGTCGCCGAGCCGTAGCTCGAGACGGCCATGAAGTCCAGGTCGCAGGGAACGTCGATATGACGCATGACGTCGGCCAGGAAGAAGATCGCGCCCTTGAGCACCCCGACCAGGAGCAGATCCTTGCCGGCGTAGTCGGCGGTGATCTGCCCACCGAGCTCCTCCACGCGACGGCGCAGGGCGTCGGGCTGGACGAGGATGTCCCCAATGGCCTTGTCGCGCATCCGCGGCGGAGGCTACTGGCTGGCGGCGCCGCCGCCGGCGCGGTCCAGCGGCGGGGTCGGGACCATCCGCAGCACGCCGTCGCGAACCTCGGCGCGGGCGCCGTCACCGACGACGAGCGCCCCGGCGCCGAGCGCGAGGATGTCGTCGAGGCGGCCGGCCGCGCGGGGGCACAGCCCGCCCGTGGCCTCCTCGGCCAGGCGGCGGACGACGAGGCGCGCCAGCGCGCGCGGAAGCACCGCGAGGTGCTCGAGCGCGATGGCGCCGCGCCCGGCCAGGGCGGTCTCGACGACCACGTCGAGCACCTCGGCCTCGTCACGCAGGAGCTCCGCGGTACGCAGGACGTTCTCCTCCGCCCGCGGGTCGACCGCCCGGAGCGCCGGCACCAGGATCCGCCGCACGCGGTTGCGCGCGTAGGCGTCCGAGTCGTTGGTCGCGTCCTCGCGCCACGGCAGCCCCCGGGCGCTGCACCAGGCGGCCGTCTCCTCACGCGTGAGGACGAGCAGCGGGCGCACGAGCCGGCCAGAGCGCGCCGGCATCCCCAGGAGGGCCCGGCGCCCGGGCGAGGCCGCCAGGCGGTAGAGGATGGTCTCGGCCTGGTCGGTGGCCGTATGGCCCGCCGCCAGGCGCGCGTCGTGGGCCCCCGCCAGCCGGGCGCCCGCCGCGTAGCGCGCGTCCCGGGCCCAGGCCTGCAGGTTGCCCGGGGCGTCCCGCGGGCGCGAGATGCGCTCCACGTGCAGCGCGACGCCGAGCCGCACGCAGAGCTGCTCGCAGTGCCGCTCATCGGCCTCGGCCGCCTCCCCGCGCAGGCCGTGGTTGACGTGCACCGCGTCAACGCGCGCGCAGAGCTCCACCGCCATCCCGAGCAGGCAGACCGAGTCGCGGCCGCCCGAGAGCAGCACGACCACACGCGCGCCCGGGGGAAGCAGGCCGGTGGCGCGGACCCGCTCGATCACGGCGGGCTACCCACCCCTTCGGTTACCGAACGCCATCGGTGGGAGGCCGCCGCAGCGTGGAGGGGGACGGCGGCCCGCAGCGCGCGGCCTCCCGCGCCGGTCCGCCGGGATGCAGTCGCCGGAGAAGCTCCTCGCGCAGGGTCGCGTCGGCGAAGGAGGCGGTGATCGCCGTCCGGGTCACGTCGAGCAGCGCGGCGTCGTCGAGGCCGAAGTGCTTCCGGGCCACCGCGTACTCCCCGCCGATCGTCGCGCGGAAGAAGGGCGGATCGTCGGAGCCGAGCGTCACGGGCACGCCGGCCTCCCGGAGGGCGGCGAACGGGTGGTCCGCGTAGCTCTCGTAGACGCCGAGCGCGACGTTGGAGGTCGGGCAGACCTCGAGCACGGTTCCGGCGTCCGCCAGCTCCCGGACGAGCCCCGGATCCTCGACCGCACGGACACCGTGGGAGATGCGCGTCACCCCCGGCAGCGCGAGCGCCTGCCTGACCGACTCGGGGCCGGCGTGCTCCCCGGCGTGAACGGTGCACCCGAGGCCGGCGTCGCGGGCGATCTCGTAGGCCCGGCGGAACGGCGACGGCGGATAGCCCGCCTCGTCGCCGGCCATGTTGAAGCCGACGACGTAGGGGTGCGGGAGCGCGGCGGCCTCGGCGGCGGTGCGCTCGGCCGCCTCCACGCCGAGGTTCCGCACGACGGAGACCACGATGCGGCCCTCGATGCCGTGGGCGGCGCGTGCGTCGTCGATGCCGGCGAAGAGGCCGGCGCGGTGCTCCTCCTCGGGCAGCCCGACGGCGCGCGCCTGGTCGGGCGAGGAGATCAGCTCAACGTAGATCGCGCCCTCGGCGGCGCAGCCGGAGAGGTACTCGAAGACGACGTCGCGGTAGTCCTGGGCGGTGCGGATGACGCTCGCCGCCAGGTCGTAGGTGTCCAGGAAGCCGGGGAACCCGTGCCACGCGAAGCGGTCGTCGTCGCCCAACAGGCCCACCGGGAGGTCGAGGTCGTTGCGGGCCGCGATGCGGCGCACCAGCTCGGGCTCCGCGGTCCCCTCGACGTGGACGTGGAGCTCGGCCTTGGGGACGGCGGGAATCACTCAGGGCTCCGATCCGCACGTTCGTCGCAGGATCCGGGATGGATCGTCGGGGGGCGGCTCTGGGGCGAGGAAGGTCATGTCACCCGAGGAGGTCGTCGAGCAGCGACGAGGCGCCGATCCGGAACGTTCGCGCCGTCGCCGGCGCGCCCTGGCACCGGTCGGCCAGGGCGACGTAGTCGGCCGCCTCGGCACGGGTCCGGATGCCGCCCGCGGCCTTCACGCCCGCGCGGCGGCCCGCGACCCGGAGGAGGATCCGGGTCGCGTCGAGGGAGGCGCCCGGTCCGTGCTTGCCGGTCGACGTCTTCAGGAACCTCGCGCCGGCCTCCAGGGCGTACTCGGCGAGGATCCGGGTCTTGGCGGGTTCGGGGTGTGAGCCCGTCTCGAGGATGACCTTGAGCTGCTCGCACTCCGCCGCGCACGCCGCGACGAGCGCCGAGACCGCGCCGTAGTCGCCGGCGAGCGCGGTGCGCCAAGGGGCGACGACGTCGACCTCGTCGGCGCCCTCGTCCACCACGGCCGCGACCTCGCGCGCCGCGGCGTCGGGGTCAGGGTCACCGGCGGGAAAGTTCGCCACGGTCGCGATCCGCACGCCCGTGCCTCCCAGCCGCTCGGAGGCCAGCGCGACGAACGCCGGCATGATGCAGACGGCGGCGACGGGGCCCCTCACGGTCACCGCCTTGTCGCACAGCGCGTGGACCGTCTTCTCCGTGTCGTCCTCGCCGAGGCTGGTGAGGTCGATCAGGCCGATGATGCGAGCGGCGTCGATGGCCGTCACGCGGGGAGATCCTCGAGGAAGCGGGAGATGAGTCGGGCGAGGTCGTGCCCGCCGGCGGCCGCGGCCGCGAGCGTGCCCTCGTGGGAGAGCAGCACGCCGGACATGCCCTCGGCGAGGTTCGTGATGCAGCTGATCGCGGCGACGCGCAGCCCGCAGTGGACGGCCACGATCGCCTCGGGGACCGTGGACATGCCGACCGCGTCGGCGCCGAGCACCCGGAACGCCCGGATCTCCGCGGGAGTCTCGAAGGCGGGGCCGGTGACCGCGAGGTAGACGCCGTCCGCCAGGGGAATGCCCTCGGCGCGCGCGGCGGCGTGCAGCCCGGCGCGCAGCTCGGGGTCATAGGCGGCACCCATGGGGACGAACCGGGGGCCGATCGTGTCGTCGTTGGGGCCGATCAGCGGGTTCGCAGCCGTGAGGTTGATGTGGTCGGTGAGCGCCATGAGACGTCCGGGCGGCACGTCGGCCGCGAGCGAGCCGGCGGCGTTGGTCAGCAGCAGCGATTCGGCGCCGAGCGCGCGCAGGGTCCGGATCGGGACCTTGAGCGCAGCGGGTTCGACCCCTTCGTAGACGTGAGCTCGGCCCTCGAGCACGGCGACGGGCACTCCCGCGAGCGTCCCCAGGTGGAGCATCCGCGCGTGGCCGGCGACACTGCCGAGCGGGAAGCCCGGGAGCTCGGCGTACGCGAAGGACACCGCGTCTCGCACCGCGCCGGCGACCGCCCCGAGACCCGAGCCGAGCACCATGCCGACCCGTGGGACGAGGGCGGTCCGCTCCCGGATCTGGGTGACCGCGTCGGCAACCTCCGCGGCGATCACGCGAGGCCGTGCTCGCAGGCCGGCGCGAAGGCGGCGGCGGCGGGGAGCTCCGGCGCGCTCCCGGACGCGGCGGGGATCACGTCGCAGATTCTTGCGCGGCGCCGCCGGCGCGGAGCGCACCCGTCGCGCTCGGCTCGGCACGCTGTCCCTGCGGGTGGCTCCCGTTCTCGGCGTCGGCGCCCGCACGGAGGCCGCCGCGCTCGCAGCGCGGCGCCGACGCGGAAGCCGGAGTCCGGCGCGTGGGCCCGCTCGTGCACGTCGCGGGCCGGCGCGACGAGGCACGCGGTGGTGGTGCTGGCGGTCGCCGCCGCGGCGGTGGCCGCGCC
>CADCVR010000044.1 GCA_902806205.1 uncultured Solirubrobacteraceae bacterium | reverse complement strand
ACGCCGCTCGCCGCGCAGGCCGCCGCGGCGGCGGGCGTCGACCACGAGCCAGACGATCCCCGCCGCCAGCAGCCCGAGGCTCTGCAGCTGCGCGGCGGTCAGCCCGAGCGCGACGTCCTCGTTGCGCCGCACGAACTCGACCAGGAAGCGCTCGAGCCCCGCCGCCACGAGGTAGAAGCCGAAGATCGCGCCGGGTCGGAACGCGTCGCGGGCGCGCCACAGGGCCCAGGCCACGAGCCCCATGGCCAGAGCCTCGTAGATCGGCGTCGGATGCACGGGAACCTCCGTCGGGATGACGCCCTCGGGGTAGGCCATCGCCCACGGGCCGTCCCATGGCTCGCCGTAGTCCCCATCGCCCGAGAGCTGGCAGCCCACGCGACCGATCGCGTAGCCCAGCGCGAGCGGGATCGCGCAGACGTCGAGCAGGTGGCGCTCGAACATCCCGCGCCGACGCGCCCAGAGCAGCACCGCGACGGCCCCGCCGAGCGCCCCGCCGTACCAGACGAGGCCCGAGCCGCCGAACAGCGTCCCGAGCGGGTCGTCGGCGAGCTCACCTGTATGGGTGAGGACGTAGTACCCGCGGGCGCCGACGAGCCCGCCGGCCAACGCGGAGAACGTGATCTCGTAGGCCCAGTCGACCGGGCGCCCGAGCTCGCGCAGGCGCCGCTGGATGATCGCGCCCGCGGCCACGAAGCCGAGCGCGAAGCACAGCCCGAACGTCTTGAGGGGAAGGCCGAAGAGGTCGATCTCGGGCTGCATCCGCCCCTCAGGCTAGGCGCCTACGGCTAGAGGTAGTTCATGGGCTGCACGGGGACGCCGTTGATCCGCGCCTCGAAATGCAGATGGGCTCCGAAGGAGTTGCCCGTGTTGCCGACGTAGCCGATCACCTGCCCCTGCTTGACGTTCGCCCCGACCGACGTGCCGAAGCGCACCTGATGGGCGTAGCAGCTGGCCAGCGTGCTCGTGTGCTGGATGCAGGTGTAGTTGCCGTAGCCGCCGGAGGCACCCGTCGGCTGCATGAGCGCGACCCGCCCGTTGGCCGCGGAGCGGATCGGCGTGCCCTCGGGCGCGGCGATGTCCACGCCGGCGTGGAGGTGGCCGGGGCGCTGCTCGCCGAAGACGCCGGTGATGGGGCCGCTGACCGGGAAGATCCACGGGCCGCCGCCACCCTGGACCGGCTGGGCGGGGAGGGTGCCGGCGTTGCGGTTGGCCGCCGCGGCGAGCTGCGCGCGGATCTTGCGCTGCGCGGACTCGGCGACCTCGAGCTCCTGCTCGAGGCCGTGGCGCTGATCGCGGACGCTGCCCAGCGCGCGCTGCTTGCCCTGGCGCGTGGTGTCATAGCCCACTCGCGTGTCGATCAGTCCCTGCTTGATCTCGGAGATCTCGTTGCGGCGCTGCAGGACGATCAGCGTCACCTTCTGCTGGCGGCGCTCGAGCCGGTCGAGCCTCGCCGCGGTGCTCGTCGCGTCGAGCTTGGCCTCGCGCACGTCGCCCAGGATCCGCTGGTCCTGCTCGCCCACGCGGCCGAGGAACTCCCCGCGCTCGAGCAGATCGGCGAAGCCGTCGGCGTTGAGCACGACGCTCACGAGGTCCGGGGCGTCGGCCTGGTAGAGCTCGACGAGCCGGCGTGCGAGCGCGTCCTTGGCCACGGCCAGGCGCGCCTTGAGCCGGGTGAGCCGGGCGCGCTCGGTTCGCAGCTCGGTCTGCAGGCGGCCCAGTTCCCGGCGCTTGGCGTCGAGGTCGGCCTGGACGCGCGCCTCGCGTGACTGGAGGCCGCCGATCTTCGTCTGCAGACGGTCGATCCGCCGGTTGTAGACCGAGATGTCGCGCGTCAGCACCTTCTCGGTCCCCTTGCGGCGGCCGATCTTCTGGCGAGCGATGTCGATCTTTCGTTGCAGCTGCGCCGACTTGGCCGCCGAGGAGGGTGCCCCCTGCGAGAAGACCGGCAGGAAGAGCCACAGGACGAGCGGAAGCAGCGCGCCGACGAGGAGCAGGCGGAGGCGCATCCGGGGCGACGCTAGCGGCTCACGGCGCAAACTCCTGCCTCTGCACGGCCGCTTGCGAAGCGCGGCGGGCGCCCGACGCGGCCAACCGGCCGATATTCAGCAAAGGCAAAGGTCGCCCGCCTATCCTGGAGGGCACCATGGCTCGATCTACCTCCTTCGGCAAGGACACCGGACTGCAAGTTCGGATGTTGACCACGATGTTGTTGCTGGGCCTCGTCTACGTCGTCCTCATGGGCGCGCTCGTCTATTCGGGCTTGCCCATCGCGCTCGTCGTCATCGGCGTCGGTGCGCTCTTCGCCCTGCAGTACTTCTCCTCCGAAGCCCTCGGCCTGCGCGCCATGGGCGCCCGGGAGGTCTCCCCGCAGGAGGCTCCCGAGCTCCACGCGATGATCGAGCGCCTCTGCATCCAGGCGGACATCCCGAAGCCGAAGGTCGCCGTGGCCTACACGCACATGCCGAACGCGTTCGCCCTCGGGCGTTCGCCCCAGCATGCGACGGTCTGCGCGACCACCGGGATCATGGAACTGCTGTCCCCCGCCGAGCTCGAAGGGGTCATGGCCCACGAGCTCACCCACATCGCCAACCGCGACGTCGCGATCATGACCCTGGCGAGCTTCTTCGCCTCGCTGGCCTCGATGATCATCCAGTTCGGCTTCTTCTTCGGCGGTGGCCACTCCGACGACGACGACTCGCCGGGCATCCTGCCGCTGATCCTCGTCAGCGTCGTGGTCTACGTGGTCTCGTTCTTTCTCATGCAGGCGCTGTCGCGCTACCGCGAGTTCGCGGCAGACCGCGGCGCGGCGATCATCACGGGCCGCCCGAGCGCGCTCTCCAGCGCGCTGCTGAAGATCGCCAGCGGCATGGAGCGCATCCCGAAGCAGGACCTCCGCTCGAGCGAGATGGCAGCCTTCTACATCTTCCCCCCCGGCCTGAAGAGCGGCCTCGGGAACTTGTTCTCGACCCACCCGCCGATGGAGCAGCGCGTGGAAGCGCTCGGCCGGCTCGAGACCCAACTGCAGAGCGGGCGGTAGCCGATGGGCTTCCTGGACGCGCTGCTGGGAAAGCGCAAGGTCGCGGGGCCGGCCAAGACCGACCGGCTGTTCGCGATGACCACGGCGTCGATCGCGCTCGACGCCGAGCACGCCATCCGCACGAACGGGCAGGCGGCGATCGTCTTTCAGCCCCTGGGCACCGGCGACTTCCAGCAGATCGTCACGGAGATGGAAGAGCTCGTGCGCTCCACGGGCGGCGACACGGGCACCACACTCAAGACCGCGGACGACAGCTACGGCTACCGCTGGATGATCTTCGAGGATCCGGACATCGAGGATCTCGTGGTCGGGGTCAACGCCGTCTCGGACGCGCTGGCCGTCGGGGGCTACGCCGACCGCACCCTCTGCGCGGTCTTCGCCTTCGACGAGACGCCGAAGGGCCGCGTCTACTTCATCTACAACTACAAGCGCGGCCAGTGGTACCCGTTCGTGCCCGCGGGCGGAACGCAGCAGCGCAACACCGAGAAGGAGCTCCAGCTCAAGGCAAAGCTCACCGGCGAGCTGCCGATCGAGCCCGAGCTCGAGCGCTGGTTCCCGCTGTGGGGCATCCCGATCTGAGCGACGAGTACGTTCGGTGTCGTCGCTGAACCACGTCCCCGCGGGAACGTGGTTCCGGACGCCGACGAGCTAGCCGCTCGCCAGCTCTCCCTCCGGCGGGGGCGCCAGCCCGTGCTGGGCGACGAGGCGGGGAACCGAATCGAAGTCCATGTCGAGCCCGTAGCGCAGGTTCAGGGCGGCGGAGGCCTCCATGTCGGGCTCGCCCGGCGCAAAGAGCCGTTCCGCCTCGGCGAAGTACTGCTCGAAGCCGGCGGGCGAGATGATCTCGAGGAAGCGGGCGGGCGCGTCGGTGTCGTTCCAGAACGCGTGCGGCACCCCGCGGGGCTTGAGCACGAGGTCGCCCGGCCGCGCCTCGATCAGCTTGTCGCCGACCAGCAGGCCGACGTGCCCCTCGAGCACGAACGACCACTCGTCCTCGCGGGTGTGCGTGTGGACCGGTGAGCCCAGCGTCCGCGGCGCGATCGGGTGCTCGACGAGCGAGCACCCGCCGCCGGTCACGTCCGCGCCGAGCAGGAACCGCACCCCCACGCCGGCCAGGTCGACGAACCGCCCCTCCTGCGCACCGATCACCCGCCTCATGGGCCGACGGGCGGCTCAGGCGGCGGCGGGTGGGTCCGGGATCAAGCCCTCGCCCGTGAACTCGTCGCCGGCCTCCGTGAAGGAGAGGTCGGCGGGCGGGAGCATGAAGTCCGACCCCTCGAGGTCGTCGGACGAAAGCGGCTCGCCCGTCTCGCGGACGAACGACAGCAGCTCGGAGAAGGCCGTCGTGTAGCCCGGTTCGTCCCCGGCCTCCACGCGCGCGACGACGAGGTCGTCGAGCTCGTCGAGCTTGGCGTGGTGGCCCTCGTCGAGGCGGTACTGGCCCTCGGCCATGATGCGCACGATCACGCCGCTCCCTCGCCTTTCTCGATCTGCGGCGCGGCGGGGGGCGGCGTGCCCTGCCCGAGCTCCGCCCGCAGCTTGGCGAGGTCGTCGTCCACCGCGCTCTGGGAGGAGAGCTGGTGGAGCTGGCGGTCGATGTCGTCCGTGCCCGAGCCGAGCGCGGTGATGTCGTCGAACGTGCCGGCCGCCTCGAGCTCGCCCACGGCGTCCGCCCGGGCGCGCATGTTCTCGGTCTTGTCGACCGCGCGCTGCATCGCCAGGCCGACGTCGGCCATCTCCTCGCCGACGCCCGTCGCCGCCTCGGAGATCCGCACCTGTGCCTCCGCGGCGTTGTACTGCGCCTTGATGACCTCCTTCTTGGTGCGGAAGGACTCGATCTTGGTGCGGAGCTTCTGCTCGGAGTCGATGAGCTTCTGCTGCTGGGCCTCGAGCTCGGTGACCTGCGCGTCGAGGCCTTGAAGCTCGGTCTGCGCGACGTTCTTGCGCTCGAGCGCCATCCGGGCGAGCTCCTCGTTGCCCTGGCCCATCGCCTGGCGCGCCTGGGTGTCGAGCTTGACGACCGACTGCTCGAGCTTGGACGTCTGCATCTGCAGCCGCTTCTTCGCCGTCACGACGTCGGCGATGCCCTTCTTGACGCCTTGAAGCGACTCGAGCTGCTTCTGGTAGCTGTAGTCCAGCGTCTCGCCCGGATCCTCAGCCTTGTCCAGCATCTTGTTGATCTTGGCCTTGATGACGGTGGTAAAACGCCCGGAGGTCCCGGCCATCAGCGCTCCTTGGGAAGAGGTGAGTGTGTCTGGTCAGCCTACCCCGCGCGAGCCCGTTCACCCACCGCCCCGCCGGGCGGCGCGGCACGGGTCGCTCCGGGCTCCTCCTCCCGGCGCGGCGACGGGCCGGTCGCCGGTAGCCTGCCGCGCAGATGTCTCGACTGACCGCTCCCTCCGCGCTGGCTGCAGTGGCACTCAGCGGCGTGCTGCTCACCACGGGCTGCGGCCGCGGATCCCCCGACGCGGGCTCAGGGGTCCCCGCCGTCCCGCCGCTCGGCACCGCGAAGAAGAGCGACTCCGAGCGCGTGGTCGACCTGGGCTTCCCGACGTTCGCCACGAAGAACACCACCCGGGTCGCCGCGTCGGACCCCGTCGCGGTCGCTGCAGGCGTCGCGCGGTCGGTCTTTCCCGGCCTCACGCCCGAGTCGCGGCCCGACGTCGTCGCCCTCGTCGACAAGCGCGACTGGCGCACCGCCCTGGCGGCCTCGGCGCTCATGAGCAACCCGGTCGGCGCCCCGCTCCTGCTCTCCGACGCGGGCGACGATCTGCCCACGGCCAGCGAGAAGGCGCTCGACGCGCTGGACCCGAAGGGCTCGAAGGCCGCGGGCGGTGCCCAGGTCATCCGCATCGGCAGCGTGCCGCGACCCGACGGACGCAAGACGACCGACATCGCCGGCCGTGACCCGTTCGCGCTCGCCCAGGCGCTCGACGCCTTCCAGGCCGCTGCGCGCGGCAAGACGAGCGACCGGGTCATCATCGTCTCCGCCGACGACCCGCGCTTCGCCGCGCCGGCGGCCGCCTACGCCGCGAAGTCCGGCGATCCCATCCTCTTCGCGCGCAAGAACGCGCTGCCCGCCGCCACCCGCGCGGCGATCAAGACCCATCAGCAGCCCAAGATCTACGTGCTCGGGCCCACGAAGGTGATCGGGAGGAGAGTCACCGCGGAGCTGCGCAAGCTGGGCTCGGTGAAGCGCCTCGGCGACGCCGACCCCGTACGCAACGCGATCGCCTTCGCGACGTTCTCCGAGACCGACTTCGGCTGGGGGGTCGTCGACCCGGGCCACGGGCTGGTCTTCGCCCGCGAGGTGGCCGATCCCGCCCTGGCAGCGGCGGCGGCACCGCTCTCGGCCAGCGGCACCTACGGGCCGCTGCTGCTCGTCGGCGACGACGAGAACGTCGACCCGCCGCTGGCGACCTACCTGAAGGGCATCCAGCCCGGCTACCGCACCGACCCGGTCCGCGGCGTCTACAACCACGGCTGGGTCGTCGGCGACCCGAGGGCGATGACCCCGAAGCTGCAGGCGCGGCTCGATACGCTCCTGGAGATCATGCCCGAGACGACGACCGCCGCGAAGACGCCGTGAGCGAAGCCGAGCTCCCCCTGCGCAGCGATCCGCGCCACGACGTCACGGTCGACGACGTCCGCCAGCTCATGGGGGCCTCGACGCCGCACTTCGCGCTGCAGCTGCGCAACCGGATCGGCCGGCTGATCGAGCACCTTCCCGAGGATCACCCCGCGCGGCGGCTCGGCGAGCTCGAGATCGCCCGGCTGACCCGCCTGGGCTTCTCGGGCGAGGTGCGCGGCACCGACGGCCAGCCGGGCATGAAGCCGCTGCCCGCCGTCGACGACGTCGCTTGAGCTGAGCAGCTCCTTCTCAGAAGAGAGCTTCTCAAAAGGGCGCGTCGGCAGCCGCCGGTACCGTGGAGCGTCCGTGACCGAGCAAGCCATCCGACCCGAGGGCATCACGGGATCCACGCTGCCCGGGCCGTTCCCGGTCGGCGCCTACGCGAAGAAGCTCCAGGAGGAGCTGCGCAAGCGCGCCCGGCTGCAGCTCGTCGGGGAGGCCTGGAACGTCAAGCGCTCCAAGGCGCGGGTGTACTTCGAGCTGCGCGACGGCGACGGGGCGCTGCCCTGCGCGATGTGGAACGACGCCTGGGAGACGTGCGGCGTCGCCCCGGCGGCCTTCGTGGACGGCGCGCAGGTGGTGGTCGCGGGCGGGCCGGACTACTACCCCGGCTCACGGACCTCCTCTCCGGGGTTCTCCTTCGACGTCACCGCCCTGCGGATCGCGGGCGAGGGCGATCTCCTCGCGCAGGTCGACCGCCTGCGGCGCAAGCTCGACGCGGAGGGCCTGCTCGAGCCGCAGCGCCGGCTGACGCGCCCCGTGCTGCCCAGGACCATCGGCGTCGTGACGGGCGAGAGCGGCAAGGCGCGCGACGACGTGCTCGCCGGCCTGGCGCGCCGCGGCTGGCAGGGCCGCCTGGTCTGGGGGTTCGCCCCGGTGCAGGACCGCCACGCGGCGGGGGCGATCACCCGCGCCCTCCAGGACCTCGCGGCGGCGGGGGGAGTCGAGGTCATCGTCGTCGCCCGCGGCGGCGGCTCGCTGGCCGACCTGTTCGCCTTCTGCGACGAGACGCTCTGCCGCACGGTCGCGCTGCTGCCGGTGCCCGTGATCGCCTCGGTCGGCCACCACACCGACCGCACGCTGATGGACGACGTCGCCGCGGTCGCCTGCTCGACGCCGACCCACGCCGCCGAGGCCGCGGTGCCGCTGCACTGCGCCGAGGCACGGCTGGCCGTCGGCCGCAGCGCCCGGCGCCTCGCCGACCACGGGCGCCGCGCGGTGCTCGGGCGCGCGCGGCATCTCGTGCAGCTCTCGCGGGCGCCC
>CADCVR010000043.1 GCA_902806205.1 uncultured Solirubrobacteraceae bacterium | reverse complement strand
GCGGTCGATTGGTGCTCATCAGGGGTCGCCAGTTTGAGTCCGTGTTGGCCGTGCTCGCGTACTCTCGGCTGATGTCTGAGCGGGGCGACCTGTTGGAGTTGTTGCACGGCGCTGGCGGTAGCTTTCAGACGATCGCGTCGCGCTGGCGGTGCTGGCGGCACGACGAGCGGGCTCACGCGGCGTTCACGGCGGCGCACGCCCGGAGCGGGAGCGTGATGGGCGCCTACGCCGAGGGTCCGCCACGGCCGCCCGAGCACGAGGAGGAAGTGCGTCTCTGGGTCGCGAAGCCCGACCGGATTCGCGAGGAGCACGACGGCGACCGCGGTCACGCGACGCTGGCCGTTCAGGTCGGTTCGACGTGGTGGGCGTACTCACCGCGGATGGGCGCGATGACCAACGCCGGTGATGAGCATCACCAACACGGCATCGGGCAGATGTTCCAGCCGCTACTCGAGCCGGCCCGCGTGATGGGCCTGTTCGACATCGAGATCATCGGACGTGGCGAGCGCGCCGGTCACGGCGTGATCTGCGCCGTCTGGCGTCCTCGTGCTCTGATCGATCATGATCGCTTCGCGCTGCATCAGATGGGCACCGGTGCAGAGGAGCACGCAATCGAAGTCGATGCCAAACGCGGCGTGCTGCTGCGACTCGAGGCGCGCTTCGCCGGAGAGCCGATGGCGATCTGCGAGGCGCTGGAAGTGACGTTCGACGCCGAGCTTGACCCCGAGCTGTTTCGCTTCGCCGCACCAGGTGGGGAGCAACCCCAGGCGCTGGACATCCCGCACCGCTTACACCGCGGCGTCGCATTGCACGAGGCCGCGGCGATGGTCCCTTTCGGCATTTACGCGCTCTCCGACGTACCCGCTGGCTGGGAGCTGACCGTGTCGGTGCGCCTCGGTTCGGAGCGCCCGCCGGTCCGGCCCGGTGTGTACCTCAGCTACCGCAGCAAGGATGCTACGGCTGCGGTGAACATCGGACTCAGTCCTGCCAATGCGCATGACGAGTCGGGCCTCAACGAGGCCGAGAAGATCAAGCGCGGCGACCAGACCCTGCACATCCGCCGGCGCACCGACACGTGGCCGCAAGCGCAGCTCTCTACCCTCCTCGGCAACACAACGGTCACGATGAGCTCAGACAATCTCAGCGCCGACGATCTCGTCGAGCTGGCCGAACGCCTCGTCGCGGCGTCCGACGCACCGCCGTCGTTCTGACTCGACGGTCCAGAGGATCTTGCCAGTGCTCCTTCGAGGCAAAGGGAGCACTTGAGCGCAGGCCACCCCGGTGCTTCCGGAGCAAGCCTCCCGCGCAATCTGCGCTCGGTAATAGCCTTATGTACGTTTGCCTGCAAGCGGGCCCCTTTGTGTCGCCGTTGGAGTCCTCATAGCCAAGCACCGTCGTCGAACCGGCTGGGGGCCTTTGCTCTATGAGTCTGGGCTTCTCCACTGCTCCGCGTGCTCGTATGCCTTCCGCTGCCGCAGATATAAAGCGCGTAGATCCTCGGGAACGTCAAGTGCGGTCAAGAGGTCGTCACGGAGTTGACCGACGTCCACGCCGATCTCGGTGAACAGACGGTTCGGTAATCCGCCGCCCTCGGTGATCATGGCAAGCAGCAGGTGCCCGTCGTTTGACGGCAGCTGCTCGAGGCGCTCGGCCTCGACCTCCGCGAGCCTGCAGACCACGATCGCGCGCGGCGAACTCCTCCAGCGCACCGAGTCCTGCCAGCCGTTCCCGATGATCTCCGCAACGCGATGCCGCGTAGCGTCGAGTTCAACTCCGTGAGCTAGAAGCACCTTCGCCGCGATCCCATCCTCGTCGGCAAGCACGCCGAGCAGCAGATGCTCGCATCCGATTCCGTTGTGTCCGAGGCGCTTGGCCTCTCCAATGACTAGCGACATCGCCGCGTCGGCTGACATCAAGTGATCATGCCGCCCCACGGCACTCGCGCCTAGTTCTCCCGTTTCACCTGGCGGAGTCCTACCTCAAACTTTCCCTAGGAGAACGGACGGCCTGGCGCCCAAGCCGTCCTCGCCGCCAACGACGAGCGCTGTGACGTTGAGTTCGAGGACGACCACCCAGAGCACGGATCGTTCCAATCGTCGACGTCTTCGCCATCGACCCAGGACGGCAAGATCACCCGCCTCGCGGTCTACCGGGGATGGTCCATGAGTTGGAAGTGCAGATGCGGTTGGCACTTGCACTGCATCTGGCTACGGCGGTAGGCAACGCGTGCCGATCGCTTACCTGGGTTCGGGCGGCGTACGTCGTGCACGTGCACAAGAGCGGCGCGTATGGGACCTTCAGCCGATGGGGGTCGACGGAACGGCCGGGAGGGAGGTCTGTGGTAGAGAGTTCCGACACGCGATGTCGACGTCCGACCTGCCTCCCGAGTTCTTCTACTACCCAGACGCGGTGGCGGAAGGGCGGGTCCAAAGGTCAGAGGCTGCCTGTACCGCGTGCGGTCGTAGACGTGGTTGGATCAGCGAGGCGATTCTGTACACCGCAAGCCAACTCAACGATCCGGTGGTCTGCCCCTGGTGCATCGCCGACGGCACCGCGGTCTCGCGTTTCGGAGGGACGTTCAACGAGATCGATGATCCCATTGAACCTGACGTGGCCACCGAAGTGATCGAGCGAACACCCAACTTTGAGACCTGGCAGGACTGGTCGTGGCCGACCCATTGCGGACAACCCGCGATCTACCGCGGACAGCCGACGGGGAGCGAACTTCGGGCGGATCCCGCAGTTCTGGCAGCCTTTGTTGACCTCCTCGCCGAGGAGGTCGACTGGACCCAAGACCATGCGTTCCTGGCGCAGTTCATAGACGGCCTCGGGAGCGGTCAGACCGCGTATCGCTTCGAGTGTCCGGTGTGCGCGCAGCCCGTCATGCGGTGGGACTGCGACTGACCGAGACCGACGGGCTCCTTGTATCACGGCGCCGCTGCTTTAAAGCAAAGTGGGGTATCCATCTGACTCAGGTGAAACGATGCGGCGGTGGTTCCGGTGGGAGGTGTTGACTATCCGCGGTCCTACGCTGAGCTGCGGTCCTGGTTCCCGGATGACGGGGCGTGCTTGGACTATCTGGACTGGCTGCGCTGGCCGCAAGACTGGTCGTGTCCGGTGTGCGGCGGCGGTGTGGGCTGGAGGTTGAGCAATGGTCGCCGGGAGTGCGCGGCCTGCGGCCGACAGACCTCAACGACGGCGGGGACGATCTTTCACCGGACGCGGACTCCGCTGACGGTGTGGTTCGCCGCCGCGTGGCAGATGACAAGTCAGAAGCACGGGATCTCCGCCCTGGGGCTGCAGCGCGTGCTCGGGCTTGGCTCCTACCAGACGGCGTGGGCGATGCTCCACCGCTTTCCGCGTCGCGATCGTCCGCCCTGGGCGTGAGCGCCTGTCCGGATGCGTCGAGATCGATGAGTCCTACATCGGCGGCAACGAGGAGGGAGCCAGGGGCAGGCAAACCGATACGAAGGCGCGGGTCGCGATCGCGGTCGAGTGCGGCGAGCCCAAGGGGATCGGGCGTATCCGCCTTGAGCACGTCCCCGATGTCTCAAAGGCGAGCCTGATCGCGTTCGTGGAGGCCTCGGTGACGCCGGGGTCTACGGTCCGCACCGACGGCTGGCAGGCGTACTGGACGCTGCCAGACCACGGCTACACGCACGACCGCATCGTGATGCGAGGCGGCCAGGATCCCGCGCACGTCGCGATGCCCAACGTGCACTTGGTCGCGAGCTTGCTCAAGCGCTGGCTGCTTGGCACTCACCAGGGCGCGGCGCACGCGACGCACCTGCAGGCCTACCTCAACGAGTTCACCTTCCGCTTCAACCGACGGCGATCGCGTGCGCGCGGGCTGCTCTTCTACCGGCTGCTCGAGCAGGCCGCCGTCGCCGAGCCGATCACCTACCGGCAGCTGCTGGTGGCACCCGGTGCCGAGCGCCGCCGGCGCCCTACACCACCGGCCAAGCGGCGGAATCCCTCCTCCCTTGCTCTACCAGCGGCCGAGCGACCCTGGCGCCACGCAGCCTGAGCTAGATGGATACCCCACTTAAGGCAAAAGCAGCAGGCGCTTCCAGGCGAAAGGGGAGGTTGTCCCGTAGCTCGTAGAACTTGAGGTGGCGGTCCTCCCGCCTCGTCCGCTGCGGCTGGGAGCGTGACGAGTGCGACCAAGTCAACGAGGACAGGAGAACTGCCATGAGGAACCTAGACGACGGGGCCGACGCGATCGGCCCCACGAAGTTCGACGCGCTGCCGCAGCGCGTGCAGGAGGCGCTCGGCGAGCTGGCCGGGGCCGCGAAGGAGGGGCTGCTGGCGTTGAGCGTCGGCGTCGGGCTCGGCGTGCTCAGCGAGCTCATGAACGAGGAGGTCGACGACGTGGTCGGCCCGAAGGGCCGTCACGATGTCGAGCGCCGCGCGGTTCGGCATGGACACGAGGCCGGCAGCGTGACGCTCGGCGGCCGGCGCGTCGCGGTCGAGCGCTCGCGGGTACGTGCCAGCGACGGCACCGGGGAGGTCGCGATGACGACCTACGCGCACTTCGCCGACCGCGACCTGCTGACGAAGGTCGTCTTGGAGCAGATGCTCGCCGGCGTCTCCACGCGCCGCTTTGCCAGGACGCGCGAACCGGTCGGCCAGGACGTGCTCGATGCCGAGCGGTCGGCCTCGAAGTCGGCGGTCAGCCGCGAGTTCGTCGGGCGCACCGGCGAGCACCTGCGCGCGCTCATGAGCCGGTCGCTGGCCGACGTGCGGCTGGCGGCGTTGATGCTCGACGGCCTCGAGCTCAAGGGCCGCTGCTGCGTGGTGGCGCTCGGGGTCACGACCGAGGGGGTGAAGGTCCCGTTGGGGCTGTGGGATGGCTCGACGGAGAACAAGCGCGTCTGCGTCGAGCTGCTGGCCGACCTCGTCGAGCGCGGCCTGGACTGCGATCAGGGCGTCCTGGTCGTCCTCGACGGCGGTAAGGCCCTCAGGGCCGCCGTCGATGCGGTCTTCGGACCCGTTCCGGTCCAGCGCTGCGTTCGCCACAAGGAGCGCAACGTCTTGGATCACCTGCCCGAACGCGACCGTCCCGCGGTCAAGCGGCGCCTGCGCGCGGCCTGGAAGCTCACGGCGCACGACGCCGCGATCGAGCGCCTCGAGGCGCTCGCCGCAGAGCTCGCGCACTCCCACCCGGGCGCCGCCGCGTCGCTGCGCGAGGGCCTGGGCGAGACCGTCACGCTGCAGCGTCTCGGCGTCGATGAGCAGCTGTGGCGCACGTTGTCCTCGACGAACCCGATCGAGTCGATGATCGCCATCTGCCGCGCCACCAGCCGCAACGTCAAGCGCTGGCAGAACGGCGACATGTGCCTGCGCTGGACCGCGGCCGGCATGCTCGAAGCCGAAGCCCAGTTCCGCAAGATCATCGGCTACAAGCACCTCGCCGCGCTCGCCCTCGCCGTCGAGCGCGACGTCGCCGCGGAGCGCGCTGCAACGAGCCGATCGACCACCCCACCCACCAACATCGACATCCCGACCGAGGCGGCCGCTACGCTCGCGCCCGTCACCTGACCACCGGATCGCCACCGCGAAGTTCCACGGCAAACGGGACAACCTCCTGACGCGCTCAGGGTGGATCACGACTGGTACACCAAGGCCGACCGGAGACGCTTCAAGCAGACGGCGAACAGCACCGACGCGGTTGGCGATCGGTCGCGCCACGGCAAGCCGATACCGCCGCCGACGAAGCCGATGACGCACGTTGAAGCGAGCTGGTTCGTGCGAGGCGTCACCGCGCGTTGGCTCACCTGGCGACTGAGCGAGCCGCCGCGCCCTAGCGACGAACCGCCGCACGGCGACGCCGAGCCGTAGAGGCGGCGGACCTAGTCGTCGGCGCCGTCGAGATCCAGGAGAAGGATCTGCACGTAGGCGCCGTCGTCGCCCAACTCGAGCTGGATCCCTTTGTGCGGTCACCAGCTGGAAGGTCAAGGTCGTTGACGTGCTGATCATCGCGACCCCCGTCGAACGCTCCACCTCCAGCGACTCGACGGCGCCGTCGTCAACCGGGGGTCTATCGAGAGTTCGTTCGCAAAACCGGGTTAGGCCGCGACGGCCGAGACGGCGACGCCACCGACGATCGCTTTGCAGCCCGCTCAGCGAGCGGGTCGGTTGTGCGCGTGCCAGCGCGGGTACCGATGGGCCGCAGATGAAGCGTCCGCGCAGGAAGATCCGGATCGCCGTGGCTCTTGCCGCCGCCGTCGTGCTGAGCGGATGTGAGCTGCCGCGCGATCCAGACCGAACGCTTGACCGCGTCCGCGACACAACGATGCGCGTCGGCGTCACCGAGAACGATCCATGGGTGCAGCTGGCTGATCCAGATGATCCGCAGGGTGTCGAGCCGACGCTCGTGCGCCGTTTCGCCGCTGCGCTCAACGCACAGGTCGAATGGATCGAGGGCTCAGAGGAGGACCTCATCGGCGCGCTGAAGGAAGGTCAGCTTGACCTTGTCGTCGGCGGCCTGACGCGCAAGTCGCCGTGGAAGACGCAGGCGGCGCTGACGCGGCCCTACCTCAGCACGCGCGTGCTGGTTGGAGTCCCGCCCGCAACCAGAGTGCCCGAGGACCTCGACGAGGTTGCGGTGGCGTTTGAGCGTGGAAGCGAGGCGGGCGGGCTGTTGGGCCGCAAGACAGACGCCAAGCCCGTCGCCGTCGACCAGCTGCGCAACGCACGCGGCGCGGCCGCGACGGATGACTGGCTGCTCGACGATCTGCGCCTGCGTCCGACCGGCGTCGAACTGTCTAAGAGCGATCACGTCATCGCCGCGCCGCTCGGCGAGAACGCCTGGCTGGTGCGCCTGGAGCGCTTCTTGCTCACCCGCCGTGGCGAGATCCGCGCGCTGCTCGAACGCACGGGAAAGCCATGACATTGCCATCGCGCTTTGAGCTTCCGCCCGACAAGCAGGAGCTGCACCGCAAGGCGCGGCGCCTGGAGTGGCTGACGATCGCCTACCTCATCTCCGCGACAGCGCTGTTGTACCTGACGATCGGCCAGTCACAGGCCGGCAAGGCGGCGATGATCGAGGACGCGCTCAGCCTCACCCCGCCGATCGCCTGGCTCATCGCCGCGCGCCTTCGCGACAAGCCACCCGACCAGCAGCATCCATGGGGCTTTCACCGCGGCGTGACGCTCGCCTACCTCGCGTCGGCGGTTGCGCTGCTGCTGTTCGGCAGCTTCATCCTCATCGAGTCGACGTTCAAGCTCGTCACTGCCGAGCATCCGCCGCTCGGCGTCATCGAGCTCTTCGGCGAGCAGATCTGGCTTGGCTGGGTCATGCTGCCCGCGCTGGCGTGGAGCGCGATCCCCGCCGTCTTCCTCGGGCGCGCGAAGATGCCGCTCGCCGCAGCGCTGCACGACAAGGTGCTCTACGCCGACGCGAAGATGAACAAGGCCGACTGGATGACCGCCACTGCCGCCGCCGTCGGCGTCATCGGCATCGCCTTCGGCCTGTGGTGGGCCGATGCGGCCGCCGCAATCGCGATCGCACTGGACATCGTGCGCGACGGCTGGACGAACCTTCGCCGCGCCGGCCGCGATGTCATCGACACGCGGCCGTCGACCTACGACGGCTCGGGGCCGCACCCGCTGCTCGGGCAAATCGAGGAGACGCTGTGCGAGCTGGACTGGGTGCAGGAGGCGCAGGCCAGGTTGCGCGAGGAGGGCCACGTCTTCACCGGCGAGGCGCTCGTCGTCGCGTGCGACGATGACGATCTCGTCGCGCGCATAGAGGACGCCGCGCGCCAGATCGCCGCACTGGACTGGCGCATGCACGACATCGTCATTGTTCCCGTCTCAACGCTCCAACGCCGCCCCGACGCACCCAAGCCACAGGTCACACGCGCCGGCGAACACGCCTGATCATTCTGCCTGCTGGCATTGCCGGCTGCCGGCGAAGACAGACGCCATAGCCCGATCTCGATCGGCCACCTCTTGACAGAGGAGCACTCAGTGCGGGCGCGAGTGTCGCCCTCGTCGCGCGCAGCGCCTCTGACCTGACAGCCGTGGCGAACGAGCTGTCCGGGGCTGATGGTCGCGCGCTGCCGCTCGCCTGTGACCTTGCTGATGGCCGCGCCGTGGCGGAGGCCATGCGTCGGGCGCGAGAGGAGCTGGGGCCGTGCTGGTCAACGCGGCCTCGACCGACGCGCCCGGAGCGGTCTCTTCCCTGCTTGACGACGCCGTACCCGGCGCCGCGCCGCGCCAGCGATTGATGGCGCGTCTGAGCGCTCGGGGATGTCGTTTGAGCGGGTAGAAGGCAGACATGTCGATGACCTCGCAGGCCGCGATCGCGCCCGCGGTTGTACGTGGTGTGTTTGCTGACCTCGCCGGTACGGCCGTGATGACCGCCTTTCAGAAGTTCGTCGAGATGCCGCTCACCGGACGCGGCGAGAGCTACGCACCGGCCAACTTCGCGCAGAAGATCCTCCCGATCAAACCCAACAGCCGCCAACAGCGGCGACGCGTCAACGATTTTGCGTCGCATTTCGGCTTGGGCGCCGGATGGGGTGCCGCCTACGGCGTCGCCGCCCACAACGGACTGCGCGGACAGCGCGCGGTCGCGGCGGTATTCGCAACGGTCTACAGCGGCGACGTGCTGCTCAACACGCTGCTCGGCCTCTACAAGCCGCGGCAGTGGTCAGCGCAAGACACGATCGTCGACGTCATCGACAAGCTCGTTCAGGCGGAGGGCACGGCACTTTTCTACGACACCGCCTTCGGCCGCCCCAACGGGGCGACCGGGCAGCGACGTTGACGTTCTTGCTACAGCCAGCCACGTAGCGCTTGAGCAGCGGGCGTATGGGCCGAGACCTCCAGAAAGAAGTCGACACGGCGGTCAAAGGTCGTAGGCGGCGGTGAGCGGGCGCCCGCCACTGAATGAGTCTGTCGTCGTGATCACCGGCGCGTCGAGCGGGATCGGCCGCGCCGCCGCCTTGGCGTTCGCGCGTCACAGCGCGCGGCTGGTCCTCGCCGCCCGCGGCGAGGCGGACCTGCGCGAGGTCGCGACGCAGTGCGAGGCGGCGGGTGCGCAGGCCGAGGCCGTGCCCACCGATGTCGCCGACGAGGCAGCGGTGCAGCGCTTGGCCCAGCGTGCGGTCGACGGATTCGGCCGCATTGACGTGTGGGTCAACAATGCCGGCGTGATGATGTACGGGCGCTTTCAGGACGTCAGCTCGCAGGACTTCCGTCGCGTCATCGAGGTCAACCTCTTCGGCCAGGTCCACGGCGCGCGAGCGGTGCTGCCGGTGTTCGCCCGTCAGCGCAGCGGCGTGCTGATCAACATGTCGTCGGTCTGGGGCCGCATCGTTTCGCCGTCGGTTGGACGAGACACGAGGCGTTGCTACCCGGCGCCTTGGCGCTCAATCCGCGCCCGATCGACCGTTAAGCGGTCCCTGCACCACCGGCGGTAGAGGCATGGGTGACCGGTCGTCGGCCAGCAGCGGCTGAGGTCTGGTCGAAGACGTAGTAGCCGACCGACTCTCCTTCGGTCGACAGTCCGAGAATCCGCAAACGAACGTATCTCGCGTTGGACGGCGGCTTGGTGTCCAGGGTCTCGGGTAACACCGCGTCGTCGTGAAGATCGGCGATTGTCTTGTCGTTCGGGCCGCCTAGCAGTAGGACGCGCACGGGCCCGTTCTTTCCCAGTGAGCGTGAAAAGAACCCATCTCTTCGCTCTGCGACATGCTCTTCGGCGATGCGTGCCGCCTACCTCGATTTGGACGGGACCCTTCTCGGGCCCGACGGCGCGCTGCTGCGGGCGCAGGACGGGGCTTGGTCTGTCGATGGTGTTCGGGCGCTTGAGCGCTGTCATCGCGCCGGCGTGGAGGTCGTGCTCGTCTCGGGCCGCGCGCGCGGCGCGCTGGCCGGGGATGCACGGCTGTTGGGCGTCGGCAGCTACGTCTGCGAGCTCGGGGCCTGCGTCGTCGTCGACGGGCGCGAGCACTGGTCGACGGGCGGGCTGGTCCCGTCTGCTGCGAGCGGCACGGTGTTCGAGCAGGTGGCCGCTTCGGGAGCGCCGGCGTTGCTGCTGGAGCACTTCGGTGGGCGGCTGGAGGAGCATGAGCCGTGGCATCGCGGGCGTGAGGTGACGCATCTGCTGCGCGGGCTCGTCGACGTAGCCGTGGCGCAGGAACTGCTCGACAGCCACGGTCACGGCCACCTCAGGCTGCTGGACAACGGGGTGGTTGAGCGCCGCAGCCTCGCGCTGCAGGCGCTGCCGGAGGTGCACGCCTACCACCTGCTGCCTCGGGATGCCTCGAAGGTCGCGGGCGTCGTGCTGCATCAAGAATTGCGCGGCCTGAATCCGGCGGCCTGCTTGGCGGTGGGCGACTCTCGGGAGGACCTGGCCCTCGCGGCGCGAGTCGGCACGTGCGTGCTGGTGGCCAACGCCGCGGCGCGCGATCCCGAGATCGGCGTGATGGCGGCGGCTCTGCCGGGAGTTTGGATGGCGCGCGGCAGTCACGGCGCCGGCGTGCTCGAGGCCGTCGAGCGGTGGCTGGCCGACGGGCAGTGGCCGCAGGACCCCGCATGGGGCTGACGGTCCTCATCAACGCCGGGCCGTGGCTGGCGGTGCCGCCTGCGGGCTACGGCGGCGTCGAGAACGTCATCGCCACGCTCGTCCCGGCGCTGCGCGAGCGCGGTGTGCGCGTGGTGCTCTGCGCGGCGGCGGGCTCGACGCTCGAGGTCGACGAGCTGGTCGAGACGGTGCCCGAGCCGATGTTCGCGCACCTGGCCGGGCCCTACAACCAAATGGGGGGCATCGCCCACGCGCACATGCAGCGCGTGGTGGCCGTGCTGCGCGAGCGCGGCGACGGGGTCGACCTGGTGCACGACCATCTGGAGGTTGTCGGCCCGAGCGTGCTGGCGGCGATGGGGACGGCGGCGCCGCCCGTGCTGCAGACGCTGCACTGGGATCTGAACAAGCACCCCGACTTCTACGGAGCCTTCGACGGCGGTGGGCGCGTGTCCTTCGTCGGCGTCTCCGACGCCCAGGTGGCCCGCGCCCCCGAGAACCTGCGGCGCCAGGCGCTCGGGGCGATCCCGCTGGCCGTCGACCTCGCGCAGGTCCCCTTCCAGCCTGAAAAGGGGCCGCGGTTCCTCGTGCTCGCGCGGATCACGGAATACAAGGGACAGGACATCGCCGCGAGCATCTGCCGCGACCACGGCTGGCCGCTGGACATCGCGGGCCCCGTCGCCGGCGCGCGCGACGAGGCCGAGCTGCAGGCGGGGCTCGTCGACCCCGAATCGGGACTGCACGCCAACGCCGACGTGCGCTTCCACCTCGACCGCGTCGCGCCGCTCGAGGACGGGGAGCAGATCCGCTGGGTCGGCTCGCTCAGCGGCGCGGAGAAGCTTTGGGTGCTCGGTCGCGCCCGCGCGCTGCTGGCCCCGATCCGCTGGGACGAGCCTGGCGGGACCGCAGTGGTCGAGGCCCTGGCGGCCGGTACGCCCGTGGTCGGGCTGGCCCGCGGCGCGCTGCCCATGCTCGTCGAGCACGGCGTGACGGGGTTCCTGGCCGACGCCCCCGCCGAGCTGCCGGCGCTGATGGCGCGCGTCGAGGAGCTCGACCCGGCCGCCTGCCGGCGCGCTGCGCAGGAGCGCTTCTCGGCCGAAGCGATGGCCGACGCCTACCTCCGCCGCTACGAGGAGGTCCTGGCCCGCGCGTCCTAGAAGGCGAGCACGGCCTGGATGACGTGGCGGCGGCGGGCCGCGACGTCGTGCAGCAGCGCCGGCCCGTCGGCGAAGGGCACGATGTCGGTGACGAGGTGCTCGCGGATCGCGGGGCCGCACTCCTGGACCAGGGCGATGGTCTCCCGGGACAGCCGCTCGCGGTCCCAGAGGTGGTCGAGGCCGCGGGGTACGCGCCCAATCTGCGCGCAGCGGATCGTCAGCCCGTTGTGGTGGAACTCCTCCCCCAGCCGCAGCTCGGGCGCGCCGGCGGGGTAGAACGCCAGGTCGATGACCGTGCCCTGCGGGCGCAGGCAGCGCAGCGCCTCGGCCAGCGCGGCGTCCTGGCCGCGGCACTGGAACACGACGTCGGCGCCGCGCTGGCGCGCGCCGTGGCGCCAGCGCTCCTTGACCGCCTGCCACGGCGGCCCGTTGCGCTCGTCGATCGCCCACAGGCCAAGCGCCGTGGCCGCCGCCAGCCGCTCGGGCGTGGCGTCGACCACCGCCACCTCGGCGGCGCCGTGGTGGGCGGCCAGCAGCGCGGTGAGCAGGCCGACGGTGCCCGCACCGTGGATGAGGACTTGCAGCCCCTCGACGCCGTCGCCGAGGCGGCGCACGTCGCCTCGGGTGAGCTCGGTCGCGGCGTGCAGCAGCCCGTTGGCGCAGATGGGTCCCATGTGGGCGACGAAGACGCCGAGCACCGCGTCGAGCCCCTCGGGCAGTGCCACGACGCGCTCCGCCGCCGGGTCGGCGACGTGCGCGGCGCGGTGGCCGTAGGTCATCGCGACGAGGCCGCCCTCGGCCACGCCGGGAGCGCGGCTCTCGACCACCCGCCCGACCTCCATGTAGCCGAGCTTCTCGACGGGATACTTGACCGCGGGGCGGTCCGAGCGGAAGACGCCGAGCTCACCGTCCCACGAGGCGTGCAGGTCGGGGTTCGTGCCCTTCAAGAACGTGAGCTCCGTCCCCGCCGAAACGCCCGAGAACGCCGTCTCCACCCGGAATCGCCCGGGGGTGAGTTCGAGCAGCTCGACCTCGAGCAGCGCCGCCTCGCCCGCGGCGCGGACCCCGAGTGCCTGCGTCCTCACGCGGGGACCGTCACGTCGACGCTGACGCCCGCGGCCGCCGAGCGCGCCATCGCGCAGGCGACGCGGTGGGTGCGCAGCGCCACCTCGTACGGCGCCCGGACGTCGTTGCCGTGCCCCTGCACGGCGTCGACGAACGCGCGGTCGACGCGGCGCTTGGCCGCGTCGGGATCGATGTCGTGGGAGGTGGCGCCATCGGCGTCGTGGACGACGAGCGCCGTCTCGGAGAGCTCGAGGCGCATCCCGTCGGCGAACAGCTCGAGACTCGCCCGGTGCTTGGCGGGCAGCAGCGACGTGGCGGCCAGCGATCCGACCGCCCCGCCCTCGAAGCGCATGGTCGCCGCGCTGACGTCGTCGACATCCGCGTCGGGGAAGGCGTCCCGCGGCTGCCGCGCGCCGACGGCATGGACGTGCTCGACGTCGCCGACGAGGTCGAGCATGACGTCGAGGAGGTGGGTGGCCTGCTCGACGACCTGCCCGCCGGAGCGGTCGCGGTGCAGCCACCAGGCGACCGGCGGAACCTTGTCCAACCAGGCCCCCACGGCCAGGCGGACCGGAGCGTCGGCCAGCAGCTCGCGCGCCCGCTGCACGCCGTCGTGGTAGCGCCAGTGGTAGCCCGTGGCCGTCAGCAGACCCCGCGCGGCGATCGCCGCACCAAGCTCCTCGGCCACCTCCACCCCTGCCCCCAGCGGCTTCTCGACGAAGAACGGGATCCCACGCTCGATCAACATCCGCTCCGGATCCCCACGGGCGAACGGCGGGACGCAGACGTAGACGGCGTCCGGCGCCGTCGCGTCCAGCAGCGCGGCGAGGTCGGCGTGCACCGCCGTCCCGGCCTCGGCGGCGAGGGTGGTGGCTGCTTCCGGGATCAGGTCGGTGACGCCGACGAGCTCGACGTCCTCGAAGGAGGCGAGCACCGCCGCGTGCCGTCGGGCCACGCCCCCGGCCCCAACCATGGCGATGCGTGTCGACATGGCTGCGCAGGGTAACGACGGGCCATGCCCACGCGTTTCGGCCGCGAGCCACCGGCTTTCGGCCCCGCCCAGCGCTGGGCCGCGCAGCGCACGTTCCACCATGGCCAGCTGCCCCCAGAGCGCGTCGCCGCCGAGCGGGAGTCCACGATCTCGGTCTGCCTGCCCGCCCGCGACGAGGCGACGACGATCGGCCCGATCCTCGACTGCCTCATGCCGCTGATCGACCAGGGAGTCGTCGACCAGGTGGTCGTGGTCGCCGACGGAAGCGACGGCACCCACGACATCGCCGCCGGCCGCGGCGCCGAGGTCCACGACCAGTCGGCGCTGTGCAGCAACCTCGGCCCGGTCCAGGGCAAGGGCGACGCGATGTGGCGCGCGCTCACCGTCCTGACCGGCGAAGTCGTCTGCTTCCTCGACGCCGACTCCGAGCACTTCGGGTGCCACTTCGCCGCCGCGCTCGCCGGCGCGGTCGCCATCCCCGGCCCGACGGCCTTTGCCAAGGCCTTCTACCGCCGTCCCTTTCGCATCGACGAGGGTACAAAGCTGCCGACGGGCGGTGGCCGCGTCACCGAGCTCACCGCACGCCCGCTGCTGCGGGCCTTCTACCCCGAGCTGGCGGAGATCCGCCAGCCGCTGGCCGGGGAGATCGCCGCCCGTCGCGACCTGCTCGAGCAGATCCCGTTCGGCCTGGGGTACGCCGTGGACATCGGCCTGCTCATCGACGCCTGGCGCCACGTCGGCCTGGAGGGCATCGCCCAAGTCGACCTCGACGTGCGCCAGAACCGACACCAGTCACTCGAGGAGCTCGGGCCGATGGCCCAAGCCGTGCTGGCCGGCGTGATCGAGCGCCTGCACCGCGACGGCTGCCTCGAGGCCGGCGAGGACCGACTGCCCTGGCCCGAGCGCCCGCCGATCGCCAGTCTCTATGAGTCCCGTGAGCTCTGGTCGGCAAGTCGCCGGACGCCCGCGATGCCGAACCACAGCACGAAGACCGAAGCGCCGGTGGCGACGACCACGACGTAGACGGTCGCCTGGCGGTAGAGCAGGTCGGTGACCAGGAGCTCCGCGCTCGTCATTGCGTGGCCAGCATCGCCAAGCCGATCAGCAGCGATGCGTTGCCCGTGGCGATCACCGCCGGCGTGTCGCAGGCCCGAAACATGATGCGGTGGTAGGCGACGGGCGCGACGGGGAACATCGTGGCCGCCGCTGAGCGCAGCAGCGTCACGAAGTAGACGGTCCGTTGGAAGGACGTCGTGGTCTCGAATCGAGATTGGAACGGCACGGCGAGCAGGAACCGGAACACCACCTTGATCGCGATTGCTTGCTCGCACACGAGGCGTGCGCCGACTGTTCGATTTCGCTTTGGAGCGGGGTAAGCGTCTATGGTGACCGTGCCACTGCGCTCGCGTCGCTGACGTTGAGCCGAACTACGCCGAGCGAACGGACCGGCGCCGACGTGCGACTGCTGACACCCCACCGAGCAGAAGGGCACTGACATGGCCAAGGACCATGGTCCGTCCGTCAAGGACGACAAGACCTACGAGGCGCTGCGCGACGACGGAGCCAGCAAGGAGAAGGCGGCCCGGATCGCAAACGCCAAAGCAGGCGGCGGCTCTCCGTCGAAGAAAGGCGGCAAGGCCCCCGCCTACGAGGATCAGACGAAGGCGCAGCTGAACAAGCGGGCGGCCGACGTGGGCATCGAAGGCCGCTCGAAGATGAACAAGGACGAGCTCATCGACGCGCTGCGCCATCACTGACGGGCGCTTCATGCCTGCCTAGCCTGTCACCGCGTCCCGGGCTACGGCAATCTCTGCGTCGATGGTTGGCCGCCCGCGGCCGTGACGGCATCGCCGGCGCACCGAGCCGGAGGCCGCCCGAGCTCTGCTGCACCCACGCCGCGCGAAACGCCCAGCCGGGTACAGGGACTGCGTGCCCGCCTCCGTCACCGTCGTCGGCCCCGTCGTGCAGGACGTCGCCGTGCTCCTCGACGAGCTTCCGCCGCCCAGCGGCTCGGGCCGTGCGCTCGAGCACGTCTCGCGCATCGGCGAGAAGGGCGCGAACCCGGCGCTGGCGGCTCTCGCGACGGGCGCGGAGGTCCGGCTTGTCGGCGCGGTCGGCCAGGACCGTCAAGGCTCCGCGGGGCTCGAGGATCTGACGGCGGCGGGCTTGGACGTCTCCGGCGTGCAGGAGCTGCCGGGGCGCGACGAGCACGATCGTCCACCCTCGTCGGCACGGACGGGCGGCGACGCTACGTCGAGACGCCGGGCGCGGCGGATCGGCCGGAGCCGTGGGCGCTGCCAGGCGGGCTCATCCTGCTTTCCACGGCGGTGCCCGCCGAGGTTGCCCGGGCCGCGGCCGCCCGCGCCGACCGTCTCGTCGTCGACGCCTCGGGGGAGCCGGAGGTCGTCGGCGCGGTCCTGCCGATGGCATGGCTGCTGCGCGCGGACCCCGAGGAGGCCGGCGCGCTCACCGGCACGACGCCGGACGACGTCGTCTCGGCGCTCGCGGCGCCGCGCGAATTGCACGCCCGCGGGCCGGAGGTCGTCGTGGTGCAGGCTGGTGCCGAAGGAGATGTCGTCGCCTGGCCCGATGGCCACCTCGTGCCGGCTCACGGTCCCGAGCGTCCCGTCGACACCACGGGCGCGGGCGACGCGTTCGTCGGCGTCCTCACCGGCCTCCTCGCCCGTGGCGAGGACCTCGGGACGGCGAGCCGCCTGGCCTCCGCGGCGGCCGGGCACACGACCGGCCACCTCGGCGGTCGCCCGACGTTGACGGAATCCGACCTGCGGCAGCACCGCCGCGCGTGAAGAGCCCAGCCTCGGGTAGCCCCCGTCGCCCCACTTCAGGAGAGGACCGCCCATGAAGGCAGTCGTGCACCACGGCGTCGGCGACATCCGCGTCGACGACGTCCCCGAACCCGCCATCCAAGCCCCGTTCGACGCGATCGTCCGGCTGACCGCGAGCGCGATCTGCGGGACCGACCTGCACTTCGTGCGCGGCACGATGCCCGGCACCGCCGACGGCCGGATCCTCGGGCACGAGGGCGTCGGCGTCGTCGAGGAGGTGGGGCCGGAGGTGCGGAACCTGCGTCGCGGCGACCGCGTGGTGGTCTGCTCGACGATCTCGTGCGGCTCGTGCTCGTACTGCCGCGCGGGGTACTTCAGTCAGTGCGACGAGGCCAACCCGAACGGGCCGGGCACCGCGTTCTTCGGCGGGCCGGACGCCGCGGGCGGTTACGACGGCATGCAGGCCGAGAAGGTTCTCGTCCCCTTCGCGCACTCCACCTGCGTGAAGCTGCCCGACGAGGTCTCCGACGACCAGGCGATCCTCCTTTCTGACATCTTCCCCACAGGCTGGTTCGGCGCCGACATGGCCGAGATCGAGGCGGGGGACGTCGTCGCGGTCCTCGGGTGCGGGCCCGTCGGGCAGTTCGCGATCGCTTCCGCATTCCTCATGGGCGCGGGCCGCGTCCTGGCCGTCGACCAGCACCCGGACCGCCTGGAGACCGCCAAGCGCCTCGGGGCCGAGGCCGTCGACTTCTCCGCCGAGGACGCCGTCGAGGCGCTGCAGCGCCTCACGGGCGGCATCGGGCCGGACCGCGTCATCGACGCGGTCGGCGTCGAGGCCGAGAGTCCGGAGGGCCCCCGCCCCGACGAGGTCGCCGAGGTCGCGCAGGACGGCACGGCGGACGGTGAACGCTTCCAGCCCGGCGGCGCCCCGGCCCAGGCGCTCGAGTGGGCCGTCCAGGCCGTGGCCAAGGCCGGGACCATTTCGATCATCGGCGTCTACCCGCCCGGGATGACGAGCTTCCCGATCGGCGACGCCATGAACAAGAACCTCACGATCAAGACGGGTAACTGCCCGCACCGGCGCTACATCCCGCACCTGGTCGAGCTCGTCCGCACCGGCGCGGTCGACCCGACGGCGATCATCACCGAGCAGGACACGATGCAAGGTGCGATCGCGGCCTACGAGGCCTTCGACGCGCGCTCGCCGGGCTGGCTGAAGGTCGAGCTCTTGCCCCAGGGCGCGTAGTCCGGGTCGAAGCCCGCCGCCGCGCGTCAGGCGCGGCGGCGCGGGTAGGCACCCGCAATGGACACCATCGCCCTGCTCGAGCAGTACCCGGCCGACATTACCGTGGACAAGCAGCTGCTCGCCGCGGCCATCGACGCCGCGACGCGGTGCGCGCAGACCTGCACGGCCTGCGCCGACGCCTGCCTCTCCGAACGCGACGTCGCGGAAACGACGCGCTGCATCCGCGACGACCTCGACTGCGCCGACGTATGCGCGGCGACGAGCCGCGTGCTCTCCCGCCACACGGGCTACGACGCCACGCTCACCTGTGCGGTGCTCCAGGCGTGCGTCCAGGCGTCCCAGACGTGCGCGGACTCCTGCGGCGAGCACCGCGACCACCACGCCCACTGCGCCACCTGCGAGCAGACCTGCCGTGACTGCCAGCAGGCGTGCTCCGCACTGCTCGACGCGATCAAGCCGGGCGACGCCGCCGGCTCCCCGCAGGCCGCCGCGCCCCAGGGCTAAACGCCTGCTACAGCCACGTTGTTGGAAGCGGTCGCGGACGGACGATGCGGTTCAGACGATGATCGGCCCGGGGCCGGGCTGAGGCGGCGGGCTGGGTTCGGGCAGCGGATCTGGGAGCGGGTCAGGAGCCGGCTGCGGCGGCCGCGGGTCAGGGAGCTCGACGGACATCGGCGATGAGGACATGAAGCGACCGGTACCCACGTACGTCGTCGTGCGACACGTCAGGCCGGATACGGCGGTGAACGTCACGACCACCGCGAGTGGCGGTCAGGCCACGGCCCTGGGGGTGCGCTGGTTGCCACCCGTCTACTTGGAAGCCGACCGCGACCAGCGGTGGCCTCCCGAGAAGTCCGACGGTCAGGAGGCGAGCCGGCTGCGCAGGAGCGCCTTGCCCCGCTCTGCGCCCTTGCGGCTCTCCGCCCGCGCACGAGCGAAGAAGTCGGCGAGCTCTTGGTCGCCGTCGCGCTCGGCGTCTTGCTGGTAGGTCTGCAGCCGAAGAACATTGGCGAGGCACTGCTCGGTGAACCAGATGACGTTGTAGTCCTTGTCAGCGGTTCCGGTAATCTGGCCGGTCTCTTGATCAGACATGGTTCGCTTGTCTCCTTGGGGGAGTCAAGCTCGCGCTACCCGTTCTGGACGCCTTCAAGCTCGACGAGCGCGCCGTCGACCAGCACGTTGACATGTCGCCGCGATGCGTCGGGGATAGCTCGATCATGAGCGAGGACAAGAGCGAGCAGCGGACCCGGCGGGCGCAAGAGGCTCCGTCCCAGCTTGATCGCGCGGTGCCGCCATGGCTGCAGCACGCAGCCGCGGTGAGCTGGCGTGCGTTGGTCGTGGCCACCGTCGTAGCACTGGTCGTCTTTGCGATCTCCAGGCTGCTGCTCGTCGTCGTCCCGGTGCTCATCGCGCTGTTCTTGGCCAGCGCCTTGTGGGCGCCGACGCAGGCGCTCAAGCGACGCGGGCTGCCCGACGGCCTAGCAGCGTTGGCTGTCGTCGGCGCGGCCGCGGTTCTAGCGGTCGCGGCGGTCGCGCTTGTCGGCGTGCCCGTCGTCGAGCAGGCCGACGAGCTCGAGCGCGGCCTGCAGCAAAGCTTGCGCAAGGTCGCCGCGTCGCCGGCCGGCAGCGCGCTGGGCGGCTCACCGGAACAGCTGGCCGTCAACGTCGAGCGGGCCGTGCGCGCCGCCTTGCAGGGCGGTGCGGCCGCACGAGGCCTGTCGGCGACTGCCTCGGCGCTGACCGGCGTGGTGCTCGTCGCCGTCGTCCTGTTCTTCTTGGTCAAGGAAGGCGACCGGCTCTGGACAGGCGTGGTGCGGCGGGTGCACGAGCCGCATCGCGCCGCGGTCTCGCGCTTCGGCGACCGCGCCTGGCAGGCGCTGCGCGCGTACTTCGTCACGGTCGTCACCGTGGCCCTGATCGACGCGGCACTCATCGGCGTCGGCCTGCTGGTGCTCGGCGTCCCGCTCGTGCTCTCCCTCGCGGTCCTGACCTTTCTAGCCGCGTTCTTCCCGGTCATCGGCGCCTTCGCTGCCGGAGTCGTCGCCGTCCTGGTCGCCTTTGTCGGCGGCGGCACGACCGACGCGGCGATCGTCGCCGCGCTTGTCGTCCTCGTTCAGCAACTCGAGGGCAACGTGCTGTACCCGTTGATCATGCGCCGTCGCTCCAGTCTGCACCCATTGACGACGATCGTCGCCGTCGCCGTCGGCGGCACCCTCGCCGGCGTTCTGGGCGCCTTCCTGGCCGTCCCGATCGCCGTCATCGCCTCCGCCGGAACTCCGGCCGTCGGCTCGAAGGAGCACTCGTAATCCCAAGCGCTCGTGCACGGTCACACGCGCTTGTTCGTGTAAAGCTCTGCGGACTAAAACGCGACGCCACCCGAGGCCTGCAGTGATGGGGCCGGGCCGCGTCGACGTCGCCGACGCGCGCACCGGGCGCCGTTTTCATGCGCTCGATAATTCCTATGGAGAACTCGTAGGCGGCGAGTTGTCCTTCGAGACGGATCGGCAACAGGCGGGTTCGCGCGCTCAACGCCAGACGTGCCTCAGTACTTGCTCCGGGCATCAGATTATCGCGCGCCCGAAGGCGCCCCGTCCGATGATCGGCGTGACCCAATGTCGAAGGAGTCCCCGCATGTTCGAGCGCTTCACAGAACGGGCCCGGCACGTCGTCGTCTTAGCGCAGGAGGAGGCCCGCATCCTCAAGCACAACTACATCGGCACCGAGCACATCCTGCTCGGCCTGCTCCGCGAGGAGGAGGGTCTTGGCGCGCGTGTGCTCGATGCGCTCAACATCACCGTCGAGCCCGTGCGCGCGCAGGTGGTCCGGATCGTCGGCTCGGGCGAGGAGGCCACCTCCGGGCAGATCCCCTTCACACCGCGCACCAAGAAGGTGCTCGAGATGGCGCCGCGCGAGGCCCTCAGCCTCGGGCACAACTACATCGGCACCGAGCACATGCTGCTCGGGCTCGCGCGCGAGAACGCGGGCGTTGCGGCGCGAATCCTGCTCGACTTCGACGCCGACTCCGAGAAGATCCGCAACACGGTGATCCGCATGCTCCCGGGCTCCGGCGGGCGTCAGCGCTCGAGCGGTCGGCAGGGCATCGGCGCCGACTCCGAGAAGATCCGCAACGAGGTGATCCGCATGCTCTCGGGCCCCGGTGGGCGTCAGCGCTCGAGCGGTCGGCAGGGCATCGGCGCCTCGCGGCAAGACGCCGTCTCGGCGAGCGAGGCGTCGATGCCCGAACTGGGTGGCCTCTCCGACGAGCAGATAACGGACCTGATCACCCAGCTCACTCAGCGCGAACAGGAGATCTCCTACGAGCGCAGGATCCTGCGCGGCAAGATCGACCTCCTGCGCTACGAGCTGAAGATCCTGGACGGCAAGATCGACCTCCTGCGCTACGAACTAGCCAGCCGCGCTGAGCGGCGGCACCCGCCAGACTCGTAAGCCCGGGAGCCCGCGCCCGCACGCGTCGAAAGAGCGGCGTTGTCCTGCCCCTAGGTCCGCTGGGGTTCGGAGGGCAGTGGCTGGAGCGATTGGGCGACGTGTGGTTGGTCTCGCCGAAGGAAAAGCGCGCCGTCGACCTGCTTCGGCCGCCGTGGGACACTCGTGGCATGACTACCCTTGCCGGCCATTCCGACACGCTGGTGGTCGTCACAAACGGCCGGGCGCCGAGGATGCTGCATCTGCCGGGCTGTAGTCCTTGGGGCGCGACTCGCCCCGCGCGACACACAGCACCGGGGTGGCGGGCTACCCGGTGCGCTTGGCCGCCCAGGCGGCGTGGCCGCGGGCCTGCGCGAGTTCGCTGGCGCCCCAGCGGTGCAGCTTGCTCTCGATCGTGAACAGCCCGCGGGGCACGATGGCGATGTGGTCGACGTTGCCGCGGCCGCGGTCGACGTCGTGCAGCACGCTCCAGCGGCGCGGCAAGCGCGCGAGGGCACGGGCGACGTCGCGCTCCCCCGCGGCGCCGTACTGCCAGCGGCGCGCGACGCGCCCGCGGTAGCGGGCGCTCAGCGCGCTCGCCGCGGCGCCCGCCAGGCCGTAGGGCAGCATCGCCTCGGGCGCGTAGCGGACGGTCAAGAGCGCGAGCATCACGGCCGAGGCCAGAGCAGCTGGGCGCGCAGCATGCGTGTGCGGCCGGCGCGCTGGGCGTGACGGCCGGCGGTGCGCCGACTGCGCGGGTCAGAGAACACGGAGCGCTTCTGCGGTGCCCGGGCCGGCGGCGTGGACGGGAAGCTGGAAGAACCACTCGAGCTTGTGACCGCAGAGGCCCGGCAGGCCTGCTGGTGGCGTGAGACTTGGCGAGCCGTTTAAGCACGGCAGCCGAAGGTCACGGGCGCAAGCGTCTTTCAGATAGTTCGGCCTTCTCGCGCTCTAGTTGCGCAGCGTCTCGCTCGATCACCGCGTTACGCGCTTCAAGCGCAGCGCGTTCATGATCGCCCTGGCGCGTCAGCCTTTCGGCGTAGCCCTCGTGCCGGGCGGCCATTGCGTCATGGGTCCGCGAGGCCCGCCAGTGAACCTCGGGGTCACTCGGCACGGTCGTCGGCGCCGTCTTGCGCTTCGCGGCGGTAAGAGTCGACGCCTTGGACTGGCTCGGCGTCGGGGTCGACTGCTAGCAGGGCCTTGAGCGCCCGCACCGGGTCAGCCCATCGAGCGAGACACATTCATCGTCGCGTTCGTGGAAAACTGCGTTTGCAGGCCAAACGTACTAATTTCCATTATCGCGCGAGGATGACGAACCCCCGCCGCGCCCAGAACATCTCGGCCGATCCAGCGCGTTGCCCTGCTGCCGTCGCCTTCGCTTGCTTCGGTCCCTGGAAGGCTCGGCCGTCTTAGAGCGGTCACCGACCTTGGAGGTTATCGAGCGTCGATAGTCCGGGTGCACAGCGCTCCGTGCGCTCGCGCTTGCCGTCTTGGGTCATGGCCCGCCCGATTTGTCGGCGACGCGCCTTGTCCGACCTCACTTCCCATCACAACGGTCACGCGTCGAATGGGAGGAACCCCTGCACGACGTCGCAGCACCGACGGAGCACACACTCGGGCTGCCAGGCTCTGCGAAGTGATTCCACGTGTGCGCAATCTGAACTGGACCACCGTTGGCCCCGTCGTCGCGCTCGCGCTGCTGGCCGCGACATGGGGGACGAAGCCAGGCCCCGTGGTCGTCGCGTTCGTCGCCGCCTTTCTCGGCGTCGCGGTGCTCGCCGCCGTCCATCACGCCGAAGTCGTTGCGCACCGCGTCGAGGAACCCTTTGGGTCGTTGGTGCTCGCGGTGGCCGTCACGATCATCGAAGTCGCGCTCATCGTCACGCTGATGATCTCCGGGACCGGCGAGGACACCGCCACGCTGGCCCGCGACACCGTCTTCGCCGCGGTCATGATCACCTGCAACGGCATCGTCGGCATCTCCCTGATCTTCGGGGCGTTGCGCGACCGCGTGGCCTCCTTCAACGCCGAGGGCACCGCGAGCGCTCTCGCGACCGTTGCGACGCTTGCGACGGTCTGCCTGGTGCTCCCAACTTTCACCACCAGCGGACCTGGAGCGGAGTTCTCCTCCTCCCAGCTCGCCTTCGCAGCGGTCATGTCGCTCGCGCTCTACGGGCTGTTTGTCGTCGTGCAGACCGTGCGACACCGCGACTTCTTCCTACCGGTGACGCCAGACGCAGCCATTGACCCCGATGTCCACCTCGCGCCGCCCACCGACAAGACCGCGATTCGCAGCCTGCTCATGCTCGTTGTCTCATTAGTGGCCGTGGTCGGGCTGGCCAAGATCACCTCGCCGTCGATCGAGGACGGCGTCGACTCTATCGGCGCGCCCCCTTCGGCAGTCGGCGTCGCCATCGCCTTGCTCGTCCTGCTGCCCGAGACGCTCGCCGCCGTGCGCAACGCGAGGCGGGGACGGATGCAGACGAGCTTCAACCTCGCCTTCGGCTCGGCGATGGCCAGCATCGGGCTGACCATCCCCGCCATCGCCCTGGCCACCGTGTGGCTCGAAGGCCCCCTCGTTCTCGGGCTCGGCGCCACGCAGATCGTGCTCTTGGCAATCACCACCCTGGTCACGGCACTGACCGTGCTGCCGGGCCGGGCGACCCTTCAGGAAGGTGGCGTCCACCTTGTCCTCTTCGCCGCGTTCCTGTTCCTCGCCATCAACCCATGAGCCACGCCACGACCGGACTGTCATTCGACTGTCGTTCTACAGGACCCGCCATCGCGAGCGGGAGAGCTGCCTACCTTTCGCACCGCTACCGCACCGAGTTCGAGATCCTGGACGCGCCCGCGGCCGTCCGGCGGCTCGTGTTCCCGGCGATCGTCGCCGTCGGCAAGCGGCTCGGACTGCACCGGCGGTTCGCCGGCGCCCCGGAAGCCCATAAGACGCCCCGCACCTTGAGAACGCGCTCGTTGCCTGCAGCGCTGGGCGCCGCAAGCCCACGTCAACCACGCAGGACCGTGATCGAGCACTTCGGCCCAGGCGCGCCCGCGAGCCGCGCGTCTGCGGTGAGAAGATCGCACTCGAGCGCCTCGGCCAAGGCGACGTAGGTGGCGTCGTACGCCGAGAGGTTGTCGCGTAGCTGCCAGACACGATCCAGATGTCTGAGTGCGGCGAAGCGCCGCACCCCCAGTCGGCTCCAGCGTGTCAGAGCGACGCTGGCGTCCTGGGCACCAACTTCGCCCGCGAGGACACGCCGCCGCAACGCGTGCGCGACCTCGGAGTCGATGAGGTGCGGCACGGCCAACGCCTTCTCCGCGAGGACCCGTCGCGACGCACCAGCCGAGAGCAGGCCGAGGACGGTCACCGAAGCGTCGACGACGATCATCGCCTCCTGCGATCGGCCTCGAGGTCGGCGACCACCGCCGTGGCGGACACGGGGAGGTCGGGGAGATCGCCGAGCAGCGCCGCGTTGTCGGCGCGGCGGGCGGTGTCGCTCAACTCGCGCACCGCGAACGCAGAGAGCGACAGCCCTTCGCGGGCAGCTAGGCGCGCAAGCCGCTCCCCCACCTCGTCCGGGACGTTACGGAGATAGAGCGTCCTCATGTTTGCGAGATGCTAGCAGCACGCAAGCAACAAGGCTCTTGCGTGCTGACGGTGTTCGAGCGCACCGCGAGCTCGGGATGCTGCGCGCGTTGCAGGCACGAGCCCTCGGTCATCACTCGTACTGAAGGCGCCCGCAGGACGTTCAGGCGCTCCGCCCGCCGCGCCGGCAGGATCGCCGCGAACAGGCCGACGACGACGCCGCCACGAGGAGCAGGACGATCGTGCCGGGCTCGAGCGCACGGCGCCCGCCTCGGCCCACAGGCCGGGGCGGGCGCGGTTGCGGCGCTACTCTCCCGTCCTGGTCGTGCCGAGCTTCCCGCGCAGCATCGTCGCGGCGGCGCTCCGCCGTCATCTCTTCCACGAGGGCCGCAGCTGGCGGATCCCCATGGGCCTCGGCGAGGGGCTGCGCGTCGCGGCACAGCCGGGCCGGACGGGCAGCCTGCACCTGCACCTCGGCACCGCCGAGGCGGAGATCGCCCCGTATCTCCGCCGGCTCGTGCGACCCGGGACGGTCTGCGTGGACATCGGCGGCAACAACGCCTACTACGCGCTCATCTTCGCGCGAAGGTCGGGGAACGAGGTCGTCACCCTCGACTTCGATCCCGAGGCCATCGCGCTCGGTACGAAGAACCTGGCGCTCAACCCGGAGCTCGCGGCCCGGGTGCGCCAGCACCGCTGCTACGTCGCCCACGAGGTCGCCCCCGAGCACGGCGCCGAGACCCTCGACCATCTGCTGGAGACCGGGGTGATCCGGCCGCCGGGGCTGTTGAAGATCGACGTCGAGGGCGCCGAGATGTCGGTGTTGCAGGGGGCGGCACGGGTTCTGCGCGCCCACCGTCCACACGTCGTCGTCGAGACGCACTCCGCCGCGCTCGAGATCGGCGTGGCGGACATGCTCGCGGGTCTCGGCTACCGGGTGCGGATCGTCGGCCAGCGCCGCTGGTTCCGCGAGGGCCGGCCTGCGGCACACAACCGCTGGCTTGTCGCCGAAGCGAGCGGCTCGCACCCTGCCGGGTGATCACCGCAACCGGTTGGCGGTCAGCCGGTCTCCCCGCCGCCTGCGACGGCCGGCGAGGCAGCTTCCCTCACCACGACCACCGCTCCGCGCTCGGAGGCCGTTGGCGCGCCTGCCGGCACAGGACGCAGACCACCTCTTGCTCCTCCCCATGGGCGGCGGTCCGGTCCTGGACGCCGACGTACACGTGCTGACGCTCGCCGGCGAACCACACGTGTCCGCAATCGGCGCACGGCGTCGCGTTGGGGTGCGGTTCCGGATCCTGCGACGGCACCGCCATCAGCGGCTCGACCCCGCGCGCGCGGCGCCCTGGCGCGCGGACAGGTCCCCGTTGGCGACCTTGAAGGCGATCGTGTCGAGGTAGGCCCCCCCACCTCCGTCGCGCGTGCGCTTGGCGGCCTGCGCGGGCGTGATGGCGAGGTTCGCCAGTGCACGCGCCGCCTTAGGATCGAAGCAGCGGGCGTCAAGCCACTTCGCGGTCGTCTCGTCGTCGAACTCGGCGTCCGTCCAGGCCTGCGCCGCGGCCTGGACGTCGTCGTCGCGGTTGGCGAACTCGCCGTAGCGCCTGATCGTCTCGACGCTCGTCTTCGGCGCGCTCCAGTACTCCTTCATGTCTCGTCCCCCCGGGGAATGATGGCTTCCGCGTACATCTACACGATCTCCGCCTGTGCCACGGGCAGGATCTCGGGCGGCGGGCGGCGGACGGTCACCGCAGCCTTCGATAACGGCGCTCCCGGCGCTCAGGCGCGCGACATCCCGGCCGATACCGTCTGACCGCATGAGCACCGAGCCCGCTCCGGCCCGTCGTCGCGTCCTGTACGAGGACGATCACGAGGACTTCCGCGCGTCGTTTCGCCGGTTCCTGGCCAAGGAGGTCGTACCCCACTTCGAGCGGTGGGAGAAGGACGGGATCGTGCCGCGGGAGGTCTTCGCCCGCGCGGGGGCCAACGGCTTCCTCGGCATGCAGGTCCCCGAGGAGTACGGCGGCGCGGGCGTCGGTGCCGACTTCCGCTTCAACGCGATCATCGGCGAGGAGTGTTGCGCCGCGGCCGTCGGCGGCTTCGCGGTCGGTCTGACGCTCCACAACGACATCTGCCTGCCGTACTTCCTGCGGTACTGCAACGAGGAGCAGCGCGAGCGCTGGCTGCCCGGCATCGTCGCGGGGGAACTCGTCACCGCCGTCGCGATGACCGAGCCCGGCACGGGCTCCGACCTGGCCGGCATCCGCACCAAGGCGATCCGCTCGGACGACGGCATCTACGTGATGGACGGCGCCAAGACGTTCATCACGAACGGCATCAACGCCGACCTGGTCATCACCGCCGCCAAGACCGACCCGGCCCAGCGGCACCGCGGCCTGTCGCTCTTCGTCGTCGAGCGCGACGCGCCGGGCTTCGCCCGCGGGCGCAACCTCGACAAGCTCGGCATGCACTCCCAGGACACCGCGGAGCTCTTCTTCGCGGCGGCCGAGGTCCCGGCCGCCAACCTGCTCGGCGAGGAGGGCCGGGGCTTTGAGTACCTGGTCTCCAACCTCGCGCAGGAGCGACTGTCGATCGCGATCCTCGGCGTCGGCGTCGCGGAAGCCGCGCTCCAGGTCACCCTTCGGTACGTCAAGGAGCGCCAGGCCTTCGGCCGGTCGATCGGCTCCTTCCAGGTGTCACGCCACAAGCTCGCCGAATGCCGTGCGGAGATCGATTGCGTCCAGGCGTTCGTCGACCAGTGCACGCGCGAGCTGTGCGACGGCAGGCTCACCCCCGAGCGGGCCGCTTCGGCGAAGCTCATCGCCACCGAGCTGCAGGGCACGGTGACCGACCGCTGCGTCCAGCTCCACGGGGGTTACGGCTACATGACCGAGTACGCCGTCGGCCGCATGTACGCCGACGCGCGCGTGACGCGCATCTACGGGGGCGCGAACGAGATCATGAAGGAGATCATCGGCAGGGGCCTGGGGGTGTGAGCGCGGGCTACGAGATCCCGCCGACGCGGCTGAGCGGCCGCAAGCGGAAGAGCACCGTGCCCTGAACGGCGCTCGTGCGCACCGGGCCGTAGAAGCGCGAGTCGAACGAGCACTGACGGTTGTCGCTCATGACGAAGACGTGGCCGGCGGGGATCGTGATCTCTTTCGGGAAGTCGGCCTTCTCTCCGCTCCCGCAGGTGGGCGTGACGTAGGGTTCGTCGGCGGCCTCGCCGTTGACGACGGCGCGCCCGTCGACGACCGCGAGGCGGTCGTCGCCGCGAGCCACGACCCGGGAGACGAAGGTCTCGGTGGCGTCTTCGGCGACGGGCTTGGCACAGGCGGCGTCCTCCGGGGGCGTCATTCCGCAGGGCTCGTCAGCCCCACCGCCCGTGGCCGCCGCGGGCGGGCGGAAGACGATGACGTCGCCGAGCTGCGGGTCGCCGTCGCCGAACCGCGTGGCCATCACGCGGTCCCCAGGGTCGAGCGTCGCGGCCATCGACTCGCTCGGCACCCGGTACGGCTTGAGCAGCACGAGTGCGGCGGCGCCCGGTACTGTGAGCAGCGCCCCGAACACGGTCAGCGTTAGCCCGATCCGGTGCTCCCCGCGCGTGAGCGCGACAAGCCCGACGATGAGCGGGACGGCCGCCAGGACGACGAGGATCGGTGCCAGGACGAAGGCCGGAAGGGCGAGGAGGCCGCAGAGCACCGCGGCGATGACCGTGCCCTTGCCCGTGTGGCCGCCGTCCACCGTCCGAACACTACCCGTCCCGTTCTCCCGGTCCGCTCGGGTCGAGATGATCAGCCCGGGAATCGATCATGGCGGTGCTCCTGGGGGTGGGGCCCGCGGGAGCGGACCGCTCAGATCCGCTCCCGCCAGGTCACTGCGGCCTGCGCCACCCGCCGGAGGGCGGCGGCGGTGGCCACGGGGTTCTGCGTCCTGCGTGCCGCGGCGAGCTCCTGCAGCGCGGCGGCCATGACGGCCGGCCCGCTCGGGCCCGCCGACCGCAGCTCGGCAAGCTCGGCCGAAGTCAGCCGGCGCGTCTCGCCGCGGAGCGCGGCCACCGTCTCGCCCAGCTCCCGCTCGGCCGCAGCTGCCCGCACTT
>CADCVR010000042.1 GCA_902806205.1 uncultured Solirubrobacteraceae bacterium | reverse complement strand
ACGCCCGCGCCGCGGCGTGCGACCTCGCCGCAGAGCTTCGGCGAGCCCTCCGTCGCGCGCAGCCCACGCGGCGCCGCACAGCGGGAGCCGTCGCGAAGCACGGCACCGCGCAGCACCGCGGAGCGCAGCGCCGCGGCCCCCACCCCAGCGCGGCAGGCCGCGACGCCGGTGACCGTGACAGTCACCGGCCGGCCGGCCTTCAGCCCGACGCCCGTAGCGGTGGCTGCTCCCACGTTCAGCGCCGCCCCGGCACCGGTCGCCGCTGCGCCGTCGCGCTCGACCCCGACCCGTCAGCCGGCGCGCGAGACCGGCCGCCGGAGCACGGGGTCGGTTCCCGCCACGTCGGACCTGACCGCGACCGGTGACGTCTGGAGCGGCTTCACCCCGGGCCGCACCGCATCGCTGACCGCCGGAGCCGACGGGATGTCAGATGGCGGCGCCGGCAACGCCCTGACGATCGGCATCGGCCTCCTGGCCTTCGGGCTCCTGGCCATCGTCGGCGGCTTCGCCGTCGCCGAGGCGCAGCGGCGCCGGGTTCCGGTGCGCTAGGCACTGCCGCATACTGCAGGACCGGCGGGCCCCAAGAATGGGGCCCGCCGTCGTTGTGCGGACCGGCGCCGAGCGCCGCTGTCTGTAATTCGCGCTCGACAGAGCATGGACGTGGCGCATCGGGTGCTAGATGTCCCACACACCTATTGCGCTTTGGGACCGCGGAGCCATACGGTCGCCGGATGGACGCAAAAGCAGTGTGGAGAAAGAGCGCCTTGGGGCTCAGCGCCGTTGCGGTGGCCGCCGGGTCGGGGGCCGCCACCGCGCAGGCACAGCAGCCCGGACTGCCACGGACGTACGACGCGCAACGGATCGACAGCCCCAATCCGATCAGCGGCGGGTCCTTCGGGTGGGGCATCTCCAGCGCCGAGCTCACCGGTGACGGCAAGCTCGACCTCCTGGTGGCGCAGTCGCAGGTGGGGCGCGGCCAGGTCTTCGTCTACGACGGGGCGACCGGACGGAACATCGACACGATCGATCCGCCGGAGCGCAACACCCCGAACCCGGACGGCAGGATCCCCGAAGAGATGCTGTCCTTCGTCTACGTCGAGACCATGCCCGACCTCGGAAGCTGTCCCGGAGGCGACGGGCCGGACGACGACAAGCTCTGCGACCTGCCGGCGATCGGACCGGGCGACGGCATCCCCGAGATCCTCGCGGGTTCCCGCGCGTTGAAGGTCAACGCGGTCGACAACGCCGCGCCCGCCGCGGCCACAGCCCGTCAGCTCGGCCGCGGCTACGTCATCGACGGCCGGACCCGCGCCGTGCTCAAGCGCATCGACATGCCGCAGGCCGACCGCATGGCGCAGGCGGCGCGCAGTGCGTCGCCGCAGTTCGCCCGCGTGATGATCTCGCCGCAGGCGATGCCGCCGTGCGCGGGCTCGGCCGCGGAGAACAACAACGCCGGGGTCGGCCCCTGCCCGATCACGCCGACGCCCGTCCGCATCGGCGACCTCGACGGCGGAGGGCAGCCGGACATCGTCATCACGGCGCGCAGCTACCTCGAGGCCTCCGGACCGACAGGCAGCGCGGCACCGACCTCGGAGTGCCGCGTCCTGGCCCAGGACGGCGGCACCTGCTCGGCCGGCAAGGCTTGGGCGTACGCCGGCGAGGCGATCGCCGGCTCGGACCCACGGGCGATCCTCGATACCGCGATGTTCAGCGTGCAGAACCCCGACGCCCAGGGCGGCGCGGGCCGAGGTGGCAACAACATGAGCACGGAGTTCGGCGGCAACCTCTTCCGGCTCGGTGACGTCACCGGCGACAACCGCCCGGAGTTCGTGATCCCGGCCCGCAACACGGACTATCCGCTGAAGGATCCCGATCCCGGGTTCCGCGACGTCGGGACGGCCTACCTCTTCAACGGCGCGACGTTCACTTCGGGCACGCCGCCCAACACCACCACCACGAGCGCCGGCGCGCTCCTGTCCACCTACCTGCATCCGGAGATCCAGCCCCGCAGCACGTTCGGGGTCAGCTTCAACGGCGGGCGGGCCGCCGGCGATCTGGGGGCGGACACCGTGCCCGATCTCCTGCTTCCCTCCCCCTTCCAGAACGACGTGAAGACCGACGACGGCGAGGTCTACGTGTTCAACGGCGCGCCGGGCGGCTCGGGCGGCGGTGCCCAGGGCAGCTTCCACTTCGCCACGCTGCGCGATCCCGAGCCGAAGATCGGCGGGAACTTCGGCGGCGCCCACAGCGGCGTCGGGGACCTCGCCGGCGGGCTGGAGAACCCGGCCAACGAGGTGATCGTCGGGGGCTTCCGCTTCGACAACTTCACCGAGGCCAGCCAGAGCACCGTCACCTCGCTGCACATCATCAACGCGCAGACCGAGCGCACGCTCCAGTCGATTCCCGACCCCGACCAGTCGCCCGGGAGCGGCTTCGGCATCGGGATCACGCCGATGGGCGACCTCAACGGCGACGGCTTCCTGGACGTCGCCGCCTCGTCGTACCTGTACAACGGCACGGTCGCCGGGCAGGGTCGCGCGTACATCCTCAAGAGCAACGACACGCCGCTGCCCGCTCCGCCGCCGCCCGCACCTCAGGGGTCCGCGCCGGCTCCAGCGCCCACGCCGCCGCAGGCGTTGGTCGCCGGCCCCCCGTCCCCCCCGTCGCTGCTTCCGGGGAAGTGCAAGAACGAGATCACCGGAACCGCTCGCGCGGACCGTCTCCGCGGAACCCTCGCGGGCGACGGGATCTTCGGCCTCGCGGGAGCGGACGTCATCGACAGCTTCCAGGGCCCCGACTGCATCGACGCGGGATCGGGCAACGACCGGATGGTCAGCGGGCCGGGTGACGATCGCTTGATCGGCGGAACCGGCGACGACCGTCTTCAGGGTGAGGGAGACGACGACCGGCAGTTCGGAGGCGCGGGGAAGGACAAGCTCGTCGGGGGTGCGGGACGCGACATGCTGGCGGGCGGCACGGGCAACGACGTGCTGTCGGGCGGCAGCGATCGCGACCAGTTGTTCGGGGAGGCCGGCAACGACACCCTGCGCGCCGGCGACGGCCGCAACCGCCTGGACGGCGGAGCGGGGAACGACCGGCTCGAGTCGCGCAACGGCGAGGTCGACGACGTCCGCTGCGGCAGGGGAACGAGGGATCGCGCCATCGTCGACCGCGCCGACCGCGTGTCGGGCTGCGAGTCCATCTCGCGACCGCGCGGCAGGAGCGCCGGATCGCGATGAGCGCCACCAAGGACCCCGCGGAAATCAGAAGGGGCGCGGGCGCCGCTGCGCGGCCGCCGAAGGGGAAAGCGCCGCGCGGGCGGCTCGGGTGGCTGGTCGTGGGCCTCGCACTCGTGCTGTGCGGCGTCGGCGCCTACGTGGTCTCCACCGCCTACGACGAGCCGAACGCGTTCGGCGTCCTCGGAGCCAACCTGCCGGTCAACGACGGTGCACGCAACCCGCTCGACATCAGCGCCACGAACTCTCCCGGCCTCGTGCGCAATCCGGTCGATCCCGCGAACCTGGTCGTCGTCAGCAAGATCGACTCCCCGCGGTACTCCTGTGGCGTCAGCGTCTCCTTCGACGGCGGCGGCCGCTGGACCCAGACCGCGATCCCGGTGCCGCCCGGCGTCACGGGCCCCTGCTACGCGCCCGATGCCGTCTTCGGGGCCGACGGGACGCTGCACCTGTCCTTCGTCACGCTCAAGGGCCGGGCCAACTCCCCGGATGCGGTGTTCATCACGATGTCCCGCGACGGGGGCAAGACGCTGGCTGCGCCGCGGCGCACGCCGCTGGGCGCGCGCGCCTTCCATACGCGCCTGACCGCCGACCCCAAGACGCCGGGACGCATCTACTTCACCTGGGTCGCCGCGTCCGAGCTGGGGCTCTACCGCTTCGCCGAGCCCGGCAACCCCATCCGCGCCATCCGATCCGACGACGGAGGGCGCAACTGGACCAAGCCGAGCCAGGTCAGCTCCTCCTCGCGGCTGCGGGCGATCGCGCCTTCGGCCGTCGTCGGTCCCGACGGCGCGCTGAACGTCCTCTACCTCGATCTCGGAGACGACGAGCTCGACTACGCCGGCGGTCACGCCGGTCGCAGCGGTCGCGCCTACGCCGGCGAGTGGCAGCTCGTGCTCGCCCGGTCACGTGACAGGGGTGCCACGTGGCGTGAGTCGCCGGTCGGGCCGATCAAGCCCGCGCAGCGCTTCATCGTCTTCACCCCTCCGTTCCCCTCCCTGGCCGTCGACCAGCGCGACGGCAAGCTCTACGCAGGCTTCACCGACAAGCGGGCCGGCGACGCCGACATCTCGCTCTGGTCGCTCGAGCCGGACGCCGAGCGCTGGAACGGGCCGGTCCGCGTCAACGACACGCGCCGCGGTGACGGCACCGCCCAGTACCAGCCCCGCTTCTCCGTGGCGCCGAGCGGCCGCCTCGACGTCGTCTACTACGACCGGCGCGGCGATCGCACCAACGTGCTCAACGAGGTGTCCTTCCAGACCTCGTTCGACGGTGGCCGCACGTTCAGGCCACACGCCCGGCTCTCCGACAAGGCCTTCAGCTCGCGCATCGGCTTCGGGGCCGACCGCGGCATGGCCGACCTCGGCGGCCGGCTCGGACTGGTGTCCGACGACCGCCGGGCGCTTGCCGTGTGGACGGACACCCGCGGCGGCACGCGGGCCTCGGCCAAGCAGGACATCGCCCGGGGCCTCGTGGCGTTCAACGACCCGGCGCGCCTCAGCGACAGCTCGAAGACCCTTCTGCGGGTCGCCGCGCTGGCGCTCGTCCTGCTCGGCCTCGCGGTGGCCGTCGGCCTCGGTCTGCGCGGGCGGCGCAGTTAGAAGCTCGGCGGCCATCGGCCGGGGAGGGTCGGTCCTCGTTCACGCGGCGGCGCGTGCGGCCAGGCGCTCGCCCAGCCCGAGAAGCGCCACCATCCCGGGGGTGTCCCGGGGGCCGTCGAGCGGCGCGAGGCCCTCCTCGTCGGCGTGGCGGATCGCGTCGTCCTCGGGAACCTCCACGATGTCGTGCTCGCCGAGCGCCTCGCGGATGGCCTCGAGGTCGTCGTCGGCGCCGATGCGGTTGGCGACGACCAGTACGTCGGCACCGCGCGACGAGGCGCTGGCGGCGGCACGCCGCGCGACCTCGATCGACTTGCTCGTCGCGTTGGTGACGACGAGGACGAGGTCGATGTTCCCGGTGTCCATCCTCGTCACGATCCCGATGCCGGCCTCGAGATCCCCGATGACGACCCGGCCTTCGCCGTCGAGCTCCCGCAGCAGCCGGTCCGGCGTCACCCCGCAGCACAGGCAGCCCGAGTCCATGCCGTCCATCCTCGAGCCGACGACGAGCTGCACGCCATCCGGCGCCATGGTGCCGAAGGTGGTGACGATGCCCTCGGCGTCGGGCTGGTGCTCGACCTCACCGGCCTGCAGCGCCTCACGGGCGCCGGCCAGGCGCTCGGTCTCCTCCATCCCGATCCCGAGAGAGATCCCGAGCATCGGATTGACGTCGGCGTCGACGGCGATCACGGTCTCGCCCGCCTGCGACAGCACCCGCGCGACGGTCCCGGACACCGTCGTCTTCCCGGCGCCGCCCTTGCCCGCAACGATGATCTTCATAGTCCCGCGAGCCTACGCTGATCGAGGTCTGCCGCCAACCGTTCGATCGTCGCAACGGCGGGGGACCCCGCGGCGGCGGTGATCGCCGCGAGACCGTCACGCTCGGCGGCGGCGACGACGGGGTCGTGCGGGATCCACGCGACGGGCTCCTCACCCAGCATCCGGACCAGGCGGCGCCTGCCCGCGTCGTCGCGGACCTTGTTGGCGACATACCACGCCGGGCGACCCATGTGCTCGCGCGCGAGGCGGGCGCAGCGACGCGCGGCGAGGACGGACTGACTCGTCGGCTCCACCACGACAAGCGCCCCGCGGGCGTAGGAGGCAAAGCCCGCAGCGAGGTGCCGCGGTCCGGCCGGGAGATCGCCGATCAGCGTCCAGCGCCTGGCCGTCCGGCTCTCCCCGAGCTTGCCGACGATCTCGTGGAAGGCCAGGGCCGCCCCGGTGAAGGCGGCGACGTCGGTGTCGGCGTCGACCTTGCCGAGCTGCAGCAGCCTGACCCCGTCGGGGGCCGGCGTTGTGCAGCGCTGCACGGTCCTCACCGGCCCGACCCCCTTGCGCAGCCGCCAGCGGCGCTCGTCCGCGGGCTCGATGGCCTCCATCAGCCGCGTCCCGCTCGGCTCCGCGATGCCGAGCGAGCGACACATGCCCGGCATCGTGTCGGAGTCCATCGCCACGACGTCGTGACCCAGCCGCCCGAGGGCACGCGACAGCGTCCCGCTGACGGTCGACTTCCCCGCGCCGCCCTTCCCGGCCACCGCGATCCACAGCGGCTCGGCCTGCGTGGCCGTCACGGCCGCGTGGAGGCCGTGCTCCTGGGCGTCGGAGGCGGTCCGACGAGCTCGTCGATCTCCTCCACGCCGAGGGTCTCACGCTCGAGCAGCGCCTCGACGACCACGCCCAGCGCCGGGCGCCCGGCCACGAGGACCTCACGGGCCAGCTCTCTGGCCTCGCCGACGAAGCGCCGGATCTCCTCGTCGATCAGCCGGGCGGTGTGTTCGGACCACGGAGTGCGCGGGCTGCCGTCCTCGCCGTAGCCCACCGTTCCCACCGCCTCGCTCATGCCCAGGTCGACCACCATGTGCCGCGCGATCGTCCCGACGCGCTCCAGGTCGTTGACCGCGCCGCTCGAGTGCTCGCCGAAGATGACCTGCTCGCAGACGAGCCCGCCGAGCAGCGTCGCCATGCGCTCGATGAGCATCGCCTTCGGCTTGACGAGGTTGTCCTCGTTGTCAGGCAGCCAGGACACGCCGAGCCGGCTGCCTCGGGGGATGATCGAGATCTTGTGCAGCAGGCGGCCGCCCGGCAGCGCCCGGGCCACCATGCCGTGACCGGCCTCGTGGTAGGCGACCCGCAGGCGATCCTCTTCGGAGAGCTCGCGGCTGCCCCCGATCCCGGACAGGACGCGGTCGAAGCCCTCGTCGAGATCCTCCGGGGTCACTGCGTCCGCGCCGCGCCGGGCGGCCAGCAGCGCCGCCTCGTTGAGCAGGCCGCTGAGGTCGGCTCCCGACATGCCGCGCGACAAGCGGGCGAGGTTGCGAAGGTCGACGTCCGCCGCCAAGCGCATGTTCTTGCCGTGTAGCGCGAGGATGGCCTCGCGCGAGGCCTGGTCGGGCAGGTCGATGTCGATCAGCCGGTCCAGCCGTCCCTGCCGCGTCAGCGCAGGATCCAGCAGCTCCGGCCGGTTGGTGGCGGCCAGGACGACGACACCTTCCCGCCGTCCGAAGCCGTCGAGCTCGATCAGCAGCTGGTTGAGCGTCTGAGCGCGCTCGGAGGAGTCGTTGACCGAGACGCTGCGCCGCCCGCCGACCGCGTCGATCTCGTCGATGAACAGGATCGCCGGCGCGAGTCCGCGCACCTCGGCGAAGAGGTCACGGACCCGGGCCGCGCCCTCGCCGACGAAGACTTCGACGAACTCCGTCGCGGCGACGGAGACGAACCCCGCGTTGGCCTCACCGGCCACCGCACGGGCCAGCAGCGTCTTGCCGGTACCCGGCGGACCCGCCAGGAGGTAGCCCGCCGGGATGCGGGCACCCAGGCGCTCGAAGCGCGCCGGGTCGGCGAGGTACTCGCGGATCTCGGCGAGCTCCACGACGGCCGCGTCGAGCCCGGCGATGTCGGCGAACGTGACCCGATCCTGATCGAGCAGGGTCTGACCCATCCGCCGGTCGCGCATGCTCAGGCGCCGCCGGCGCTCGGGGGCCTCGCGGATGCGCTCGAGCGCGGCGAGCAGCGTGGCCTGGGAGATCGCGGGCTGTCGCTCGCGCGCCGTCAGCAGCGCCGCCTCGTTCATGACGGCGGCCAGGTCGGCGCCCGACATCCCGACCGCCTTGTGCGCCAGCACGTCGAGGTCGACGTCGTCGCCGAGCGCCTTGCTGCGGCCGTGGATGGCGAGGATGCTGCGGCGGTTGGCCTCATCGGGGAGCGACAGCCCCACCGCACGGTCGAAGCGGCCCGGGCGCAGCAGTGCGGGATCCAGGACGTCGGGACGGTTGGTGGCCGCGACGACCATCACGCTCTCGGTCGAGGAGAAGCCGTCGATCTCCGCCAGCAGCTGGTTGAGCGCCTGCCCCTGCTCCTCCGCCTGCGAGGCGGCAGGACCGGATCCGGTCCTGCGCGCGCCGACAGCGTCGATCTCGTCGATGAAGATGATCGCCGGGGCATCGAGTCGCGCCTGCGCGAAGAGATCGCGCACGCGGGCAGCACCCACGCCGGCGTACATCTCGACGAACTCCGAGCCGGACACCGTGTAGAACGCCGCCCCGGCTTCGCCGGCCAGGGCGCGCGCGAGCAGCGTCTTGCCGCAGCCGGGGGGGCCGAAGAGGAGCACCCCGCGCGGCACCTGCCCGCCGAGCGCCGCGTAGCGCTCGGGGTCGGCCAGGCAGTCGGCGATCTCACGCAGCTCGGCGATCGCGGCGTCCTGCCCGGCCACGTCGCCGAAGCGCACGACGGCGTCCTCCGGCTCCACTCGGCGGCCGCTGCGACCACTGCCGAACGGCCCCGTCCCCCGACGGAAGGACTGGATGAAGTAGAAGAAGACGACGATCAGGATGAGCGCCGGCAGCAGGAACGTGATCGGCCCGACGAGGCTTTTCAGGAGCTGCTGGTTGACGCGCGAGGGGATGCGGTTCTCGAGAACCAGGCTCACCAGCCGGTCGCGCGAGCTCGCCTCTCGGATGAACGGCAGGCTGTACTCCGCGACCGAGCCGTCCCGCCGCTCGTACGTGCCCACGATGTAGGAGTCCTGGTCGAGGATCTCGGCGCTGCGGATCCGGTCGAGCTCGGCGAGCTGTACCCAGGAGTCGAGCCGCAGTCGATCCCCGTCGACGTTCGGCCGCGCCGCGACCAGGACGAGGGCGTACACGGAGAAGAGCAACACGATCGCCGTGACGCACCACACTCCCAGGCGACCCTCCGAACCGCGACGACGCTTGCTGGGCGAACTCATTAAGCGTTCAGCCTACCCACTCACCTCGCCGCTACCTCACGACGTTTCGGCCGGCCCGCGGAGCCTGCGGTGTGACACTTCTGCGCGTAATGTGAATCATCGCCTGCGCCGGACGGCCGCCACTCCACCGAGCATCAGTACGAGTGCCACGACGCCGGCGGTGACCACGCCGGGGAGACCGACGCCTTCGTCGTCGCTCGCGAACACGTCGCGCTCTGATGTCCCCCGGGCGAGCGCCCGTGCGGGCGACTTGCGCAGGAACGACTGCTTGTCGAGGATCCCCGAGCCCCGCACGAACGTCCAGCCCACCGGCGAGGGCGAGCGGTACGCGAATGCCCCATCGTTGAAGAACAGCGGCACCGCGGGAACGTCGCGCGCGAGCTGCGCGAGCAGGGCGGCAACGTTCTCCCTGCGCGCGGTGACCGAGGGGGCAGCGGCAACCCGTGCGGCGAGCCGGTCGAACGCCGGACTGGCGTAGCCGGAACGGTTGGAGGCAGCGCCCGCCGTGGGCGGGCCGAAGACGGTCGCCAGGAAGTCCGGGTCGTACGAGGCGAGCGCCGGGATGGTCGCGATGGAGAGGTCGAAGCTGCGATCGCCGCCGGCCTCGTCGAGTACCCGCGCCAGCTGCTCCCGCGGGAGCGCCACAAGCCGGGCGGCGGCGCCGGCACGCCGCAGTCCGAGTACGACCTGACGGCCTGCCTCCCGGCGGACCGGGTCGCCGGCCGGCGCCAGTACGCGGAGCTCCCGCAACCCCAGGGCCGCAAGTGGGACACCCGTGCTGGGCGGCGCGAGTGCAGCCGGCCGCGGCGCCCAGGGCGAACGCGGGTGCAACGGCCCGGTGGTGGCCGGAACGCTCGCCCCCGCCGCCCGCGCGATCCTCCGCTGGTCGAGCGCAGCGGCGATCGCGCGGCGCACCTCCACCCGGTCGAACGGCGGGCGACGCACGTTGAACATGAGCATCGTCCCGAGATACACCGGGCCCCGTGCAAACCGGACGCGAGACGCTTCGACGCGCGCCAGTTGCTCGGGCGTCAGCGCGATGGGCAGCGTGTCAGCTCTGCCACGCCTCAGTGCGTCGAGGGTGTCGGTCAAGTCGGGGATGATCGGAACATCGATGCGTCGGGCGCGCGGCCGGCCCCGGAAGTACTCGCGCACCGCGACGAGACGGAGTCCACCGTCCGTTCGGCGGCCCGCGTACCGATAGGGGCCGCTGCCCACCGGCGCTCCGGCCGGCGCGCGCAGGCCCGGACCCAAGCCGCGCCAGAGGTGCTCAGGAAGGATCGGAACGTCCGCGAGCGGCTGATCGATGAAGCCGATCGCCGGATGTCGCAGCCGAAACTCCACCGTCCGCGGGTCGCGCGCGGTCACCGACGCGATCGCCTTGAGTTGCGGCGAGAAGCGCGGGTGGCGCCGCCGGCGCAGGAAGTCGTAGGTGAAGGCGACGTCACGCGCCGTGAGCGCACGGCCATCGTGCCAGCGCAGACCGTCGCGCAGCCGGACGACCACCCGGCGACCGCCGTCGGCCGTACGCACGGATCGCGCCAGCCACGGACGCGGCACTCCTTGCGGGTTCCGCCAGGTCACGGTGTCGTAGACCAGCGTCAGGATGGGATATCCCAGCGTGAACGTCAGGGGCGTCAGTTTCCCGGGATCGCGGGGAAGCGGGATGCGCACGGTCGTCTGCGCCGCCCCGGCCGGGGCGACCATCGCCCATCCCGCCGTGATCATGAGGACCGTCGCCAGCGTCCGCCGAGAAACCACTGCCCGAGGGATACGGCGGAACATGCCCTGGGTTATAGGAGGCCACCTCTCAGGTCACGCCCGGTGGCACTCCGCGGGTGTTCGCACTCGCACACCTGGATGGAGAGTCGCCGTGGCACGGAAAAAGCTGTCGGCGGCTGGGATCGCCGCGCTACACTCCGCCGCCTTTCCGGCTCCCCTCTGTCAGGACACGCATGCCGAAGGACGTCATCCTCACCCCCGAAGGACTCGAGAAGCTCAAGGAGGAGCTCGAGGAGCTCTCGACCGTGCGCCGCCGCGAGGTGGCCGAGCGGATCAAGGAGGCGCGCGAGTTCGGGGACATCACCGAGAACTCGGAGTACGACGACGCCAAGAACGAGCAGGCGATGCTCGAGACGCGCATCCTGCAACTCGAGGAGAACCTCCGCTCGGCGCTCGTGGTCACTCCCGAGGACGTCGACACGGACGCTGTGCAGGTCGGCAACGCGGTGACCGTGAAGTTCGACGACGGCAAGCCGCAGACGTTCGTCATCGTCGGCTCCGCCGAGGCGGACCCACCGCGCAAGCTCTCCAACGTCTCGCCGGTCGGCAAGGCGCTGATGGGCAAGAAGAAGGGCGACAAGGTCACGATCAACCTGCCCAACGGATCCACCCGGTCGGCGAAGATCACGAAGATCGACGTCGGGCTCTGATCAGCTTCCACCTCCCACTCGGCGGGCGGTGCCGGCGCGGCGGGCGGTCCTCCCCGGCATGAGCGACGACCTGCTCGCCGTCCGGCGGGCGAAGCTCGAGCGCCTGCGGGCCGACGGGATCGACCCGTTCCCGCATGCCTACCCGGGGGTCACCCCGATCGGTGGGGTGCGCGCGGCGCACGCCGAGCTCGCGCCCGGCACCAACACCGACAGCTCCTACCGTGTGGCCGGTCGCCTCCACGCGCGCCGCGGCCAGGGGAGGATGGCCTTCCTCGACCTCGACGACCGCTCAGGGCGGCTGCAGCTGCAGGCCAAGCTCGACGTGCTCGGCGCCGCGCGGATGGAGCGCCTGCTCGAGCTCGATCTCGGCGATCTCGTCGGCGTCGACGGGACGGTCTTCATGTCGCGCCGTGGGGAGCTCTCGGTGCGCGTGGACGACTTCACCGTCCTGGCCAAGTCGCTGCGCCCGCCGCCCGAGAAGCACCACGGGTTGCAGGACGTCGAGCAGCGCTTCCGGCGCCGCGAGCTGGACCTGATCGGCAACCCCGAGGCGCGCGAGCTCTTCGTCCTGCGCGCCCGGGTGATCACCGCCGTCCGCGCCGCGCTCGACGCCGACGGCTTCGTCGAGGTCGAGACGCCCGTGCTCCAGCCGCTCTACGGGGGCGGCATGGCGCGCCCGTTCGTCACCCACCACAACGCGCTGGGCCGCGATCTCTACCTGCGCATCGCGACCGAGCTCTACCTCAAGCGGCTGATCGTCGGCGGCCTCGAACGCGTCTACGAGCTCGGCAAGGACTTTCGCAACGAGGGGGTCTCGTTCAAGCACAACCCCGAGTTCACCGTGCTCGAGTGGTACGAGGCCTACGCGGACGTCTACGACGCCGCCGACCGCCTGGAGGCGCTCGTGGGCGCCGTCGCGCGCGCGGTTGGCCACGCCGACCCCGACGTCTCGTTCACCGAGCCGTGGCGCCGCACGACGCTCGCCGGGGCGATCCTCGAGGCGTCCGGAGTCGACATCCTCGCCCACCGCGATCGCCCCAGCCTCGTGACCGCGATCGGTGACCGGCTGGCGACCGCGGACCGCAACTGGCCTCAGCTCGTCGACGACCTGCTGTCGAAGTTCGTCGAACCCGAGCTGCAGCAGCCGACGTTGCTGTTCGACTACCCCGTCGAGCTCTCGCCGCTGGCCAAGGATCATCGCGAGCATCCGGGCCTCACCGAGCGCTTCGAGATGTTCGCCTACGGCATGGAGCTCGCCAACGCCTTCACCGAGCTCAACGACCCCGACGTCCAGCGCGAGCGCTTCGAGGCGCAGCTGCGCTTCGAGCAGGGCGGCGACGACGAGACCCCGCCGCTCGACGAGGGCTTCCTGCTGGCGCTCGAGCAGGGCATGCCGCCCACGGGCGGCCTCGGCCTGGGCATCGACCGCCTGGTGATGGCGATGACCGGCAAGCGCTCGATCCGCGAGGTCGTGCTCTTCCCCGCGATGCGCGATTGAGCGCAGCTGCGCCAGCATCCGGCCACCCGGGGCCGCAGGCGCGGCGCCGCTGAACTCGTCATTGCGGATCGCGGGGTCGCGCGCGTATGGTCGGGCACGCCCCCGACGAGGTCAGGAGAGAGCCATGAGCGACCAGTTCGCCATTTCAGCCACGGTCGACGGCCAGAGGTCCGGCCATCCGTGTCGTTCGCCGGCAGCTCGCCGAGCATGGCCCGCGCCGCCGCGGCCGGGGGACGCGCCGCGTCCGCTCCCGCGGCGCTCGCCCTGACCTCCCGCGGATGCTGCGCGCGGCGCTGCGCACGCCGAAGAACCGACCGAGATTGCGAATCACGCCGGGCAGAGAACCGCCGGCGCGCGGGATGGCCGTCGCACTGCTGCACGTCGACCGCCGGAGGTCCGTATGAGGGACGTCGTCGCCCACCTCGACGAATGGGCTGCCTCGGGACGCCGCGGCGCGACCGCCACCGTGGTCGCCGTCAAGCGCTCCGCTCCCCGGCCGCCCGGGGCCAAGATGGCGGTCGCCGGTGACGGCACCGTGCAGGGCATGGTCAGCGGGGGCTGCGTCGAGGGGGCGGTCGTCTCCGTCGCCGAGGAGGTGCTCGAGGGGGCGCCGCCGCGGCTGCTGCACTTCGGCATCGCCGACGAGGAGGCCTGGGAGGTGGGGCTGCCGTGCGGCGGGGAGATCGGCGTCTGGGTCGACCGCGTCGAGGGCGAGGCGATGGAGCGCTTCGCGGTCCTCGCGCGCGAGGGCGGGCGCGGCGCGCTCGTCACCCGCCTCGATGACGGCGCCAAGCTGCTCGTGGACGCCGACGGCGCCCGCACCGGCACGCTCGGCACCCAGGCGCTCGATGCGGTCGCGGTCGCCGCGGCCGACGAGCTCATGTGGGCCGAGCAGTCCGCCCAGCGGGAGTTCGGAGGCGTACCTGTCTTCGTCGACGCGACCGCACCGCCGCCGCGCCTGATCATCATCGGCGCCGTCGACCTCGCCGCCGCGTTGTGTCGCCTGGCGCGCGTCATGGGCTGGGAGCCGTCCGTCGCCGACCCGCGGGGGCGCTTCGCCACCAGGAAGCGCTTCCCCGACGCCGAGCACGTCCTCGCCGCCTGGCCCGACAAGGCGTTCGCGGAGCTCGCCCCGATCGACCGCAGCACGGCGATCGCGATCCTCACCCACGACCCGAAGATCGACGACGCGGCGCTCGAGATCGCCCTGCGCTCTGACGCGGGCTACGTCGGCGCGATCGGCTCCCGGCGGATGCAGGCGACGCGCCGCGCGCGGCTGCTCGAGCACGGGCTCACCCCGGCCGCGCTCGAGCGGATGTCGGCGCCGATCGGCCTCGATCTCGGTGCGCTGACCGTGGAGGAGACCGCCCTCTCGGTGATCGCGGAGATCGTCGCGTTGCGGCGCGGGCGCACGGGCGGGCGCCTGAAGGACGCCGCGGGGCGCATCCACGAGGTGGGGGCGTGACCCAGTCGCCACGCCTCATCGGCGTGCTGTTGGCCGCGGGCGCGGCCCGGCGCTTCGGTGCGCCCAAGCAGCTCGCCATGCTCGACGGCCGGCCGCTGGTGACCCATGCACTGAGCCACATGCTCGGGGTGGAGCGCCTGGCCGGCGTGCTCGTCGTCGTGGGTGCCCACGGTCAGGCGGTGGCCGACACGGTCGGCGGCCACCCGGGTGTCCGGATCGTGGTGTGTCCCGGCTGGGAGGAGGGGCTCGCCACGTCGCTGCGGGCCGGCGTGGCCGCCGCCGACGCCCGGGGCGCCGATGCCGTCCTCATCCACCTCGCCGACCTGCCGCGGGTCACGCCGGACGTCATGCGCCTGGTCGCCGAGAGGGCGCTGAACTCCGACGGCGGCCTGAGCGACGACCCGGTCCGTGCGGCGTTCGACGGCACGCCGGGCCACCCCGTCGTGCTGCCGCGCAGCCGCTTCGGCCTGATCGCGCATCTCCGCGGCGACGAGGGCCTGCGCTCGGTCCTGGGAGGCCGGGGCACCACCTGCGTCGAGGTCGGTCACCTGGCCGATCCCGTCGACGTCGACATCCCCGAGCAGCTGGAGTCCCTGCAGTCATGAGCTCGAGCAGAGGTTCATCCGGTTTCGCCGGGGTCCGGCGGTGTCGCCGTACACCCGGGGGCGGGGCATACTGCCGTCCGTGCGCAACACCTTGACGACGCTGGCTGCCTGCGCGGTCCTGGGATTCGTGGGGTGCGGGGAGGACGACGCCACCGAGACCGCGGCCAAGACGGTGACCGTGACTGCCGCCGCACCCGCCACCACGGCGCCGCCGCCGACCGCATCGACCCAGACGTCCGGCGCCTCCGGGGCGACGGGAACCGCCGGCGCCGGTCCGCCGCTCCCGGAAGGGGTGGTCGGCATCGACGGGCGCTACAACCTCAGGACCAAGGGCAGCGAGGACGACGGTCCGACCATCAGCACGCGCTTCGCGTACTACTTCGAGCCGTCGAACGCGACCACCACCTGCTCGGGCGGCACGTGCTCGGTCGCGCTGCGCATGGGTTTGAAGTCCGGGGGCTCCAAGCGGTACACGCTCGAGGCCGACCCCGGTCGCGAGCGGACGTATCTCGGCGCGAGCGCGAGTCGGGCCGAGTGCTTCCCCGACCGCCCCGTGGCGGCGCGCGAGCGGCTCGCGCTGCGCGCGACGGCAGTCGAGGACGTGCGCGGGCGCCAAGTGGCCAAGCGCATCGACCTGTTCGTCACGACCACCGCACGGTGCGACGGCGAGGCGGCCAGAGAGGTCGTCACCCTGCGCGGGTCACGGGAGCCCTGACGCCCGCTCCGATCCGGCCCGCAGCCACGTGGGACGCGTCACGGCGGGCGCCATCGCGCGCGCCGGCGGGGCCTTCGCGAGCACCGAGAGTTTGTCCACGGTCCTGGCCGGGGACGCAAGAATGCGTTGGTAGCATGAGTCATGCCCGCCGATCGACCCGCATCACTCATCCAAAGGCCCTCGTGAGCCGAAGGACTGAGTGAGACGGGCGCTTCGGCGACCCGGCACACGAGACTGAGACCTGAGACCTAGAGCGACCCCACCGCTGGCACTCCACCGGGTGCCGACAGGAAGGACCAGCAGTCATGTTCGAGCGATTCACCGAGCGCGCCCGTCAGGTCGTCGTTCTCGCGCAGGAAGAGGCGCGTACGCTCAAGCACAACTACATCGGGACGGAGCACATCCTCCTCGGTCTGTTGCGCGAGGAGGAGGGTCTTGCCGCCCGCGTCCTCGAGAGCCTTGAGATCACCGTCGAACGCGTGCGAGCGCAGGTCGTGCGCATCGTCGGGTCGGGCGAGGAGGTCACCTCGGGCCAGATCCCCTTCACGCCGCGCGCGAAGAAGGTCTTGGAGCTCGCGCTCCGCGAGGCGCTGAGCCTCGGTCACAACTACATCGGCACGGAGCACATCCTGCTCGGACTGGTCCGGGAGAACGAGGGCGTCGCCGCCCGCATCCTCCTGGACTTCGACGCCGACTCGGAGAAGATCCGCAACGAGGTCATCCGCATGCTCTCCGGCCCCGGTGGACGCCGCTCGGGCGGCCAGTCCGGCGCGTCGGGCTCGGGCGCCTCCGGCGCGGGCGCGGGCTCGGGGCAGTCCGGTGAGGGCAAGAAGTCCTCCAAGCTGCTCGACCAGTTCGGCCGCAACCTCACGAAGCTCGCCGCGGAGGGCAAGCTCGACCCCGTCGTGGGTCGTGAGAACGAGATCGAGCGGATCATGCAGATCCTCTCGCGCCGCACCAAGAACAACCCGATCCTCATCGGCGAGCCCGGCGTGGGCAAGACGGCGGTCGTCGAGGGGCTCGCCCAGCGGATCACCAACGCCGACGTGCCCGAGCTGCTGAAGGGCAAGCAGATCTACACGCTGGACCTGGCCGCCCTCGTCGCCGGCTCGAAGTACCGCGGTGAGTTCGAGGAGCGCCTGAAGAAGGTGATGAAGGAGATCACCCAGCGCGGCGACATCATCCTGTTCATCGACGAGATCCACAACCTCGTCGGCGCGGGCGCCGCCGAGGGCGCGATCGACGCCGCTTCGATCCTCAAGCCGGCCCTGGCGCGCGGCGAGTTGCAGACGATCGGCGCGACGACCTTGGACGAGTTCCGCAAGTACCTGGAGCGCGATTCGGCGCTCGAGCGGCGCTTCCAGCAGATCCGTGTCGAACCGCCCTCGATCGAGGAGACCGTGCAGATCCTCAAGGGCCTGCGCGACCGCTACGAGCAGCACCACAAGATCGACATCACCGACGAGGCGCTCGAGGCCTCGGCGGAGCTCGCCGACCGTTACATCGCCGACCGGCAGCTGCCCGACAAGGCCATCGACCTCATCGACGAGGCCGCGTCGCGCATGCGCATCAAATCGATGACCTCTCCGCCCGTCTACCGGGAGCTCGAGGAGGAGATCGAGGAGACGCGGCGCGCGAAGGAGAACGCGATCGAGTCGCAGGAGTTCGAGAAGGCCGCGAACCTCCGCGACAAGGAGCGCCAGTTCACGAACAAGAAGCGCGAGCTCGAGGAGCAGTGGGAGTCCGGCGAGGCCGACGCGCAGGACCGCCCGTCGATCGGCGAGGAGGAGATCGCCGACATCGTCTCCATGTGGACCGGCATCCCGGTCTTCAAGCTGACCGAGGCCGAGACGGCCAAGCTGATGCGCATGGAGGACGAGCTGCACAAGCGCGTCATCGGCCAGCACGCCGCCGTGGAGGTCATCTCGAAGGCGATCCGCCGCTCCCGTGCCGGGCTGAAGGATCCCAAGCGCCCCACGGGGTCCTTCGTGTTCCTCGGGCCGTCGGGCGTCGGCAAGACCGAGCTGGCCCGCACCCTCGCCGAGTTCCTCTTCGGCGAGGAGGAAAACATGATCCGCATCGACATGTCGGAGTACATGGAGAAGCACGCCGTGTCCCGGCTGGTCGGCTCGCCCCCCGGCTACATCGGCTACGACGAGGGCGGCCAGCTCACCGAGGCAGTACGGCGCAAGCCGTACTGCGTGCTCCTGCTCGACGAGATCGAGAAGGCGCACCCGGATGTGTTCAACATCCTGCTGCAGATCCTGGAGGACGGCCGGCTGACCGACTCCCAGGGCCGCACGGTGGACTTCCGCCACGCGATCGTGATCATGACGTCGAACATCGGTGCCTCGGAGATCGCGCGGAACACCCCGCTCGGCTTCTCGCTCGGCGACGATGAGCACGGCATGACCTACGACGACATGAAGAGCCGCGTCATGGGTGAGCTCAAGAAGGTCTTCCGGCCCGAGTTCCTCAACCGCATCGACGACGTCATCGTGTTCCACAAGCTGCAGAAGGACGAGATCAAGACGATCGTCGACCTGCTCCTGCGCCGGATCCGCGAGTCGCTCGCCGAGCGGGAGCTGCAGCTCGAGCTCACCGACGAGGCGAAGGACCTGCTGGTCGACAAGGGCTGGGACCCGGCGATGGGCGCCCGACCGCTCCGCCGCGCCATCCAGCGGTACATCGAGGACCCGCTCGCGGACTTCGTGCTGCGCGCGGAGCTGCCCCCGGGCGGCACGGTGATGGTCGACAAGAATCCCACGCCGGAGGACGGCGAGCCCGAGGTCAGCCTCTCGGTCATCCAGCCCAAGGTTCCGGCCGCGGTGGGCGGCGGTGACGCCCCCGCCGAGCTCGAAGCCGGTTCGGGTACCGCGGACGCCGAGAACGACACGGCCAAGGACGCGTAGCGCCGCCACATCCCGAGGCGGACGAGGGCGGCCTGCGGGCCGCCCTCGCTGTCATGGGTCGGCGTGTGACCGCTCGCTCGCACGCCCGCGTCGCGATCGGGCACGATGCGACCCATGGACGCTGACCGCCTGAAGAAGATCCCGGTCTTCGCCGACGTGGACCCTGACGCGACGAGCATCATCGCCAAGCTCGCCTCCGAGGTCTCGGTGCCTGCAGGCAAGGAGCTCGTGCGCCAGGGCGACTACTCCTACGACCTGCTCGCCATCGAGGAGGGGACCGCGGAGGTCACCCGCGGCGGCCGGCATCTCGCCGATCTCGGCCCGGGCGACGTCCTCGGTGAGATCGGCGTGCTCGAGCGGCGAACGCGCAACGCGACGGTGAGGGCGACCTCGCCGATGCTCCTCGTGGCGCTCGACCGCTGGGACGTCAAGCGCCTGTGCAAGCAGGCACCCGCGGTGCTCGGCCACCTCGAGGCCCTCGTGGAGCAGCGCCGGGCGTAGCGGTACGACCCGACTCAGCGCGGGCCGCCCGCGCCGTCGTCCGCTTCGCCGGGGACGTCCACGGGGGCCAGCCGCTTGACCGCCGGGCCTTCCAGGACGTGGCCGTCGACGTCGTAGCGCGAGCCGTGACACGGGCAGTCCCAGGAGCGTTCGGCGGGGTTGAAGCGCACCTCGCAGCCCATGTGGGTGCACGTGGGCGAGACGGCGTGCAGGGCGCCGTCGCCGTCGCGGTACGTCGCCGCGCGGCGGCCTTCGGCGACGGTGACCACGGCGCCCTCCCCGCGACCGAGCGACGAGGCGTCGCCGTCGCGGCGATTGGCGATCCGGTCGCCGACGAAGCGCTTGACCACCGAGGCGTTCTCCTTCAGGAGCGCTGCGGCGGACGCGCGCACGTGCATCCGCTGGGGATCCAGGAGCCCCGCGGAGGGGTTCTCCCGGCCGGTGATCGCGTCGGCCACGACGTGCGCGGCGGCCGTTCCGTTCGTGAAGCCCCACTTGCGCAGTCCGGTGATCACGTACAGCCGGTCGGTGCGCGGATGCAGCGCACCGGCGTACGGGATGCCGTCGACCGCGGTGTCGTCCTGGGCAGACCAGCGGTATTCCGCGTGCGGCTCGACGTCGAAGTGCTCGCGCGTCCAGTCCCAGAGGTTGCGGTAGTGCCCGCCCGCATCAGGGTCCTTGCCGGTCTCGTGCCCGTCGCCGCCGGCGATCAGCCCCCGACCCCCGTCGGCAAGCGGGATCGTGCGCAGCGACCGCGACGGCGTGTCGATCGCGTAGTACATGTCCTCCGGGACGGGCCCCTTCACGCGGGCGGCCACGCAGTAGGACCGGCTGGTCGACAGGCGGGCGAAGAACAGCCCACGGTCGAGGATCGGGTAGTGCGTGGCCACCACGACGCGGTCGGCGTGCAGGTCGCCGCGCTCGGTGGCGATGCGGCACGGCGAGCCGGAGCTCACGCCGGTCGCCCGTGTCTGCTCGCGGATGCGCACACCCGCCCGGACCGCCAGCTCGGCCAGGCCGAGGACGTACCGGCGAGCGTGGCACTGGGCCTGGCCGGTCACCTGCACGGCCGCCGCGGTGTCGAACGGCAGCGGTGCGCGGTCCCGCAGCGTGGCCGGGAGCCCCGCGTCGATCGAGGCGGCCGCCTCCTCGGCGATGCCGCTCGCCAGGGAGGGGTCGGTCGTGTAGGTCCACGCGTCGCGCTCCTCCCAGTCGCAGTCCAGGTTCTCGGTGGTCACGAGCTCGCGCATCCAGGCCAGGGCGCGCTCGTTCGCGGTCCCGTAGCACCGCGCGGTCTCGGCGCTGATCCGCGCGGTCAGCGGCTGGTAGCACGAGCCGTGCGCGCTCGTGACCTTGGCGGTGGTCGTGCCGGACACGCCGCTGCCGATGATGCCTGCCTCGACGAGCACGACGTCCACGCCGGCCCGCGCCAGGAGCAGGGCGGTGGTCACGCCGGCGAGCCCGCCGCCGAGCACGGCCACCTCGGCGCTGACGCCGGCCTCCAGGGGAGGGTGCGACGAGGCGTCCGGCGTCGTGGCCAGCCAGTAGGAACCGTCGGCCGAGGTCGTCCGAGCTTCGCGCATGGTCGGGCTCCTACCCGGCACCGCACCGGCGAACATCGTGATCGGAGCGGGCGCCGTGCCACGATGGGCGGGTGCCCGATGGAGATGTCGTCATCAAGGTCCGCGCCGACGGGCCGCTGAAGATCACCGGCCCGGTAACCGTCGTCGACGCCGACGGGACGCCGTTCGCGCTGCCCGACGGCCCGGTCGCGCTGTGTCGCTGCGGGCTGTCGAACACCAAGCCGTTCTGTGACCGCTCGCACCGCGACGGCGGGTTCCACGACGGCGGGCGCGCGGGGTGAACGGGCCCGCGGAGCGCCGTCCGGGCACGCGTGCGGTGCACGCCGGGCTTCCGCCGGCGCGGGACGGCGAGCCGTTCCTTCCCGGCCCGACCTTCGCGGCGCCGTTCCACCTGGCCGGCCCCGGCGTGCCCGCGGGATACGGCCGCTACGAGAATCCGACGTACGCCCTGTACGAGCAGGCGCTCGGGGAGCTCGAGGGCGGCGCGGCGCTCGCGTTCGCCTCCGGCATGGCCGCCACGAGCGCGGTGCTGCTCGCCCTGCTCGCTCCCGGGGACGTGCTGGTCGCGCCGGACGACGCCTACCCCGGTGTGCGCCGGATCGCCACGGAGCACCTCGAGCCGCGGGGGGTCGAGGTGCGCCTGGTGGCCTCCGAGATGACGGCGATCCGCTCCGCCTTGCCCGGCGCGGACCTCGCGTGGATCGAGACGCCTGCGAACCCGGGCCTGACGGTGCTCGACATCGCGGCCCTCGCGGCTGACGCGCACGCGAGCGGCGCGCGGCTCGTCGTCGACAACACGCTCGCCACGCCGTACCTCCAGCGTCCCCTCGGGCTCGGCGCCGACCTCGTCGTGGTCAGCGGCGCCAAGGCGCTGACGGGCCACTCCGACCTCATCCTCGGCCACGTCGCGGCACGCGACGCCGAGACGCTCGCGCCCCTGCTCGACTGGCGGGGGCTGCACGGCGCGATTCCCGGCCCGTTCGAGACGTGGCTGGCGCACCGCTCGCTCGCGACGCTGGGGGTGCGCGTCGAGCGTCAGCAGGCCAACGCGCAGGCGCTCTATGAGCTCCTGTCCGGGCGCGGCGACGTGGCCGCCGACGTACGCTGGCCGTCCATGGGCGGCGTCCTGTGCTTCACGCTTGCGTCCGAGGAGCGCGCGGAGGCCTTCCTGGCGGCCTGCGAGCTCGTGGCCGACGCGACGTCCTTCGGCGGGGTGCACTCCAGCGCGGAACGGCGCGTGCGGTGGGGGACCGACGCCGTGGCGCCGGGCTTCGTCCGCTTCTCGTGCGGGGTGGAGGACACGGCCGACCTCGTGGCAGACGTCGAGCGGGCCCTCGAACTCTGAACGCGCCGAGCTCTGGTTGCCCAAGCACGGACCCGGAGAGGTTGAGCGCATGGCCAAGACCGTCGTCGTCACGGGAGCGAGCGCCGGCCTCGGCCGCGCCATCGCCCATGCGTTCGCGAGCCGCGGCGATCGCGTCGCGATCCTCGCTCGCGGCGAGCAGGGTCTGGCAGGCGCCGCCGAGGAGGTTCGCGCGCGCGGGGGGCAGGCGCTGGTGCTGCCCTGCGACGTGGCAGACGCGGCGGAGGTCGATGCGGCCGCGACGCAGGTCGAGGCCGAGCTCGGCCCGATCGACGTGTGGGTCAACAACGCGATGGTCGGCTCGCTCTCGCGGTTCCTCGAGATGGAGGCCGAGGAGTTCCAGCGGATCACCGACGTCACCTTCCTCGGGTTTGTCAACGGCAGCCGCGCGGCGCTCAAGCGCATGGTACCCCGCGACGCGGGCGTCCTCGTACAGGTCGGCTCGTCGCTGGCCTACCGAGGAATCCCGCTTCAGTCCGCGTACTGCGGCTGCAAGCACGCGATCCAGGGCTTCACCGAGTCCGTGCGCTGCGAGCTGCTCCACGACGGCTCCCGGGTCCACCTGACGATGGTGCAGATGCCCGCGCTGAACACGCCGCAGTTCTCCCAGGTGCGCAACCGGATGGCCAAGCACCCCATGCCGGTGGCGCCGATCTACGAGCCCGAGGTCGGAGCCGACGCGATCGTGTGGGCGTCCGAGCACAAGCGCCGCGAGGTCTGGGTCGGAGCCTCGACGCCCGCGGTGATCATCGGCAACGCGCTCGTGCCGACCGCGGGCGACCACTTCCTGGCGACGACCGCCTTCGACGGACAGCAGGCCGAGCTCGAGCCCGACGGCGGCCCGGACTACCTCTTCGCGCCGCGCGCGGAGGACATGGGTACGCGCGGGCGCTTCTCCGACCAGGCCCGGACCCGCTCGAGGCAGCTCGAGCTGACGAAGGTCCTCCCCGACTGGGCGGCCGGCATGGTCAGCGCCGCGGCCGGCCGCGGGCTCGGAGCGCTGCAGAAGCTTCTGGGCGGGTGACACGGGCGACCCGGTCCGAGCCGCGACCCAGCCGGCGAAACGTAATACCTGAACTGCGACCACCGCGGCGTGCCGTGGGGAAGAATGCTCGCATGTCGATCCCGCGGCGCTTCGACGTCCGCGCCCGCGTCGCCGCGGTTCTCGGCAGTCCGGCAGGACGGGAGGTCGCCGCCTCGCCGGGGGTGATCGTGACGCCGCAGGCGCGTCCCGTACCTTCGCCCGTCGCTACCCCGAGGAAGTGGCGCGCGAGTCCTGCGCTTCCGTGGGTCGCGGCCGTGGTCCTTCTGGCGGTCTCGGCCGGGCTGCGGCTGACGCTGTTCGACGCGGGCTTCTGGATCGACGACGGCATCGCGGTGGGCATCGCTTCGCACCCCCTGGACGAGATCCCGTCGCTGCTGCGCCAGGACGGCTCGCCGCCGCTGTACTACGGGGTTCTGCATCTCTGGATGGCGGTGTTCGGGGACTCCGAGCCGGCGACGTACGCGCTGTCGCTGCTGTTCGCCCTGGCGTGCATCCCCGTCGCCTGGTGGGCCGGGCGCAGCCTCTTCGACGCGCGTGCCGGATGGTTGTGCGCGGTCGCCGCCGCGGTCAGCCCGTACGTGACCCAGTACAGCGGCCAGGCCCGGATGTACACGCTGGTGGTGCTGCTGTCGCTCGTGGCCTGCGCCGCGTTCGCCCATGCGTTCCTGCTGGGCCGGCGACGGATGCTCCCGCTCTTCGGGGCTGCCCTCACGCTCCTGCTCTACACCCACGGCTGGGGCATCTTCCTCGGGGTGGGGTGCGCGGTCGCCGTCGGGCCGTGCTGGTGGCTGCGCACGTCGCACGCCCAACGGCGCCGGGTCCTCGTCGACGCCGCCCTCACCTTCGGCCTGGTGGCCGTGGCGTTCGCGCCATGGCTGCCCAGCCTGGCCTACCAGGTCGGGCGCACCGCCGCGCCGTGGTCGATCGCTCCCGGCCACGGAGACCTCATCGTGGCATTCGCCTACGTGTTCGGTGCAGCACTCGTGAGCCCGCTGACCCTGGCGGCCACCACCGGTTTCGCGGGGGAGCTAAGGCGAGGACACCCGCAGCGCTTGGCGGTGGGGCTCGTCCTGTTGGTCGTGCTGGTCGTCACCCTGTTCGTCGGGTGGACGGCGGGTCGGTTCACGCAGACCTGGGCGCCGCGCTACATGGCGGTCGGCGTCGGCCCGGCGATCCTCCTGGTCGGTGCCGGTCTGGCGCGGACGGGGCGGCTGGGCATCGCGTGCCTGGTCTTCACGGTGCCCGCGTGGCTGCCCGTCCCCACGTCGATCTCGGACAAGAGCAACGTGGCTCAAGGCCTCATGCGCTCAGAGGTCCACGCGCGGCCGAACGACCTCGTGCTCGTCACCCTGCCCGAGCTCGTGCCCGCCGTGCGCTACTACCTCGGCGCCGCGCCCCGGTACGCGAGCACGTTGGGCACCGTGCCCGACCCGCAGGTCATGGACTGGCGCGACGCACTCGCGCGCCTGCGCGCCACCCGCGCGGCCACCCTGAGGCCGCTGCTCGACCGCGTCCCGCCCGGCGGCCGGGTCATCGTCGTGCGGCCCAAGGGGTCCCCCCCCAACATCGCCTGGCAGCGGCTGGTTCACCTTCGCTCGCGGCAGTGGCTGCGCGTGCTGGCCGCCGACGGCCGCTTCCGTCCCGTCTTCCGTACCGCCCGCGGGTACCGGCTCGCACGCCTCAACGCGGTTTCGGTCCTGGTCGCGGAGCGCCGTGAGCGAGGCTGAGACCGCCGCCGGCAGCGCGGAGACCCCCGCGAGCACGGCGGGAACGACCGCGGGCAGGGCTGAGACCCTCGCGGTGGCGGCGCTGACGTTCCTGGTCATGACCTTGCCGCTGCAAGGCAACCCCGCCCCCGGCAATCTCGGTGGACTGATGCTGATCGCGACCCTCGTCGGGACGGTGGTCGCACGGCGGCGCGCGGCCTGCGGTGGCGCGGTGGAACGCGTCCTGCGCCGCGCGACCGTCGCCGCCATCGTGGCTTCGGTGCTGCTGCTGATCCTCGTGGCCGTGACCAGCTGAGCTTCGACCGGGCGCACCGCGGCGCTCGGACACCATGGCGAACGGGCGCGTCGGCGGGGGGCGAGACGTCCGCCCTGGAACCTAGGGTTCGTGAGCCCATGGCCCGTCCCACCACGACCTATCGCTGCTCGGACTGCGGACAGGCGGAGCCTCGCTGGATGGGGCAGTGCCCGGGCTGCGGCGCCTGGAGCACGCTCGGCGAGGAGCGCGTGAGCGCGATCGCCGCCGGCGGGCGCGGGGGGAAGGGCGGCGGAGCCGGTGCGGCAGCCGGCAGGGCGGCGGCGGCGCGGGTCGTGCCGCTCCGCGATGTCCTCACCGCCCGGGTACCGCGCCTGACCACCGGCATCGGTGAGCTCGACCGGGTGCTCGGAGGCGGGATCGTGCCGGGCTCGCTCGTCCTGCTCGGCGGCTCCCCGGGCATCGGCAAGTCGACGCTGACGAACATGGCCATGGGCCACCTCGCGGCCGCGGGTCGCGCGACGCTCTACGTCTCCGGGGAGGAGTCCGCGCAGCAGATCCGGTTGCGGGCGGAGCGCCTGGAGAGCAGCGCCTGCCGGGCGCTCGACGTGCCGGTCGTCGCCGAGACCGACCTGGAGGCGGTGCTGGCCACCATGGAGGCGCTCAAGCCCGACGTCATGGTCGTGGACTCCGTGCAGACGCTCCACGCGGCCGAGCTCGGCGGCGCGCCGGGGTCGGTCGGCCAGGTTCGGGAGGTCGCCGCCCGGATCATGCAGGTCGCCAAGGCCGCGTCGGTCGCGGTCATCCTCGTCGGCCACGTCACCAAGGAGGGCTCCCTGGCCGGGCCGCGGGTGCTCGAGCACCTCGTCGACTGCGTCTTGCAGTTCGAGGGAGAGCGGGAGCGGACCTATCGGACCCTGCGCGCCCTGAAGAACCGCTTCGGCTCCACGAACGAGGCGGGGGTCTTCGAGATGCGCTCCGACGGGCTGGTCGAGGTGCTGGACGCCAGCGCACGCTTCGTCGGCGAAGCGACGCGCAAGCCCGGCTCCGTCGTCCTGGCCTCGATGGAAGGCACCCGCCCGCTGCTCGTCGAGGTGCAGGCGCTCGTCTCCCCGTCGGAGCTCGTGCCGCCGCGACGCGTCGTCAACGGCATCGACCGCAACCGCCTCGCGCTCGTCCTCGCCGTCCTCGGCCGCCACGCCGGAATCGGCTGCGGAACCGCCGACGTCTTCGTCAACGTGGTCGGTGGGGTGCGCATCGACGAGCCCGGTGCCGACCTGGCGGTGGCCTTGGCCGTGGCGAGCGCCCAGAAGGGCATCCCCCTGGGCGGGGAGGGCGCGCAACTCCCCGTCGCCGCATTCGGTGAGGTGGGCCTGACGGGCGAGCTGCGATCCGTCGGCCACGCGGAGCGCCGCCTGTCCGAGGCGGCGAAGTTCGGCCTGCACGACGTCATCCATCCCGCCGGCGCGCCGACGCTGCCCCAGGCGCTGCGGGCGGGCTTCGCCGGCGCTCCGGGCGGCGCCGCTCGGGCGGCCTGAGGCTCCGTCGCTCGGTGGACGCCGCCCTGCGCGGTGCGTGCCCCGGCCGTGGCCTTCCGCCCGCACACGGCCGGCCGGTCAGCCCGGAAGGACCTCGGTGACACTGAGGTGCGAGAGCGCATCGGCGATCTCGATCACCCGGCGGGCCTCACCGTCCCCGGGGACGACGGCGAGCGCGTGCGCGGCGCCCGCGGCGCGGACGTCGGCATCGAGGAGTACCTGCAGACCGGTCGAGTCCATGAAGGCGACGCCGGAGAGGTCGAGGACGACGGAGTTCCCGGACGCGCGGCGTTCCGCCTCCTCGAGCGCACGCCCAAGGCGGCCGGCTGTCGCGAGGTCCAGGTCGCCGTGGGCGACGACCCGCAGTGCTCCCGCATCCTCGGACGTCCTGACGGTCAGCTGAGGCATCACTCAAGCGGTATCGGCAAAGCTGAACGAAAGGATGAGCCCTCTGCGTCCGATCGGGCGCTCAGACGGCCGCATCGTTGCTAAGCAACTTGTCCGCCGATGAGCAACGGCATGGTTCGGGTCCGCTTCGCGGGGTATGCGCCTGATTGCGGTGAACCTCCTACGCCTCGATCTCCCTGCCGAGCCGGCTTCCATCGCGGAGGCGCGCGACGCCTTTGGCGCGCTGGCGCCGCAGGTCGGCGAGGAACTTCTTCCCAACCTGAGGCTGCTCGTCTCCGAGGTGGTCACCAACGCCGTGCGCCACGCGGGGGCGTCGCCGGACGCGCGGGTCCTGGTGGTGGCCGAGAACGGCAGGGGCTGCGTACGGGTCGAGGTTCACGACGAGGGCTGCGGCTTCGTGGCGCCGGCGGAACCGGGCCCCCGGCCCGCGGGCACGTCCGGGTGGGGGCTCTTCCTGGTGCAGAAGCTGGCGCGCCGCTGGGGGACGCAGCCCGCCCCGGACGCGCACGTGTGGTTCGAGCTCGCTCCGGGATGAAGCAGCGATAAAGATCGTGTGATCGCCTGGTAGGATCACTGTTGATGGCGAAGCGATCAGGTGGTCCTCAGGAGCTCGAGAGCCGCCAGGAGCCGTCCCTCGTGAAGGCGCTCGAGATGGTCGCGCCGGGCACCGGGCTGCGTGAGGGCATCGACGACATCGTCCACGCCAGGACGGGCGGACTGATCACCATCGGCGATCCCGACGAGCTGTCGTTCCTGTTCTCCGGCGGGATCAAGCTCGACATCGACTACACGCCCGCCCTGCTGTACCAGGTGGCCAAGATGGACGGCGGCATCGTGCTCAACGCGAACGCGACGAAGATCACGATGGCCAACGTGCAGCTCGTGCCCGATCCGACGATCCTCTCCCTCGAGACCGGCACGCGCCACCGCACCGCCGAGCGCGTATCGAAGCAGACCGACGCGCTGGTCATCGCGGTCTCCCAGCGGCGCGAGGTGGTCTCGCTCTACGTGGACGGTGCGAAGTACATCCTCGAGGACATCCCCGTCGTGCTGGCCAAGGCCAACCAGGCACTGGCCACGCTCGACAAGTACCGCACCCGCCTCGACCAGGTCTCCACCCGCCTGACCGCCCTGGAGTTCGAGGGCGGAGCGACGTTGCACGACGTCCTCACGGTCCTCCAGCGCTCCGAGCTCGTGACGCGCATGGCGGTCGAGATCGAGCGCTACATCGTCGAGCTCGGCACGGAAGGCCGGCTCATCGAGATGCAGCTCGAGGAGACGATGGTCGGCACCGCGTCGGACAAGGCGGCGCTCGTGCACGACTACCTGGCCGAAGACTCCGACGAGGCGTTCGCCGCCGCGCTGGACCAGGTCGGCCGTCTCCCTCACCAGGACCTCCTGGACTTCGGCCGCCTGGCCGAGCTCGTCGGGTACGACCGCAAGCTCAACACGCTCGACTATCCCGTCTCGCCGAGGGGCTATCGCATCCTCGGACGCATCCCCCGCCTTCCCAAGCTCGTCGTCCAGCAGATCGTGACGGAGTTCGGGGGCCTCGACGAGATGCTCGCGGCCACCGACGCGGAGCTCGAGACGGTCGAGGGCGTGGGCGAGCTCCGGGCGAAGGACATCCGCGAGGGCCTTCGTCGCCTGCAGGAGATCAACCTCGTGGACCGCTACTTGCAGACGTGATGGACACGTCGCATGAGGACCGCAACAACCCCCAAGGAGGACACCATCTCAAACACGGATATTGATCTGAGCGCGCTCGAGGACCTCGACGTGCCCATTCCCGTGAACATCGACTTCGAATGCGGCGACCAGGTCGTGTACCCGCACCACGGCGCCGGCGTCGTGATGAAGAAGGAGATGCGCAAGATGTTCGGGGCCGAGCGCGAGTACCTGACCATCAAGATCCTCCACAACGACATGACGGTCATGGTCCCGTGCGAGAACGCGGGGCTGGCGGGGCTGCGCCGCATCATCGACGAGGACATGGTCAAGAAGGTGCTGGCGGTTCTGCGGGACGATCTCTCCGAGATGCCCAAGAACTGGAACCGGCGCTTCAAGCACAACCGGGACAAGATCAAGACCGGCGACATCTACGAGCTCTCGGAGGTCGTGCGCAACCTCGCCATCCGCGAGCACGAGAAGGGCCTCTCGACGGGCGAGAAGCAGATGTACACCCGCGCGAAGAAGATCCTGGCGTCCGAGCTGATGTACGCGCTGGAGAAGAGCGAGGAGGAGTCCGAGGTCTACCTCGACGACCTCCTCACCACCTCCGCGGCCTCGAAGATCCCCGAGTCGGCCGCGAAGTAACGGCGGTAGCGTCCGGCGGTGCCGACCGCGGTCGCGCTCCTCGTGGCCGCCGGTCGGGGCGAGCGCCTCGGGCACGCCCAGCCCAAGGCGCTCGTCCCCTGCGCAGGGCGGCCGCTGCTCGAATGGTCGCTCGCGGCGCTGCAGGCGGTCGGCGACATCACGCAGATCGTCGCGGCGCTGCCCGCGGGCGTCGCCGCGCCCCCCGGGGTGATCGGCGTGCCGGGCGGCGCCGAGCGCTCGCACTCCGTGCGCGCCGCGCTGCACGCTGCACCCGCGTCGGACTGCGTGCTCGTTCACGACGCGGCCCGGCCGATGCTCACTCCCGGGATCGTCCAGGCCTGCCTCGACGCGCTTCGCCGCGACCGCTGCGAGGCCGCGATCGCCGCCGCGCCCGTCGCCGACACGATCAAGGAGGGCGCCGGAGGGGTGGTGGTGCGCACGCTGGACCGCACGCGACTGTGGGCGATCCAGACGCCACAGGCGTTCCGGCGCGACGCGCTGGAGCGCGCGCTCGCCTCCGGCGACGCGGCGCTGGCCGCCGCGACCGACGACGCGTCGCTCATCGAGTCGGCGGGCGGCACGGTGCGGCTCGTCCCCACCACGACCCAGAACTTCAAGGTCACCACCCCGGAGGACCTCCACCTCGCCGAGCTCATCCTGCGCGACCGGTGACAGTCCGTACGCGACGGTCCTCGAGCCGTCTCAGTCGGTGGGACCTGGGATCATCCGCGGTCCTGTGTTGACCGACTACCACGTCCACCTGCGGCCCGACGGGCCCGACACGCCGGCCTCGAGGTACTTCACCGCGCCGAACGCGGAGCGCTACCGCGAGTCGGCGACCGAGAAGGGCATCACGGAGCTCGGGGTCGCCGAGCACGTCTACCGCTTCACCGACGCCCTGGAGGTCTGGGACCACGAGCTCTGGCGCGACAACGCGACCGACGACCTGACCGACTACTGCGGCTGGGTCAAGGAGGAGACCGATCTCAAGCTCGGCATCGAGGCCGACTTCATCCCGGGTCGCGAGGACCGCATGGCCGCCCTGCTCGACGGCCGACCCTGGGACTATGTCATCGGCTCGATCCACTTCCTCGGAGACGGTGCGCTGGACTACGACAAGTACGACGTGTGGACCCGCGCCGATTCCGCCGACCGGGTGTGGCGCACGTACTTCGAGTGGCTTGCGGAGGCCGCGACCTGCGGGCTCTTCGACGTCCTGGCGCACCCGGATCTCGTCAAGCACTGGGGACGTCTGCGTCCCGAGCCCGAGCGCGATCGTCGCTTCTACTACGAGATCGCCATGGAGGGGATCGCCGCCTCGGGGATCGCGATCGAGCTCTCGACCGCCGGGCTGCGCAAGCCCGTCAACGAGCTCTACCCGAGCGGGCCGTTCCTGGAGATGGTCGTCGACGCGGGCAATCCGATCGTGCTCTCGTCCGACGCGCACACGCCGGAGGCAGTGGGCTACGGCTACGAGCATGCCGTCTTGCAGCTCGAGCGCCTCGGCGTCACCGAGCTCGGCGTCTTCGAGGGTCGCGAGCTGCGCCTGGAGCCCGTCGGATGAGCAGCCGGACCGGTGTCGGCTGGGACTCCCACCGCCTCGTCGCCGGACGCCCGCTGATCCTCGGCGGCGTCACGCTCGAGCACCACTCCGGCCTGGACGGGCACTCGGACGCCGACGTGCTCACGCATGCCGTGGTTGACGCGCTGTTCGGCGCCGCCTGCCTCGGCGACATCGGCGAGCACTTCCCCGACACGGACGCGGCCTTTCGCGACGCCGACTCGCTGGCCCTCCTACGTGAGGCCGTCGCGCGCGGCGTCACGGCGGGTTGGACGCCGGTGCACGCCGACGCGACGCTCGTGATGGAGCGGCCGAGGGTGTCCGCGCACAAGGCGGCGATGGCCGCGAACCTCGCCGCGGCACTCGGGATCACGGCCTCCGGGGTCAACGTGAAGGCCTCGACCGGCGAGCGCATCGGGTTCGTCGGGCGCGAGGAGGGTGTTGCGGCGCTCGCGGTCGTCACCGTGGTGGCGGTGACCTGAGAGCAGGCCTGAGCCGCCGGTCAGTCCGGCGGCACACCGACCGCGCCGGAGACGAACGTCACGAGCTTGTCGATCTCGGCGCGGGGGTCGGGCCGCGGGCCCAGACGAGCGGCGGCGACCGGACCGACCACGGCAGCTCGCAGCGCCCCCGTGATCGCCGAGGCCTGCGCGGCAGCGTCGCCGGGCCGCCAGGCACCGGTGCGGGCTCCCTCCTCCAAGACGGCCGTCAGCGTCGCCTCCTGCGCGCGTCTCTCGCGCAGCCGCACCGCGATGACCGGGGGGTCGGCAGGCTCGTCGAGCAGCGCCTGCGTGAGACCCGGCGCCTGGAGCGCACGCTGCACCACCGTGGCCACCCACGCCGCCAGCGCGGCCCGGGGCGGCCGGCCCTCGACGGCGCGGACGAGCAGCGCGCGCTCGGCGCGCAGGGCATCGCCGACGACCTCGGCGAGAAGCTCGGCGCGGGAGGGGAAGTGTCGGTAGAGCGATCCCGAGGCCACCCCCGCGCGAGCCGCGACGGCGGCGACCGATGCCGCGGCGCAGCCGCCTTCGGCGACCTGCCGGTGGGCGGCGGCGAGAATGCCTTCCCGGGCGGCGGCGCGGCGCTCTCGACGATCCATGCCTGAACAGTGAATCACGGTTCACGTTCGCGGTCGCCGTCCGAAGGGGTACCTTCGGCCCGTCGCGATGCTGCTCGAACCCCGTCCACTCGACGTCCCCGCGCCGACCGCGACAGGCGGCTGGGTGCGAGCCTTCGCGGCCTGTCTGGCGCTCGCGGCGCTCAGCCTGCTGCTGCCGAGCACGCCGACCTACGACCCCTGGGCGTGGATCATCTGGGGCCGGGAGATCACGCAGCTCGACCTGGTCACCACCGACGGACCGTCGTGGAAGCCGCTGCCCGCGCTCTTCACGGTTCCGTTCGCCCTCTTCGGCGACGCCGCCCCGTCGCTCTGGCTCGTCGTGGCGCGTCTCGGGGCGCTGCTCGGGCTCGTCTTCGCCTTCCGCGTCGCGCGGCGACTCGGCGGCCCCGTCGCGGGAGGGGCGGCGGTCGGGGCGCTCACGCTCGCGCCCTGGTACTTCAAGAACGCCGCGCTCGGCAACTCCGAGGGGCTGATGGCGGCGGCCGTTCTGGGCGCGATCGACCGTCACCTCGCGGGCAGGCACCGGCAGGCCTTCGGCCTGGGCCTCGCCGCCGCACTGCTGCGTCCGGAGGCGTGGCCGTTCTTCGGGCTCTACGGACTGTGGCTCGTGTGGCACGAGCGCGCCCGGCTGAAGCTCGTCGCCCCCGGCTTCGCGTCGGTGCCGGTGTTGTGGTTCGGCCCGGAGCTCTGGGGCTCGGGGAACCTCAACCGGGCGTCCGATCGCGCGCAGGCGCCCACCGTGTTCGCTCCCGCCCCGTCCGAGAACCCGGTGCTCGCGGTGCTCGGCGACGCCCAAGCGATGATCACGCTGCCCGTCGTGATCAGCTTCGGCCTCGTTCTCGCCGGACTGGCAGCGCGGCGCCCAGCCGCCGGCGGGAAGGCGCGCACCCTCGCGGGGCTCGCGGCGATGGCCGTGGCCTGGCTCGGGATCGTCGTCTACATGACCTCCCGCGGCTTCTCGGGCAACCAGCGCTACCTCGTCATGCCCGTCACCCTCGCAGTCGTCGTGGCCTGCGTCGGCGCGGGGTGGGCGGCGCGCGAGCTCCGTGGAGCAGGGGCCCGCACGCTCGTCGCCCTGGCGGCGGTCGCGGCGCTCACCTTCACCGTGCCGTACTGGGGCAAGACCCGCGGCATGCTCGAGTACCTGAGCTACCAGGGGCGCCTCCTCGACGACCTCGAGCGTTCCGTTGCCGACGCGGGCGGAGCGGAGCGGCTGAAGGCGTGCGGGAGCGCGACCACCGGGGTGTTTCTCGTGCCCACCGTCGCCTGGCAGCTCGGAGTGCACGCCAACCTCATCGAGATCGAACCCAAGCTGCCCGGGGTCGTCTTCCGGGTGAGCACGGTCCGCGGCTCTGACCCCGTCCCGTCGCTGGAGCCGCTCGCCGGCCGGCCGCTCGAGACCCTCGCCCGCAACGGCAGCTGGCGCCTGCTCGGAGCGTGCGCATGAGCTCGCCCGCGCTCGACCGCGGGCGGCCGCGCGCCGTCCGCCTGCCCGTGCGACCGGCGGTCCGGGCGCTGCCCGTCGGCGTCGCGGTGGCCCTGGCGCTCGGCGGGCTCGTGCTCGTCTCCGTGCTTCTGCGGACCACCGCGCTGCACGCGCCGTTCTGGATCGACGAGGGGCTGTCGGTGGGCATCGCGTCCCACGGCTTCCTCGACATCCCGGGCGTGCTGCGGCTCGACGGCTCGCCGCCGCTGTACTACATGCTCCTGCGGGTCTGGATGTCGATCTTCGGCGACGGCCAGGCCACCACCCACGTGCTGTCGCTGGGCTTCGCTCTGGTGGCGATTCCGGTGGCCTACTGGGCCGCAGCGGGGACCTTCGGGCGCCGGGCGGGGCTCTTCGCAGCAATTCTCGCGGCGGTCAACCCGTTCCTGACCTACTACGCGCAAGAGACGCGGATGTACGCGCTCGTCTCCCTGCTGGCCCTGGTGGTCGCCGCGGCGCTCGTCCGGGTGTTCGTCTTCCGCCGCCGCGCGTTCCTGCCGCTGTTCTCCGTCGCGCTCGCGGCGCTGATGTACTGCCACAATTGGGGACTCTTCCTCGCGGTCGGAACGCTGGCGGCGCTCGTGCCCGCGTGGCGCGCGGCCCGCGACCGCCGGGCGTTCCTGCGCGACGTCGTCATCGCCTACGGCACCGTGGCGCTGCTCTACGCGCCGTGGCTGCCATCGCTGTACTTCCAGGCGCTGCACACGGGGGCGCCGTGGTCCCGGCGCCCGAGCGTCGGCGACGTGTTCGGGCCGATCGCGGGGATCCTCGGCGGCGAGCCCGTGCCGCTCGCGCTCGCGCTGGCGGCGGGCGCCGGGCTGGCGACCATCGTGAAGGTCCGCGGAAGCGATGCCGCGGTGGTCGGGCAGCCCACGGAGGTCGCCGCATCCGTGCGCCGCACCACAGCCTGGGTGCTCATCGTGCTCCCGCTCGCCGCCCTGCTGGTCGCCTGGACCGCGTCGCAGGTCTCTCCCGCGTTCGCGGTCCGCTACTTCGCGGTCTTCGTCGGTCCGGTCCTGCTGCTCGCGGGCGTCGGGCTCGCCCACGCCGGGCGCCTCGGCCTCGTCGCCCTGGTGATCATCTGCGTGCTGTGGATGGACCCGCGGACCAAGGAGCTCGAGAGCAAGAGCAACGTGCGGCTCGTCGCGGCGAAGATCAAGGCCGACGTCTACCCGGGGGATCTCGTCGTCTCCGTTCACCCGGAGCAGACGCCCGTGCTGCATTACTACCTGCCGGACGGACTGCGCTACGCGGATTCGATCTCCCTGGTGCGTGACCCCCTCGTCTTTGACTGGCGCGACGCACTCGAGCGCCTGCGGGAGGCGCGGCCGTCGCGGGTCCTGGACTCCTACGTGTCGTCGCTGCGGCCGGGGCAGACGCTCGTGCTCGTCAATCCGATCGTCCGCGGCTCGCGCTGGCGCGCGCCGTGGACCGAGCTGGTGCGCAAGCGCTCGGCGCAGTGGCAGCGCCAGGCCGACCGGAACCCGAACCTCGTTCGCATCGGCGCCCAGCCGCGGTTCGGAAATCGGCCGCTGACGCGCGGGGTGCGCGCGACGCTCTACCGCAAGACCGCCGCGCCACGGGACCTCGCGGCCGAGCGCCGCGCCCGCCGGGCGCTCGAGTTGGCGCCCTGAGAAGGACTGCTGAGGCCGTTAGGGTCTGTTAGCGAGGGTTAGAGGTCCGTGCGCGGGCCGCGCGCGCGGGCAACGATGGGGCCATGACGCTCACCACCCGTTCCGACGACGCGGCGGACTACGCCGACGGCGACGGCACCCCGAAGCCCTACGTGGTCATCGGCGGCGGTCCCGCCGGCCTCTCGGCGGCGTACCTCCTGGCGAAGGCCGGCAAGAAGGTCGTCGTCTACGAGGCCGAGGATCAGGTGGGCGGCATCGCCAAGACGATCGTCGATCCCGAGGGCTTCCGCTTCGACCTCGGAGGCCACCGCTTCTTCACGAAGAACAAGGAAGTCAACGACCTCTGGCTCGAGATCATGGGCGACGAGTTCCTGATGCGTCCGCGCATGTCGCGGATCTTCTGGCGGGGCAAGTTCCTCGACTACCCGCTCGACGGGATGGACGTCGTCAAGAAGCTCGGCCCGTGGGAGCTCTTCCTCTGCGGCATGTCCTACCTGCGGGCGTCGCTGCGCAAGAAGGGCAACGAGGAGAATCTCGAGGAGTGGGTCGTCAACCGCTTCGGGTGGCGCCTGTACTCGCACTTCTTCAAGGGCTACACCGAGAAGGTGTGGGGCGTCTCCACGACCGAGCTGCGCGCGGAGTGGGCGGCCCAGCGCATCAAGGGACTCTCCTTCTACTCCGCCGCGAGGTCCGCCTTCTTCGGCAACGGCGACAACAAGATCAAGTCGCTGATCGACAAGTTCCAGTACCCCCGCTACGGCCCGGGCCAGATGTGGGAGATGATGACCGAGCGCATCGAGGAGATGGGCGGCGAGGTCCGCCTGCAGACGCCTGTCGAGCGCATCGAGTCCGTCGACGGCCGCGTCGTCGCCGTCCACGCCGGCGGCGAGCGTGTCGAGCCGGCGTACACGATCTCCTCGCTGCCGCTGCGCGCGACGGCGGGCATCGCCGATCCGCCGCCGCCGCCGCCGGTCGTCGAGGCGGCCAAGGGGCTGCGCTATCGCGACTTCCTCACGGTCTCGCTCGTGCTCGACGGCGAGGATCTCTTTCCGGACAACTGGATCTACATCCACGAGGACGGCGTCGAGGTCGGCCGGATCCAGAACTTCCGGTCGTGGAGCCCCTGGATGGTTCCCGACCCGGACGCATCGTGCATCGGCATGGAGTACTTCGCCTTCAAGGGCGACGATCTCTGGACCATGGCCGACGAGGACCTCGTCGCCCTGGCCACGAAGGAGCTCGCCCAGCTCGGGCTCGCCAAGCCGGAGGCGGTGCGCCGCGGCTACGTGACCCGGGTGCCGCTCGCCTACCCCATGTACGACGAGACCTACGCCGAGCGCGTCGAGACGATCCGGACGTGGCTCGACCCTCTGGTGGGCTTCCAGCAGGTCGGCCGCAACGGCCTGCACCGCTACAACAACTCCGACCACTCCATGCTGTCGGCGATGCGCGCCGTGGACAACTGCCTCCACGACACGGGTCACGACATCTGGGCGGTCAACGTCGAGTCGGTCTACCACGAGGAGGAGACCGATGCCGACAGCGTCAACCCGTACAAGCGCGCGCCGGAGACCGAGGCGATGAAGGAGCCGCTCGAGGCGCGCTGAGCGCTGCTGGCGCTCGTGGTGTAGGTGCCCTCAAGCGCGGTTCGGGGCATCCATTCAACCGGAGCTAGTGGGGCGCCGCGCCACGGTCCGCCGGCGGCTGGGCGCTCGCGGCTGGCGGGCCTGCGTGCCCGGTCAGCGGGAAGGGCCGAGCAGAACGAAGCGTCACGCGTCGCCCGAGCCGCCTGCCGGCAGCTCGATCGGCAGCGTGAGCACGAAGCGAGCGCCACGGCCGCGGGCCGGCTCGAGCTGGAGGCTGCCGTCGAGCCGCTCGGCGAGCTCGCGCCCGATGGCCAGGCCGAGGCCGAAGCCGCCCTCGCCGCGGGTCGCGGTACCGCGACGGAAGCGTTCGAAGATCGTCCCGTGTTCCTCTCGCGGGACGCCGGGGCCGTCGTCGACGACCGCAAGGGTGGCGCCCTCGCCCGCGTACCCCGTCGTCACGCGCACCGACGTGCTCGGCGGCGTGTAGCGCAGCGCGTTGTCGATGAGGATGCGCGCGACGCGCGCGACGGCGTCCGGGTCACCCTGCGCCCAGCAGGGGCCGCGAGGCGGAACCACCTCGAGCAGCGTCCGGCGTTCGTGCGCCTGCAGCGCGAACTCCGCGGCGACCGCGCGCGCGACCTCCCCGAGCTCGACGGGTTCGGAGCGCAGCTCCACCCCGGCGTCCAGGCGCGAGAGGTCCAGCAGCTCGGTCGCGAGGTTGCGCAGGCGGCGGATCTCGCCCTGGGCGGAGGCGACCTGGCGCCGCGCGTTCTCCCGGTCGAAGTCGGCTTCCGCGAGGTCCTCTCCCAGCAGCTCGAGGTTCCCGCCCAGCGACGTCAGCGGCGTTCGCAGCTCGTGGGAGGCCGTCGCGACGAACTGGCGCCGCGCGTCCTCCTGGCGGCGCAGCCCCTCCTGCATGCGCGCCAGCGCGCGCGCGAGGTCGCCGACCTCGTCGGGGTTGTCGTCGGTCGGCGTCGGAGCGCTCGTCCCGTCGGTGGTGATCTGCACGGCCGCGTCGCGCAGGCGCGCGAGGCGGCGGGTGAGCGTGGTGGTGAGAAAGAGCCCGAGCAGCACGGCGACCGCCAGCCCCACCACGGCCGCCGTGGCGAACGCCTGGCGCACCTCCGAGACGGTCTTGGCGATCTGGGTGTCGGGCTGGCGCAGCACGAGGACGTAGAACGGGAACCCGGGGTTCTTCAGCTCCTTGAAGCCGACGGGCTCGACGTCCAGCGGCAGCGCGATGCGCTGGCGACCGTCCCTGCGAGTCGACGTCGTGCTGTTCGTGGCGAGCACCTCGTTGACGTCCTCGAAGTCGTCGCCGAGCGGCACGGAGCCCGCGATGACGTCCCCGGTCACGTCGGTCACGGCGGCCTGCGCGCCGGTCCGCGCCTGGATGTCCCGCAGCGCGTCGGAGGTCTCCAGGGCGACGGCGCCGGCTTCGCGCAGGTCACGCCGGAGCGCCGCTGCGACCTGCGGTCGCGCCGTCCGGCCCGCCGCCTCCAGTCCCGACTCCTGCTGCTCGCGCAGGCGCTGCTGCAGCGGGGAGAAGAGCGCGAGCGCAGCCACGAGCAGCGTCGCCATCGCGGTCGCCACGAGCGCGAGCAGCAGCCGTGATCGCAGGCCGAACGGGCGCCGTACGCGCCGGCGCACTACGGCTCCCGGAACCGGTAGCCCGCGCCGCGGACGGTGAGGATGAGGTTCGGATCCTCCGGGGCCTGCTCGAGCTTCTCGCGGAGGTGGCGGATGTGCACGTCGATCGCGCGCGGATCGCGGTAGGCCGAGTCGCCCCAGATCGCGCGCAGGAGCTCCTGGCGGTTGAACAGGCGGCCCGGTCGCGCCATCAGGCAGGCGACGAGCTCGAACTCCGAGAACGTCAACTTCACGGTCTCGCCTCCGCGCTCGACGGAGCGATTGCGGCGATCGAGCGCCACCGCGCCGATCCGCAGGACGCCGTCCTCGACGACGCGGCCGTGGGCGCGGCGCATCACCGCCCGGATGCGCGAGCGCAGCTCGGCCAGCCCGAACGGCTTGGTGACGTAGTCGTCCGCGCCCGCCTCGAGGCCGAGCACGACGTCGGCCTCGGAGTCCAGCGCGGTGAGCATGATGATCGGCGTCACGTCGCGACGGCTGCGGATCGTGCGGCAGACGTCGTAGCCCGACGGGCCGGGTCCGAGCGCGACGTCGAGCAGGACGACGTCGAAGCGCCCGGATTCCGTCATGGCGAGCGCCTCCTCGCCGTCGGCGACCGCCATCGTGTGGTGCCCCTCGCGCGTGAAAGAGCGCATGAGCATGTCGCGGAGCGGTGCGTCGTCGTCGACGATCAGGATGTCCAGCGGGGCGGGGGGCACGCGCCCCGAGCGTACCGAGCCCTAAAGATTCGAGAACGACGCCCGGGTGCGCTTCTGCTCCCGGCGCCCGGCGGCGTCGGAGCGCAGCTGCTCCTGCTCGACCTGACGCTTGAGCTGCGTCAGCGACCGCCGCAGGTTCTGGCGGACCTGCGGCGCGCTGAGGCGCTCGGCGATCCAGCCCGAGACACCAGCGCCGGCCACGCCGTAGGAGAGGCGGAAGGCGACGTGGGTGTGGGGATGCTCCCCATCCAGGCCGCGGGCGCGCAGGCGCCACCGCGCGCGCTGGTCGATGCCGGTCAGCGAGGTCCAGGCCAGCTCTGAGTTCTCGGCGAACTCGACGACCTCGATGAGCGAGCCGACTTCGGCCGAGCCGACCCGCATGAGCGTCCGGTAACGCGCACCGCAGCCCGTCGGCTGGTCGGAGACGACCTCCCACCGCGTCACGCCGGACATGAAGTGGAGCACGCGGGCCGGGTCGGAGACGAAGGCCCAGACCGCCTCGGGCGGCGCCGCGATGTCGACCGTCGTCTCGAGGCGCATCAGCCGATCACCCAGAAGCGGCGCTCGGCCGCCAGCCCGTCGAGCGTGTCCTGCATCAGGCCGGTCACGTGGTCGTAGACCTCGTCGACGTCGGGCTCGGGCCCGAACTCCTCCCGCAGGTGGACGGGCGGCAGCGCCTCGATGGTGATCTTGGCCGGCAGCGGCAGGTGGCCGCCGAAGTCCCCGATGTTCAAGCCCCAGGGCGGCGCGATCGAGATCGGCAGCACCTTCAACCGCAGGGCCCTGTCCAGCCCCAGGAACTTCGCGAGGCCCTCGCCGCGGGAGAGGAAGAGCGCCGTCTCCTGCCCGCCGATGGCGACCACGGGGACGATCGGCACGTCGTGGGCGGCCGCGAGACGGACCCAGCCCTTGCGCCGAGCGAAGTTGACGTGGTTGCCTTCCCAGCTCGGCCGGTGCGCCTCACGATCGCCACCGGGGTACACGAGCAGCGCTGCGCCCGTGGAGAGGGCGCGCTCGGCGTTCTCGTGCGAGGCGGCGACGGTCCCGAACTTCCGCAGCCGGCCGAGCCCCGGGGCGGACAGCACCAGGTTGTGGGCGAGCTGGAAGAACGGGCGCTCGACGCCGAAGTACGTCGAGAACGCGAGCGTGAAGACCATCGTGTCGGGCGTGACGTTGCCGCCCGAGTGGTTGCCCACCAGCAGGACGGGCCCGTCCTCGGGGATGTTGCCGAGGCCACGGACCTCCCCGCGAAAGTAGAGGCTCGACACGAGCCACAGCAGCGGGAGGTTCTCGCGGATGTAGTCGGGGTCGCGCTCGTCGAGGTCCGCCTTGGGGATGTGTCCGACGATCTGACCGGCCAGCGTCTCGACCAGCCGGCGGGGAAGCGCTGCGGGCGAGTGCCGCCGCACGGCCGGCGCGGTGGGCTCGGTGGGGGAGTGGCCGTTCGCCGCTGTCCTCGCGGGCCCCGTGGGCGACCTCCTGGCGCTGCCGGCAGCCTGACGCGTCACCGACCGCAGTCTAAGTGCACTGAAGTGCTCGGGCGATCAGGCGACGAGCCGGAGTCCGGGCGCCCCGGCGGGAGAGCCCACGCGGCGCAGGTGCTCGACGATCAGCTCCAGCGTCCGCTCGGGGCGCTCGATCTGGGGCACGTGCCCGCAGCCCTCGAGGAGAACCTGTCGTGCGTCTGGCAGCCACCGGCGCACGTGACGCGCAAAGCCCGCGGGGATCAGCGGGTCGTGCGTGCCCCAGACGAACAGCGCCTCCGGCTCGAGGCCGGCCAGGCGCGGGTAGAAGCCGTCCGGGCCGAACGGCGCGTCGAGGTAGAGGTTGCGCGCCGCCCGGAGAAAGGCCAGTCGTGCGCCGGCAGCGGCATAGGTGATCTGGAACTCGTCGACGGCTATGTCGGCGACGCTCGGGTCCAGCGCGTCGGGGTCGGCGAACATCGAGAAGAGCTGGCGGGCGACCACCGGCCGTGCGATGCGGTGGGGCAGCAGGCCGAGCTCGGGCCGCAGCAGGCGGACGAGGGGATGCAGGCCGCGCTTGACGAACGCGACGGCGGGACAGAGCAGCACGAGCCCCCCGACCCGCTCGGGCGCCCGCAGGCCGACCTCGAGCGCGACCCGGCCGCCCATGGAGTTGCCCACGACGTGCGTGCGGTCGACGCCGAGGGCGTCCATCCAGTCGATCACGGTTTCGGCGAACCACGGCGCGGAGTACGGCGCGGTCGCCGAGCCCTTCGACGAGCCGAAGCCCGGCAGATCGATCACGTGGACGCGATACCCCTCGTGGCGCAGGGCAGCGGCCGTGTCGAAGAAGGAGGTCTTCGCGGAGCCGAGCCCGTGGATGAGCACGACGTCGGGGCCGTCGCCGAGCGTGAGCGTCGAGATCCGGCGGCCCTTCAGCCGCACGTCGTGAACGCGCATGATCGGGTCGCGGCCGTTGGGCAGCCGGAACATGCCCTCGAAGGCGAGCGCGAGGTCGATCCGACCGCGCGCGTACAGCGTCCGCTCGCGGAACGCGTCGAGGCCGGCGAGCTCCCCGGCGCGCAGGCGCAGCCACGTCCCGGCGTCCGTTGCGATCACCACGTCGGGCTCCCGTCGCGTCGTGCCCTTGCGGACGCGCACGGCCGCCTCGGTACAGCGCACCTCGAAGGTGTGTCCGACGTCGCCCAGGCGCACGTGGTAGGTCGCGTCGAAGCCCTTGGCGGCACCCAGGTAACGCGTGGGCAGCGTGCGGAAGGCCTGCCTCGATCTCGGCGAGCGCGGTGGCAGAGCGGGGCATGCGAGGAACCCTACGGAGCCTCCCGGACCGATGCCCCGCAAACCCGACGCTCATACGCGGCAGTCCCCGCACGAAGGACCTGGCGCAGGCCCGCCGCGGTACGTTGACGCCGCCATGCGCACGATCCGCCTGCACGATTCCGCCACGGGCGAGCTGACCGTCCTGGAGCCCCGAGATCCCGGCCGCATCGGCATCTACGCCTGCGGACCGACGGTCTACGACCGCATCCACGTCGGCAACGCGCGGCCGTACGTCGTCTTCTCGCTCCTCAAGCGCCTTCTCACCCACGAGGGCTACGACGTCACCCTCGTGATCAACGTCACCGACGTCAACGACAAGATCTACGAGGCGGCCCGCGTGCGCCGCATGCCCTCGGCGCAACTCGCGGCCGAGATGACCGCGGCCTACGTCGCCGACACGGACGAGCTCGGCCTCGGCCGCCCGGATCATGAGCCGCTTGCATCGCGAAGCATCCCGGGAATCGTCGCGCTGATCGGCGCGTTGCTCGAGCGCGATGCCGCCTATGCCGTGGAGGGCGATGTGTACTTCCGGGTGCGGTCTGATCCCCATTACGGCGAGTTGAGCGGCCGGGACGTCGATCAGATGGACCAGGGAGAAGACGTCGAAGGAGCGTCGCTGAAGGAGGATCCGCTCGACTTCGCGCTCTGGAAGGCGGCGAAGCCGGAAGAGGACACGGCCTGGGAGGCCCCTTGGGGCCACGGGCGGCCGGGGTGGCACATCGAGTGCTCCGCGATGGCCGAGGAGCTGCTGGGCGTGGGCTTCGACGTCCATGGCGGGGGCATCGACCTCGCGTTCCCGCACCACGAGAACGAGGCGGCGCAGACGCGCTGCGGGCGCGGTGCCGAGCTCGCCCGGCTCTGGATGCACAACGGGATGCTCCAGATGGGAGGCGAGAAGATGGCGAAGTCGCTCGGAAACATCGCCAGGCTGCCCGAGGTGCTCGCCACGCACGATCGCGACACGCTCATCACGTTCTTCGTGAGCGGGCACTATCGCCAACCCCTGCAGTTCGACGACTCGACGATGGCCGACGCCGCCGGGCGCGTGCGGCGTATCCGCGAGGCGGCCCGGCGGCTCGTCGGCGGACCGTCCCCGGCGTGGTCTGCCGACCTGCAGGAGCGCTTCTTCTCCGCGCTCGCGGACGACTTCAACACGCCGACGGCGCTCGCCGTCGTCGCCGCATGGGTCAGTGAGGCCAACCGGTCCGCCGGCGCGGTCGGCCGCGACGGCCTGGCCGACATGCTGCAGGTGCTGGGGCTCGAGACGCTTCTGGCCACCGGCGGCGACGGCCCGCCGGAGGCGGTGCACGAGCTAGCGCGTGCGCGCGCGAGCGCACGCGACCAACGCGACTGGGCCACGTCGGATCGCCTGCGCGACGAGATCGCCGCGGCGGGCTGGAGTGTCCGTGACGGTCCGGACGGCCCCGAGCTCGTGCGGCGCACATGAGCCGCCGGCCGGCGCGGCGGCGCGGGCGACCGCCGACGGGGGGAGGGCAGCAGGGTTCGCCGGCCGACGCCGCTCCTGACGGCCCGTCGGCGGCGGGCTCCCCCGAGAGCCGCGCCACAGTTTCCCAGCCGAAAGCGAGCCGCGCGCGAATCGAGATCAAGAATGACGCGAGCACTGAGGGTGATCTGCTCTACGGACGCAACGCGGTCCACGAGGCGCTGCGGGGACAGAAGCGCCGCGTGCACCGGATCTGGGCGACGGAGCGCACGCTCCGCGAACCGTGGCTGGCCGGCGGCGGGAGCCCAGTCGTCCCCGAGTGCGCGTCGCCGGCGGCGATCGAGCGGAGGTGTGGCAGTACCGGCCACCAGGGCGTCTGTGCGCAGGCCGATCCGTACCCCTACACCGACCCTGAAGGGCTGCTGGCGGGCCGGGATCCGTTCCTCGTCGTCCTCGACGAGGTGCAGGACGTGCAGAACCTCGGCGCCATCTGCCGCACCGCAGAATGCGCCGGGGCGACCGGTGTCGTGATACCAGAACGCAGATCAGCCGTGGTGACGCCGGCGGTCTGCAAAGCCAGTGCGGGGGCGGTGGAACATCTGGCGGTCGCTCGGATTCGCAACATCGCGGACTTCCTCGAAGCGGCGAAGGCGAAGGGGATCTGGTGCTACGGGGCGGCGAGCTCGGGCGCGGTGGCCTGGACCCAGCCGGACTACTCGGGAGGCGTCGCGCTCGTGCTCGGCGCCGAGGGCACGGGGCTCAGACCCCGGGTGGCGGCGGCCTGCGACCAGCTCATCGCCCTGCCTCTGCGGGGCCGGATCGACTCGCTGAACGTGAGCGCGGCGGCGGCGGTGCTGGTGTACGAGATCGTTCGCGCGCGCGCCTGAAGCCTCCCGCGAGGTGAACGCGACCTTGCAAAACGGTCGCGCCGACGCGCGCGCGCTTGACATTCAGTCGCACTCGGCTATTTTGCGAGCAATAAGCATCAAGTCGAGCTTCACGTACAGCGTTCGGCCGGCTTGAGCCCAACTTCAGATGGCGCCAGGGGAGGAGTGCGCCACTGAGCTCTCTCGCCTGCTTTTGCAGGAGGAAAGGAAGCTCGTGGCCCGTCTCTCCCCGCATGCTCTGGCTCAACCAAAGGTCGAGGATTACTTCCTCATCGCCCTGGCCAAGCAGGGTGACCCCACCGCGCACGACCGCATCGTCCGTCGCTACTACGGCTTCGTCCGTCTGAAGGCGTCGTCCTACTTCCTCGCCGGCGGGGACTCCGACGACCTGATCCAGGAAGGCCTCGTCGGGCTCTACAAAGCGGTACGCGACTACCGCACCGACCGCGAGTCAAGCTTCCGCAACTTCGCGGAGCTCTGCATCACCCGTCAGATCATCACCGCCGTCAAGACGGCGACGCGGAACAAGCACGCACCCTTGAACCAGTACGTGTCGTTCTCCTCCACGCCCGCCGCAGCGTTCGACGGCGAGCCGACGCTCGACGAGATCATCGCGGGACCGTCCGTCAACGACCCGGTGAACCAGGTGATCTCGACCGAGGAGCTCAAGTCGCTGGTCGCCTGCCTCGCCTCCGCGCTCTCTGATCTCGAATCGCACGTCCTGTCCCTCTACCTCGATGGCTACTCCTACGAGCAGGTCGGCGAGCGCCTGGAGTGCGACACCAAGACCGTCGACAACGCCCTGCAGCGCGTGAAGCGGAAGGTCGGCGTCCACCTGACGAGCCGCAACGTCCTGCTCTAGGCTCGCCGACGTGGATCTTCTCGCCACCGTCCTCATCGTCATCGCGGTCGTCGTCGCCCTGCTCGTCCTGGGAGGAGTCGTGGCTTCCGGCCGCGCGGCCCGAGCGCGCGAGGCGCGGCTGAAGGCGGAGGTCGAGCAGGCCAACCAGGCCCTCGCCCAGGCGCATGCCGGCGACAACGGCTGGGACGCGGCGCAGATGGAGGCGGCCGCTCGCACCGCCTGGAGCGCCGGACATCACGCCGGCGAGCCCATCGCGGCGCTGCATCTCGTGCAAGTCATCGACCGGCCGGGAATCGACGCCGACGAGGCGGTCTATCGCGTCGTGGGCGCCGGCGGCCACGAGCACGACGTCGTGCTCAAGCGCTCGGGCGACGGCTGGAGGACTTAACCTGGATCCACCGATTCTCGCGGCGAATCCCCGCCGTGGCCGAGGCCATATGCCCGTTCGGGGCTTCCCAAAGGGCTCACCCTGAGGGTGCGCCCCGAACGGGCATCTGACCGGGCCCACGACAGGGATTCATCCCCGATGATCGGTGGATCCAGGCTTAAGTCAAGCGGTCGAGTCCGGCATGCCCGGAAGGGGCGGTGCGTCCAGAAGCTTGCCCGGATTCATGATTCCCGTGGGGTCGAGGGTGCTCTTGGCCGAGCGCAGCAGCGTGAGCCCAAGCCCGCCCACCTCGCCCTCCAGCCAGGGCGCGTGGTCGCGCCCGACGCCGTGGTGGTGGGTGATCGTCGCGCCCACGGCGGCGATCGCGTCTCCCGCAGCGGCCTTGGCGGCGTGCCACTGCTCGAGCTCGGCTCCCGCCTCCTGACGCGCGAGGAACGTGAAGTACAGCGACGCGCCCGTGACGTACAGGTGCGAGACGTGGCAGCCCACGAGCGCCGGAGTGCCGCGCGCCGAGAGGCTCGCGCGCAGGGCGGCTCCGACCGCGCGGTAGGTCTCCAGGAGCCTCGTCCAGGTCGCGGCGGTCTCCAGCGTCTCGACGAGCACACCGCGGGTGAGCAGCTCGTCCCGGACGTAGGCTCCTCGGTAGCGGTTCCGCGCCCAGGCCGCGCCCACCTTCGCGCCGACTGCGACCGCGCCGTGGGCGCGCAGGACCCGCACGCCGTCCTCCCGGTGCGCGCGCAGGGCCGCGGCGTCGGTGCCCTCCCAGCCCAGCACGAGCAGACAGGGCCGGTCCAGCCCGCGGGCGCGCAGGTAGCCCCGCAGCGCTCCGACCGCCCGCGCGGAGCCGGCCATCGCGAGATTCACCCGGGTCTCCTCTTCGTCGGAGAGCCGCGTGACGGTCGCCGCGATGCCGGCCTGGGTGAGCGCGCGCAGCGTCTCGGTGCCCGCGGCGAACCCCGGCAGGCCGAAGGCCTCGAAGCGCGTGGCGCCGGGCGCAGGACGAACCCTGAGCGTCGCCTCGGTGATGACCCCCAGCGTTCCCTCCGAGCCGACGAGCAGCTCGCGCAGGTCCGGTCCCGCGGCGGTCCCGGGGCCCGCGCCCGTGGCGATCTCGCCGGCCGGCGCCGCGAGCCGTAATCCCTGGACGAGGTCGTCGATGCGGCCGTAGCCCGTGGACGCCTGGCCGGCCGAGCGCGTCGCGACCCAGCCGCCGACGGTCGAGAACTCGAAGGACTGCGGCTGGTGGCCGAGCGTGAGGCCGTGCGAGCCCAGCTCCGCCTCGACGTCGGGTCCGAAGGTTCCCCCCCGCAGGGTCGCCAGGCCGGAGCGCACGTCGACGTCCACGAGCCCCGTCAGGCGTCCCGTGTCGAGCGCGATGACCCCCGTGTGCTCTCCCCTGAGCGCCTCTACGCCCCCGACGACGCTGGTTCCGCCGCCGAAGGGCACCACCGCCAGGTCGAGCCGGACACAGGCGCGCAGCACTTCGAGCACGTCTTGGGCGGTGCCGGGCTCGACGACCGCGTCGGGCGCCGTCGCCAGCGTCCCGCTGCGCAGGCGCACGAGGTCGGGATAGGAGCGCCCGACCGCGTGCGACACGCGGCTGAAGGGGTCGTCGCGCACCCAGGCGCTTCCGGCAACGGCCTCGAGCGCGGAGCGCGCGCCCGGAGCGAGCGCCGGCCGCGGCAGCCTGAGCGCTTCGAGCGGCGGAGGTCCGCGCCGGTCGGACGAGATCCCGAGCTCGTGCGACAGGAGCGCGTCGCCCTCCGCGGGCAGCGGGCCGTCGTGCCCGTCGACGCCCCAGCCCCACCAGCGCTGCCGGCTCACGCGGCCACTCCCGGGAGGAGCACCTCGGGCGCGAGGCGCTCCAAGGCCGGCAGCGCGGTGGCCCGCCAGGCCGGGACGAGCCCGAGGTGCGTGCGGCCGTCGAGCACGTCCGACGCCGTGAGCGCACCCTCCCGCTCCACGGCCCAGCGCACCTCCACCCCGAGCACCGAGAGTCCGGGGGCGACGGGCTGCCAGAGCTCCGGCCGCCCGTCGGCGAGCGCTGCGACCGCCGGGGCCTCGCTGCCGTAGCGGCGCGTCAGGCGGGGGGGAATCCCGGGCACCCGGACCGCCGGGCCCTGCGCGCCGATCACCGGGAGGCTCGTCGTCCGGCACGGCGTGGCGGCGGCGCCTGGGCGCCGCGTGATCACGTCGACGACGTCCTGGGCCATCCGGCGGTAGGTCGTGAGCTTCCCCCCGACGACGGTCAGCACGCCGCCCATGGGGTCGCCGAGCACGGCGTGACGCCGCGAGACGTCCGCGGGAGCGCGGGGGCCGCTGTCCAGCAGCGGCCGCAGGCCCGCGAAGCGGCCGACGACGTCGTCGGGGGTCAGGTCGGTCTCGAGCGCCTCGTTGAGCGTCGTGAGCAGGAAGCGCTCCTCCTCGGCGGTCACCCCGGGGACGTCGGGCAGCTCACCCGGAGGGAGCAGCTCGTCGGTCAGGCCGACCAGGACGAGCCCGTCGGGGCGGGGCAGCGCGAAGACGAAGCGCCCGAAGTGCCCGGGAACCGGGACGTTGATCGCCGCCGGGGGATCGCCGACGCGATGGGCGCCGATCAGCAGATGCGAGCCCTTCGACGGCCGCAGCGTCACTTCGGGCGCCAGGGTCTGCGCCCACACGCCCGTCGCGTTGACGACGTGGCGCGCCCGCAGCGAGAACGCGCCGCCGCCGAGCGCATCGCGGACCTCCGCGCCGCCCGCGTGCAGGCGCTCGGCGCGGACGTGAGCGAGCACGAGGGCGCCGTGCGCGGCGGCCGTGCGAGCGAGCGCGACGACCAGGCGGGCGTCGTCCTCGAGCTGCCCGTCCCAGCTGAGCAGCGCGCCGCGCAGTCCCGACGGGTCGAGCGCAGGAAACCAGCGCTGCGCTTCCGCGGCTTCGACGCGGCGGGTGCGCGGCAGGCGCGTCGGCTTGGTCCCGGCGGCGCGACGCATGACGTCGCCCATGCGCAGCCCCGTGGCGATCAGGCGGGCAGCCGTCCCGCTCACCTCCGGGAGCAGCGCGACGAGCATCGGCAGCGCGCGGATGAGGTGGGGCGCCGTGCGGTCGGCGAGGATGGCGCGCTCGGTCGCCGACTCCCACGCGACGCCGACGTCACCCTTGGCGAGGTAGCGAAGCCCGCCGTGGACGAGCTTGGAGCTCCAGCGGCTCGTGCCGCTCGCGAGGTCCCCGCGCTCCACCAGCGCCACGCTCAGCCCCCGCGACGCGGCGTCGAGCGCAACACCGACGCCGGTGATGCCGCCGCCGACGACCAGGACGTCGACCTCGTGGCCGCCGGCCAGGAGCTCGAGCTCGCGGGTGCGGCGGGAGGCGTCCAGATCGGGGTTCACCGCAGGGCTCCCTCCAGCAGCGGCCGAAGCTCGGCCGTGGCGCGCACGCGCAGGCCGTCGGGGTCGTCGGCGCGGGCGGCCAGCACCCAGCCGCGCAGGCAGAGCTCGAGCGCCGCGGCGAGCGCCGCGGGGTCGGTCCGGCGCACCGAGCCCTCCTCCATGCCCTCGGCCAGCAGCGCGACGAAGGCGTCGAGCACGAGGTGCTGAAAGGCGCCGTGGCGCTGCACGACGTAGGGAAGCAGCAGCTCGGGATCGACGTCGAGCAGGCGAAGGAAGAGCGGGTGACCGCTGAGGCGCACCACGCCGTCGGTGGCGCTCTGGGCGAGGCGCTGACGCACCGTCGCGAGCTCCGCGTTGGCGGCGACGGCGTCGGCGAGCACCCCGGAGAACTCGCGGGTCATGAGCGCCTGGATGAGCGCGGCCACGTCGGGGAAGCGCCGGTAGACCGTCATTCGCGAGACCCCCGCGCGGCGGGCGACGTCGGTCAGCGTCGTGCGGCGTACGCCGACGGCCATGACGCAGGCGTGGGCCGCGTCGAGCAGCGGATCGTCCTCGGAGCGCACGTGACGCTGTGACATCGTGCGTAATTCTGTCACGTCCCCCCGTGGATGGTGCAGTTTTCTCAGCAGAACCGAGCAGGGAGCAGCGCAGCGCTCGAGTCCGCGACGAGGCGGCACAATGGGCGGGTGGATCCGTTTGCCACCCTCGGCCTCCGCTGCTCCGCCGGCCCGGAGGAGATCGCCGCGGCCTACCGGGCATCGGCCAAGTGCTGGCACCCCGACCGCGCGGGCGACGGACCCGAGGCCGCGCGGCGGATGGCCGAGATCAACGCGGCGCACGATCTGTTGCGCGGGCGCGGCCAGGGGACGTCCGCGGGCCCCGGCGCGGTGAGGTCAGCCGCCGGGCCCGCGCCGGCGGGGGCGCCGAAGCGCTCCGGCCACTGGCTGCCCGAGAGCCTCCGCCGCAGCCTGGGGCGCGAGCTGCTGACCGCGCTGCAAGAGCACGAGGCGGTCGAGCTCGTCACCCCGGCGGCGACGTGGAAGAGCCCGCGCGCCGTCCTGGTGCTGACCGACCGCCGCCTGCTCTGGCTCCTCGACGACGCCATCTCCCACCGCGTGCACTCGCTCAAGTGGCGTGACGTCGTCCGGGTGGAGCACAGACCGCGCCGCCCGCGGCGGCGCACCGCGGTCCTCCGCATCGAGACGAAGCTCGGACGCAAGCTCGAGTGGGCCGAGCTGCGCCCGGAGACCGCGGCGGCCGTCGCCCGTCGGGTCGCTGCCGGCGCCGGCCTTCCCGCCTGAACCAGACGCTCGGCGCGGCGGGCGGATACGACGTCGCCGGCGCCCTGAGGTGTGCCACGCTGGAGCGCATGCTCGTCATCTTCCATCCGGACGCCACGGCCGCCCAGATCGAGGCGGTCCTGTTGCGCATCGAGCAGACCGGTGCGGGGGCGCAGCGCGTCGACGGCGCGGAGCAGACCGTCGTCGGCGTCATCGACGCCGACCGAGACCACATCGCGGCACTCGAGCTCGACGCGGACCCGGGGGTCGATCGCGTCGTCTCGGTCTCCTCGCCCTACAAGCTCGCCCACAAGCACCGCCACGGCGACCGCGCCCACCCCGTGGAGATCGGCGGTGTCGGCTTCGGCGGGCCCGACGCGCGCTTCCGGCTCATCCTCGGACCCTGCGCGGTGGAGAGCACCGAGCAGACGTTGAGCGCCGCGCGCGCGTGCGCGGCGGCGGGCGCCGATCTGCTGCGCGGCGGCGCGTTCAAGCCGCGCACGAGCCCGTACGCGTTTCAGGGCCTGGGCCTCGACGGGCTCAAGATCCTCGCGGCCGCGCGCGAGGAGACGGGGCTGCCCGTGGTGACCGAGCTCACCGACCTGCGCGAGGTCGAGGCCGTGGTCGAGTACGCGGACTGCATCCAGGTCGGAGCGCGCAACATGCAGCACTTCCCGCTGCTCACGGAGATCGGCCGGGCGGGGCTTCCCGTGCTGCTCAAGCGCGGGCTCGGCGCGTCCGTCGACGACTTCCTCCTGGCCGCGGAGTACATCCTCACGGAGGGCAACTCGCAGGTGGTGCTCTGCGAGCGTGGCATCCACGCGAACGCCACCCCGGCACGTGCCTGTCTGGACCTCGCGGCGGTCACGGTGCTCAAGGAGCACACCCATCTGCCGGTGATCGTCGATCCGTCGCACGCCGCGGGGCGCCGCGCCCTCGTCGAGCCGCTGGCGCTCGCCGCGGCCGCCTGCGGGGCGGACGGCCTCATCGCGGAGTGCCATCCCAACCCCTCGCTGGCCCGCTGCGACGGGCCCCAGGCCATCACGCTCGATGCGCTCGACGCCTTCTGCGGACGGGTGCGCGCCGTCGCCGCGGCGGCGGCGGCGCCCATGCCGGTCTGAGCGGAGAACCGCTCGTCCGCTTCCCGCTGACGCGGGACTCGAGCAGTTCGCGCCGACACGGCCGTCGCGCGCTCGGGTGGGCGCGCGACGGGTCCAGGCGGCTGACCTGAGAGCTAGAAGCTCCGTGTCGGAGCGACGGGGGGGGCCGGAGGCGAGCCGGCCGGATCCGACGGAGAGCCGGACTGCGCGGCCTGCTTGGCCTGCTGCGCGGTGTCCTGCGCGTTCTCCTGCGCGGTCTCCTTGACCTGCTGGCCGTGCTCCTGCGCGGACTGCTGCGCGGTCTCCTTGATGTCCGAGACCGCCGATTGCGCGGCCTCCTGGGCGACACCGGCGGTCTCCTGCGCGACCTGCTTGCCGTGCTCGAGCGCCTCCTGGGCGGTGTCGGCGACGTTGGCCTTCACCTTGTCGGAGACCGGGCCGATCGTCTCGTGCTCCTTCTGCGTCGCGGGGATCAGCATCCCGGCGAGGAAGCCCGCGGCCACGGAGCCGATCGCCAGGCCCAGCGGGTTGCCCTTCGCGACGCCGACGGCCTGCTTGGCGCCGCCCTTGACGTCACCGGGGCTCGGCGTCTTCTCGGACACCTTGCCCGTGGCCATGCCGACCTTGCCCTTGACCGCGTCGACCTTGTCCGACACCGCCTCCTTGGTGCGAGAGGGCACGTCGGCCTTGTAGCCGATCGCGTCGATGGTCTCGGACATCTCGTCTCGCTGGCGCTCTATGTCCTGGCGGATGGCTTCTGGGTCTTGGCCCATTGCACGTCCTCCTTCACGGTGTCGATGGTCTGTTCAGGGGCGGGGGGAGTGGCGTCCTGCAGCTTGTTCTTGCCCTGCAGGGCGAGGACGCCGGCGACGGCGGCCCAGAGGATCGTCACGAGCAGGGCGGCCAACCAGTTGGCCATCGCCCCGTCGAGCAGCAGGATGAGAAAGGCGGTCAGCGACCCGAGGGTCATGAGCCCCGCGACGGCGCCGCCGCTGAGCAGGCCAGCGCCCTTGCCGGCATCCTTGCCCTTCTGGGTCATCTCCGCCTTGGCGAGGTCCAGCTCCATCTTGACGAGCGTCGTCGTCTCGTTGGAGAGGCGCTTCAGCAGCTCTCCGATGGGCTCCTCGCGGAGGTCACCGTGGCTGGAGGTGCCGCGCGGGTCGCCCCGGTTGCCGAGCTGATCGGACATCAGAGGCCTCCGGCGGGGAACGTCGAGGGCGGCCGGGGAGCCAGCGGGTCCGTGGGCCGGGGAGCCAGCGGGTCCGTGCGCTCGGGCTCGACGACGGGGTCGGGGAAGTTCGTCACCGGATCGACCGGGGTGCCCACGTCCGCCGGCCAGGGTGCCGGGGTCGCCAGCGCCGGGCGGGGCTGCGGCGGCGTGCTCGGGGATCCCTGCGACGTCGCGTAGCGCTCCTGGCTCGAAGCCTTGATGAACCGCGAGGCCGCGAAGCCGAGCGCCAGGCCGCCGAACATCACGGCCATCGGCTGGCGCCGACCGAGATCCTCGAGATCGCTCAGGAGCCGGTCGGCGTCAGCGTCCTGCAGGTAGCCCCCGAGCTTCTCCGCCCGGTCGGCGGCCTGCTCGGCGAGCTGTGCCGGTTTGTCTTGTCCCTGATCGCGCAGCGCGCCGGCGACGGACCGCACGTCGGAGGCCTGGGCGCTGACGCGCTCGCCCGCCTGCGTGCTGCGCTGGTCGACCTGCTCGCGTGCACGTTCGCGTGCTTGTTGAGCTGCCTGCCCGGCCTTTTCTTTCGCCTGGGCAGCAGTCTCCTGAGCCTGCTCTTGCGTGGAAGTCATGCCCGTTGCATTGCGCAGATCAAGCTGGGACAAACACAGACCCGACACACAACTACGTCGTTGACCGCCGCGTTCGGTGTCCCGCGAATTGGCACAGCGGAACCGTCGTTTGCACGGCGGGCGCGCTCGCCGGACACGTGACCTTGCGGCGGCCGGCTCAGGCCTGGCCTACCCTTCTCGCCGACGCCGGAGTAGCTCAGCTGGTAGAGCAACGGTTTTGTAAACCGTAGGTCAGGGGTTCGAGCCCCCTCTCCGGCTTCTCACCAAGAAGCCCGGTGGCAGGTGGGTCACGGGCGAGGCGGTTTCGCCGTTGCGAGTTGCGAAGCCCCATGGGCACCCCGCCTGATCGCGCTACGGAGATTCGGCTGGCTCACCCCGCCCCGAGCCGGGCCTCCTCCAGGTCGAGGTCGCGCTCGATGACCCGCAGGAGCTCGGGGCGCAACCGTCCGCGGTTGCGCAGGTCGACGAGCGCGCCACGTTCGACGCCGATGAGCTCCTTGCGCAGCGCGGAGTAGCGCAGACGCGTCTCGGTGTGGGCCGAGGAGGCCGAACCGTCCCCGCCGATGACGGCCTGGCAGCGGCGGAAGCGGGCGCGATAGAGCTCGCGCAGGCGACGCAGCTGCTCCTCGCCGGCTCCCTCGTCCTCGAGCTCGTCGAGGCGGTCGAGCGCGGTCTGCGCGGCCTCGAGCCGGGCGATCGCCTCCTCGGGCGACCAGGGCCGCGGGCCGTGGATGCCGAGCGCCCGGAGCAGGGCGGGGAGGCTCAGCCCCTGGCCGACCAGCGTCACGAGAATCACCACGAAGGTGATGAAGATGATCACCTCGCGATCCTCCACCGTGGTGGGGACCGCCAGCGCGGCGGCCAGCGAGATCGCCCCGCGCATCCCGCTCCAGCCGACCGCCACCCGCTCCCGCGCGGTGCCGCCCAGGATCGGCGGCGCCGTGGCGAGCAGCCGCACCCCGATGACCGTGAGGCTCACGAGCGCCGCGGCGCCGACGAGGCCACCCAGCGACAGTTCGAGTCGCAGCTCGTCGGCGAGAGCGGGGAACTGCAGGCCCAGCAGGACGAAGAGGGTCGCGTTCGCGGCGAAGTCGAGCACGCCCCAGAACGCGGTGGCGCTCAGCCGCGTGTCGGCCTGGAACGCGTCGTGCGCGAACCAGCCGAGGTAGAGCCCCGTCACGACCGCCGCCAGGACCCCGGAGGCGCCGGCCTGCTCGGCGGAGATGTAGGCGCCGTAGGGAAACAGCACGGTGAGGAAGATCGAGAGGGCCGTGTCGTCCAGGCGCCGGAGGACGCGAACCTCGAGCACGCCGACGGCGAGGCCGACCGCGAGGCCGCCGGCGGCGGAGACGACGAAGTCGAGCACCGCGTCTCCTGCGGAGAAGGTCCCCGTGACCGCGGCGGCCACCGCCACGCGGTAGATGACCAGCGCGGTCGCGTCGTTGATGATCGCCTCGCCCTCCACGAGGAGCTTCACCCGCTCGGGGACACCGATCCGGCTGAAGGACGCGGCCGCCGCGACGGGATCGGTGGGCGCGACGACCGCGCCGAGGATGAACGCCGCCTCCCAGCCCAGCCCGGGCACGACGGCGTGTGCCACCACGGCCACCGCGCCCATCGTCAGCAGCACCAGGCCGACGGTCAAGAACCCCAGCGGCCCCGCCTCGGCCCGCAGCGCCTGTGGCGAGGCGGCGAAGCCGGCGGCGGTCAGCAGCGGCGGCAGGAAGACGAGAAAGACGATCTCGGGCTCGAGCTCGACGGCGGGCAGGCCGGGAAGGAAGCCGACCGCCAGCCCCCCGAGCACGAGCACGATCGGGTACGGGACCCGGGCGCGTTCGGCCAGGCGCACGAGGGCGGCCGCGCCGAGCAGCAGCACCAGGAGGAACTCGAGATCGTCCAAGGAGCGCCACTCTAAGTGGAGACCAGGTGCTGCGAATCGCAGCACTACGATCGGGCGGTGCCCGGCCTCCTGGAGCCCCCGCCGTCGCCCGACGACCACGTTCTCGGCCGCCCCGACGCAGCTCACGTCCTGACGATGTACGCGGACTTCGAGTGCCCCTTCTGCCAGGCCGCGCAGTCGATCCTCCCGCGGGTGCGCAAGCGGCTCGGCGACGATCTGCTCCTGGTCTTCCGCCACTTCCCGATCGACGCGCGCCACCCCCTCGCGCGGCAGGCCGCCTACGCGGCGGAGGCCGCGGCCGCCCAGGGGGCCTTCTGGGAGATGCACGACGCGCTGTTCGACCTGCGCGGGGAGCTCGGGCCGCCCGCGCTGCTCGCGGCAGCCAGGCGGCTTGCGCTCGACGTGCCCCGCATCGAGGCCGAGCTCGACGCGGGCAGGCACCACGCAAGGGTCGCAGCCGACGTCGCGTCGGGTGAGCGCTCGGGCGTCACGGGGACCCCCGCGTTCTTCGCCGGGGCGCAGCCGATATCGGGGTCCTTCGACGCGGGCTCGCTCGTCGACGCGCTTCGCGGCCGGTAGCGAGGCCCCGCGGCGGGGCCGCTGCGCCTACGGCCGGGCGGTCGTCGGCGCCGCGACGTCGCCGCGCCAGGCGGTTCCGATCGTCGCGAGGATCTCCACGATCCCGAACACGATGAAGAACGCGGTGGGCTCGCTCACGTCACTGAAGCCGAAGATGAACGGCGAGGCGATCAGAAAGGCACCCAGGCCGAGGTCGAGGAGCGCGTGGACCTCGACGGGAATGACCTTCACCAGCGAGAGCTTCCAGCGGGTGCTCATGGCGACCACGAGGATCACGAGCCCGGCGATGATCGCGATCGCGGTCGGAGCGCTCTCGTCGCTGAAGGTGAAGAGGAACGGCGCGGCGATCAGCAGCGCCACGAGAAGCGGCTCGCTCGCGGCGTGGAGGCTGAGGGGAATGGGACCTTGACGAAGCATGGGGCTTCTCTCTCCGGGCGCGTGGGGGCGCAACCCCGCCGGGTGGTTCAGGCGTCGGGCTCCGCCAGGCCGACCACCGTCGCATGCTCGAGCGTCCCGCGGCCGTTCGGGGACACGACGGCCTCGTAGGCGGGAATCTCCGGTTCGAGCTCGGCGTTGAGCCGCCGCTCCAGCTCGCCGAGCACCACTCCGAACAGCCCGTGGCGCCAGGTGGCCTGGGCGAGCGCCCGGCCGGAGCCCCACAGCTTCGGGAAGTCCGCGCCTGCCGGGTGGAGCGCGGGCACCAGCGCCGTGGCCGGCCAGGTGGCGGCGTGCTCGGCCATCCCCACCGCCGGCCCCCGCGCCCACGACGGCAACGGGACGCGCGGGGCGACGTTCGCGTACACGGCCCCGAGGAGCGCCCCGTTGGCCGCATGCAGCGCCCAGCCGACCGGCAGCGCCCAGCGTCCGCGGGTGACGGCCTTGCCGAGCAGCTCGCAGTCGTCGTAGGGCACACCGAAGAGGCGCCGGTCGAGCGGCTGCTGCAGGGCCCAGACGGTGGCGGCGACGGCGCCTGCAAGGGCGCCCCGGGCGGTGACGGCGCGAGAGACAGGCATCCTCGGAGCGTACCCGTCGCAGTCGCGGTCGGGGCGCGCCGGCTGACGCGGTGTCAGCCCGCGACGAAGCCCTGCGCCGGGGGGCTGTAACCGGTCGGAGGCAGCCGGGGTACCGCTGGCAGTGCCGCACGACCGCTACCTCGACCGCACGAACCGCAAGGGGGTCAATCCCCTCGTCTACTGGCTCGCCCGTGCGGTCCTGCAGCCGTTCTTCCACGGGTGGTTCCGGGTCAGCCGCATCGGGCGCGAGCACATCCCGGCCGAGGGCGGCTTCATCATCGCGGCCAACCACCGCTCATTCCTGGACCCGTTCATCATCGGGATCATGGTTCGCCGGCCGATCTACTTCGTCGCCAAGCGCGAGCTGTTCACCAGGCCGGCCGTCGCCTGGATCCTGAACAACCTCGGAGCCTTCCCGATCGACCGCGGCTCCGGCGATCAGGAGGCGATGGCCACGGCCCGCTCGATCCTCCGGCGGGGTGAAGGGGTGCTCGTCTTCCCCGAAGGCACCCGGACGCGCCCGGGCGGGCTCGGAGTGCCGCGGCGCGGCGTCGGTCGCCTCGCGCTGGAGACGGGCGTCCCCGTGGTTCCCCTGGCCATCATCGGGACCGAGGCCGTCCGCCGAGGCTGGCGCGTCCGTCCGCACAAGGTCCGCGTGCGCGCGGGCCGCGCGCTCAGGTTCCCGAGCGTCGAGCCCGCGAGCCCGCAGTTGGCCGCCGCGGTGACCGAGCGCATCTGGCCCTGCGTCGCGCTGCAGTGGGAGTGGCTCGGCGGCACGCCCCCCATCCGCCGCGCGGTCGTCGTCGGTGCGGGCTCGTGGGGCACGGGCGTCGCCGTCGCCCTGGCGCGGGCCGGGGTCGAGGTGCAGCTCGGCTGCCGGACCCCCGACCAGGTGGAGGCCATCCGCCGCTCGGGCGAGAACGCCCAGTACCTCCCCGGGACGCCCTTGCCCGAGAAGCTCACGGTCGCCCGTTGCGCCGAGCTCGATCTCCCCACCGCCGATCTGGTGGTCCTCGCCGTGCCGAGCCGCCGCCTGCCGTCCGCGGTGGCCGCGCACGCCAGCTCCATCCCCGCACGCGCCGGACTGCTCGTGCTCGCCAAGGGCCTCGTGGCCGATGGTGACGCGATCGCGCTTCCGAGCGCCTACGTCGCCGCGCGTACCCGCGCCCGCGCCGTCGCCTGCCTCGGCGGCCCGGGGCACGCCGCCGACGCGCTGGCCAACGGCGCCTCGCTGGTGGTCGCCGGCGCGGAGGCCGGCTGGGTGCGCCAGCTCGCCGACGTGCTCACCGCGGCGGGCTTGGACATCGAGTGCTCGGCCGACGTGACGGGCGTCGAGCTGGCGGGCGCGGCGAAGAACGCCGCCGTCCTCGCCGCCGCGACCGCCGCGGTCGCCGGCCCGAACGCCGCGGGCGCCGCCGCGGGCAAGGTCTTCGCGGAGGTCACCGCCTTCGCCCAGCGGCGGGGCGGGCGGCCCGAGACCTTCGCGGGCCTCGCGGGTGCGGGCGATCTCGTCGCCACCGTCGTCGCCCACGGCTCGCGCAACCGCCGGGCGGGCGAGCTGCTCGGCGCCGGCATACCGAGCGCGGAGATCGAGCCCGCCCTGGGTCAGGCCGCCGAGAGCCTTCACGCGCTCCCGCTCCTGGCCGCCGCCCTGGCCGCCGACGGCGTCACGGCGCCCGTCACCGCGGGCCTCGCCGCCGTGGTGCAGGGCACGACCAGCCCGGCCGACTGGGCCCGCGGCGTCACCACCCCGGCCGGCCGCAACCGCCGTGCCGCCTGAGCGGCTGTCGATGACGAGCCGGACAACCTCTTAGGCTCTGGATGAGTGGACAAGGCAGAGCTCGACCGGCAGTTCTCGGACCTCTACAGGGCCCACCTCCGGGACGTCTACTCCTACTCGTACTACCGGGTGGGCAATCACCACGACGCGGAGGACCTCACGGAGCAGACGTTCCTGCAGGCCTACCGCCACTTCGAGCGGGCGCTCTCCGAGAGCGACGGCCGGCCGCTGCGTCCGTGGCTGATCCGCATCGCGCACAACCTGGCGGCGAACCTCTACCGGGATCGCTCGCGCAAGCCCCAGACCCACATCGACGACGACTCGCAGCTGCGGACGCTCCACACGACGGAGGACCTCGTGGAGGGGCGCGACGAGCTCGCACGGGTCCTGGAGGGGGTCAGCCGGCTTCCCGACGACCGGCGGGAGGCGCTGATCATGCGTTTCGCCCTCGGCATGGACAACCGGGAGATCGCGCGGGCGATGGGGCGCACCGACGGCGCCACCAAGGTGTTGATCCATCGGGCGATCAAGCAACTCGAGACCATCGTGCAGACCCCGGATCCGGCAGGCACCTGACCCGATGAGCGACTCCCTGCTTCCCGGCGAGTTCGAGGGCCTGCTGCGCCGGGCGCTCAGCCCCGTCGAGCCGCCGGCGGACTTCGCCGCGCGCTTCGAGCGGACCCTGCAGAACCTCACCGACATCGCGGCCGACGAGCTCGACGCCTGGGAGCTCGGCGCGATGCGCGACCCACGCAACTGGCCCGGAGTCGCGCGGCCGGTCGCCGCGGTGGCGATCGGCGGGGCCGCGAGCGCGGCGCTCGTGGTGGTGCGGGTGCGGGCGGGCCGCAAGAAACGCCGCGCCAGTGCCGGGGATCCGCTGGCCTACGTCGAAAAGACCGTCAGGGCGGTGGCCGACGAGGCACGCCGCGTCGTCGATCGCTGAAGGACACCAACATGGCCACTGACTCATCGGGTGATCCGCCGAGCCCCACCGACGCGAAGTACATCGCAATGGATGGTGTCTCACTCCGAGCTCTCGCCGACGAGGATCTGATGCAGTACGTACGCCGCGGCGAGGCGGTGGCGTTCGAGATCGTCTACGAGCGCCATTCGACGGCCGCGTTCTCGCTGGCCTACCGGATGACGGGCTCGCGCAACGGTGCCGAGGACGTGGTGCAGGAGGCGTTCCTGAGCCTCTGGCGCTCGAACGCCCGCTACGACCGCAGCCGCGGCTCCGTGCGCACGTGGGTCCTGGGCATCGTCCACAACCGCGCGATCGACGCGCTGCGCCGCTCGGTCGTGCACGACCGCCGGCGGGCCAGCGACGAGGGCATCGAGGAGCGCTTCGAGGCCAAGGACCGCACCGACGTGGAGGTGGCCCGCCGCGACGAGGCCCGGGAGGTCCGCGAGGCGCTGACGACGCTCCCACCTGAGCAGTGCAAGGTCATCGAGCTCGCGTACTTCGGCGGGTTCACCCACACGGAGATCGCGTCGATGCTCAAGACCCCCATCGGAACGGTCAAGGGTCGCATGCGTCTCGGCCTCGAGAAGATGCGCGCGCAGCTCGGCGGCCTCGCACCGGAGACCGCGGGATGAGCGAGTCCCGCGCCATGCCCTCCGGCTGCCATCGCGGGATAGACGCGGGCGCCTACGTTCTTCGTGCGCTCAGCGACGAGGAGTCCCGCTTCTACGTCACGCACCTCGCGGAGTGCGACCACTGCCGCGCCGAGGTCGACGACCTGCGCCTCGTGGTCGACACGCTGCCGATCGCCGCGCCGCAGACCCCGCCGCCGGCCGCGCTGCGACGGCGGATCATGGCCGTCGTCGACGCCGAGGCCGAGCTGCTGCTCGCCGCCGGGCCCGCCGCCGACCGCCTTTCCGCCCCCCAGGCGCCGCGCCGCCGCCGGCTGCCCGCCGCCTTGGCCAACCCGTGGCGCTCCGCGCTCGCCGGCGCGCTGGCTTGCGCGCTGCTCGGTGTGGGCGTCGTCGGAGGCCTGATCATGGAAGGCAGCGGCGCTGAGCAGACCAAGACGCTCGCGGCGTGGGCGACGGGCCCGGCCAAGGCGCAGCTGACGCAGACGGGTGACAGTGCCTCGCTCCAGCTCAGCGACATGCCGAGCCCGCCGGAGGGCCGGGTCTATCAGGTCTGGTTCGACCGCGGTGACGGCCAGCTCCACCCGACGCGTACGCTCTTCAACGTCCGCTCCGACGGCCGTGCGAAGGTCGCGATCGAGGAGTCGGTCGCGGGCGTCGAGCGGATCCTGGTGACGGCGGAGAAGTCGGGCGGCGCGCTGGCACCGTCCACCGACCCCGTCATCACGGCGACGCCCGCCTGACCGGCGGGCGGCGCTTCAGGGGCGCTTGAAGCCCCGCTGCTACCGTCGCTTCGCATCATGGGCACCGTCACCGAAGAGACCGTCTGCTACCGGCACCCGAGCCGGGAGACGGCGGTTTCGTGCTCGAACTGCGGGCGCCCGATCTGCACGGAGTGCATGACCTCGACGCCGGTCGGCATGCGCTGCCCCGAGTGCTCCAAGGACCGCACGAAGGTCCACACGGTGCGCTCGATGAACACGGTGGTCACCACGGTCACCGTGGCGCTCATCGCGATCAACGCGGTGCTGTTCCTGGGGTCGGGGCAGTTCGGGATCGGCTCGAGCGGTGGCTCGCAGCTCTTCGCGAGGCTCGGCCTCTTCGGGCCGGCCATCGACCCGGGCGGCGAGTACTGGCGGCTCGTGACCAGTGGCTTCCTGCACGCGGGCCTGCTCCACGTCGCCTTCAACATGTACCTGCTCTACGTCCTCGGGCAGATGCTCGAGGGGCCCTTGGGCTCCAAGCGCTTCGCGGGGCTGTACTTCGCGTCGCTGCTGGCCGGCTCGTTCGGCGCGCTGCTGCTCGAGCCGCTCCAGACGACCGTCGGCGCCTCGGGAGCGGTCTTCGGCCTCATGGGTGCCGCGTTCTTCCAGATGCGCGCCCGCGGCATCGACCCCTTCGCGTCGGGGATCGCCCCGCTCATCCTCTTCAACCTCGCGTTCTCGTTCATCCCGGGGTTGAACATCTCCATCGGCGGCCATCTCGGCGGCCTCGTCGGGGGAGCGCTGTGCGCCCTCGCGCTGATCGCGATCGACAAGCGCCGGCTGCCGCACTGGACGGGGTACGTGGCGCTGGCCACGATCGGTCTGGTCTCGGCGGTGGGCGCCGTGCTGGTCAGCGCCAACGCGACCAACGCCGGCTTTGGCTGACGCGACGCGGGAGGGGTGGACGATGCACCGCCTGCTCACCGCTCTCGGCGTGCTGACGGTGCTCGCCGGCGCGCCCGCCGCGCCCGCCGCGTCCGCGGCTCCCGCCGAGCCGCGCTACGATCTCGACCTGGATTTCGATGCCGCCGCGCACGCCGTCTCGGGCACGCAGCGCATCTCGTTTATCAACGACGGCTCGACCGCGCTGCGCTCGGTCTGGTTGCGCGTCTGGGCCAACGGCCCCCGGGGTTGTCTCACCAGGGGGGTCTCGGTCCGGCTGGCGGCAGGGGCGCGAGCGGGGCGCAGCGCCGCGTCATGCACCGCGCTGGAGGCGCGTCTGTCCCGGCCGCTGCGACCGGGTGCCCGGTCGTCGATCACGCTCGCCCTGCGCCTGGTCGCGCCGGCCAGACCGGATGAGCGCTTCGCCCGCGCCAGGGGCGCCAGCTCCTTCGCCAACGCGCTCCCCGTGCTGGCCGTGCGCGATGCCGGCGGGCCCGACCTCAGCCCCTGGGTGGGCAACCGGGCGGAGAGCTTCCACTCCGCGGCCGCGCGCTGGCGCGTCGCGGTGACCGCGCCACGGCGGATGCGGGCGGTGATGACCGGCCAGACGACCGGCGAGCGACGCCGTGGCGCTCGCGTCACCACGACTTCCACGGCGCTGGCCCGCGACTTCGCGCTCGCCGTCGGGCCGTTCCGCCCGGTCGCCCAGCAGCACGGCGGTGTGCTCGTGCGCTTCTGGCGACTTCCGGACACGCAGGAGCTGCATGCCCGCCGTGCGGTGAGCGACGCGGTGACCGCGATGCGCCTCTTCGACCGCTGGGGCGCCTACCCGGGGCGCGAGCTGGATCTCGTCGACTCGAATCTGGCGATGGAATACCCCGAGCTCGTGCTCACCGGCACCTCCGCGTACACGGTGGTGCACGAGGTTGCCCACCAGTGGTTCTACGGCCTGGTCGGCAACGACCAGTACGCGCACCCTTGGCTGGACGAGAGCCTTTCCAGTTACGCCACCGGGCTGGCCTTACGCGCGATCGAGATGCCCGACGCTGCCGAATCGCGCACCGGCGACGGCGGCTGCCGGACGGCGCGCGGAGGCGAGGCGGGCCGCCCCATGAGCTACTGGCGCACGCGCGCGGCGGAGTACGGCCCGGTCGTCTACGGGCAGGGTGAGTGCGCCTTCATCAGGCTGGAGGTCGCCCTGGGGCGTCAGCGCTTCGACGCGGCACTGCGCCGCTACGTGGCGCGGCACCGCTTCGGGATCGCGCGCCCCGCCGACTTGCGCGCGGCGTTCGCAGCCAACGGCGATACCCCCGGCCTGGCCGAGCTGGACTCCGCCTTCGGCCTCGCGGCCGAAGCGGCAGGCTGAGGAGCGCGACGGGCGAGCGGAGCTCGGGCCGTTCAGCGCCCGGCCACCAGGGCGTCGTAGAGGCCCTGCACCTGGGCGAGCATCCGCGCGGGCGTGAGGCGCGCACCGACGTCCGCGCGCTCGCCCGCGCCCAGGGCGGCGCGGCGCTCCGGCGCATCGCGGAGCCGCCCGAGCGCTTCGGCGAGCGCAACCGGGTCCCCGGGCGCGACCAGCACGCCGGTCTGTCCGTCGCGCACGAGCTCGGGCAGCCCGCCGTGCGCGGAGGCGACCACGCAGCAGCCGGCAGCAAGCGCCTCGAGCGCCGCGTTCGGGAACGGGTCGGGCTGCTTGGACGGCACGGCGACCACGTCGGCGGCGCCGTAGACCGTCGCGACGTCGTCACGGAAGCCGACGTGGTGCACGCGCGAGGTGACCCCGAGCTGCGCCGCGGTCTCGAGCAGGGTTCGCAGGTGGCGCTCCTCGCCGCGCCAGGGCTCGCCCGCCACGAGCGCGACGACCTCCGGGCGGCTCACGAGCGCCTCCTGGCCGAGCGCGCGCACGAGCACGTCCTGTCCCTTCCAGCCCGAGATCCGCCCGAGCACCGCGACGACGAACGCGTCGGCGGGCAGGCCGAGCGCCGCCCGCGCCGCACCCCGCTCGGCCGGGACAGGACTGGTCGCCAGGCCGTCGTGGAGCACGGTGACCTGGGGCGCGGCGCCGAACTGCAGCGCGGTCGCGGCGCTCACGCAGGGCAGTGCGTCCGCGGTGAGCAGCAGACGCCGATAGGCCGGCCACCACCGCTCGAAGCCCGCGTAGATCTCCCGCACGTGCCACACGTGGGGCACCTGGGCGATGCGGGCAGCCGCCGCGCCGCCGAGCGTCACGGAGGTGTTGGTGTGCACGAGGGCCACCCCGCGTGCGCGGGCCAGACGCCCGAGACCGCCCGCGTCGGCGGCGAGCGCGCGCGCCACCTGCCCGAGGCCGCGCGGGCTCATCAGCGCGCGTCGCAAGACGGCGAGCGGCCGGACGAGCACGTCGACGCCCGCGTGACGGAGGTCGTGGGCGAGCGGCCCGTCGTCCGGAAGCACCGCGAGGGGCACGTAGCGCTCCGGATCGAGCCCCGTGGCGATCGCGTGAAGCTGGCGGTCGGCTCCGTAGCGGCCCGCGGAGCTATGGAGGTAGAGGACGGTCCGGGGGCTCACACGACGACGTCGAGTGCCCGGAGCGCCGGGCGGCCGATGCGCGCCGGATGGAGCACATGAGCCAGCAACTCCAGGCCGTCGACCAACCGCGGGCCGGGTCGCGAGAACGAGGCCGACGCGTCGACGGCGACGATCCGCCGGGCGCCGAGGGTCTTCAGCTCGTGGGAGAACCCCTTCGCCTCCAGGTGCGCGCGCGGCCCGTCGTAGCCGCAGGGCATGCAGACGACGACCTCGGGCTCGACGGCGCGCACGGTGCTCCAGTCGGCCTGCGCGGAGTGCTCGCCGGGGAGGCCGAGCGGGTCCACGCCGCCGGCCAGCTCGATGAGCTGCGGCGTCCAGTGGCCCGCGACGAACACCGGGTCGAACCACTCCAGCGCCACGACGCGCGGCCGGTGCTCGACCCCGCGGACGGCGAGCCTGACCGCGTCGATGCGCTTGCGCTGTCGGGCGACGAGGTCCAGCGCGGCGTCCTTGGCGCCCGTGGCCTGGGCGAGGGTGCGGATGTCGCCCATGGTCTCCCCGAGCGTCCGCGGATCCAGCGTGACGACCTTGGGGCAGCTCGGGATCGTCTCGGCCACTGCCTGCACCTCCTCGACCGAGACCGCGCAGACGGGGCAGAGCGCCTGGGTGACGATCAGGTCGGGCCGGAGGGCGTGCAGCGCCTGCTCGTCGAGCTCGTAGATCGATCCGGACTCGTCGCAGGATGCGCGGACCGCGGCGTCGATACCGGCTGCGCTCAGGCCCGGCGCCAGCTTGTCCCGGGTCACCTGAGGCAGGTTCCGTGCCGCGGCGGGAAAGTCGCACTCGTGGGTGACCGCGACGACGTCGGGCCCGAGCCCGAGCGCGAACAGGAGCTCGGTGGCGTGGGGGACGAGCGAGACGATGCGCACGGCAGTCGAGGATAGGTGCGATCGCGGCGGCCTCGGGCTGACCGAGCACGCTTGAGGCACCTGGTCGCCGGGAACCCCCCTTGCTACCGTCCAGGCGGTCGAATCGATGTCCGACGATCAACCTCGAAGTCCGGGTCTGCCCGGCGCACGATCGCCGCAGTAGCGCATGACCGCGCTCCTGCTCATCGCGGTCATGGTGCTCGTCTTCATCAACGGGTACTTCGTCGCGGCGGAATTCGCGCTGGTCCGCGCGCGTCGGTCCCGGATCGAGGAGCTCGCCGAAGAAGGCAGCCGACGCGCTCGACGCGTGCTGCAGCTCCAAGACCACCTCTCCCAGTACCTGTCGGCCTGCCAGTTCGGGATCACGCTGGCCTCGCTGGGCATCGGCTTCCTCGGCGAGCCCGCGATCGCCGACCTCGTCGAGCCCGCCCTGGGCAGCACCGCCGCATCGCACGTCGTGGCGATCGCCATCGCCTACGTGGTCGTCACCACGGTGCACATCACGCTCGGCGAGCAGATCCCGAAGATCTTCTCGATCGTCAAGGCGGAGTCGACGGTGCTGGTCATCGCGGCCCCGCTCATCGCCTTCAACGCTGCGATGCGCCCGTTCATCTCCGCCCTGAACGCCGCCTCCAACGCGGTGCTCCGGCTCGTGAAGGTCGATCCGGACACCGCGATGGAGGAGGGCTCCTCCCCCGAGGAGCTGCGCCTGCTGATCGGCCAGGCGCGCGCCGAGGGTCACCTCGATCCCGGCGAGTCCGGGATGCTCGAGGGGGTCTTCCACCTGCACGAGCAGGAGGCGCGGCAGGTCATGACGCCGATCCCGGCGGTGGTCACCGTCGACACCTCCGAGGACGCCGAGACCGCGCTGCGGCGCTGCGTCTCCTCCGGCCACACGCGGCTGCTGGTCACCGAGGACTCCAACCAGGATCGCGTCAAGGGCATCGTGCACTCCAACTCGCTGGCCCGCGCGTTCATGGCCGACGGCCCGGGTGCCGCGCTCGACCCGCTCGTGACCGACGCGCCGATCGTGCCGGAGACCAAGCCGCTCGACGACCTGCTGGCCGAGCTTCAGCGCATGCGCACCTCGATGGCCGTCGTCGTCGACGAGTACGGCCGGGTCGCGGGCATCGTGACCGTCGAGGACATCATCGAGGAGGTCGTCGGTGAGATCGACGACGAGACCGATCCGGCCGGCGGCGAGATCCGACGCCTGGCCAACGGCGATTGGTTCGTCCGGGGTCACGTCGCGCTCACCGACCTCGTCGATCGGGGCGTCGATCTGCCGCTCGACTCCGACGCCTACAACTCGGTGGGTGGCTACGTCTTCGGCGAGCTCGGGCGGCTGCCGCGCCGCGGGGACACCGTCACCGCCAGCGAGTACTCCATCCGGGTGGAGTCCGTGCGGGAGAACCGCGTCGAGGCGGTCCGCATCCGCGAGCGCAGCGCGCCGGCCGCCGCCGCGGCGACCGGCGACGGGTAGTAGAGCGCCGACGCGCCATCTCCGCGTCGGCCGCAAGTTCCGCCCGCGCCGCTCGTTGAAGCATCCAGACCTCGCCGCCGGTGGGACGGCTCGAGGCCCGCGTGTGGACTGGGGTGGGTCCCTCCGCACCAACCGAAGGGCCCGCTCGAACCGGCGGGCCCTTCGGCGTTTCCCGAGGAGGGGCGCTGCGCTGGGTCCGTTCGCGCCCGAGGCACTTTCCTCCCGCCGGCTCAATCCTCCCTAAAGCTTCGAGCGGCTGGTGATCCCAGCCCCTCGACCGGGGCGGGAGCGACCGAGCCTGGAACCATGGGACAGATGACGCCGGAGGAGATCGAGCGTGTGGCCGCTGCGGCCTGGCCGGCACAGGAGGCGGAGGATCGCGCGGGCTGGCTGCTGCGACACACGCCGGGGCTGAGCCGCGCTCGCTCCAATGCCGCACTCCCGCTCGTCACGCACCCGGACCCGACGGTCGTCTCGGCCTGGTACGCCGCACGACATGCTCCCGCGCGCATTCAGGTCGCTCCGCTGGAGAGGCGCGGGGAACTCGATTCCTCGCTGGCGGAAGCGGGCTGGGAGGAGCGCATGCGCGTCGACGTCCTGACCGCCGCCACGGCGGACGTGGCGGTCCCCGCGTCACCCGTCGCGGTGCTGGGTTCCGCGGTGCCGCGCTGGCTCGAAGCGTGGGCGCGGGCCGAGGAGCGCACCGACGCCGCCGCCCACGCACGGCTGGTGTTCTCCCGCATCGCGTCGGATCGTGCGGCCTACGCCCTCGCGCCGGGTGGCGGCTCCGTCGGTCTCGCGGTGCTCGGTGACCTCGGCGCCTGCGGCCTGTTCTGCATGGCCACCCACCGTGACGCCCGTCGCCGCGGCCTGGCCACTGCGGTCCTGGGGGGCCTGGCGCAGTGGGCCCGCGGCGCGGGGGCGACGCTGCTGTACCTCCAGGTGCTCGCGGCCAACGCCCAGGCGCAGGCGCTCTACACGGGCGCGGGCTTCACTCGGTCGCACGGCTACGTGCACCGGGCGCGGCCCTGAACGCGACGGTCAGCCGCCGAGCAGCGGCGGGGCGCGCTCACGACGCGTCAGTCGTAGGCGAGCAGCCCGCGCCTGGACTTGCGCCCGAGCGCGCCCTCCGCGACGAGCGCCCGCACGCGCTCGGGAACCTCCACGCCGATCTCCTCGCCGATGGCCTGCGCCACGTCGAGGCCCACGAAGTCGAGCAGGGCGAGCGGACCCATGGGCTGGCCCGTGCCCAGCGTCATGCAGCGGTCGACGTCGGCGGCGGAGACGCCGGACGCCTCGGCGAAGCGCACCGCGTCGAAGAGGTAGGGGAAGAGGAGGCGGTTGACGACGAACCCGGGCGTGTCGGGCACCTCGACGGCGGTCTTGCCGAGATCAGCGCAGAGGACACGAGCGCGGGCACGCGTGTCGTGCGTCGCGGCAGCCGGGAGGACGAGCTCGACGAGCTCCATCGCCGGGACGGGGTTGAACACGTGCAGGCCGACGAAGCGCTCCGCCACGCCCGGGCCCGCGTCACGGGCGAGCGCCTCGACGCTCAGCGACGACGTCGTCGTCGCCAGGATCGTCTCGGGCGCAGCGGCGGCGGCGAGCACCCGGAGCAGGCCCACCTTCGCCTCGTGATCCTCGCTGATCGCCTCGACCAGGAAGGAGGCGGCGGAGAGCGCGGTCAGGTCGGTGACGATCGTGACCCGCTCGGCGTTTGCCGCGCCGCTCAGGCGTTCGCAGATCTTGGCGACGGTGGCGCGTGCCCGTTCGGCCGAGGCCTCCGAGCGCGCGCACAGCACCACGTCGCCGTACCGCGCCGCGGTGGCCGCGAGGCCGCAGGCGATGGCGCCGCTTCCGGCGATCCCTATTTGCTCGCTCACGGCGCGCACCCTACCGACGGACGGGTCGATCGGGTTGGCGAGGGCAGGCCGTCGCCGGCGTCGGAGCCGGCGGTCCTCGGATCCGGCCGGGTCACGACGCCGGAGGCGCAGCCAGCTCCCGCAGCAGGACGGCTTGGGCGAGGATCGCGCGGCCCAGCTCCTCGATCACGACGCCCTCGTCGCCGGCGTGGATGCGCGCTCCGTCGTCCTGGGCGCCCCAGACGACGATCTCCGCCTCCGGATAGGTCGCCGCCAGCGTCGTCACGAGCGGGATCGAGCCGCCCGAGCCGACGTCCACCGCTTCCTTGCCGTAAGCGGCCAGCAGCGCTCGGCGCGCCGCCCGCAGTCCGGGCCCGTCGTCCGTGGCGGCGAACCCCGGCGCCCCGGCGCCCTCGGTCACCTCCGCTCGCACGCCCCACGGGGCGGCCGCCAGCAGGTGGTCGCGCACGAGGCCGAAGGCCCGGCCCGGATCGTCGCCGGGCGCCAGCCGGACGCTGACCTTCGCGCGGGCGCGCGGCACGAGTGCGTTGGCCGCGGTGGCGACGGCGGGCGCGTCGAGCCCGATGACGGTGATCGCCGGACGCGAGAACAGGCGCTCGGCGACGGTGCCCGTTCCGACGAGTCCGACACCGTCCAGGACGCTCGCGGTCCCGCGCAGCGCTTCCTCGGGCATGTCCATCCCGGTCCACGGGCGCCGGACGAGCCCCTCGACGGCGGGGTCGCCGTGCTCGTCGGTGAGCGCGTCGAGCATCCGGATCAGCGCGAGCAGCGCGTCGGGCGCCGCGCCGCCGACGAGGCCGGAGTGCGCGGGGCGGGCGAGCGTCGAGACCTCGACGAACGCCTCGGTGAGGCCGCGCAGGGAGGCGCAGAGCGTCGGCTCGCCGAGCTGCCAGTTGCCCGAGTCGGCCACGACGATGACGTCGGCGGCAAGCTCGTCGCGGTGTGCCGCGAGGTAGCCGTCGAACGTGCCGCGACCCGTCTCCTCGTCTCCCTCGATGACGACGGTGACTCCCACCCCGAGCTCCTCTCCGAGCGCTCGGAGCGCGGCGACGTGCATGACGATCCCGGACTTGTCGTCGGCGGCGCCGCGACCGTGGAGGCGGCCGGCACGCAGCTGCGGCTCGAAGGCAGGCGAGGTCCAGGCGTCGTCCGGGCCGGCCGGTTGCACGTCGTAGTGCGCGTAGAGCAGGACGGTGGGGGCGCCTTCGGGCGCGGGGGAGCGCCCGATGACCGTGGGCGGCGCCTCTGGCACCTCGACGACCGTCACGTCCGGGAGGACCTCGCGCAGCAGCTCGGCGGTCAGCTCGGCCGCCGCGCGGTTCGGCGCGTCGGGGAAGCCTGCGAAAGCGACGGACGGGATGCGCACGAGCGTCTCGAGGTCGGCCTGGGCGCGAGCCAGCCCGCCGGCCACCGCCGACGCGAGGTCGCGGCTCATTCCCCGGCCCCGTCGGCGGGCGCGGGACAGGGGCGGTCGGCCCGCCCGCGACCGGACGTCATGCCGACCAGCGGAAGCCCGTGGGCTCCACCGCGACGGTAAGCGGCGAGCCGGGCAGGCCCGCGGCCGGCTCGGGCGCGTTGTAGCCGCCGGGTGCCACGTCGTTGGGTCCGTCCGGGTGGAAGAGCGACGCGAGGTACTGGATCTGGCCGCGGCCCGGCCCGAGCTCGAACTGCCCGCCGCCGTACATCTCGATCCCGTGCGCCGCGCAGTACTCGTAGGCCGCGAGCACGGAGCGCAGCCCGCCGAGCCGCGACGGCTTCAGGTTGACCATCTTCGGGGGGTACGGCAGGGCCTCGATGTCCGCGACGCCGTGGATGGCCGCGTCCCACGTCACCCGGTCACGGACGGGCGCGATCAGCGCGTCGATCTCGGCCACCCCCGTGTGCGGGTCCTCGAGCCAGACGCCCGGGAACGTCGTCAGCAGCAACTCGTAGAGCTCCGGGTCGGGCGCCACGTCGACGACGGAGCCCTTGTACTGGCCCTTGAGGTCCAGCGACTCCACGGCGCCCGTGGCCGCGACCTCGGCGGCCAGCTCCGGCGTCCAGTCGTTCGTCGGGTCGAGCTTGAACTGCAGCGCCGGGTAGCGCGCCAGGCGGGAGCGCAAGGGCGCCATCGACGAGGGCTCGCCGAGGCGCAGCGACACGACGAAGCGCACGGGCCGCGGCGTGATCGCGAGCCGTTCGTGCAGCGAGAGTCCGGCCTGGCGCAGCGCGAGGTCGAGCGCCGCAGACTCATAGGCCCAGACGCGGTAGCGGCGCGAGGCCTCGCGCGCGGGCGGCGCCGGCCAGAGGTCGAGGCGCTCGAGGTGCTCGCAGAAGGAGCCGAGCGTCCACGAGCCGGCGAGCGGGAGCCCGGTCCCGGCCCTGAGCAGAAGGTCGTGGTCCGGCGTCTCGTAGGTCACGTCCTCGCCCACGCCGTCGGCGCCGCCGCCGCGGAGCCGGATCACGGTGCTCACGCGGAAGAAGCCGCTGGAGACATCGAGCTCCAAGCGCTCGAGCGCATACTCCTCGACGGTCAGCTCGAGCCCGGCGAGCCGGTCCCAGAGGGCGCTCACGCCGCGTCGCCCGGGCGGGCCGCACCGGCTTCGAGGCGGGCGACGAGCTCATCGAGCCGGAGCTCCTCGAGCCCCTGGCCGACCGCGTCGAGCTCTGCCGCGCAGAACTCCACGAGGCTGCGGCCCTCCTTGCAGAGGGCGAGCGTCTCCCGCAGCTCGGCCTCACCGGAGTCCAGCCGGCGGATGATCTCCTCGAGGCGGCTCGTGGCCGTCTCGTACGTCTGCTCGGGAGCGCTCATGGATCCTCGATCCTCGCACGGACGCCGGCGTCGGCGAAGAACAGTCGGACGCTGCCGGCGGCCCTGGCCTCCGCCGCGGTGGTGACGACGCCGCCCGCGCCGTCGTCGACCACCGCGTAGCCCCGCGCGACGATCCGCTCCGGGTCGTGCGCGGTCAGGGCGGAGCCCAGCGCGTCGAGCTTGGCCCGGCGCCCGGCGGTGCTCGCGCCACGCGCGACGGTGGACCGGCGCTCGAGCGCCGCCGCGGCGGCGCGCAGCTCGCGCCCCGACTCGGCCGGTCGCCGCCGTGCACTCGCCCGCATCTCGCGAAGGAGCTGCTGCAGGCGCGCGCCCTGCTTTGCCCCGGCCGTCCCGGGGGCCCGCGCGAGCGCCCCGAAA
>CADCVR010000041.1 GCA_902806205.1 uncultured Solirubrobacteraceae bacterium | reverse complement strand
AGTTCCACGGCGATCCCGAGCTCCTCGTCTCGCTCGACCACACGCTGCGGATCACCGACGGCGTCCAGCGCTTCCGGATCATCAAGCTCCACCCGGGCGTCGGCGCGCCGCCCGACCTCCGCAACACGCCGGCCACCGCGCCGACGGGCGGCGACGAGATTCGCGACGACGACGAGGACCGCGGCGACCGCCGCTAGTCCGGTCGCCACACGGCACCGGGCTGGCTGGGTCCCCGAGCACCGCGCTTGCTCGAACCGGGAACCGTCCCGGGAATCATTGCGTCGAGACAGTGGTCAGCTCCCACGCAACTGCAGCGACTCTGCGGACAAAGCGCGCAACGAGCGACCAAGCAGGGTCGCGGCGCGGCAGGCCGTCCAGCGGCCTGCTTACACTCGGCCCCAGCAACCACCGATGGCAAAGGAGCCCGTCCCATGGCGGCGAGCAACATCAACCGAGTAGTCCTCACGGGGAACCTCACGGCGGACCCCGAACTGCGCGAGACGCCCGGCGGCTTGAAGATCTGCAAGCTCCGCGTGGCCTGCAACACCCGCCGCAAGGACCAGTCCGGGACCTGGGTCGACAAGCCCAACTACTTTGACGTGACCGTCTTCGGCGCGCAGGGCGAGAACGCTGCGAGGTACCTGTCCAAGGGCCGTCCCGTCGCGATCGACGGCCGCCTGGAGTGGCGCGAGTGGCAGGACAAGGACAGCGGCAAGAACCGCCAGTCGATCGACATCATCGCCGACTCGATCCAGTTCCTCGGCAGCCGCGAGGACAACGGGGGCGGGGCCAACGGCAGCGGGCAGCGCTTCCAGGGCAGCTCGGACATCCCCGTCGACACGACGGACTTCGCCTCGCCGGCGCCTGCCCCCGTGGGCGGGGGGGCCTCCACCGGAGACGACGACATTCCGTTCTGATGCCTCTAGGAGCCTGCTGAAATATTCGCGCGCCCGCCGGAAACCACCTCGCGCGCACCATCCGCCACACGACGACTCGCAGATCCAACCAGGATCTGCCACGTCATCGCGCGACGCCTGGCACGGGCGACGCGGCTCCCGGCGACCACACGGCGATACATCAACAGACTCCTTAGGGGGGCGCCCGAGGCACCATCCGGGCGCCCACCGGCTACGATGTTCGCTCTCGCGCGCCCCCTGAGGCGCGCGTTCGACCGTCTCGGTACGACCCAAGGATCTCACGTTGGCCAAGCAGCGCAACAGCAGCAGCGACAAGCCGCGCCGCGACAAGAAGGGCGGGCCCACCAGCGGCCGCCGCAAGCCGTGCCTGTTCTGCAAGGACAAGGTCGAGCAGGTGGACTACAAGGACGTCGCCACGCTGCGGAAGTTCATCTCCGAGCGCGGCAAGATCCGCTCCCGTCGCATCACGGGCGCCTGTCGCCGCCATCAGAACCAGGTGGCCAGGGCGGTCAAGCGGGCGCGGGAGCTGGCACTCCTGCCCTACGTCAACGAGTCGGGCAAGGAAGAGCGCCCGACGGGCCGTGGCGGGCGCGACCGAGACCGCGAGGACCGCTAGCCATGCCCGAAGCGATCCTGCTCGAGGACGTCGACGGCGTCGGCGGCAAGGGCACCGTGGTCGACGTGTCCAAGGGCTACCTGCGCAACTTCCTCATTCCGCGCAAGCTCGCCGCTCCGGCGACGAAGGGTGCCGTGCAGGCCGCCGCCCAGCGCGCCGCGGTGGAGGAGCGCGCCCAGCGCGACGCGGTCGCCCGGGCCCGCGAGCACGCCGACCTGCTCAACAAGACGGTGCTCACCCTCGCCGAGAAGGCCGGCGACGACGGCCGGCTGTTCGGCTCGGTGACCACCCAGGACATCGCCGACGCGATCCGCGAGGCACGCGGCATCACGGTCGACAGGCGCCACATCCAGCTCGACGAGCCGATCAAGCAAGTGGGGACCTTCCAGGTGCACGTCGAGGTCGCGAGCGGCGTCACGGCGTCGGTGAAGACGATGGTGACCGAGCTCAAGTAGCTCACGCCGGGATCCCTCTCGCCGCATCCGAAGCGCTCCGGAGACGGGGCGTTTCGTCGCTCCTGGCCGGTCATCGTCGCGGACCGCGCAGGAACTGCGCACCGAGCGGGAAGCCCCCGCGCCCGGCGCCGGGCGCGGGGTTATGGTCAACCGCCGATGAGCGAGCACGCCTACGACCCGCCGCCGGACAACGTCGTGCAGGGCATCGCCCCGCCGCACTCGATCGAGTCCGAGCAGGGGGTGCTCGGCGCCGTCCTGCTCTCCGACCGGGCGATGTACTCCTACGTCGTCGAGTCGCAGCTGCGCCCCGAGGACTTCTACTCGCCGCGCCACCAGGTGGTCTTCGGCGCGATGGTCGAGCTCTACCGCGAGTCCGCGCCCATCGACGTCATCACCCTCACCGAGCACCTGCGCGCCCGCGCGCAGCTCGAGGCCGCGGGCGGTCAGGTCGAGATAGACCAGCTCACCGCCGCGGTCCCCGCCGTCGGCAACCTCAAGCGCTACGGCGAGATCGTCAAGGAGATGTCGCTGCTGCGCCGCGTGCTCCTGGCGACCTACGAGATCCAGGCCTCGGTCCACGGCCGCGAGTTGCTGCCGAAGGAGATCGTCGAGCAGGCCGAGCGGGCGATGCTCGAGGTCGCCCACGACGACTCCGCGAAGGCGTTCGCCAAGGCGGGGACGATCATCGAGCACGAGATCGACATCTGGCACAAGCTCGCGACGGAGGGGATCGCCCTCACCGGCACCCCGTCAGGGTTCACCGACCTGGACACGATCACGGGCGGCTTCCAACCCGGCAACCTGATCGTCGTGGCGGCCAGACCGTCGATGGGAAAGAGCGCGCTGGTCACGAACATCGCCGAGAACGTCGCGCTGCATCCCGAGCGCCCGATGCCCGTCGCGCTGTTCTCGCTCGAGATGAGCGAGGGCGAGCTCGCCCAGCGCTTCGTCGCCTCGCAGGCGTCGATCGAGGGTGACGACCTGCGCAAGGGGCGCCTCAAGGACGAGCGCAAGTGGAAGAAGGTCCTCGAGGCCGCGTCGCGCTACGACGCCGCGCCCCTGTTCGTCGACGACTCCTCCGACATCGGCGTCCTCGAGATCCGCGCGAAGGCCCGGCGCCTGCATCAGCAGATGCAAGCGGACTACGGCGGCCTCGGGCTGATCATCGTCGACTACCTTCAGCTCATGCGGCCCGACGGCCGTACGGACAGCCGCGTCGAGCAGGTCAGCCAGATGTCACGTGGCCTCAAGATCCTCGCTCGCGAGCTCGAGGTGCCGGTCATCGCCCTGTCGCAGCTCTCCCGCAAGGTGGAGGAACGCAAGCCCTTTCCCCGCCCGATGCTCTCCGACCTCCGTGAGTGCGTCACCGGTGAGACCCTCGTCGTCTTGACCGACGGTCGACGTGTCCCGATCGCCGAGCTCGTCGGCACGGCGCCCGAGGTCATCACCGTCGACGAGGATCACCGCCTCACCACGGCCACGAGCGACGCGGTGTGGCCCGTCGGCCGCCGCGATGTCCACCGCGTCCGCCTCCGGTCCGGACGGGGCATCACCGCGACCGCCGACCACCGCATCCTCACCGGTGATGGCTGGGTCACGGTCGGCGAACTGCGACGCGATGAGCGCGTCGCCATCGCCCGCACGCTGCCCGAGCCGCCCGAGCCCGAGCACTGGCCCGACGACCACGTCATCCTCCTCGGGCAGCTCATCGGCGACGGCAGCTACCTCCGCGGGCAGCCCGTGCGCCACACCACCGCCTCCGAGGAGAACTCCAGGGCGATCGAGCGGGCAGCCCGGCGTGCGTTCGACGCGACGATCAAGCGCTACAAGGGGCCACGGAACTGCCACGGGCTGCTGATCTCGGGCGATGGCGGGCGCTGGGCGCCCTCCGGCGTGAACTCCTGGCTGCGGAAGCTGGGGATCTTCGACCAGCGCTCGCATCAGAAGCACGTGCCCGAGGCTGCCTTCCGGCTCGGCGAAGAGCAGATCGGCCTCCTGCTCCAGCACCTCTGGGCCACCGATGGCTGCGTCTGGGTGTCCACGAGCGGACCTCGGCGGACTCGGGTGGCCTACACGACGAGCAGCGAGCGGCTTGCCGCCGACGTCAGCGCGCTCCTTCTGCGTCTGGGAATCGTCGCCCGCAGGACCGTCGTCGCCTCCCGAGGGTCGCACCGGCCGGTGCATCACGTCGTCGTGTCCGGCGCCGATGCGCAGCTGCGCTTCCTCGATCGAGTCCGGGCGTTCGGGCCCCGAGTCCCCGGCGCAGAGCGACTGCTCGAGCATCTCGCGGCGTCCCGGACGAACACGGACGTCGACCCCCGCCCCGTCGAGGCGTGGCCGAAGACCAGAGCCCCGATGACCGACCGCGGGCTGACCACCCGCGCGATGGCCGAGCTTCGCGGGACGCGCTACGGCGGTGCCACGCACCTCGCCTCGGCGCCGTCCCGCAGGACGGCGGCCGGCGACACCCAGCTCCTCGACATGCCCGAACCGGCCGACGCCGCGGCGAGCGACGTCGTCTGGGACCGGGTGGTGTCGGTCGAGCCGGCCGGTGAGCAGCTGGTGTACGACCTCTCGGTCCCGGGGCCCGCATGCTGGCTGGCGGACGGCGTCGTCTCCCACAACTCGGGCGCCATCGAACAGGACGCGGACCTCTGCGTCTTCATCTACCGCGACGAGTACTACAACCCCGACACCACCGACGTGCCGGGCGAAGCCGAACTCATCATCGGCAAGCATCGAAACGGCTCGCTGGGGACAGTGCACCTCGTCTTCCAGGGCAAGTACACGCGCTTTCGCAACATGAGCCGGGAGTACGGCTGATGCTGCGCCCGGACGACCCCTGTCCCTACGGGACCTGCGACGGCTCGGGCTTCATCGACGACGAGGCGGCACAGGCCGTGCGGCCGTGCCGCTGCCGCCCGGAGCGGATGGCGGGTCGCCGCAGCACGGTGCTCTCGGCGATCATCCCGAAGAAGTACCGCGGCGTGGGCTTCGACCGGCCGCCCGTGACGGAGATCGCGCAACGCGCGCCGGGGCAGGTCCGCGCGATCCGCAGCTACGTCCGTCAGCTCGACGCGAACCTCGACGCGGGACGCGGGCTGTGGCTGTTCGGTGGCCCGGGGACGGGCAAGACGACCCTGGCGATGATCGTCTCCAAGGCGGCGCTCGACGCGGGTCGGACGGTGGCGATCTACTCACTGCCGAAGCTTCTGGCCGAGATCCGCACGACGTTCGACGAGGACGCCCTGCACTCCTATGCCACCCTGCTCGAGAAGCTCACCGAGGTCGACCTGCTCCACATCGACGACGTCGGCGCGGAGAAGACCAGCGACTGGGTGCTCGAGCAGCTCTACGCGATCGTCAACGCGCGCTACGAGGAGGAGCGCTCCGTCGTCATCACCACCAACCTCGTGGAGCGCGAGCAGATGGTCGAGCAGATCAAGGAGCGCACGGTCTCCCGCCTGGAGGAGATGTGCGAGGTGCTGCCGTTGTACGGCGAGGACGCGCGACGCGGCGGCCGTTAGCCCCGCCGTAGACTCAAGGGCACATGCCAGGACTCGTCATCGTGGGCGCCCAGTGGGGCGATGAGGGCAAGGGCAAGGTCGTCGACCTGCTCGCCGAGCGAGCCGATGCGGTCGTCCGCTTCCAGGGCGGCAACAACGCGGGCCACACGATCGTGCGCGACGGCGAGGAGTTCAAGTTCCACCTCGTCCCGAGCGGGATCCTGTACCCCGGCAAGACGTGCGTCATCGGCAACGGCGTGGTCGTCGACCCGGCCGTCCTGCTCTCAGAGCTCGAGGGCCTGCGCGGCGCGGGCATCGACGTCTCGGGCCTGAAGGTCTCGGCCAACGCGCACCTGATCATGCCGTACCACATCATCCTGGACCACTCGGGTGAGGCGCGGCTGGGCAAGCAGGAGATCGGCACGACCAAGCGCGGCATCGGCCCGTGCTACGCCGACAAGGCGGCGCGGCTGGGCATCCGGGTGCAGGACATGCTCGACGAGAAGATCCTCAAGAAGAAGATCATGGCCGCGCTCGAGCCCAAGAAGCTCATGCTGCGTCCCTACGAGAAGGACCGGCGCTTCGCGGAGATGCTCGACCTCCAGAAGATGACCGAGGACCTGCTGACCTTCGGCCACCGGCTCGAGAAGCACATCGCCGACACCTCGACCCTGGTGTGGCGCACGCTGGACGAGGGCAAGCTGGCGCTCTTCGAGGGGGCGCAGGCCACGATGCTCGACATCGACCACGGCACCTATCCCTTCGTCACCTCGAGCAACCCGGTGGCCGGCGCGGTGACGACCGGCGCCGGGGTCGGCATCCACGACATCGACGAGATCTGGGGTGTCGCGAAGGCCTACGCGACCCGCGTCGGCGCAGGACCCTTCCCGACCGAACTCTTCGACGAGACCGGCGACCGCCTGCGCGCCAACGGCCGCGAGTTCGGCACCACCACCGGGCGGCCGCGCCGCTGCGGCTGGATCGACCTCGTCGCGCTGCGCTACGCCGTGCGGCTGAACACGCTCGACGCGCTCGTCGTCACGAAGCTCGACGTGCTCACGGGCCTCGACCGCATCAAGGTCTGCACGAAGTACCGCGGGGCCGACGACGCGACGTTCGACACCTTCCCGTACCACCAGTCCGTGCTGCACAGGGCGTGCGGCGAGTACGAGGAGCTGCCGGGCTGGACGGAAGATCTCACGGAGTGCCGCACGGAGTCCGATCTGCCGGCGGCCGCCCGTGACTACCTTGCCTTCCTCGAGGAGCAGGCGGGCATTCCGATCGTGCAGATCGGGGTCGGGCCGGGGCGCGAGCAGCAGATCTGGACGGAGTCCGGGCGGGCGGTGAGTGCCATCCAGGAGCACGCCTCCGCCTGAGAAGCTGTTCTCACAACCAGAGCGGTCCGGCGCGCGTCAGCCCCGATCGCTCTCGAGCAGGTCGACGTCGTCCACGTAGCGCACGACACGTCCGGGCACCCCGATCACGACGCCGCGCGGGGGCACGTGGTTGGTCACCACGGAGCCCGCCGCGACGTAGGCCTCCTCCCCGACCTCGATGCCCGGGGTCAGGATCGCGCCACCGCCGATGCGGCAGGCCCGGCGCAGCGTCGCGCCACGTAGCTCGTCGCCGGCGTGATGGCGAGCCATCGTGTTGTCGTTCGTCGTCATCACGCACGGCCCGACGAAGACGTCATCCTCCACGACGGAGAATCCGGTGAGGTACACGTGGGACTGCAGCCGGACGCGCTCGCCCACGACGACGTCGTTGTCGACGCACGTCCCGCGACCGACCACGCTGCCGGCGCCGATGACCGTCCGCTCGCGCACGTAGGCCTGGTCGCCGACGATCGCGCCCTCGCCGACGTGGGCGCCCGCGAAGACGATCGCCTGCGCGCAGATCGACGCGCCGGCCCCGATGACGAGCGGCACGTCGACGGGCGCGGCGCTCGAGGAGCGCGCCGAGAGGCGGGGCGCCTTGCCGAGGACGACGCCGTCCTGGACGACGACCCCGGCGCCGATGACCGTGCCGCCGTGGACGACGACGTTGGCGCCGAACTCCACGTCGTCGGCCACCTGGGCGGTCGGGGACAGGACGAGGCCGGGAGCCGTCGGGGTCAGCATGGCGGATAGCCTATGGGCCTCGTGAGCGACGACGAACCCAGGGCGGCGCTGCGCGGTGCGGTGCTCGGCCTGGGCATGATCGGGCGCCACCACGCCCGGCTGCTGCAGGCCTCCTCCCGCGTGACGTTCGCCGGTGCCGTCGATCCCGGCGGCGACCGCTTCGGCATCGTCCAGGAACCCGCGCTGGTGTTCGGGAGCATCGAGGAGCTCTTGGACGCGAAGGCCGTCGACTTCGCGATCGTCGCGGTACCGACCGAGGAGCACCTGCCCGCAGCGCAGGCGCTCGCCGCCGCGGGGGTCGCCGTGCTGGTGGAGAAGCCGCTGGCCGCGACCGCCCGCGAGGCGCGGGCGCTGATGGCCGCCGTCGAGGCCGCCGGGGTCCGGGCCGCGGTCGGCCACGTCGAGCGCTGCAACCCTGCGCTGCTGGAGCTCCGCCGCCGCGTCGGCACCGGCCAGCTCGGCGAGGTCTTCTTGATCGCGACCGAGCGGGTCGGTCCGTTCCCGGCCCGGGTGCGGGACGTCGGCGTCGTCAAGGACCTCGCCACCCACGACCTCGACCTCGTCTGCTGGCTCGGCGGCGCGCCGATCGAGCGCCTCGCGGCCCAGACGCAACACCGGATGGGCCGCCAGCACGAGGATCTCGTCCTCGTCACGGGGCGCCTGCGCTCCGATGTCGCCTTCAACGTCAACGTGGACTGGCTGTCCCCCACGAAGGTCCGCAGGACCCGGATCCTGGGCGAGCGGGGGATGCTGGTGGCCGACACCCTCACCTCGGACCTGACGTTCTTCGCCAACGGCGAGGTCACGAGTGAGTGGACCGCCGCCCAGGCCGCGCGGGGCGTCAGCGAGGGCGACATGACGCGCTACGCGCTCTCACGCCGCGAGCCGCTGCTCGTGGAGCTCGAGACGTTCTGCGACTGGGTCGCCGGTGACGACAGCGCCCCGATCGTCACGCTCGAGGAGGGCCTGGCCACGGTGCTGGCCGCCGAAGCGGTGCTCGAGGCCGCCGGCTCCGGGGAGACGGTGCGCCTGTGAGAGCCGTCGTCGTCGCGCTCGGGAAGATCGGGCTGCCGCTTGCCGCCCAGCTCGCCCGGACGGGCCACGACGTCATCGGCTGCGACATCGACGAGCGCGTCGTCGCGGACGTCAACGCCGCGCGGGAGCCGTTCCCGGGCGAGGCGGAGCTCGGCGCCGTGCTCGAAGCGGTCGTGCTCGGCGAGGGCCCGGGACGCCTGCGGGCCACCACGGACACCACCGCGGCGGTCGCCGGCGGCCCGGACCTGGTCGTGCTCGTGCCGCCGCTGGTCGTCGACGCGCAGGCGCGGCCGGACTGGGCGATCCTCGACGCGGTGATCGCAGACGTCGGCGCGGGGCTCCAGCCCGGCACGACCGTCGCGCTCGAGACGACGGTGCCCGTCGGCACGACCCGCGCCCGGCTGGCGCCCGCCCTGGAGGCGGCGTGCGGGCTGACGGCGGGGAAGGACTTCCACGTCGTCTTCTCGCCCGAGCGGGTCCTCTCCGGGCGGGTCTTCGCCGACCTCGCGACCTATCCGAAGCTCGTCGGCGGCCTGGACGCCGCGGGTGAGGCGCGCGGCGCGGAGCTCTACGCGCAGTTCCTTCCCGAGGTGGAGATCCGGGCCATGGGCGGCGCCGAGGCGGCCGAGCTGACCAAGCTCGTCGAGACGACCTACCGCGACGTGAACATCGCGCTGGCCAACGAGTTCGCGCGCCACGCCGACGCGCTCGGGCTCGACGTGCAGGCCGTCATCGACGCTGCCAACTCGCAGCCGTTCTCCCACGTCCACCGGCCCGGGGTCGCGGTCGGTGGCCACTGCATCCCGGTCTACCCGCGCTTCTACCTCGCCGGCGACCCGGGCGCCCGGCTCCCGCGCGCCGCCCGCGACGTCAACGAGGCGATGCCCTCCTACGCGGTCGACCTCCTCGGGGACATTGCCGGGCAGACGGTCCTCATCCTCGGCGTCGCGTACCGCGGCGGCGTGAAGGAGGCCGCGTTCTCCGGTGCGTTCGGCCTCCGCGAGGAGCTCGTGCGCCGGGGGGCGCGGCCCGTCGCGGCTGACCCGCTCTACGACGCCGGCGAGCTCGCGGCGCTCGGCTTCGACGCCTGGACGGGGGAGCCCGTGGAGGCCGCGGTCCTCCAGGCCGACCACGCGGGCTACGCCGCGCTGACGCCCGCAGACCTCCCCGGCGTGCGCACCGTCGTCGACGGGCGGGGTGTGCTCGACCCCGCGCCGTTCCTCCGCGCGGACATCGCGCTCAGGCGCATCGGACGGCCGTGACCCGCGTGCTCGAGCCGGCTGCGCGCACCGTTTGCGGCGGGCGCCGCTGCGCCCCGGCAGAGAGCGTCAACGCACGCGTACCTTGACCCGCGCCGATCGCGGGCCGACGCGCGCCGAGACGTTGTCGCGGGCGGCGACCGCGTAGTGATAGTCGCGACCTCGCCGCAGGTCGGTGATCTTGAGGGTGACGATCGCGTTCACGCTGGCGACGTCGAACGAGCATCGCCCCTTGCAGAGCGCGCGGGCGCGGGCGAAATCCGACGCGCTTCGGATCGGCCGCCTCGACTGCTTGATGACGTAACCCCGCGCTGCCGGCGCGGCGCCGCCGTCCGTGCCGGCCGCCCGGAAGCTCAGCCGGATCCTCCGGCCGCCGAGAGCGCGAGCGTCGAGCTTGGTGACGCGCCCGGGCGTGCGGCCGAAGCGCCTGCGGCACGCCGTCTGCCGGCGCGCGGCGCGCTGGGTGATCCGCTGCCGTGCGCCCCGCGTCAAGGCGCGAAGCCTGCGCACTCGGCGACGCTCGGCGTCGGCCGCACCCACGGCGCCCCGCAGGCAGGCGCGAAGCCCCGAGGAGCGTTCGGCCTGGGCCGCGAGCGCGGCAGCCACGCGATCCGGCGGCCCGGGCGATCCGGGCAGCGGCGTCAACCGGACCGCGGGCGGGGGGATGCCGCCGATTTCGGGCGGCGCGATGCCGCCGGTTTCGGGCGGTGCCAGCGGCGCCGTGGCGCACTTCGCCCCTTGGACGCCGGGGATCCCGAGGTCCACCGGCCCCGCCGTCCCCGGCGTCTCGTTGTCGCCGATCGACTTCTGACTGCAGTATCCGAGGCGGCCGTAGAGGCCGTAGCCCCAGCACCGCACGCTGCCGTCGTCCAGCCGCGCGCAGGTCTGCGCGGTGCCGGCGGAGACCGCTCGCGCTGTGCGCCCCGCACCGAGGTCCACGGGTCCGGACGAGCCCGGAGTCTGGGCGTCGCCGACCGAGTTCTCGCTGCCGTATCCGAGCTGACCGAAGGCGCCGTAGCCCCAGCAGCGCACGCTGTCGTCGTCGAGCAGGGCGCAGGTGTGCTCTCCGCCGGCACTGACGGCCTTGGCGGTTCTCCCCGCGCCGAGGTCGACGGGCCCCGCCGTCCCCGGCGTGCCGGCGGGCGTGTCGCCGACGTTGCGCTCGTTGCCGTAGCCCAGCCGCCCGCTGGAGCTGTTGCCCCAGCAGCGCACGGCGCCGTTGTCGAGCACCGCGCACGTGTGGCCGACGCCTGAGCTGATGGCCTTCGCGGTGCGCCCCGCGCCGAGATCGACCGGCCCGACCTCGTCGGGCCGCCGACAAGGGCTGGCGGTGGGACACGAGGACGGAAGACGGCCGACATCGCGCGTGTCGCCGTAGCCCAAGCGCCCGCTCCCGGCAAAGCCCCAGCAGCGGACGGTGTCGTCGTCGACGAGCGCGCAGGTGTGCGACCCGCCCGCGCTGATGGCCTTGACGGTGCGCCCCGGGTCAAGCTCGACCGGCCCCGCCGAACCGGGCGACTCGTCGTCGCCGACGTTGTCGTTGTTGTTGTACCCGAGCCGGCCGTCCAGTCCGAAGCCCCAGCAGCGCACCGTGTCGTCGTCGAGCAGCGCGCACGAGTGGCCGTCTCCGGCGGTGATCGCCTTGGCGGTGCGCCCTGCGCCGAGGTCGACGGGCCCGACGGAGGCGGGCGTCTCGTCGTCGCCGACGTTGTCGTTGTTGGCGTACCCGAGCCGGCCTTCCCCGCCGTAGCCCCAGCAGCGCACGCTGCCGCCCTCGAGCAGCGCGCACGTGTGGAAGTTGCCGGCGCTGATCGCCTTGACCGGCGCGCCGAGCTCGACCGCCCCGACCGATCCGGGAGTCTCGTCGTCCCCGATGCTGCGGGTGTTGGCGTAGCCAAGCTGCCCGGCACCGCCGAAGCCCCAGCAGCGCACCGCGGAGGCCGCCAGCGCGCAGCTGTGGAGGTCACCGGTCGCGACGGACCCCGCCTCCGGCGAGGAGGGCTGGGAGGCCGGTTCTGCTCCTGTCGCCGTCGGAAGGGCCGCGACCGCGAGGATCGCCAGCGACAGCGTGCGCAAGCAGCCGCGCCACCTGGGACCCCGCGCGGATCTCCCGCCCGGCCGCCGCGTCGTCTTCACCGCCTGGATCCCGTTTCTCGCTCGCATCCGCTCAGTCGTCTCGGGTCACCGCCGGGATCTCGCGCTTCGCTTCGCCGTGAACCTCACGTTGCGCCTCAGCGTGCTCTGGTTGCCGGCGGCATCGGAGAACGTGACGGTGATCCTCGCCGACACCCGCTTGCGCGCCCTCAGCGCCCGCGCGATCGCCGCGCGGGCGGGCTTGGAAAGGGTGAAGCGGACGGTGCGCCTGGTTGCCTTGGTCAGCTTCACGGTGACGCTCTTGAGCCTGAAGGTCTTGGCCTTCACCCTGCCTCGCTTCGGGACCCTGATCGTCCCGGAGGCCCTCGCCGTGCAGGGCTCGAACCGACAGCTGATCTTGAGCGCGATGGTCTTGCCGAGCCTCTGCCTCGACGCCAGCGAGAGCGTCCCCTGCGGCGCCTTCGTGTCGCCCAGGTCCACCGGTCCCGGACCCGGGCTCGGGCCGGGGCTCGGACCTGGGCCGGGGCTCGGACCCGGGCCGGGACCGGGCCCGGGGCCCGGGTTCGGCGGCACGAGGAGGACGAACCGCGATACCCCGTCGAGACCGAAGTCCGCCGCCTGCGCCGGCGCGGTGGCCGCCAGCGGGGCGGGAGCCAGCGCCAGCACGCCGGTCGCGCGGGCGACCACACCGCCCAGGAGCGTTGCCTCCATCGGCTTGGAGCCGTCGGCGACGTAGACGATGTTGCCGGGCAGGCCGCGCCGCTTGGACTCCGCGACGACCGCCTTGGAGGTCGCGTACTGGTCGCCCCCGCCCAGGCGCGTGGCCGACGGGAGCGCCGCCACGACGCCGTCGCTGACGACGGAGGGGCCACCGATGACCAGCGTCTTGTCGATGTCCAGCGAGTCCAGCGCCGCCGCGGTCGATCCCGGGATCGCCGTCGTGCTCACGTAGAGGACCGGCAGGCGGCGCGCCGCCGCCAGGGCCGAAGCCGCCGTGGCCTCCGGGCTCGCGGGGTTGGCGATCACCGCCGCGTCGAACGCCCGGCCTCCAGTTGCCTTCTCGGCGGGCCTCCGCCCGTCGGCCGCGGCCGCGATCAGCGCGGCCGTAGCCGCGTCGTCGGCGCCCGACAGGCGCGTGACCCGGCCGGCAGGAACGCCGGCGGCGGCGAGATCGGCGACCACCTGATCAGACAGGCGCGCCGTGTCTCCGATGACGAACGCGCGCGCGGGGCTGATCCGGGAGACCTCGGCCTTGACGCCGGCGGGTAGTCCGCCGGGTGGCGAGAGCAGGACCGGACCCGGGTTCGCGCGAGCGAGCACCGTGCCCGCCAGCGCACCGGGAACGTCCCCTTCGTTGACGATCACCACGCTCGAGGTGTTCCTCGTGGCGACCCCGGTCAGGGCGGCCTCGGTGCCTCCCTGGTAGCCGAGCTTCGACAGCGTGACCGATTGCGCGACCGCGTCGGACGCCTCGACGGTGGACTGCGGCACCGCCCCCGGCGCGTTGAAGTCGACCTTGGCCAGGTAGTGGTCCTGGCCATCGGTGTCCCAGTTGCCCTCGCGGGAATCCATCCAGCCGATCAGAAGCTGCCCGTTGGCGACCGTCACCGACTGCGGTGAGTAGTTCCAGTACGTGGAGGGTCGCGAATCGTTGCCGGAGTCGACGTCGGCGGACCGGTCGGTCACGCGGATGTTCGGCGAGAACGTCGACCCGCCGTCGTCCGAGTAGGAGTAGTAGGTGTCGCCCAGGCGGATGTCCTCGCACGGGAGGTGCGAGTGGGTGCAGTTGCGCTCGCCGGGTCCCTGGTACCAGTGGCGCCTGTCGTGCCAGACGACGTTGACGCGGCCACCGGGAGACACCGACACGCTGGGCTGCCGCGTCTGCACCGTCTGACTGCCCGGGCGGGGCGTCCGGTCGCTGATCGCCTTGGGGGTCGACCACGTGGCCCCGAAGTCGTTCGAGCGCTGGAAGTAGACCCCCGAGTCGGGGCTGATGAAGTGGTCGGCGCCCTGGAAGCCGCCCGGAGGGGTGGTCGGGCCTGGCCCTCCCTGGCTGAAGACGAGGTAGAGCCGGCCGGGCTGGGTACCCCGCGCCATGCGCGGATAGCTCGCACTGCTCGACGCCTGGGTTCTCGGATCGGCCGGCGGGACGTGGGTCGCGGTCGAGGTGCCGGTGTTGGTGACCTCGGTGGCGTTCACCGGGGTGCTCCACGTCCGGCCCTGATCGGTCGTCCGCGCGACCTGGTTGAATCCCGTGATCCCGACGGAACGCCAGGCCACGGAGATGGACCCGTCGGAGTTGACGATCGGCCCCGACGTCACGTCGGTGACGCTCGACTCCGGAGGATTGGCGTTGGTCCGCCTCGAGAAGCTGGTCCCGCCGTCCTCGGAGACGGCCGTCCTCACCGACGGACACGGCGCGAACCCCGGAGCCGGGGTCGGGCACGGGTCCGGCACCGTGCTGCCGTTCCCAGTGAAGTCGTTGGCGATCACGAAGACCCGGTCGACGCCCCCCGATCCCGCGCCGGCCTGCACGGCCAGGCTGGGGCGGGTGAAGCTCGGACCTCCAGCGGGCCCGGAGGCACCGGTGCCACCGGGCAGGGCCACGACGCCCGGCTGCCACGTGAGCCCGCCGTCCGAGGACTTGGACACCAGGACCGACGCCCCTTCGGTGCCGGTCAGCGTGAGCCGCGAGGCGGTCGTCGCCGTGTAGACGTTCTGGCCCGATCCGAACTGCACGGACTGATTGGTGTTGCAGCCCACGTCGAACGGCAGCTCACCGGAGCCCGCGGCCGGAGGTGCGAGCGGGAAGCCCGCGGTCCACGTGGCGCCGGCATCGAAGCTCACGCTGCCCTCGCAGCGGTTGTCCAGTAAGTCGGAGTTGATCTGGACGACGTGCGAGGGATTGCTGGGATTGACCGTCAGACCCACCTGGTCCTTGATCCGGAACGCGATCGGGTCCGAGCTCAGCCGGTAGTTCGGGCCGACGCGGACCTCGGCCTGGGCTCCGGTGGCGGGCCCGAGGGTCCCGGCGGTCGCCGCGATGACGGCGAGGCTCATCCAGCGCTTCATCTCACTGCCCCTCGAGGATCGGATGGCCGGGTTGCGGTCGGTCGAGCGCCCAGCGTCTGCGAGCGGTGCGCGCCAAGGCGGCGGCAAGCACGCCCGGTGCGAGAATCAGGACGAGCACCGGCACCGCGAAGCCGCCCCCCGGCCCGTCGCCCGGGGCCGGCGGAGCCGCCGCCCCCGCGGCGCCGGCGGCCCGGACCCGCAGGACCGCCCGAGATGGGGTGAAGCCCCTCTGCGTGCCGTCGGCGTTCGCCCTCGTGACGTCGGTCTGGCCGGTGGAGTCGTTGGTCTGCGTCCCGATGATGAGGTAGTCGCCGGGGGCGAGCGACGGCGGGACGACGAACGTCGTGCTGATCCTGCCGGCTCCGTTCGGCGCCTCGCTCTTGAGGATCTGGCCCTCTCGCTTCGACAGCCGGATTCTCACCGGGCTGACCCCGGCGGCGTTGCTGTAGCTCGTCCCGGTCACCGTCACCACCTGACCGGGCGTCGCCGAAGAAGGCGCCAACGTCAGGACCGCCGAAGCCGACGGCGCGAACACCAGCGGCAGCACCGCTCCGACGCCCAAACCCGCGAGAACCCAGTTCCTCATCCCTGCCCCCTCCTCCGTGTGCGACGCCGCATCGCGCCTGGTGATCAACCCCGGGCGGATGCCCTCGGGGCAATCTCTACCAGCCGGGTCGCGCAATTGCTAGGTGCATAACTCACCTACAGGGTTTCGCTCTGCCGAGGTCCGGGTAGCCGGCGCCGCCGCTCGTCTGTGCAGCGGCCGGTAACGGCGGACCAGGAGCCGCTGTGTGCGCCGAGCAGCGCGTCGACGACGCGCTCGCCCGCCTGACCGTCGCCGTACAGCGGCGGGCGCACCGCCGGTCGTGGCCGCGCGAGCGCCCTGAGCGCAGCGTCCGTGTCGAGGTCGACGAGGACGTTCCAGCCCGCCTCCACGGTCTCGGTCCACTCCGTCGTGTCGCGCAGGGTCACGCACGGCACTCCGGCGAGGTAGGCCTCCTTCTGCACGCCGCCGGAGTCCGTGAGCATCGCCCGGGCGCGGGTGAGCAGGGCCGTGAACGCGAGATAGCCGAGCGGCGGCGTCAGACGGATGTGCTCGGCGGCGACAAGACCGTCGAGCAGACCGGCGGCCTCCAGTCGCGCGGCCGTCCGTGGGTGCACCGGGAGGACCGCCGGAAGCGGCAGCGCCAGCAGCAGGGCGACCAGCCTTCCCAGCCGACCAGGATCGTCGACGTTGCCCGGGCGGTGCGCCGTGACCAGCACGTACCCCCCGGGCTGGACGCCGGCGTCACGCAGCGGGGCGTCGTCCCGGCGCGCGCGGGGCTGGACGAGCAGCGCGACGTCGACCATCACGTCGCCGACGACCTCCACGCGGCCCACCGCGCGCTCGGCCCGGAGGTGCGCGGCGGACGCCGCACTCGAGCACAGGAGCAGCGACGACAGGTGGTCGATCAGGACGCGGTTGAGCTCCTCCGGCATGGCACGGTCGAAGGAGCGCATGCCGGCCTCCACGTGCGCGACGGGAATTTGCGCCTGCGCGGCCGCCAGGCCGCCGGCCAGCGCCGAGTTGGTGTCGCCGTAGACCAACACGCAATCGGGGCGCTCGTCGGCGAGTACGGGCGCCAGCGCGGAGAGCATGCGCGCGGTCTGCTCCGTGTTGGAGCCTGTCCCGAGCTGCAGCTCGAGCGCGGGCCGGGGCACGCCGAGCTCATCGAAGAACACCGCGCTCATCGCGGCGTCGTAGTGCTGGCCCGTGTGGACGAGCACCTCCTCGGCGTGCTCGGCCAGGCGCCGCGAGACGGCCGCCGCCTTGACGAACTGCGGCCGGTTGCCGACGACCGTGACGACCTTCATGCCCGCCGGTCGACGGGAGCGGCGGAGGGCCCGCGCCCGGCGGCCGCGAGCTCGTCGGCGACGAGCGCGCTCACCGCCTCGGCGACCATGGCCGTGCGCGGGCCGGGCACGACGGGCAGTGCGGCGTCGTCGATCACGTGCACGGGGTGGACCTCGCGCAGCGTCGAGGCGAGGAACGCCTCCTGGAGTGCCGGGAGGTCCTCGCGCGTGAGCACCTGCTCGCGCGCGTCGGACACCGCCATGACCTTGCGGCGGGTGATCGAGTCGAGGATGTGCTCGCTCAGCGGCGGGGTGACCAGGCGGCCGCGCAGCACTCCGAAGAACGCGGCGGTCGGGCCCTCCAGGACACGACCGTGCGGCGTGAGCAGCAGCGCGTCGTCGGCGCCCTGCTCCTGCGCGAGGCGCCGCGTGAGCATGTTGGCGGCGTAGGAGAGCGACTTGACGCCGTCCATCACGCGCGTGGGGGCGAAGACGACCGTGGCCAGCGCGATCGACATCGGCAACTCCGCGAGCGGTTCGACCAGGCCGATGCGCCGGCCGCCGCGGGTGACGAGGAAGCGCAGTGCCGCGTCGACCGGGCCCGCCGCGGACAGCAGCGTCTCGATGTCGGCGCGGACCTCCGCCGCGTCGAGTTCCAGGCGGAGGTTCGCGGCCGAGCGAGCGATGCGCACGAGGTGCTCGTCCAGCGCGTAGGGCACGCCGGCGTAGAGACGGATCACCTCGAAGACGCCGTCGCCGCGCAGCAGCCCCTCGTCGGTGACGGGAATCGTGGCCTGGCCGGCCGGCATGACGCGGCCGTCGAGGATCGCGAGAGGCTCCATTCCCGGACCCTAGACGGTGACGCCCTCAGCGCTGGAGCATGCGGTCCAGCGTGACGTCGGGGAGGTCGCGCTCGACGAGCGCGAGCAGGAATTCCGAGGTGAACAGCGCGAGCTTCGTCCCGTCGGCGGAGTGGAGGATCTCCGCGTGGCTCGTCTTGGCCAAGAGCTCGGCGCCCGCGTCGTCGGTGCGGCGGGCCAACCGCCACGGCGTCGGGTCGAGACCGACGGTGCAGCCGAACTCGCCCTGCAGGCGCTCGACGGCGACCTCGAACTGCAGCGGCCCGACGCCCGCGAGCACCGGAGTCGGATCGGCAGCCGGGTCGCGCCGCAGCAGGTGCATCACGCCCTCCTGGGCGAGTTGCTCGAGGCCGCGGTGGAACTGCTTGTGCCGCGACGCGTCGCGATTGCGGATTCTGACGAAGTGCTCGGGAGCCAGCGTCGGGATCGGCGGGAAGGTCACCGGCGCGCCGTCGGCGTGCAGCGTGTCGCCGACCCGCAGGTCGCCCGCGTTGACGACGCCGATGACGTCACCGGGAAACGCCTCGTCGAGCACGGCGCGCTCGTCGCCGAAGACCTCGTGGGCGTGGGTGATGGTGAACGGCCTGCCCGTCCGGGCGTTGACCGCGCGCATCCCCCGCTCGAAGCGCCCCGACCACAGGCGCAGGAACGCGACCCGGTCGCGGTGGCGCGGATCCATGTTCGCCTGCACCTTGAAGACCTGGGCGGCGAAGGGCTCGGCCAGGGCGCGGGGCTCGCCGTCCACGCCGGCGCGCGGCCGCGGGGGCGGCGCCAGGGAGACGAGGGCGTCGAGCAGCAGCCGGACGCCGAAGTTCGAGACCGCCGAGCCGAAGTACACCGGCGAGCTGGCTCCCGCCGCGAAGCGCTCGAGGTCCAGGTCCCCCGAGACGGCTTCGAGCAGCTCGAGCTCCTCCACCGCGGTCGACCACGCCTCGCCCTCGCGCTCCAGCGCCGCGCCCGCGTCGAGATGCTCCTCGGGCGCCTGCGTGGCGCCGCCGGCGGTGCGGCTGAAGCGCACGAACCCCCCGCCGCCCCCGCGGTCGACCACGCCGCGGAAGTCACCCGGGATCCCGACGGGCCAGGTCATCGCGACAGGCTCGATGTCGAGCACGTCGGTGATGTGGTCGAGCATCTCGAGCGGCTCGAGGCCGGGCCGATCGTACTTGTTGACGAACGTCAGCAGCGGGATGCCGCGGGCGCGGGCGACCTCGAAGAGCCGCAGCGTCTGCGCCTCGACGCCCTTGGCGGCGTCGAGCAACAGCACCGCCGCGTCGGCGGCGGCGAGGACCCGCAGCGTGTCCTCGGAGAAGTCGTGGTGCCCCGGCGTGTCGAGCAGGTTCAGCACGACTCCGCCGTACTCGAAGCGCAGCACGGTCGAGGTCACCGAGATGCCGCGACGGCGCTCGATGTCCATCCAGTCCGAGGTGGACTTGCGCTGCGCGCTCTTGCCCTGCACCGCGCCGGCCTCCTGGAGCGCGCCCCCGTAGAGCAGCAGCTTCTCGGTCAGCGTGGTCTTGCCCGCGTCCGGGTGGGAGATGATCGCAAACGTCCGGCGCCGGCCGGCTTCGACGTCCGCGGCGCTCTTCGGGGCCGCAGGCACGGCGGCCTGCGGCAGGACGCTCAACGGTGCGTGGGCGGTGAGGAGGCGGTCACGGCACCGTGCAGGGTAGCCGGGGTGCCGTAACCCGCTTCGCAGCCGGGAGTCAGCGTGACGCGGGAGTTGCGCGGCTTCGGCGCCGCGGGCGTTCTGGGCCGGTCATCGCCGCGTCGTCGCGGTGACGCTCGCCGTGCGCTTGACGAGCTCCCGGGACGTCATGTCGCTGACGCCCAGGACGTCGGCACCCTTCGCAGCCCCGGCGACGGGTACGGGACCCGGATGGACGAGCAGGCCCTTCCCGCGCTCCTCGCAGCGCTCGTGCTCGCGAGCGTGCACCTGTTCGCCGGCAGGATGCGCTTCCTGGAGGGCATTCCGCGCAGCCGGTGGCTCTCGGCGGCGGGTGGCGTCTCGGTGGCCTACGTCTTCGTCCACCTGCTGCCCGAGTTGGCCGAGGGACAAGAGGCGGTCGAGGGCCGTGGCGGGAAGGCAGCGGCGCGACCCGGCCCGTTCCTGGGCTTCCTCGAAGATCACGTCTGGCTCGTCGCGCTGCTCGGACTCGTCCTCTTCTATGCCGTCGAGCAGCACTCACTGTCCTCGCGGGGCCGGCGCCGGCAGCGCAGCGGAGAGGACCACACCGAGGACGTCGCCTTCAGGCTGAGTATCGGGTCCTTCGCGGTCTACAACGCGATCGTCGGCCTCCTGCTCCTCAGTGAGGACCTCGAGGCGACCGAGGCGCTCGTCCTCTACACCATGGCGCTGGCCGTGCACTTCGTCGTCAACGACGCCGGGCTGCGCGATCACCACAAGGACGCCTACCACCGCATCGGCCGCTGGGCGATCTCCGGCGCCGTGCTCGCCGGCTGGGCCGTCGGCGTCACGACGGAGATCCCGGAGCGCGCCATCGTCCTGGTTCTGGCGTTCATCGCGGGCGGGGTCGTCCTGAACGTGTTCAAGGAGGAGCTCCCGGGCGAGCGGCGCGCGCAGCTCTGGCCGTTCGTCGCGGGGACCGCCGGGTACGCCTTGCTCCTGCAGCTCAGCTGAGCCTGCCCCCACGTCGGTGTCGGCGGCTCCCGTGTCCATCGACGGAGGACATCTTGCTCGTGCAGGGTGGCTTCCGGGCGCCCGTTCGCGCCATGTTCGCCGTCACGGACGGTCGCTGTGAGCGCCCACGGGTAGGCCGCTGCCATGGCCGACAAGGAGTTCAAGAAGGGCGACCACGTCGAGTGGAGCTCCCATGGCAACAACGTCGAGGGGGTGGTGGAGAAGAAGCTCACCGAGGACGAGTACAACAAGGCGGCCGGGCGCAGGGTCAAGGCCTCCGAGGAGGACCCGCAGTACCTCGTCAAGAGCGACAAGACGGGTGCCGAGGCCGCGCACAAGCCGGGGGCGCTGAAGAAGTCGTAAGCGCCACCGAGTTCGACGAGCTGGCCAAACGGTCAGCGAGCTTACATCTGTCTTGGCCGCCGGACACCGCGGGTAGCCCCCAGCAATGTCCGACCGTATCGCTGACCCGTGGGGATCGCGCACCCCCTATGCGCGTGGAACCGAGTGGCCCGTCCGCGTGGACATGCACTTGGAGGGCGGTCTGAGCGCTGACGCGGTCGACGCCTGGGTGCCGACCGCGTCGATCCTGCACTCCAACGGCGACGCGCTCGACATCGCGGTCAAGGACGGTCGGATGGTCGGCGTCCGTGGCCGCGCAGACAGCCGCGTCAACCACGGGCGGCTCGGCCCCAAGGATCTGTTCGGCTGGCAGGCCAACGGCTCGCCGGACCGCCTGACCCGTCCCCTCGTGCGGCGCAACGGGACCCTGGAGGAGAGCGACTGGGAGACGGCGATGGAGGCGATGGCCGAGCGCTCACGCGAGCTGCTGGCCGATCAGGGTCCGAGCGCGTTCGGCATCTACACGACCGGGCAGCTCTTCCTCGAGGAGTACTACACACTCGGCGTCATCGGTCGCGCCGGGCTGCGGACCAACCACATCGACGGCAACACCCGGCTGTGCACCGCGACCGCAGCGGCCGCGCTGAAGGAGACCTTCGCCTGCGACGGGCAGCCCGGGTCGTACACGGACGTCGACCACTGCGACGTGCTGTTCCTCGTCGGCCACAACGTGGCCGAGACGCAGGTGACGCTGTGGGCGCGGATGCTCGATCGCATCGAGGGGCCGCACCGCCCGAAGCTCATCGTCGTCGACCCGCGCCCCACCGTGCCCGCGCAGCACGCCGACGTGCACCTGGCCGTCCGCAACGGCACCAACCTGGCGCTGCTCAACGCGCTCCTGCACGAGCTCATCGCGCACGACCACGTCGAGCACGCCTTCGTCGACGCGCACACCGTCGGCTACGACGAGCTGGTCGAGCGCGTGCAGGACTGCACGCCGGAATGGGCTGCGGAGATCTGCGGCGTGCCCGCCGAGCAGATCCGCGAGGCGGCCGCGATCCTCGGCGCCCACGAGCGCATCCTCTCGACCTGCCTGCAGGGCGTCTACCAGTCCCACCAGGCGACGGCCTCGGCGGTGCAGATCAACAACGTCAACCTGCTGCGCGGCGCGCTCGGCAAGCCCGGTGGCGGCATCCTGCAGATGAACGGTCAGCCGACGGCGCAGAACACGCGTGAGTGCGGCGCCAACGGCGACTTCCCGGCCTTTCGCAACTGGGCCAACGACGCGCACGTCGCAGAGCTCGCCGAGCTGTGGAACGTCGAGCCGGACTCCATCCCGCACTACGGGCCGCCGACGCATGCGATGCAGATCTTCCGCTACGCGGAGCAGGGCTCCATCCGGTTCTTGTGGATCAGCGCGACGAACCCTGCGGTGTCGCTGCCCGAGCTGCACCGCATCCGGTCGATCCTGGCCAAGGAGAACGTCTTCGTCGTCGTGCAGGACCTGTTCCTGACCGAGACGGCGGAGCTGGCCGACATCGTGCTGCCGGCGGCCACGTGGGGCGAGAAGGAGGGCACGTTCACGAACACCGACCGCACCGTCCATCACTCCGACAAGGCGGTCGATCCGCCCGGCGAGGCGAGATCCGACCTCGACATCATGCTCGACTACGCGCGACGCATGAACTTCCGCGACAAGGACGGCGCGCCGCTGATCAAATGGCACGATCCCGAATCGGCGTTCGTCGCCTGGCAGGCCTGCAGCGCCGGGCGACCCTGCGACTACACCGGCCTGTCCTATGAGAAGCTGCGCGCGGGCGGCGAGACGCAGTGGCCTTGTAACGAGCGGTTCCCGGACGGGCGCGAGCGCCTCTACACCGAGCAGGACTTCTACGCCGACGCCGGCTACTGCGAGGAGTACGGGCGCGACCTCCTGACGGGCACCCCGGTCGAGGCCGACGAGTACCGCGCGCTGAACCCCGATGGCAAGGCGATCATCAAGGCGGCCGAGTACCTGCCGCCCGCCGAGCCGCCCGACGACCGGTTCCCGCTGCGCCTGAACACCGGACGGACCGTCTACCACTTCCACACCAGGACGAAGACCGCGCGTGCCCCGCAGCTCCGCGACGCCGCTCCCGACGTGTGGGCCGAGTTGTCGGCCGAGGACGCCCAGGCGCAGGGGGTGTCCGAGGGCGACGTCGTCGAGGTCGTCGCCGCCCGCGGCCGCCTGCGTGCGCGCGCCCGGATCACCGCCATCCGCCCCGGGGTGGTCTTCGTCCCCTTCCACTACGGCTACTGGGACCTCGACGCGCTGCACGACCGGCACGACCGGGCCGCCAACGAGCTGACCATCACCGAGTGGGACCCCGCGTCCAAGCAGCCCCTGTTCAAGACCGCGGCGTGCCGGATCGAGCGGGTGGGTGACGCCGACGGCCAGGCCGCGCCGGCGCCGACGACGACCGCCTCCCGGCCGCTGGCGACCGTCCCGCCGACCGTCGGTGGACCGGCAGCCGAGACGACCGAGGAGCTGCCGTCGTGAAGATCGCCGTCGCCCTGCGCGAGGCCCACGACGCGGAGACCGCTCTCGCGGCCGAGCTGCTGCGCGTCGGCGAGCGCCACAAGGCCGACCACGACGTCTTCCACCTCACGCGCACCCTGACCTCCTGGTCAGAGCGCCACGTGCACCGGCTGGCCGCCGTGGCCGGCCGGTACGGCATCGAGCTGGACGCGGACACCGTCGACGACGAAGAGGACCGTGGGCTTCTCGCCCGGCTGCGCGAGAAGGGGTCTGAGCTCGCGGGGCGCCGGCCCGAGGCCGGGCTCCTGCTTCTGCGTGACCTCCGGGAGCTGCACCTCGCGGCGGCGCGCGCCTCGCTCGCCTGGACCGTCCTGGGCCAGGGGGCGCAGGCCGTCAGCGACAGCGAGCTCCTCGCCACGGTCACCGCCTGCCACCCCGAGACCATCCGGACGATGAAGTGGACCGTCCACAAGGTCAAGGAGGCCAGCCTGCAGGTGCTGGCCGGGTAGCGCGGCGGCGCGGGAACGTACCATCTCGCTGGCATGGTGGCCCTCGCCTCCGTCTTCGTCGCCATCCTGGTCTCGCTGCTCATCGCCCGCGTCGCGACGGTGGCGCTCACGCTCACCGGGCTCTCGCGCGACGCCGCGCGCTTCCAGGCGCGATCCGCCCTGTCGGGAACCGGCTTCACGACGAGCGAGGCGGAGTCGGTGGTCAACCATCCCGTACGCCGGCAGATCGCCATGACGCTCATGCTCCTGGGCAGCGCGGGGCTCGTCACGGTCGTCGCCACGCTGATGCTCTCGTTCACCGCAGCGGAAGGACGGCAGGTGGAGCTCCGGCTCGCCGTCCTGGTCGGCGGACTGTTCGTCGTCTGGCTGCTCGCTCGCAGCGCGTGGGTCGACCGCGGCCTGTCGAAGCTGATCGCCGTGACCCTGCGGCGCTTCACCGATCTCGAGGCACGGGACTACGGTGCCCTCCTGCACCTCGCCGAGAACTACGCCGTCGGCGAGCTCCTCGTGCGGGAGGGCGACTGGCTGGCCGAGCGCACGCTCGGGGACCTCGCGCTGCGCGACGAGGGCGTGGTCGTGCTGGGCATCGGCCTGGCCGACGGCGCGTGGCTCGGCGCGCCGACGTTCGCCACCCGCATCGCCGCCGGGGACCGGATCGTCGCCTACGGCCCGGGGCAGCGGCTGACCGAGCTCGACGGGCGCGAGGCCGGGGCGGACGGCCAGCGCGCCCACGAGCTCGCGTCCCAGGCCCACGGCGAGCATGTCCGTGACCTGGCGGTCGAGCACCGGCCCGCCTGAGCGGCGGTCCGCGGGACCTCCGTCACGAGCGGAGCTGCCTCCACGCATCGCGAGCCTCGGGGATGGCCTGGGGGAGTGCGGCGGCGCTGGCGCCGGCGGCCGCCAGGCAGTACCCACACAGGGCACGGTGCTTGGTGATCTGCTCGAGCGTCAGCCAGACGGCGCCGGCGGCGTCGGACGCGAGCTTGCCCGCGGCCAGGAGCGGAATCACCGGCGTGTCCCGCGCGCGGTCGGCGCCGCCCATGCCGATCAGGACGAGGGTGGCGCCGTAGTTGGCGATCGAGAGGTTGGCGTCGGGGGTGTGAAGGAAGTTGTAGGCCTCGCCCGACGAGTCGACCTTGTCGGAGTCGACGCCGGGAACCGGCGGATCGGGCAGCGTGCGCAGGATGCCGGTCTGGTAGAGCGAGATGACGCCCATGGCTGCCGTGGCGCCGAGCAGGAGGGCCGTCTGCCGGCGACGGCGGGTGAGGTGCTCGCTCCTGCCCCGGCGCAGGTCGTCGCTCACGCGCTCGGCCGCCTCCGAGCTGCTGCGGCCGATCCCGCCGGCGCCGCGGGACTCTCGGGCGGGCGGGCCTGACTGAGGATGGCTGAAGGTCAGGGGGCTGCGCATCGTCATCTCCTGTTCGTGGGTCGTCCATCAGGATGACCGGGACGGTCACGGGTCGACACGTCCCGGTCCTCTCGATGACATGGGCTGCGACGTGAGGCCGTCAGCATCCCTCCGTGCCACGGCGCGATCGCGCCTGTTCGCTGTCCGCGAGCTGACCTGAACGCGCTGTCACCCCGCTCCGGGGTCACACCATGGACTCCGACCCGATGTCCCCGACGCCGCCCAGACGCACGCGTAGCGCTTCCGGGTCCGGCCTGCCGCGATATGTCCTGAGCTGGGTCGCCGGCGCGACGCTGGTTGCCGCGGCCGTGCTGGCGTTGCTCGGGCGCGGGGAGCGCGACACGGTCGCGCTTCCGCCGGTCCGCCAGATCGAGCTGTCGGCAGCCGCGCGCGCAGCCGGATGCGCGCTGCGCTTCGGCGACCCCGGGCCGGAGGTCGGCCTGCCCCGGGACTCGGCGATCTTGCGGCGACCTGCGCGAGCCGGCGTCTACCAGCAGCCTCCCTCCCCCGCGGCGCTCGGGGCCGCGATGCGCCAGGGCCTCGTCGTCATCCAACACCAGCGTCGGCTCGACGACGAGGAGGTGGAGCGGCTGCAGGCCCTGCAGCGAGCAGTTCCGGCCGGCACGATCCTGACCCCGGAGAGGGTGCCGTCGCGCTACGCGGTGTCGATCGCCGGCTGGCGCCGTCTGCTGGCCTGCCCACGCCTCACGGATGCGACGGTCGACGCCATCCGGCTCTTCCGCGGGCGGTTCATCGGAGCGGGGCCCGACCGGCCAGCTTGAGGCTCTCGGCCCGCCGCACCGACGATGGGCCGTGAAGGAATCGAACCTTCAACCTTGGGATTAAGAGTCCCCTGCTCTGCCAATTGAGCTAACGGCCCGCGGCGGGGAAGTGTAGCTCGCGGCGATCAGGGGGCTGGGGTCGCGGGCGCCGCCCCGCCGGGCTGTGCCCCCGGCGCCGAGGCCTGCGCGGCCTGGGACTTGAGGCCTTCGACCTGGGACTTGATCTGTTCCTTCTGCTCCTTCGTGGCGAGCGCGATCGCCTTGTCGCCCGCGAGGTCACCCTTGCGCGTCTGCTTGGCGGCGTAGGCGTACCCCGCGAGCTGGAGGTAGGAGCCGACGTCCTCACGACGGTCGGCGACGATCTCCTGCGCGATCACCGCGTCGTCAGGGCGGTTGAGGCCGGCGGGACCGTAGACCTGCGCCATGATCACCGCGACGGTCGCGTCGAGCTGCGGCGGGTCGAGCCTGAGGTACTGCTGCCAGGCGCGGTCCGCCTCGCGCAGCTGCCGCTTGCCCTCCTCGGTGAAGACGCCCGTGCTCGGGTCGACGCCGCCGCCGGCGCTGGCCTCCTGGTAGCGGGCGCGGGCGAGGGCGGCCCAGGCCGTCGCGTCCTGTCGGTTGGCCTTCACGCGCTGCTCGGCGGCCTCGCGGCGATCGCCGAAGATGCCCGTGTCCGGCGCGGAGTTGCCGTTCGTGAACGCGTCGAGAAGCCCGCCGCCGCTCTGGTTGCTGCCGACGCCGAGCAGGACGAGGCCGCCGCCCATGATGATCGCCAACCCGAGGTAGATGATCTGGACGGTGCGGCGGCGGCCGCGGCCGCGAAGATCGAAGAGCATGCCCGTCTGAGGTTAGTCGTCGGGTTGCGACCGCGGGCGGGTGGGGTCGCTCGCGTCGGCTTCGGTCGGCACCACCGAGGCCAGCGCGTCGGGATCTCCTGGTTTCACGGGCTCCTTGACCTCGTCGGGCTCGTCGTCCCCGCCGCTCGGGCCGAGATCGGGTGCGGGGTCGTCGAAACCGTAGGGGTCGTCGTCCTCGTCCTCGTCTCCGGGGTCTTCGTCGTCGTCCCAGTCCCAGCGCGACGGGCGGCCGGCGGCACGCTTCTGGAAGATCCGCGCCAGTAGGAGGCTCAGTTCGAAGAGCACGACGAGCGGGAGCATCGTCACGAGCATCGTGATCGGGTCGGGCGTCGGCGTCGCCACCGCCGCGACCACCGCCACGCCGAGGAAGATGTACCCGCGGTTCTTGGAGAGCTGCTGTGGCGTGAGGATCCCGAGACGGGTGATCGCCAGTACCCCCACGGGGACTTGGAAGAGCAGGCCGACCACGAGCAGCAGGACGATCGAGAACTTGTAGTAGTCCTTGGCCCCGACGAGGATGTCGAAGTTGTCGTCGTTGAAGTTCAGCAGGAAGTCGACGGCTCTCGGCAGGGCCACGAAGTAGCCGAAGGCGACGCCGCAGAGGAACAGGATCGGGACCATGACCATGAACGGCACCGCGGTCTTGCGTTCCTGGGGACTGAAGGCGGGAAGCAGGAACGCGTATAACTGGTAGAGGATCAGCGGCAGCGCGAGCAGCAGCGCCGCGTACCCCGAGACGGTGAACGTCGTCACGAACGGCTCGGTCACCCCGATCGTGATCGGCTTGGGTGTCGCGTCGGGCAGGCTGGCCGTGGTGGCCTGGATGGCGGTGAGCGCCTCGCGCAGCGCGTCGCTGCTCTCCCTGAGCTGCTGCGTCGCCGCGGAGGGCACCCCTTCGGCGCCGCCGAGCGCCTCCAACGCGTCCTGCTGACCCTCGAGCGTGAGGCCGAGCGCCGCGAGCGTCCTCGTGACGCTGCGGTTGTACCGCGCGCTCTGCTCGAGCGCGTCGCCGCCCTCGGACTCAGGGTTGTTCGCGTCCTGTTGCTGTGACTCGGTGAACGGCCGGTTGACGACTTCGAGGATGTTGTCGTTCTGCCAGTAGGCCAGCGAGAAGCAGACGATGAACGCGGCGATGCAGATGACCAGCCGCGTGCGCAGTTCGTCGAGGTGGTCGACGATGCTCAGACGATCCTCGTGGCCGATCGGCCGGACTGCGGTGGAGGGCATCCGGAAGGGTGCGCGGTGCTGCGGCTCGAAGCGCGGAGCGCGCTACGCGCTGGTCTTCGAGGCCGGCTTGTCGGCGGGGTCGACCACCGCGTCGGCCTTCTGTGCGGCGGTCAGCGCTGGGCGGTCGGTCTCCTCGTCGTCGTCCTTGGACGAGCCGGAGATCGAGTCCTTGAACTCGCGCATTCCGCTCCCGAGCTGCTTGCCCAGTCCGGGGAGGCGCTTTGGACCGAAGACGAGAAGCACGATCACCAGGACGACGATGAGCTCCATGGGGCCGATGTTGGGCATAGCTCGGGGTTCCTTTTCTACGAAGAGGGGTCCGTATGAGGGTAGCGACCAACCCTCGGGGCGCGGTCGCGTTGTGGGGGTAACGCGCTTCGTCCGTCGGGCTCAAGTCGGGCGGCGGGGGCGCCGATGCAGCCGACGTTCCCGACCCTTCCCCCTCTGCGAAATGCCTCCCTCACCAGATCATCAGCATCACGTCCGCCGCGTCGTCCTGCCGTCGGGCAAGACCATCGAGGTCGTCTACTTCGAGGACCTCGCCGTCCAGGAGCGGGCGGCCCCGCCCGAGCCGGGTTCCGTGGATCTGCACGTCTGCGGCGCCTGCGCCTCTGAACTGGCCTATCCCGTGGAGTGGGAGGAGGCCGGCGAGGAGGACTGGGAAGTCACGGTGCGCTGCCCCAACTGCGAGTGGAGGCGGACGGGCGTGTACGCGCAGGACACCGTCGAGCGCTTCGACGACCAGCTCGACCGCGGGACCGAGGCCGTCGTCCGCGACCTCAAGCGCTTGATGCACGCCAACATGGAGCTGGAGATCGAGCGCTTCGTCGAGGCCCTCGAGGCGGATCTGATCGTTCCCGAGGACTTCTGAGCGGGGACGCCGTCCGGCGGACGCCGGACGGTACGCCGCGCGGAGCTAGCTGTACCGGGCGACCACGGAGTCCGCGACGAGTTCGAGCGCCCGACGCTGGACGAGCTCTCCGTTCTGCGGAAGCCCCGCCTTCGCGTCGTCGACGACCTCGAGCGCCCGCCTCCGGCTCTCGTCCAGCGCGCCCGTCTCGGCGATCTGATCGCAGAGCGCTTCGGCCTGTGCTGCTGTGGTGATCGTCCGGAGATCCACGGCGGCCAACGCGGCAGAGCGCTCACGGGCGAGGATCAGCGGGAGCGTGACCGTGCCGTCGAGCAGATCGGTCCCGCGGTGCTTGCCCGTCCGTTCGGCCGGGCCCGAGACGTCGAGGACATCGTCGAGCAGCTGGAAGGCCAGGCCGATGCGCCGCCCGAACGCCGCGAGAAGCTCCGCGCCGGTGGGCTCGAAGCCCGCTTCGAGGACGCCGAGCGTGCAGGCCGCCTCGAACAGCCGCGCGGTCTTCAGCTCGCAGCGGTGCAGGTAGCGCTCCTGCGAGATGTCCGCGCGCCAGGCGTCCTCGCGCTGCAGCAGCTCCCCCATGGCCAGAGCGCTGCCGGCCCGCGACAGCGCTCTGACCTCGTCGGCCCGGCCGTTCGCCGAGAGCTCGGCGAACGCGGCGGCGAACAGCAGGTCACCGGCCGCGGTCGCGGCACCGCGGCCCGCGCTCGCCCACACGGTCGGGCGCCCGCGGCGCAGCGGCGCCGCGTCGAGCACGTCGTCGTGGACCAGCGTGGCGGAGTGCACGAGCTCCACGGCGGCGCCCGCGCGGACGAGCCCCGCCGGCTCGGCGGGCTCGGCGCCCGCCGCGACCAGGACGAGCAGC
>CADCVR010000040.1 GCA_902806205.1 uncultured Solirubrobacteraceae bacterium | reverse complement strand
GAAGGTGTACCCCGGACCCTCGCCGCCGCGCGTCCACGCGTCGATGAAGATGGGCCACAGCGGCGCGAGATCGGGGGCATCGGGACGCGCGTTGAGGTCACCGACCAGCACCGTCGGCTCCTTCGCATCGCCGAGCAGCTCGGCGATCCGCTGCGCCTGCGCCCGCCGCTCCGAAGCGCTGTTGTGCTGCAGGTGCGTGTTGGCGAAGCGCACGCGGACGCCGCGGACGTTGATCACGACCTCCAGCAGCCCCCGCTGCTCGTTCTTCCCCGTGCGCGGCAGCAGGGTGTTGCGCTCCGACGCGATCGGAAACCGCGACAGGACCGCGGTTCCGTACTGGCGGCGCGGCCGGCCCTCCGCCGGCGGGTCGAGGTCCAGGTTCGCCGCGTAGGCGACGTGCATGCCCAGCCGCTTGGCCAGCCAGGCCGCCTGGTCGACGAAGTCGCTGCGGGAGCTCCAGTGGCGGTCGACCTCCTGCAGGCCGACGACATCGGCGCCTCCCCGTTCGATCTCGAGGGCGATCCGCTCGAGGTCGAGCTGGTCGTCCACTCCCTCGCCGTGATGGATGTTGTAGGTGGCGACGGAGAGCTCTCGATCCGGTGCCTGCGGTCGGGCGGCCGACGCCGGCCCGACCGCGATGGCCAGAAGCGCCACGGCGGCGAGCAGTGCTGAAACGGTACTGCGCATGGGCTGAACGCCCTCCTTGTGCGGGGTTCCGGCGTGTCCTCTCGGGCACGCCCGTGCCGGACCGCGCAGGCGCCCGGAGGCGGGGCGGCTCGGTGTGCGGGACGCTAGATGGCACCCCGCCGACGGGTGAAGCGTCCGTGAACCTGCCGCCGGTGACCGGGGCGATCGCCTCTCCGCCCGACTCGGGGTCAACGAGCTGTAAGGCTTGAAGGGGTCGCGGTGCGCCTGCACGAAGCAGAGTGATCGAGCGGCACTGCCGCGAGGCTTGACCATGACGTTGACGCCCCCTCCCTTCATCGCAGGACTCAGGCTGACGTGCGCCGCCTACGGCTACGCGCAGGAGCTGCACGCCGGGCAGCGGCGCGACTCCGACGAAGCGCTGTTCATCCTGCATCCGCTGGAGGTGGCGGTCCTGCTGCTCAACTGCCACTTCGACGACGAGGTCGTCGCCGCGGGCCTCCTTCACGACGCGGTCGAGGACACCGACGCCACCCCGGCCGATCTCGAGCAGCGCTTCGGCGCGCGCGTGGCGGGCTTGGTCGCCGCGCTCACCGATGATCCAGCGCTCGACGAGTTCGCCGAGCGGAAGGCCGCCCTGCGCGCGCAGGTCGCCAACGCCGGACGCGACGCTCAGGCGGTCTATGCCGCCGACAAGGTCGCCAAGTCGCGCGAGCTCCGCGCGCAGCTCGCGCGCGAACCCCGCCGGCTCGACGACGCCGATGTCGTCCGGCGCCTCGAGCATTACGAGGCAAGCCTCGCGATGCTCGAGCGCGAGGCGCCCGATCTCGCACTCGTCCGTCAGCTTCGGTTCGAGCTCTGGGCGCTACGACATCTTCCGCCGTTCGGTCAAGAGGTTCTCGACTAGGCGCAGGCAACGCTTGGGAGGATCGGCTCGCGTATGGAGCCCATCTACCCAAGCGTTTGCCGCTGGGATCCGTGGCGCTGCGCCGTCATGACGCGCCGAAAGCAGCCCATGCTCCCGGCGCCGGCCGGTGGCGCGCGCGCACCGCGGCCAAGACGTCCGCGCGGCGTCACAGGTCGGTAACTCGCGGGCACGGCGAGCCCCGGATAGTGCACGGCGCGAGTCCGTGCCATCCAGGGAGGCCATGTGAACGACGTACGCAGTCCGCTGGGCGAACAGCTGGTGTCCCGCCGCCGGTTCCTCGGCTCCGCGGCGGCCGCGGCGCTCGCGGCGGGTGCCGCGCAGGTGCCGCTCGCACGGGCGCAGCGGGGCCCGGCGCGGGTGGTCGGGTACCCCTTCACGCTCGGCGTGGCCTCCGGGGATCCTCTGCCCGACAGCGTCGTCCTCTGGACGCGGCTGGCCCCCGCCGCGCTGAGCGGGGGCGGCATGCCCGACCGGCCGGTCGAGGTCCAGTGGGAGATCGCTCACGACGAGGGGTTCTCGCGCGTGGCGCGCCGCGGCACCGATGTAGCGCGACCCGACCTCGGTCACAGCGTGCACGCCGAGCCCGAGGGTCTCGAGCCGGGGCGCGAGTACTTCTACCGCTTCATCGCCGAGGGGGAGGCGAGCCCGACCGGGCGCGCGAAGACCGCGCCGATCGGCTCGCCCGCCTCGCTCGCGTTCGCGTTCGCCTCCTGCCAGCAGTACGAGCACGGCTATTTCACCGCCTACCGGCACATGGCGCAGGAGGACCTCGACTTCGTCGTGCACCTCGGCGACTACATCTACGAGTACGAGCCCAACGACTTCCGGGCGGCGGGCGGCAACGTGCGGGCGCACAGCGGACCGGAGATCTTCACGCTCGACGACTACCGCAACCGCTACGCCCAGTACAGGACCGACCCTGACCTCCAGGCCGCCCACGCGGCGTTCTCGTGGCTTGTCACCTGGGACGACCACGAGGTCGACAACAACTGGGCCGACGAGGTGCCCGAGGACGGGCAGACCCGCGAGGCCTTCCTGCGACGGCGGGCCAGCGCCTTCCAGGCCTACTACGAGCACATGCCGCTGCGCCGCGCCGCGCGGCCCACGGGCATCGACCTGCAGCTCTACCGGCGACTGGCGTTCGGCGACCTGGCGAGCTTCAACGTGCTCGACACGCGGCAGTATCGCTCCGACCAGGCCTGTGGCGACCGCAGCGAGGTGGGCTGCGAGGAGCGCCGCGAGCCGGGGCGGACGCTGACCGGCGAGGAGCAGGAGCGCTGGCTGCTGGACGGCCTGGGCGCCTCGCGCGCCACCTGGAACGTGCTCGCCCAGCAGGTCTTCTTCGCTCAGCGCGACTTCAACCCCGACGACACGCAGCGCTTCAGCGTGGACGCCTGGGACGGCTACCCGGCCAACCGGGACCGGATCCTGCGCTTCGTGGAGGAGCGCAACGTCGCCAACCCGATCGTCCTCACCGGAGACGTCCACAACAACTGGGCGTGCGACTTGAAGGCCGACTTCGACGACCCGGATTCGCGGACGCTCGGATCGGAGTTCGTCGGCACGTCGATCAGCACGGGCGGCAACGGGACCGACACGACGCCCTTCGGCGAAGGCGTGGTCGGGGAGAACCCGCACATCAAGTTCAACAACGCGCAGCGCGGCTACGTGCGGTGCGCGCTCGACCGGCAGGCCTGGCGGACGGACTACCGCGTGATGCCCTACGTCAAGCGCCCGGGCGCGCCGGTCGAGACCCGCAGATCGTTCGTCGTCGAGGCCGGCGATCCCGGCCTGAAGCCCGCATGAGCCAGCGGAGGCCCATCATGAAGCGGAACCTCGTCAAGCGGAACCTGATCCCCGTCCTGGTCGCCGGTGCGGCGGCGCTGAGCGGCGCCGGCCTGGTCGGGCACGCCGCGTTCGCCGGCGACGCGCCGGCCGAGCGCTTCGTCTACCTCGAGGCCGAGGGACTGCTGCCGGCGCTCGAGTCGTTCGCGAGCAATCCGGCGGGCACCGTGGAGCAGGCGATCGCGCGCCGGCAGAACAACTGCTGCGAGGTGAACTGGTCCAGCAGGGCGCAGGTGCTCTTCGAGAACTTCACGCCGAGCGCCCGGATGACCTTGCGCTTCGAGATTCCGGAGAGCGCGCGATACTCGCTCTCGCTGGTCTTCACCCGGGCGCCCAACTTCGGCATCTACGAGTTCTCGATCGACGGACGCCCGATCGGCGACCGCTACGACGGCTACGCACCGGCGGTGGAGCGCTCGCAGCCGACAGACCTGGGGTCGTTGGAGCTGGCCGAGGGGTCGCACACGCTGACGCTCACCGTTCCCGACAAGAACCCCGCGTCGTCGAACTACTTCGGCGGTCTGGACTACTTCGAGCTGCGCACCGCGGGTGCCACACCCGGCCCGCAGGACGCCGGGGCCGGACCGACCGGCGGTCCGCCGGGCGTGCCCGGTCAGCCGGCGCCGGCCCCGCAGGCGCCCAGGCCGCAGGCCCGACCAGACCGCCGGGCCCCGCGCCTACTGGTTCGCGTCAGCCCCGCGACCGACCGCAGGCGCCCGTACCGCTTCACGCTGAGCGGCCGCCTCGGCCTCCCGGCCGGCATCCGCCCGGCGGACGGCTGCCACGGCTGGGTGACGACCCAGGTCAAGGCCGGGAGGAGCACCATCTCGAGCCGCCGCACCCCGGTGACGCGGGCGTGCACGTTCTCCCAGCCCGTCAGCTTCGGCAACTCGCGCCGGTTCGGGGCCCGCAAGCGCCTCAAGGTCGTCGTCCGCTTCGCCGGCAACCGCTTCTTGCTCCCCGAGCCCGCGAGGGTCACGACGGTACGCGTGCGCTGACCCGGACCCGCGCCCGGAACCCCGCCGGACCGTGCCGAAGACGCGCAGGCCGACAGACGCAACCTGGTCGCATCAAGGACTTCACGACATAGTTACGCGCGGAGGCTCGCGTCGCGCTTGGCTCCTCGACGGGAACCCACCTTGCAAACCGAGCGAGCGGAGCATCACGGGGCATGACGGCGAGTCTGAGCAGGTCGTACCGACCGAGTGGCCCCCACTGCTGACGGGCGGGCCCCGGAGCGCTCCCCCGGCCCCCAACCACATCACCGTCGCGCGCGTGGTGGCCAAGCTCGACCGCGGCGGAGCCCAGCTCTCGCTGCTGCGGGTGGCCCGGAGCCTGGTGGCCCGCGGCGTGGGAACGAGGCTGCTCGCCGGGTACGCGACACCCGAGGGCGTCGAGCTCGCCCGCGAGTACGGTCTGGAGCCCGAGGTGTTCGGCCGGGCCGGGAACCTGCAGTGGAGGCCGGACGACGGCTTCGTCGAGTGGCTCGAGCCGCGGCTTCTCGACGCCGACGTGGTGCACGCGCACATGTTCGGTGGCTGGTGGGCGGCAGCGCAGGCGGTCGCGGGTGACCAGCCGCTCATCGCCTCCGAGCACAACGCGTTCAACTGGCCGCAGGAGGACTTGTCGTCGGCGCTCCGCCAGGCGCTGCCCCGCGTCAACTGCTTCTTCGCGCACGGACCCGGGGCCCGCCGCACCGTCCTGGGGGCCGGCCTTCCCGCCGACCGCATCCGCGACGGCATCTCGCCCGTGGCCGGCATGGACGCCGGGCCACGTCTGGGCCCGGCCGGTGCCCCGGTAGTCTCCGCGGGACGGTGGGATCCCGACAAGGGCCCTGACGTCCTCCTCGACGCCGTGGCGCTGCTTCGGAGCCGTCCACCGGTGCTCATGCTCGGCGCCGGGCGCATGGACGCCGCGCTCCGAGCGCAGCGTTCCCGGCTCGGACTCTCGCTGCGCGTCCAGATGCCCGGTTGGCTGCGCGACCCCGCGCCGAGCATCGCCGGTGCCGCGGTGCTCGTGGTCCCCTCCCGCGACGAGTCGTTCTCACAGACCGCGGTGCTCGGCATGGGACTCGGTGTCCCGGTGATCGGCACCGACGTGGACGGCTTCCCCCGTACGCTCGGCGAGGGCCGCGGCATCATGGTCCCACCGGAGGACCCGGTCGCCCTCGCGGAGGCGATCGACGGTGTGCTCGACGGGCGGCTGCGCGTCGACACGGCGGGCGCCCGGCGGTTCGCCGGTCAGTTCCGGCCGGACCGCGTCGCCCGGGTCTACGAGGAGACCTACCGCTCGATGATGGATCCCTCACCGGTCGGCGCACCCGTGCTCGTGTGAGCTCGAGCTCACCACGGGCCGGCCGCTCTCCGTCGCAGCGCGGAGCTTCAGCGGCACCGAACCGGCGAACAGGAACCCAACGGCTACGAGAGTGGGCAGCCCTACGGCTTGGGGAGCCGCGAGAGCAGGCCGCGAATCGCGACGCCGCCGAGCCGGGCCACCTCACCAGCCGCCTCGAGGGCCGTGGCCACGAGCTCGGCGCCCGGAGGCTGCCGGCCGGGCTCGGGCGTCGCGTAGCCCGCTGCCGGCGGCGCCGGCTGCTGCTCCGGGGCGGCCCTCGCCCGCGGCGACTTCGGCTTGGCGGCAGTCGCAGACGGCGGCGACTCCGGCTTCGCGGCGGTCGCTGACGGCGGCGACTCCGGCTTCGCGGCGGCAACCTGTGGAGCCTCCGCGGGGGCCGAGGTGGCGCGGCGCCTCGCCGGCTCGGTGACCACGCCCCGCTCGACCGCGGCATCCGGCGCCGCCGCCACTGCCGCCGCTTGCGTCGCGGCGGTGACCGCGGCGGGGCCGGCGTCCGAGGGGAGTGCCGCCTTGAGCTCGGCCCGGGATGCGGCCTTCTTCCCGGCCTTGCCCTTGGGCGACTTGGCTTTGGGAGGCTTCGCCTTGCCGGTGGCCTTGCCGGCCGCCTTGGCGTCGGCCTTGGCCTTGCCCGCGGCCTTCCCGCCCTTCACGGCGGCCTTCCCGCCCTTCGCGGTGGCCTTCGAGGTCTCGCCCTTGCCCTTCGCCTCGGGCTGCGGCCTGGCCGCCTCCTTCGCGGCCTTCACCGCCGCGGCCACGGGTGCGTTCGTGCTCGCGGCCGGCGCCTTCGATGGCGCCGTGCCGGGCTCCGACGATGCTTTGCGCACGGCCTCCGCGGCCGCGTCGACGGCTTCGGCACCGGCCTCGGGAGGGGCGGGCCGGCGGGTGCTCCGGCGCTGCGGTCGCGTGCGGGAGAGGCCGGCGAGGACGCCGGGATCGACGGGCTGGGGGTCCTTGGGCGGGCTCACGTGGACATCATCGCGCACCCGCCGCGGCTCAGGCCTGCCGGCGTACCCAGGGACGGGGGTCGGCGGCACGCGGGCAACTTCTCAAAACCAACCGCGTGTTCTGCGTGGTACGGGACTCGGACGGGTCGGAAACGACCTCTATTGCGTCGGTGATCGCAGCACGAGGCGCTAGGATCGAGGCTCCGTTCGAGGCTGCGGCCCCGGGTGCCGATGCCCCCGATGGAGCGGACAATCCTCTTGTCGGTACGAGCACATGCCGGGCCCCTCTGGCCCGGCGGACGAAACGGACTCAGATGTCAGTAGCGGAACTGCAGGAACTCGAGGAGATCAAGGGCCTCATGGCCAGGGGCGCGCAGGTCGGCGTGCTGACGTACGCCGAGATCGCCAAGGCGGTCGCCGAGCTCGACCTCGACGAGTCCGACGTCGAGGAGCTTCAGGGGTTCCTCGAGAAGTCCGAGATCGAGCTCGTCGAGGAGATCGACCCGGCGACCGCTGCCGCCAACGAGGTCGAGCGCGCGCCGGACAAGCGCCGCGGGCGCACGAAGAAGGCCACGCTGGACCTCCGGGCCGACATGACCACGGACTCCTTGCAGCTGTTCCTCAAGGACATCGGCAAGGTGCGCCTGCTCACCGCCCAGGAGGAGGTCGACCTCGCCAAGCGCATCGAGCGCGGCGATCTCGACGCCAAGCAGAAGATGGTGGAGTCGAACCTCCGCCTCGTCGTCTCGATCGCCAAGAACTACCGCAACCAGGGCCTCCCCTTCCTCGACCTGATCCAGGAGGGGACGCTCGGCCTCGTCCGCGCCGCGGAGAAGTTCGACTACCGCAAGGGCTTCAAGTTCTCGACCTACGCGACCTGGTGGATCCGCCAGGCGATCGCGCGCGCCCTGGCCGACAAGGCCCGCACGATCCGCATCCCGGTCCACGTGGTCGAGAAGCTCAACAAGATCGGCCGTGCCGAGCGCAAGCTCGTCACCGAGCTCGGCCGCGAGCCGACGGCGGACGAGATCGCCGAGGTCACCGGCATCGACCCCGAGGAGGTCGAGTCGATCAAGCGCTCCGCGCAGGCCCCGGTCTCGCTCGAGAAGCCGGTGGGCGACGAGGAGGAATCCGAGTTCGGTCAGTTCATCGCCGACGAGCGCGCCGAGTCGCCGTACGAGCGCGCCGCCGAGATCCTGACCAAGGAGGCGCTGCGCGAGGCGCTGGAGAACCTGTCCTACCGGGAGCGGCGGGTCCTCGAGCTGCGCTACGGGCTGGGCGGCGAGCACCCGCGCACGCTCGACGAGGTCGGCCGCACGTTCAACGTCACCCGTGAGCGCATCCGCCAGATCGAGAACCAGTCGCTGAAGAAGCTGCAGTCGCTCGCGGAGGCACAGAAGCTCCGCGACAACCACTAGATGATTGATTCCACGAGGTGGTCCCGTCGATCGGCGGTTCGGGTGGATGGCTGACGCCGCACGATTTCCGCAGCCGATCCTGTACGGATCGGCAAGGGATCGGGTGGTGTCAG
>CADCVR010000039.1 GCA_902806205.1 uncultured Solirubrobacteraceae bacterium | reverse complement strand
CGGCCCCGGCGGCGGTGCCGCCGGCGGCGCCCGCCGCCGAGCTCGCGCCCTGAGCCAGCAGGAACTTCTTGATCAGGAGCAGCGGCCCGACGGGGAACATCGCGGCCAGCGCACGATTCGTCTGTCCGAGTCTCCTGTCGAAGCCCACGCAGCGATCGCAGCTGCGGAGGTGCCGGCGAACCGGTGGCGACTTGCGCCTGATCCCCTCGGCGACTTCGCCGAGCTCGGTGCGGACCTCCTCGCACGAGAGCGCGCGTGCCTCGGCGGCCTCTGCGAGCCCGACCCGCGCGCGCACGAGCAGGGACTTGATCGCCGGGACGGTCGTCTCCATCGCCTGGGCGATCTGCTCGTAGCTCAGCGCGTCGATCTCGCGCAGCAGCAGCGCCGTCCGCTGCGACTCGGGCAGCCCCTGCACGTCGCCGACGAGCTGACGGAACTCCTCGCGCTTGTGGACCCGGTCGGCGGTCGAGGTGCCGTTGTCGGCGAAGTGGACGTCCATGGAGTCCACGCCGACGGCGGTCTGCTTGCGCAGGTGGTTCAGCGAGCGGTTGCGGGCGATGCGGTACAGCCACGGCCGCACGTTGATCGGCCTGTCATCGGCGATCATCGCGTTGAACGCCGCCGCGAAGACCTCCTGCAGCACGTCCTCCGCGTCCTCCTTGGAGGTCAGCATGTGCCGACAGAACGCCAGCAGCCGCGCCTGGTAGCGCGCCACCAGCACCTCGTAGGCCGACTGGTTGCCGCGCCGGGTCAGCGCGACCAGCCGCTCGTCGCCCTGGAGGCGGAGGAACGGCGTGGGCCCACGCAACGCGGGGCGGTGCTTGAGGGAGGCGACTTCCATGATCGGCGTGCGTCGAGACGGAACGTGCGCGGTCGGTCGAAGTTGCGCCGCTTGCCGCATCCACAACGGTAGCGACGATGCGATCCCTCGCGACGATCGACGCCATTCCTCAGAGAACTCTCACGTGGGCGAGCCGCATAGGCTGTTCGGAAAATCTCTGTACAGCCCTTGAACGCTGGCTCGCCGGCCGAGGGCGCCGGAACGCAAGATCTGGTGCTCGGCGGGCTTGCCGTGCGCTGACCCACGATGCAGAGATGTACGAGAGGAGCCGCCTCGGCCGCAGTGGCCGGTCACCGGATGAGATCCCGACCGTCCTCGTAGTCGCGCGACACGCTGCCAACGGCAACCCCGTGCACGAAGAGGTCCACGGTCGAGCCGGAGGCTCCATCGAGATACAGGGTGCTGGCCACGCCCGGTCTCGCCGATGGCTTCGCTGCCGGCGACGTCATCGAGCTCGACGCCGAAGGGAACGCGACGGTCATCGAGCGAGGACCCCGGCGCGTCATCGCACTCACGTTTCCGGTGGGCGCCGGCTTCCCGGCCGTGGAGGCCGTGCTCAACGCCTACGTGGCCGAGCACGGCGTCGAGTGGTACTTCACCAACGTCTACGGGCGCCGACGACGAGACGCCGCTGGGCCGGTGGGAGTAGAGACGACGATGGAGCTGCCCGTCCCTACCGAGTTCAGCACACCGGTCCTGACTTCAGATGAGTCAGCCGAAGAGATCTCGAAGCTGGAGGACTGGGTCCGTCAGGAGGACCCGGGACCGTGAGCTCGTTCCGGCTGAGGCTGTTCCTGGGTTTCCAAGGAGTTTCTAGGCACAGGCCCGATACCCGGGACGGGACTCGAACCCGTACGTCCTTTCAGGACCATGGCTTTTAAGGCCACTGCCTCGACCAATTGGGCTACCCGGGCGGGTACGGCGATCTGGAACGCTAGCCGAGCGCCAGGCGCGCGATCCGGAACCCCTCGGCGTGCAGTCGATGCTCGGGGTGGTCGAGGGCCCACTGCACCGCCTGTCGGGCGACACCCTTGGGATCGGCGGTCGCCCAGCACATCGAGCCGCCGTCGCCCGCGCCCGGGTCACTCAGAGCGGCGAGGACCCCCGTCGCGACGAGCTGCTCGAGTGCGGTGAGCGCCTCGGGCTCCCGCTCGACCGACCGGGCGATGAACGCCTCGACGTTGAACGCCGTGACCGCCGGCCCGTCGGAACACACGGCGACGAGCGGAAGATCTCGCGGCGCGGCGGCGATCAGGTCCCGGGTGGTGGCGGGTGCGTCCCGGCGCCCGCCCAGGCGATTGAGGGCGTCGAGCAGAGCGGTCTCGGAGGCGTGCACCCCGTTCATGGTCCCTGATCGCCCCCCGACGTGCCAGTCGCCACTCCTAACGCGCGAAGCTCCTGAGGGCCTTCTTGAACACGTCGTAGGCGGGGCGCGTCGTGCCGTCGAGGCGGACGAGCCCGGCGTCGAAGCGCGACGTGCAGTCCGTGCCCTGCCAGTTGTAGCTGTAGAGGCGCTTGACGTCGCGGCGGAACTTCTTGGCGAGCTTGAACATGTAGGAGATGCGGTTGGCCGCCCGCTTCTCGTTGCACGGGAACGATCCGCCGAACGCGACGACGCCGCCGGTCTCGGTCAACCAGAACGCGGTCCGGGTGCGGTCACGGCGCTTGACCTCCTTGATGATCCGCGCGGTCCCCGTCGAGCGCTTGCGGTTCGTGTCGGAGTAGTTGTGGATCCCCACGATCTTCGCGAAGCGCCGCTGGGAGCGGGGGACCGCGGCGTACCAGCGGCGGATGTAGCCCGTCGCGCCGGGCTGGTCGAGCACGTCGAGCGCGACGATCGTGCACCGCCGGCAGATCGAGCGCATGGCCACGAAGTACTGCGCGGCGCGCTTGGGGTTCTTGAACGTCGACTGTGAGTCGTGGTTGGCCTCGTTCCACACGCCCCACTCCTTGACCCCGAGCCGCTTGTAGCGCCTGACGAGCTTGCCGACGCTGCTCTTGTACTGCTTGACCGACGGCAGCCTGCCCTTGTTGCGGCGGAAGTCCGGGTCGGAGATGTGCATGAACACCTTCACGCGGGCGCTGCGCGCGGCGCGCACGAAGGCGTCGGTCCGGGCGAGCTGGTCCGGCTTGGAGGCGGCGTTCCAGCCGATGAAGTAGCGGGTCTTCTTGAGCTTGAGCGCCTTGTACGCCGGCGCGGAGAACATGGAGTCGTTCTGGTCGCCCAGTCCCACCGCGACGTTCGTGCGCGCGGCGGCCGTGCCTCCCAGCCCGGAGAGGGCGACGAGGCCGAGGACGAGGAGGGCCACGCTGCGCCTGAGGCGATGGGTCATGCCTCCTCAGAACCGTTGGGAACGTGGAGTTGCGGTCGGGGTCGTCGAGGGACGCCCCGGATGGGCTCACCGTACGGCGCGTAGGTCGCCCGGCGCAGCGGGACGGCGGAGGGCTCCGAGTGGGTCTCGGAGCCCTCCGCCGCCGCTCTTGCTGCGTTCGACCGCGGTTCGGCCTCTAGGCCACTGCCGCGTCGCGGACGGCGACCGGCGCAAGGCCGCTGAGCAGCGCATCGGCGATGAGCCGATCGCCGGTGATCTCGAGGCCCGAACCGTCGGCGTCGGGACCGAGGGCGGCGACCCACGCGGATTCTGAGCCCTCGATCCGCGCGTCGGCCGCGGGATGGGACTGCTCGTCGACGGTCATCATCCCGCCGACGGCGCAGACCACGTAGCGCTTCTGCTGGCCGTCTCGGCGCTGCACGTTGAGCTCTACCTCGCCCGAGAAGCCCGCGGGGACGGCGAGCCCGGGGACCGAGCGCAGCACGGCGCCCACGTCGACGAGCTCGTCGGGGCGTGGCGGGCTCCACGCCCATTGGTAGCCCCAGCGGGAGAGGGCGCCGATGACCGGTAGAAGGTCCTTGGCCCGGTCGGTGAGCTCGTAGTCGACGCGGGGCGGAACCTCGCGGTAGCGCTGACGGGTGAGCAGCCCGTCGGCGACCATGCGGTTCAGCCGCGAGCGCAGCTGCTCCGTGGAGATCCCGGGAAGCGTCCGCTGCAGCTCGACGAAGCGGCGCGGGCCGCCGACGAGGTCGCGAACGATGAGCAGGGTCCACTTGTCGCCGACGAGATCGAGGGCGCGGGCGTCGGGCGCCCACTGGTTGTAGGGATGTCGCTTGGGGGGCGGTGCGGTGGGAATGACGCTCCTCCTAGGACTCGGGAGTGGGGATTTGCGACACACCTTACCCCGGAGAGTCCCGGCCTGCCATATGCGCCGCGATCCGGACGGTCGCCCGGTACGTGCTCTCAGGAGAGGATTGCCGCCAGTTTCCGCTCTGCCCGGCGTTGAGGCTTGGGAGTGGCGAGCCGGGGGGTGGGTCGCCGCCGGGGGAAACACACGGGAACGGAGGTCTGTGATGGGCGAAGTGATCTGGCTGGACCAGCGTCGTCGGGCTCGCGGAGCGAGCCGCGGCGGACGGGCCGAGACGGCCCCCACGGTGACGGTACCGGCGCCGACTGTCTTGTGGTTCGACCTCGGCTCGCCCGCCACGTACTTCGCGGCTGAGCGCGCCGAGCGGATGTTTCCCGGCTTGACCTGGCGTCCTGCGCTGGCCGGCCCGCTGCTCGCCGATGGGACGCCGTCCGCGGCTGCTCGGGAGGTCGCGTTCCGAGCGGCCTCCGTCCGCGCCGCGGAGTTGGGCATGCCGCTGGTCTGGCCCGAGGGTCATCCGTCCGCGGGTCGCGCCGCGATGCGCGTCGCCGCCTTCGCCGCCGAGCGGGCGCAGGCCTCCGCCTTCGTGCTGGCCGCGAGCCGGCTCGCATTCTGCGGCGGCTTCGATCTCGACGATCCCGAGATCCTCGCCGAGGCGGCGGCGGCGGCCGTGCTCCCGCTCGACGAGTGCCTGCGCGCCGCCGGCGACCGCTCGCGTGACTTGGTCATGGAGGCCGCCGGCCGGGAACTGGCGGCTCAGGGTGCCGACCGGCTTCCGGTCCTGGCGTTGGGCGGGCGGCTGTTCTGCGGTGAAGAGCGCCTCGGTCAGGCGGCTGCCGCCGTGCGCGACCCGTTCCTGCGGCATCGTCCCGCCCCGCTGGACAAGTCCGCGAGCTGATCTGCGGGCAGGGCAATCGCAGACGCCAGAGCTGAAGCCGTTTCATCTAGGGTCGACGGCGATGTCGGGCGAACCCTCCCTCACCCGCCGGGGTGCCGCCACGCGCGAGCGCCTGCTGGGGGCCGCCGAGGCCGAGCTCACCGAGCGCGACGGCGCGCTCGAGGTCGCCTCCGTGGCCGCCCGCGCCGACGTCTCCGTCGGGCTCCTGTACCGCTACTTCGACTCGAAGGCGGGGCTCGTCGCCGCGGTGGTCGAGAGCTTCTACGACCGCTTCCACGCAGAGGTCGCCGACACCGACCCGGCCCCCGACGCCGACTGGGCCGCGCGCGAGCGCAAGCGCCTCGAGCTCTCCGTCGCCTTCCACTACCGCGAGCCGCTCGCCGCGGTCGTGCTCTCGCGGTTGTCGCGTGAGCCCGGCGTCGCCGGGGTGGAGGTGCGCCGCATCGAGCGCCTGGTCGAGGACGCGGCCAGGAACGTCACCGCGGGCCAGCGGCGGGGCGAGCTGCCGGCAGACCTCGACCCGCGCACGGTCGGCGCGATGCTCATCGGCGGCTTCCGCGTCGCCATGGGCGAGGCGCTCTCGCGCCGCGAGCGCCCCGACGCGAAGCTTCTCGTGGAGGACCTGTGGCGCTTCGTCGTCAACGGCGTGCGCTTCACGGACGTCGCTGCCTGAGGAACGGCTTCGCGGACGCGCTGGACGAACGTCCGATTGCCCGGCGGGCGTCCATGGCTCATAGTGCTTTCACCGGATCGGGGCCCCCCTCGACCGGCACATAGGCCGAGTGTTCGCCGGATGAACCGGCGTCTCCCGTCGCTCGGCCCGCCCGGTTCTGGCAAGACGCGTACCCCTGCCCACTGTCTCGGACCGACTTGGAAGCCGCCCTCCGGGGCGGCTTCCGTGGTTCTCGTCATAAACCGGCGCGGCGCAGCGCGGCACCCCGGAGGATGTCGTGCTCTGACACTTCGACCACCTCGAGGTCGAACGCGCGCATCGCCTCGACCATCAGGACCGCGCCGGCGACGATCGTCGGGGCGCGCTCCGGATCGAGGCCGGGCGTCGCGCGGCGCTGCGCCTCGGGCAGCTGGGCGAGCTCGGCGAGCATCCGCTCGCAGGCCGCGCGGTCCAGGTGGTAGCCGTGCACCCGCTTGGGGTCATAGGGCTCGAGCGCCTGGTCGATGGCGGCCAGCTGGGTTGCCGTTCCCGCCACCGCGACGCCGGCGATCACGGAGGCGCGGACATCGTCGGGCACCCCGCGGTGGAAGATGCCGCGAACCTCCTCGGCCAGTGTCGCCAGCTCGTCCGGGGCCGGCGGGTCGCTGCGGAGGAAGCGCTCGCCCTGGCGCACCGAACCGGCCTGGGTGGAGGCGTGGAACGCGACCTCGCCGCTCTCCCCGACGACGAACTCCGTCGAGCCGCCACCGATGTCGATGATCACGACGGGACTCGGCGCCTCCGGGTCGCGGGCACTCGTCGCGCCCAGGAACGAGAGCTGAGCCTCCTGATCGCCGCTCAGTGTCCGGGCGTCGAGTCCGAAGTCGTCGCGAACGCGGGCGGCGAAGTCGGCACCGTTGGCGGCGTCGCGGACGGCGCTGGTGAGCACCCCCGTCGTCTCGGTCGCTCCGTGTTCCTCGATGATCGCGCGGTAGCCCTTCAGCGTGTCGAAGACGCGCTGCATCGCCTCGGGCGCCAGCGCGCCGGAGGCGTCGACGCCCTGGCCCAGGCGCGTGACGGTCGAGCGGCGATCCAGCTCGGTCATCGCACCGCCGGCCTGCACGTCGGCGACCAGCAGGCGGGTGGAGTTTGTCCCGATGTCCACGACGGCGACGCGCATGACCGCAGGCTAATCGGCGGGGTGGGGCAGCGGGCGGCCGTCAAGCCCCGCGAGGATGTTCGCCACGGCGAGGTCGGCCATGCGCGCGCGGGCGGTGTGGGTGGCAGAGCCGACGTGGGGAAGGACGAGGAGGTTCGGCGCGCTGAGCAGCGGGTCGTCGGGTGGCAGCGGCTCGGGCTCGGTGACGTCGAGCGCCGCGCCGGCCAGGCGGCCTTCCTGCAGCGCCGCCCGCAACGCCACCTGATCGACCACGCCGCCACGCGCGGTGTTCACGAGCACGGCCGTCGGCTTGACGTGGCGCAGCGCCTCGGCGCCGATGAGCCGCCGGGTCTGCGCGGTCAGCGGGCAGTGGAGTGAGATGACGTCGGCGCGCTCCAGCGCCGCATGGAGGTCGTCGTCGCGGCCGACCCGCAGCACCTCCATCGAGAAGCCCTGAGCCCGCCGTGCGACCGCCTCGCCGATGCGGCCCGGGCCGATCAACGCGAGCGTCGCGCCGTACACGTCGTGGCCGAGCCAGCCTGCCGGCTCCCAAGTGCGCCAGCTCCCGCCGCGGACGGCCTCGTGACCGGCGACGAGGTGGCGCGCCGCGGCGAGGATCAGCGCGAACGCGAGGTCCGCAGTCGCTTCGGTCAGCACGTCCGGCGTCACGCCGACGGCGACGCCGCGGCGCGCGCAGAGACCGAGGTCGACGTTGTCCGTGCCGACGGCGTAGTTCGCGACCACCCGCAGCTGCGGCGCGGCGTCGAGCAGCGCGCCGTCGACGCGGTCGGTGACCATGGTCAACAGCCCCTCGGCCCCGGCGGCGCGCTCGCGCAGCACGGCGGGCTCCGGCGGCAGGTCGCCGTCCCAGACGTCGACGGCATGGAGCGCGCGGAGGCGCTCGAGCGCCGCTCCGGGAAGGGCGCGGGTAACCAGGACGCGGGCCATGGGTTGACCCTACGGCGTGCCGGTCTGGCGGTCTGGACGCCCGGCCGGACGCGACGCCGGGAATGGTGCGCTGGGGCTCGGCCAGCGGATACCAGAGGGAAGCCGCGTCGGTGCGCTCCCGGCAGCCCGCGGGTACGCCTCCGCCATGACCGATTCCCAGCGTGATCCCGACCCGGCTCCCGAAGACGAGGCGCCGGCCATCCCCGACGGCCCGCTGACCCCGGAGGAGGCCGAGGATGATCCGGCCTACGACCCGGAGGACCAGGAGCTCAAGCGTATGAAGGGCGGCTGAGGACTAGTGATTCGGGCGCGAATTGCTACCCTCCGATGAACGCCGCGGGGTGGAGCAGTCTGGTAGCTCGTCGGGCTCATAACCCGAAGGTCGCGGGTTCGAATCCCGCCCCCGCTATACGCGCTCTCAACGGCATCGCTCTAGAGATTTGCCGTTGGGAAGCTTCGCAGCATCAAACATCAACCCGGAAGCCGCCGATCAAGCGGCTTACGCGCTCATCGGGGTGCCAGCGCCGTCGGCCCTCAAGAGCTCCAAGCCGGTGCGGCAACGGTGGGCGCGCTCATCCGCACCCACGTCGACCACGTTTCACAGCGCCGGCTCGTGGCGCTACGCGACCTGCTCGCGCCGACGAGCAGGAGAACGAGCTATCTGAGACCCCGGCCGGTGTCAGAGAAGCTGCCTGGTGAGAGGATGAGCAACTCATGCGCGTCGCGTTCATCGGAGGAACCAACTTCGTCGGCCCGGTCGCGGTACGTGCTCTCTGCGAGGCAGGGCACGACGTGGCCGTGGGGCACTCAGGCCGCCACGAGGCAGATGGACTGCCCGATGTGGAGCACCTTCACGGCTCGTGGTCGCAACTACTGAGCCCAGACGGACTCGTGGAGCGGTGGCGTCCCGATGCGCTCGTGGACACGTTCGCCGGGGGCGCGACTGCTGAGAAGGCGAAGGAACTCGGGGCGTGCGCAGAGCGCGCACATGCCCGACAGATTGTCGCCATCAGTTCGATAGACGTGTACCAACACTGCGTGGACGCAGGGATGGCCACCGGGGAGGGCACCCGAGTACTGGCACGTGACCCGATCCCGCTCCGCGAGTCAGCACGCCTCCGCAGCGGCCCGTACCCCGGAGGCAGCACGGAGCACGACAACGTGGCGATGGAAGGCGCGCTGGATGGCGCGGAACGGATCACGGTCCTCCGGCCGGGCGCGATCTACGGGTGTCATCCGTCCACGCGGGAGTCGTTCCTCGTGTCGCGGGTCGCCAAGGGCCAGCGCCATCTGCCACTCCCCGACGGCGGGACGCAGATGTGGCACCGGGTAGCGGTCGAGCGGGTGGCAAACGCCATAGTGGCCGCACTGGAGCGAGCGCCGGAGGGCCTGTGGGCCGTCAACGTGGTTGATCCGTACGACTGGGACTACTCCGGGCTTGCCGGACGGATCGCGGAGCTTCTGGACTGGGAGTGGGAGCCGGCGCGCGTGGCGTTCTCGGACGAGGATCACCCGTGGCAGACGGCTCATCCCGTGCTTGTCAGCGACGCACGACTGCGCGAGGTGCTCAGGGTGACGGAGCCCGATCCCGAGGATGCGCTCGCGGCGACCATCCAGTGGCTCTGGGCCGCCGACCAGAACTGAACCGCTCAGTGGCTGCCGCTTTTAAGCAGTTCCAGTGTTCAACGGACTTTGAGCGGCCACACAACCTACACAGGGGAGGTCCGATCCGATGAGTGAGCCCGTGCAACCGTTCAGCCTCGCACCCGGCGAGGGCAGGGTGCTGCCGACCCCAGCCGGTGGGCAGGTGACGTTCAAGGTCCGCGGCGAGGAGTCGTCGGGCACGGTCTCCGTGCTCGAGTTCGAAGTTCCCGCGGGCGCCGGGCCACGCCTTCACGTCCATGAGGAAGCGGAGGAGTGCATCTACGTCCTGCACGGCGCGCTTCGGATCCAACTCGGCGACGAGGCGCACGACGCACCGGCGGGCTCCTGCGTGTTCATTCCACGGGGTCTTCCGCACCGCTTCCTGAACGTGGGGGAAGAACGCGCCTCACTGCTGGCGGTGTACACGCCGGGTGGTATCGAAGAGTTCTTCGAGAACTTCGCGGCCGGGGACGCGGCAGGCCGTGGGGGTGCGGCACCCGGCGACGAGCGTCTGCCGCGGCACACCGGGTAATCGGACGAGCAGTAGATCTCCGGCTGAAACCACGGTCCGAACTGCACTCGTTCGGCCAGCGCCACGACGCCGTCCATGTTGTCGCGCGGGTCGCCTTGTCCTGACGCCGACCTCGGCGGAAGTGCTTCGAGGCCCTGCTCGGTGTGCAGTTCGCGCAGGCGCGGGCGGATCGTACGTCGACGGCTTCTAGGGGTTTCTTTGCCGTGATGGCAAAAGAGCTTGGCAAAGCCTCGGTGGCGTGTCACCGTCGGGGCATGGAGACAACGCAACGGGATTGCATCGTCGTCGGCGCCGGTGCCGCCGGGTTGAGCGCTGCGCTGGTGCTCGGCCGCGCCCGGCAGCGGACGCTCGTCATCGACTCGGGCCGCCAGAGCAATCGTGATGCGGACGGCATCGGCGGCCTGCTCGGCCATGACGGTCGTTCGCCGACGAGCTTCTACGCCTCTGGACGCGACGAGCTCAGGGCCTACCCGTCCGTGGAGCTCAGAGACGGGGAGGTTGTCGGTGGGGAGCGCCGTGAGGCGGGCTTCGCGCTCGAGCTGGCCGACGGGTCGCGCGAGGTGGCGAGGCGCGTTCTGCTCGCCACGGGCATGGACTACCGCTATCCCGCGCTTCCGGGAATCGCCGAGCGATGGGGCCGCTCTGTCTTTCACTGCCCGTTCTGCCACGGCTGGGAGCATCGTGACGAGCCGCTGGGAGTGCTGGACCGCGGCGCGGCGGGGGTGCAGCGGGCGCTCCTGCTGCGCGTCTGGAGCGACGACGTGACGCTGCTGACCGAGGGGCCGGCCGAGCTCGAGCCCGCGGACGCCGAACGGCTCGAGCAGGCGGGCGTCGCGGTCGACGAGCGTCCCGTCTCGGGTCTGATGGGCCCGGACGGCACGCTGACGGCCGTTTCGTTCGCCGACGGTGACGCGCGCCCCTGCGGAGGCCTGCTCGTGCCCGTGACCTTGCACCAGCGTTCCCCGCTCGCCGAGCAGCTCGGCGCGGCGCTCGCCGAACGGGCGCTCACCGCCGAGGCCGTCGAGGTCGACCCGATGTTCCACACCAGTCTGCCCGGCCTCTCCGCCGCGGGCGACGTGAGCGCGCAGATGCCGTCCGTGGCCGGCGCGATCGCCGCGGGCCACAGCGCTGCCGCCATGATCGTTCACGGACTGATGGCCGAAGCACACGGCCTCACGCCGGTCGGGGCCGGCGCGGAGGACCGACGGTGACCGCGGAGGATCGCGGCGCCGGGGACGGCGACGAGGTGGTGCGCTTCTGGGAGGCACACTACGGCAGGCACGAGCGGGTCTGGAGCGGCCGGCCGAACGCCGTACTCGTCGACATCGCCGGTCCACTGGCCGCCGGCCGGGCGCTGGATCTCGGCTGCGGGGAGGGCGGTGATGCCGTCTGGCTGGCGGGCCGTGGCTGGCACGTGACCGCGGTCGACGTGTCCGTCACCGCGCTCGAGCGAGCCGCCGCCCAAGCGACGGCCGCCGGCGTCGAGAGCCGCATCCACTTCCAGCAGCACGATCTTGGCCGCTCCTTTCCCGCGGGGACCTTCGACCTCGTCTCGGCTCAGTACCTGCAGTCGCCGGTCGCACTGCCCCGCGACCATGTCCTGCGGAGGGCAGCCGGCGCCGTGGCGGCCGGCGGCCTGCTGCTCGTCGTCGAACACGGCTCGGTTCCGTCCTGGGCGCGGAAGCCCGACTCGCACGCGCGGTTCCCCACGCCCGAGCGGGCGCTGGCTACGCTCGAACTCGAGCTCGGAGCATGGGAGACCGAGCGGCTCGGCGCTCCCGAGCGGCAGTCAACCGGACCGGACGGCCAGCTCGGGACCATCCGCGACACCGTCATCGCCCTCAGGCGCCGCGCGGGCTGACCACTCAGGCAACGGTCTCCTAGGACGCAGGCACAGGCGAGCGTTGCGGGCCGCTGGACTGCGACATCGTGTGCTCGTGCGCCGTCAGGGCGTGTGCGGCGACGAGCGGGTCCGCCGGCAGCGTGCGTGAGGCCAGCCAGTCCGAGCGGTTGCCGGCCACGCCGGGGCCGCCGACGGCGACGGCGTGCGTCCGCGCAAGGGCGCGAATCTCATCCGAGACCGCGGCGAACGTTCCGGGCAGTGCAGCCGACAGCACGACGACGTGGGCGGTCACGGCGTCGGCGGCGTACTCGACGGCGCGCACGGGCGCGTCCGCCCCGAGATAGGTCACCCTCCAGCCGAGGTCGCGTAGGGCGAGGCCGAACGCGATCAGGCCCAACACGTGGCGCTCACCGGGCGCGCACGCCAGTACGGCGCGGTACGGGCCCGAGCGGCTCCAGCCGCGGGCCATGGTGAGCATCCAGCCTTCGAGGAAGCTCGACGCGAAGTGCTCTTGGGCGATGGTTGCCTCTCCGCACTCCCAGCGCTCGCCGAGTTCACGGAGGTAGGGCAGGATGATGTCGCGCAGCACGGCGCCGGGCGCGAAGACGCCGAGCAGGCGCTCGAGCGTGCGATCGGCGGGCGCGTCATCGAAGTTCTCCAGCGACTCGCGCAGCACCCGGAGCGCCGTTCGGATGTCTCCGGGCGGTACGCCGGGGTTCGCGTCGAAGGCGGCCGTCTGCACGCGGTGGACCAGGCCGGCCGCCTGGGCCGTCGGGATGCCAAGGGCCAGGTAGCGCTGCATCAATCGCAGCCGGGAGATGTCGTCGGCCGAGTACAGCCGGAATCCCCCGTCGCTCCGGGTCGGGCGCAGGAGGTCGTAGCGGCGTTCCCACGCCCTGATGAGGTCAGGGCTCAGATCGGTGCGACGGGCGAGTTCTCCGATGCGCAGCAGCGGGTCGGGCACTCGGTGCCCGTACCCGGCCGTTGCGACCTTGAACAGAGGTTGGACAGGTCGTGTGGTCGCCGGGTCGGGCGGGGACAGCCCGAGTCGCCCTAGTCAACTGCTTATTTTCCGAAGGAGCATCCATGCCCAACATCGAAGACGTAAAGAGCTGGCGCGGCCGCCGGCTCGAGAGCAACGACGGCGACAAGATCGGGACGATCGAGGAGATCTACCTCGATCGCCAGACCGACGAGCCCGAGTGGCTGGCGGTCAAGACGGGCCTGCTCGGCTCGAAGATCTCGTTCGTGCCGATCGGGCAGGCGGCGTCGTCGGGTGACGCGGTTCGCGTGCCCTTCGCAAAGAACCAGGTCAAGGACGCGCCGAGCGCCGAGGCCGACGGCGAGCTCTCGGAGGAGGAGGAGCGCGCGCTGTACGCACACTACGGGCGCGACTTCGGAGACTTCGACTACGACGTCAGCGCTGACCGCGGCACGGTCGGACGCGACACGAGCGGCCCGGAGACCGACGGCGCGATGACGCGCTCCGAGGAGGAGCTCGCCGTCGGCAAGGGCCAGGTCGAGACGGGCCGGGCGCGCCTGCGCAAGCACGTCGTCACCGAGCGAGTCCAGACCACCGTCCCCGTGCAGCGGGAGGAGGTCCGCATCGAGCGCGAGCCGATCACCGACGCCAACGTCGGCGCGGCGACCGACGGCCCGGCGCTCTCCGAGGAGGAGCACGAGGTCGTGCTGCGCGAGGAGCAGCCGGTCGTCGAGAAGACCGTGGTGCCGAAGGAGCGCGTGCGCCTCGACAAGGACATCGTGACCGAGGAGCGCCAGGTCAGCGAGGAGGTCCGCAAGGAGCAGGTCGAAGTCGACGGCGAACGGGTGCGCTAGCCATGGCCCGTACTCGCACCGCCCCGTCAAGCGACGGGTCCACCAGCCTCGGGAACGTCCAGCGCGGCGAGCGACTCGACGTGCCCGTCCGCCACGCCGAATCTCGGCGTGAGCGGCAGAAGGACGAGTTCGGCGGCTTCTCGTGGTTGTCGACGCTTGCCGGCTGGCTTTCCGCCGCCGGCCTGGCGGCGATCCTCACCGGCATCCTCAGCGGTGCCGGCGCTGCGCTGGCCCTCAACGAGGTCGGCAGTGACGTCAGCGGCTCGGAGGCGCAGACGATCGGGCTCGCGGGCGGCATCGCGCTGCTCGTGGTCCTGGCTCTGGCCTACTTCTTCGGCGGCTACGTCGCCGGACGGATGGCCCGCTTCGACGGCGCGCGTCAGGGCGTCGGCGTGTGGCTGTGGGGCATCATCGTCGCGGTCATCGTGGCGGTGCTCGCGGTGATCGGCGGCTCGGAGTTCAACGTGCTCGACTCGCTGAACCTTCCGCGGCTCCCCGTGGACGCCGGCAAGCTGACGACGGGTGGGATCATCGCCCTGATCGCCTCGCTCGCGGTGACCCTCGGCGCCGCCATCATCGGCGGCAAGACCGGTGAGCGCTTCCACAAGAAGGTCGACCGGGTGTAGGAGGAGCAGGCACCGGAGGCGCCGCCAGATCGCGGCGCCTCCGGGCCTCCTGCCCCGTGGGTGTCGTCCATGACGGTCAGCGCGGGCATGGTGGCGCCTTTTCCATCGGTGGTGTGTCCGTGCTTGGGTTCGATTCGCCCAGTCCGGTTACCACTGTGGTGTGCCTTCACAGCAGTGGACAGTCCCGGCAACTCCGAGCCACGCAAGCGCCGTGCGGCGTGCCGCCGTGCAGTTCGCCGCCGCGCACAACGTGGAAGATCCGCCGATCAACGCCCTGCGCCTGGCGCTGGCCGAAGCGGTCAACAACACCGTGGTCCATGCCTATGCGGGGGGCGGCCAGGTCGGCTCGGTGACCGTGGCGGTCGACGTGGAGTTCGGCGATCGGGAGGTCTGCATCCGCGTCACCGATCACGGCAGGGGGATGGGGCCGCGCGTCGACTCTCCTGGTCTCGGCCTCGGCCTGCCGTTGATGTCGACGCTGGCCGACACCGTCAACGTCCGCGCACCGGCCGCCTCCTGCGGTACGGAGGTCGCCATGAGCTTCAAGCTCGGCGCTGACGACGCGCTCGGTTGAGAGCACCCGCTTGAATCAGGCGACGGTGTCCTGCCAAGCAGGCCCATCGCCGCGGCCTGCCGACCGCGCGAGGACCGTCTCGCCCGCGCCGGGCGCTCCGCCCGGTCCGCAGAGGTCCTGTGCCGCCTCGAGCGCGACGAGGCGACCGCGCTCCTGCTCGAAGCGGACCGCGGCGGATCGCCGAACGCCAGGCGTGGGCCCAGATGAAGACGTTCCGGGAGCGTCGCCTGTCCGCTGGCGACGTGCTGGGAACGCGGGCCGCGAAGGTCGAACATCCGTCTGATGCGCGCGCCGGGGTCGTTATGCGATCGTCGAGAGCGGGCACAGGAGCCTCATGAGCTCACTGAGACGGATCTCGATCGCTTTGCTTGTCGCCTCGTTGGGAGGGTTCAGCGGCGTTGCGTTCACCGCGTGCGGCGACGACGACGACGGCGAGCAGCAGGTCGAGCTGTCGCTGACCGAGCGTGACCTTTCCCCCGGGCGCGTCGAGGTCATCGCCGGTGAGATCGAGTTCGTCGTCCAGAACGACGGCGAGCGCCTCCACGCGTTCGCCGTCGACACCGGGGACGGCATCGAGCGCATCGAGAGCATCAAGCCGGGCGAGACCGAGCGCGTCACGGTCACGCTGTCAGACGGCAGGTACGACATCTACGACCCGCGCGGCGGCTACCGCGAGCGCGGCGTCAACGGCACCGTGGTCGTCTCGTCGGGCGGCACGGGCACCGTCACGGAGCGCACCGTCACGGAGCGCACCGTCGAGGAGGACACCGTAGAGGCGCCGGACGTCGAGGAACCCACGGTGACGGAGACGCAGACCCAGACGCAGGTCCAGCCGCCGCCGTCCCCGCCCCCGGCGGAGACCGTCACGGAGGAAGTCCCCTCGGAGCCGCCGCCGACGCCGACCACGACGCCGACCACCCCCTAGGAGTCTGTTGATGTATCGCCGCGCAAATACTTCAGCAGGCTCCTAGACCACGGGGGACCGGGTCCGTGGAATCACCCAGCTGACACACGCCCAGGCGGTGATACCGCGGAGACGGTTCTCATCGGTGCGACCGGGTCGAAGCCCGGTCGCGATGGCCGAGAAGGACGTTCCTCGGCCGGAGTGCCGGGGTGCCGGCGGCCTCGCAGGGTCGGGGGCCCGGAGCGAGCGTCAAGCCCGATTCGGGGGCTGGAGGAACCTCGAGCTGGCGGGCGGCGACGAAGGCGACCCCGACCAGCAGCGCCAGCCCGGCGATGACCTCCGCGGCCTCCTCGGCCCGGCTGAGGTGCAGCGGCAGGAGATCATGGGCGACGGCGAACGCTCCGGCTGCCGCGCCGGCCAGCCACGGCCAGCGCGGTGTCTTGTCGGCCAGACGGCGATGACGCCAGGCGAAGGTCACCACGATCAACCCGTACAAGCCGGTGATCACGTCGTCGGGGTGGTCGACGACCGGGAGCGCGGCCAGGAAGCCGAGGTTGTGACCGACGCTCTCATGGGCGCCGAGGAGGTCGTCGGCGGCCAGGAACGCCGCGCCGGCGGCCGCTACGGCGAGGGTGCCGGCCTGCGTCGCGCCCCGGCGAGCGAGCACCAGCGCGACGGCACACAGGGCGCAGGCCACGCCGGCGAGGGCGGTGACCGTCAGCAGGTCGGCCACTCCAGCGGAGGTGTCGGCGTAGAACTCCATGCCGAAGAAACGCACCCGGGAGACCTCGTAGTCCTCGAAGAACGGCAGTAGCTGACCGCGCTGCACCTGCGGGGCGAGCCGCACCACGGTGGCGAAGATCAGCATGGTCACCGCGACGGCGACCCCCACCGCCCGGGCGGCTTGCGATGCGAGCCGGCGCTCGTGGGACTGCTGTGTCGCGGGCGCCGATGCCATCGCACGAGGTTATGGGCAGGCCCGCATCGCCGGTGGGCGCACTTGGTCGGTCAGCCGCGATGCGTTCTGCGGTCACCGGGGGATCGGCGGACGGTCAGCGACCGAGAACGCGGGCGATCGCCAGCCCCGCGACGACCACCACAGCGGCGACGATGAGCAATGTCACCAACGCGGTTTCGAGCACCGTGCCCAGACCGAACACGATCACCAGCAGGACGAGGAGGATCAACCAGATCATCGGCGTGCTTTCCGTGGGGTTGGGTTACCGGCCTGCAAGCTCGTCGACCGCCTTGCCGATCTCGTCGCGCGCTTCCGCGGGCAGACGGTCGCGGTAGCGGTCGTACACGCCCTCTCCCTCGGTCTGCAGACCGCTCAGGAGGTCATCGAGGGCGCTGGGATCGGGTGCCTTCCCGGTGCCGGCCTGCGCGCGAAGCTCCCGCGCGGTGTCGGTCACCTGGACGCTCAGTTTCATGATCCGCTCGCGCGCCGGGTCGCTCTCGGGGAGGTCCCGGACGTCCTCGGTGAGTCGCTCGCCCTGGGTCGCGTAGTCCTCCAGGCGCTGGGAGGCGACGCTCGGCGGGGTGTCTCCGGTGGCGTACTCGCGGCCGGTGCGCGCCGTCCGGCCGGCGAGCTCCTCCGCCCGGCGCAGGAGCTCACGCGCCTCGGGCGACAGGCTCTCCACCACCTGGTCGGCCTGCGTACCTGCGCTGTCGACCCCGTCGCCGGTCGAGTCGCTTCCGCAGCCCACGCCAAGGGCGATCGCGGCGGTGACGGCGATGACGGCGAACGGCTTGACGGGCATGACCGGCAGATACCCCTCGGCATGCCGGCGGCGTGGCGGACGTCAGGCGGCTGACGGTCGCCGGCGGACGATCTCGCCGTCTCGACGCCAGGGCGGCGCCCGCCGCTCCCGCCGCCGAACGCGCCCGCGGCGATCGTCAGCAGCGGCGCCACGCGGCTCTGAGCAACCAAGCGGCGAGACAGCAACCGCCTCTAGAGATGACCACCGAGGACGGATCTGGGCAGAGAGCGGCGGACCTGCTCGGCGTGGCGGTCGAGCGGCTGCGCATCGCAGTCCTGGGGTGAGGTGAGGGCGAAGGCCTCGACCAGCTGCTGGACGTGGGTGTCCAGGCGAGCGCGCACCCTCTGATCGGACGTCGCGGCGCCGACCTGCGACAGCGCTCGGACGGCCATCTCCTCCAACAGCAGGACACTGAACTCGGCGTCCTGATCCGGAGTCCGAGCCTGACCGATCACGACCGCCTTGCGGATCCCCGCCACGACGTCCTCGTCGACTTGGCGCGCCGGCCACAGCACCGCCAGCGCGGTGCCCGCGATCGTGTGGCTGCCGGGGCGAACCTTCAGCGACACCACCAAGTCGTGCTCGCTGCCTAGGGCGACGAGGTCCTGATGGCTGACGCCCTGCACGTACCCGATCTCCTTCGACGCCACGGGAATCCCGTCCGTCTCGAGTTCGGGGGGCACGTGCTGCAGGCCGTCCGCGTCCTCGACTTCCCGGACGTCCTCCCCGATCCGCTCCGGATAGAGCCGGTCGACCGCGGCGAGCAGGTCGTGCGGACCTGACGGGCCAAGGTCCAGACCTGCACGCGGTCGCTGATGTGGTGGATGAAGTACACCAGCACCCCGATCGACAGGACCGCCAGCAGCACCGCCACGTTGACCGCCAGATGCGGAACGAAGTAGTCGCCGCCGCCGTCGCTCGGAATCCGGATGGCGCGCAACACGAGCAGGCTGTACAGGAACGTCGCCACGAAGACCCCGAGCACGAACTGGTTGCCACGATCGGCCATGAAGTTGCGCACCAGCCGCGGACCGTACGTCGAGGACGACAGGGCCAGCACCGCGATCGTGATCGAGAACGTGGTCGAAGCGACCGCCAGCGTCGAGCCCGCGACCGCACCCAGGAGATCGCGGCTGCCGGACTCACCGACCCGGGTGATCAGGATCTCGAGGAGTCCCAGGTCGACGTCGGCGAGGCGGCGGTCCACGACGACCAGCGTCTCGGCCAGGATGACGGAGAGCACGCACAGCACGGCCGGCAGGAACCAGAAGCTCTGGAGCAGACGCGACGAGCGGTTCATCACCGTGCAACGTCCACGGCGGTCGCCGAGCCGGCGGGGGCGACGCGCGTCCCGCGGAGGGCTACTCCGGCAGACGCGAGGCGCAGAGATCCAGCGGCGCGTCACGGGATCGAGAGTAGACGGGAGCGGCTTCGGTCGGCGCCGGCCGCGTCGCCCCGCCGTGGCCTCTGCCCCGGGATGCGCCTAGAACCCGCGGACGCCGGGTAGCGCTGAAGCTGCTAGGCCGACGCTCGACGTGGCGGCCGTGACGCGGAGGAGTTCTATGGGATTCATCGGATGGATCGTGCTCGGGCTGATCGCCGGAGCCATCGCCAAGGCCATCATGCCGGGCGATGATCCGGGCGGCATCATCGTGACGATGCTGATCGGCATCGTCGGCGCCATCGTCGGAGGCCTCATCGCGAGCGCCCTGGGCGTCGGCGAGGTGGACGAGTTCTTCAGCATCGGCACCTGGGTCATCGCGATCCTCGGCGCGCTGCTGCTGCTGGGGATCTACCGGGCGGTCGCGGGGAAGCGGAGCACGGCGGGCCACACGTAGGTCCGCGTGTCGTCGTCCGCGCTGCGCGCTGCCGGTGCGGCGCCGGCTCTTGCCCGACAGTCCCAGATCACCCGAAGGCGCTGTCTGACATCGCCCGCGTGACGCGAAGACCCCCCCGCAAGGGGGTTTTCGTGCTTCGGGTGCGCTCGACGCGGCGCCCGTTCAGGGGGTGAGCGCGGGATCCGCGTCAGGGGCGTCACTCGAGACGTCCGGCGTCTCCTTCTCCTTCGCCGGCCGAGTGCTCGGCGACGGGGTCGGCGCGCTCTCCGTGGTGGCCGCCGGGGGCGAGGGGGAGGGGGCCTTCTGCGTTGCGCGGTCCCGCCGGGACGACGCGGGAGCCGCCTTTCGCGGCGCGGGCCTCGGCGCGGCACCGCCTCGAGCCTTGTCGGTCCGACGGGAACCCCCGGTGACGGAGGGTTCCGCTTCGCTTCGGCGGCCCTTGGTCAGCTTCTTCGCTGATCCGCGGCGCTCGGCGGCACGTGCGGCGGTGTCCCGGCGGTTCAGCGACGAGGAACCGCCGTCGCCCGCTCTGTCGCCTGACCCGGCCGGGGCGCGGGTCTTGCCGGCGGAGTTCGAGGAGCTCCGGGAAGCCTCCTTGGCTCCGGCCGGGTTACGCCGTGCGAGCTCTGCCGCGGTGGTCGGTCCGCCCGGCGGAAGCGCACCCGAGGGAGCCGCGGCGCCCGGCAGCGCGCTCGAAGGTGTGGCGGGTCGCGGGACGGCAGGGCGCGCGTCCTGGCCCTGCGAGACGGTCCGGGCGGACGGCGGGTCGGATTGGACGACGGCCGTGCCGCCCGCGGCGAGCGCCGCCACGGCGGCGCCTGCGGCGAGCTTCGCCGTCACGCCGCCGAGCACGGCAGACCCCGCCGTGCTGGCCGCGACCCCACCGAGGCCTGCCGTTCCGACCGCAGCGGCGGACCCGGCGGCGGCGGACCCGGCGGCGGCGGACCCGGCAACGGCGGACCCCGGCAAGAGGTGGTGGAGCATCGCGGCCGCGGCCGCAGCCGGCAGCGGCGGCGCCAGAGCGGCAAGCTGACCGGGCCGGGCGAGGAGGCCCGCGCGGAAGGCGCGGCACCCTGCGCAGTCGCTCAGGTGGGCTCGTTGCCTGCGTCCGCGCAGCACCCGCTTGTCGCCATCGGAGAGCGCGGCCCGCACGGTGCTACAGGACATGTCGCGTCCCTCGCGATACTGCAGCAGCGCGTTGCGTGCCTCGAAGATCGTCGACTTCACGACGGCAGAGCTCACGCCGAGCACCTCGGCGATCTCGTCGTGCGAGAGCCCGCTGAGCTCGCGCAGCAGCAGTGCCGAGCGCTGACGCTCGGGGAGGCCCGAGAGGTCCACCTCGAGCTGACGCAGCGCTTCCCGCTCGGCGTGACGTTCCTCGGTCGTCGCCGGCGCGGGCAGCTCCTCCACCAGCTCCGTCGTCTCCCGGCGCTTGCGCACCAGGTTGATGCATTCGTTGTGCGCCACACGGAACAACCACGGCCGCAGCTCGAAGTCGCGTTCCTCCGCGGCCAGTGCCCGGTGGGCCTTGACCATCGTGTTCTGCAGCGCGTCCTGCGCGTCCTGCTCGTGGCGCAGGATCGAGAGGCAGTAGCGGTACAGCTCCTGGTGATGGCGGTGGTACAGCTCGGCGAACGCCGCTTCGCTGTCCATGTTGCCCGAGCGCAGGCCAGGGGTCCGACGCAGACGCAGTCCGAGGGCGCGCTTCGAGGTGCTGCTCGTCGGCGCGCTGAGCACGTCCCATGTATCGACAACGTCAGGCATCGGCTGTAGTTGGATGCTATCTCCCTGGGCAGGGTGGCGAGGCATGAAGCGTCAACCACCGGGCTCGGGCCGCGGCCCGAGCGCCGCGGCGATCTCGTCCAGAACCGCTTGCTCGGGCGGAGAGACCTCCTTGCCGCCGAAGCCCAGCATGCTGCCCTCCTTGTGAGCGTGGGCGACCGCCTCGCACACGCCGACGACGAAGTCCCCGAAGTCGCGAAGTTCGTCGGCGGTGGCCTTCTCCCCGAGCAGGTCCGAGGCACTGCGCACCGCCGTGACCGCGCGCTCCCGCAGCTGCGCTGCGTCCGTGGCCGGCGTGGGCGAGACGCCGGGAGGCGAAGCCAGCAACTCGCCGACGAGCTCGGTGTGCTGTTCGCCGCGGGCCTCCTGGTAGGTGCGTGCCATCGACATCCCCTCGCGCAGGGTGCCGCCCCGGTCGGCGGCGGCGACCGCGATCGCGGCGAGCGCAGGGGCGCCGGTGACCACGGACCACTCCTCGGCGTTGAACTCGGCTTTGCGGGTCATCCGGTGCTCGGTACCCGCGGACCCCCGTGGTTGACCATCGGGTTGACGCGTGACGCGCCGGGCCACCGAAGGACCTTCTCAGCCCTCGCTGCGCACCGCGAAGACGGCGCGCGCCCGGACGACCTCCTCGCCGTTCGCGCGGACCGAGCAGTCGGCGAACGCGAGCCGCCCGCCGAGCTGCTCGACTTCCGTGTGCGCCTCGAGCCACGCCCCGGCCGGACCGGGACGCAGGAAGTCCGTGGTCAGCGAGACGGTCGCGACCGTTGCCTGTCCGGCGGCGTCCTGCCGGATCGCCCGGCCGAACGCGGCGTCCACGAGGGTGGCCAGGAAGCCGCCCATCACCATCCCGGCGCGGTTGAGGTGGCGCTCCTCGGCGCGGACGCCGAGCACCCCGTCGTGGCGGACGTGCAGCGGGCCGACGAGCTCGACGAACGCGCCGGGGTTCGTGAGGGGCTCGAAGCCTGCGGGGATCCGGGTGGGGGGCACCGTCGGGGGCTACCCGGACCCCTCGCCCGCCGATCGCCAAGCGCGAACGACGTCAAGGCGGGTTTGCGTCGCGGGGCTCGAATGGCGCGCTCGCACTCAGGGTAGGGACGTGGCCATGGCCCACACGGCGCTCGATGTGTACCTCAACGACCACCTCGGAGGTGCGACGTTGGGGACGGACCTCGCCGGCCAGCTTCTCGAGCGGTCGCAGGGAACGCCACTGGGGGTGGTGATGGCGCAGGTCGCGCCCCAGATCGGAGAAGACCGCCAGACGCTCGCCGACCTCATGGAGCGGCTCGGCACCGCCAGGAACCCCGTCAAGCAGGCGACCGCTTGGGTGACCGGGAAGGCGACCCGCGCCAAGTTCGGCGGCGCGACGTCCGCCGACCCCGAATTCGGCCTGTTCATGGCGCTGGAAACGCTCACGCTCGGCGTCGCGGGCAAGCTGACGCTGTGGAAGTCGCTGAGGGACGTCGCGGGTGAGCATCCGCCGCTCGCGGCCACCGATCTGGACGACCTCATCGCCCGCGCCGAAGCCCAGTACGACGCGCTGGAGAACGAGCGTTCATCGGCCGGCCGGCGTGTGCTCGGTGACGGGAAGGAGAGCGCAACGCCGAAGTGAGGGTTGTCCCCGCGTCGGGCCTCGGCTGTCCGGCGGGCGCGTTCGCGTGCGTCCTGGGTCTCCAAGCCGGGAGGCGCTCTACGCTTCTCGAAGTCATGCAGACGCGCGCCACCACCCCCGCCGGCATCGACCCCGAGCGCCTCGAAGCGTGCCTGCGCGTCCTCGCCGAGGCCGAGGCCCTCCCGCTCGAGCACCCCGACGCGCTCTCGGTCCAGCGCGCGACCGCGCGGATCTACAAGAGCGTGAAGGTGCGGCGGCGCAGCGAGCGCCGGGAGGCGATCCTCGCCCACGACCGTGCGGTGACCGCGGCCACGGCGACGGGCGCGCCCAGGCGCATCGACGACGAGACGGAGGGACTGCCGCTCGTCGGAAGCGCTCCCGGAGCGACGGCGGGAGAGCTCGTGGAGTCGCGTGCCTGCTACGTCTGCAAGCAGCGCTACACGACCGTCGACGCGTTCTACCACCAGCTCTGTCCGGACTGCGCCCGGCGCAACCGTGCGCGGCGTGACGCGCGGACGGACCTCGCCGGGCGGCGGGCGCTGCTGACGGGCGGGCGGGCGAAGATCGGCATGCACCTCGCCCTGCGGCTGCTGCGCGACGGCGCGCACACCACGATCACGACGCGGTTCCCGAACGATGCGGTGCGGCGCTTCACCCAGATGCCCGACAGCGCGGAGTGGCTGCACCGGCTGAAGGTCGTCGGCATCGACCTGCGCGATCCGGCGCAGGTCGTCGCGCTCGCCGACGCGGTCGCGGCGGAGGGGCGGCTCGACGTGCTGATCAACAACGCGGCGCAGACCGTCCGGCGCTCGGCCGCGGCCTATACGCCCCTTGTCGAGGCCGAGCGCGCGCCGCCGCCCGCGGGTGCGCTGCCGGAAGTCATGTCGTTCACGCGCTCCACGGCGAGCCACGAGTTGTCGGCCCCGGGCGAGCACTGGACACCGACGCCGCAGGCGCTCACCGCGATGGCCCTCGTGGCGGGCTCGGCCTCCCCGGCGCGCGCCGCCCTCGGCACCGCGATCGACGCGGGCGGGCTCGTGCCCGACTTGCAGGAGACGAACTCGTGGATCCAGTCCGTCGACGATGTCGATCCCGTCGAGCTCCTCGAGGTGCAGCTGTGCAACGTGACCGCGCCATTCGTCCTGATCTCGCGGCTGCGGGCGGCACTCGCGGCGAGCCCGGCGCGGCGGACGTACATCGTCAACGTCTCGGCGATGGAGGGCCAGTTCGCCCGGGGATACAAGGGCCCCGGCCACCCGCACACCAACATGGCCAAGGCCGCGCTGAACATGCTCACGCGGACCTCGGCGGAGGAGATGCTCGTACGTGACGGCATCCTCATGACCGCCGTCGACACGGGCTGGATCACCGACGAGCGACCGCACCCGACCCGCGCGCGCCTGGCGGAAGCAGGCTTCCACGCCCCACTGGACCTCGTCGACGGCGCCGCGCGCGTCTACGACCCCATCGTGCGGGGCGAACAGGGGGAGGACCTGCGCGGCGTCTTTCTCAAGGACTACGCACCCGCGCCGTGGTGAGCGGCATCCCACGGCGAGACTGAGCGCCCGGGCACGGCGGCACCGTCAGACGCCGGCCGGCTCCCGCTCGCGAGTCGCCCACGCCTCACGGGCCTCGTTGAAGGCGCCCCAGTCCACCGAGGACTCCGGCGGCCCCGGCTCGGGGTCGTCCGGTGGGTCGCCGGGCCCGCCGCCACCGGAGTCGTCGTCGTGGTCATCGGACGGGGACGGCGGCACGCCCGCGCAACGCGCCAGCCAGAAGGCCGGGAGGAGCAGCGAGGTCGCGACGGTTCCCGTGACCAGCGGGGTCTCGACGTCGCCCGAGAGCATCAGTGCCTCGGTGAGCAGGATCAAGGCGCCGGACGTGACCAGCACCATCACGAAGGCGAACCCGGCCCACGCCAGATGACGACGGGCCGGTATCAGCAACCCGAACACGGCGGAGGCGGCGGCGGCGGTCAGGAGGGTGGACACGTCATCCTTCTCGGCACACTGCTCGCAGAACTCAAGCGAGCGCGCGCGGTCCGCTCAGACGCCCGCGAGCTCACGTTCCCGTGGCGCCCAGGAGTCGCGGGCCTCGTCGAACGCCGCCCAATCGAGCCCCGGCGCCGGAGGGCCGGGCTCGGGATCACGGGGCGGGGGCGGGGGGCCACCGCCGCCGCCCGAGTCGTCGTCGGCGTCGTCGTGGTCGTCGAACGCCTCCGGGGGCTCCGCGGGAGAACGGGCGAGCCAGAGGGCCGGGAAGAGGATCGAGGTCGCGAGCGTGCCTGTGACCAGGGAGGTCTTCCAATCGCCGGAGAGCATCAGGGCCGACGTGATGAGGATCAGACCGCTCGAGAAGAGCAGCAGCGCCACACAGGCGGGGCCGGCCCAGGCGAGGTAGCGGCGGGTCGGTGGCGTCAGCAGACTGAGAGCGGCGGACGCGGTGATGGCGGTCAAGGCGGTGGTCACGTTGCTTGTGTTCCCGTTCCACGGCGCGGATAACGCGACCGGACGCGCGGCGTATCGCGGCGGCGTCTGCGGAACCTACCGCGCCCGCGACAGCGTGTCAGGGCGGCCATGCGCCACCATTGACCCATGAGCACCACCGCCGCACCTGTCCTGCCCGCCGCCCTGCGGCTCGGCGCCGTCCACCTCACCGTCGCCGACCTCCCGCGCGCGGTCACCTGGTACGAGCAGGCGCTTGGCCTGCGCGTCCACGCGCACCACCGCGGACAGGCGGTGCTCGGTGACGGCACCGAGGCAGTGATCGTCCTTCACGGAGACCCGGGCGCGCGACGGGCAGGGCGTACCGCCGGCCTCTACCACTACGCCCTGCTCTACCCGTCTCGCGAGGAGCTCGCCCGCGCGGCGCTGCGCCTCACCGCCGGCAAGAAGCGCCTCACGCAGACGAGGACGCAGATCCACGGGGCCTCGGACCACGAGACCCACGAGGCGCTCTACCTCGCCGACCCGGACGGCAACGGCATCGAGTTGGCCGCGGACCGTCCTCGCGCGGCGTGGCCCGAGCACTTGGGCTACGCAGGTGACCCGAAGCCGCTCGACCTCGAATTGCTCACGGCGACCGTCGCCGGTGAGGAGCCGGCCGCATGGGTGGGGGAGGGCCTGCGCGTGGGGCACCTGCATCTGCACGTCGGCTCGGTGGACGACGCGCTGCGCTTCTATCGCGACGCGGTCGGCTTCGAGCTGCAGGCCAACATCGGCTCGGCCGCCTTCGTCTCCGCGGGCGGCTACCACCATCACCTCGGCTTCAACGTCTGGAACGGCGTCGGGGTGGGGCCGCCGGCGGCGCACGCGGTAGGCCTGAGGACTTGGACGGTCGAGCTCCCGGGCCAGGCGGACGTCGAGGACGTGCGCGCCCGGCTCGAGGCGGCCGGTCATGCGGTCGACCCCGCCGAGCGCGGCTTCGTCGTCCGTGACCCGTGGAACGTCGCTATGACGGTGGTGGCCACGGCCTGAGCCTGGAGCCGGCCCGCGCCCGGCCGGACTGCGGGGCAGGGTCGGCAGGAAGTTCCTTGGCCGGCTGCGCGTGGCCGAGCTCGTCGACTCCAGGCTCAGGCCCGCAGGCGATGCCCCGTCTGGAACAGCCGCAGGTTCACGGCGAACAGCGCGGCGGTGGCCCCGGCGAGGAACAGCAACGACAGCGCCACGCTCTCTTCGGTGAAGCCCAGGAAGCCGTAGCGCACCAGCCCGATCATGTAGTAGACGGGGTTGAGCTGGGTGATCGTCTCGAACGGCTGTGGCAGCAGCGACGCGGAGTAGAAGACGCCGCCGAGGAAGATGAGCGGCTGCAGGACGAACTGCTGTGCGAAGGAGAGGTCGTCGAACTGCTCGGCGCGGATGCCGACGAGCACCCCGAGCTGGGAGAAGAAGAATCCGACGAGGAACAGCGCGGGCAGGAGCACGAGCGGGTGCTCGATCGGGATGCCGACGAGGACCGACGCGGCGCTGAACGTCAGCGTGGCGACGAGCATCCCGCGCACGAAGCCGCCGAAGGAGAACGCGAGCAGCAGCTCCAGTGGCGACGCCGGAGAGGAGAGCTGGTCGTCGATCGCGCGTTGCATCTTCTGCTGGAGGATCGAGGAGGAGTTGTTCGAGAACGCGTTGATCGCCCAGGCCATCATGATGAGGCCGGGCACGATGAACACGACGTAGTCGATGCCCTCGAGCTCGTCGATGCGCGAGCCGAGCGCGGCGCCGAACACCGAGATGTAGAGGAAGGTCTCCAGCAGCGGCGCGCCGACGGTCTGGCGCTTGATCTTCATGAAGCGGCTGACCTCGCGGCGCAGCAGCGCGGCGAAGCGGATCTGCGCCGCGCTCACGCCGAGATCTCCGAGACGCTCCCGCGGGAGAGCTCCTTGCGGCCGACGAGCTCGAGGTAGGCATCCTCGAGCGACGCGACCGCGTAGGTCTCCGCGAGCTCGGGGCTCGTTCCCTGGGCGACGATCTCCCCGCCGTTGATGAAGGCGATGCGGCTGCAGAGCTGCTCGGCCTCCTCCAGGTAGTGCGTCGTGAGCAGGACCGTCGTGCCCTCCTGGTTGATGCGCTGCACGTACTGCCAGAGCTCGAGGCGCAACTCCACGTCGACGCCCGCGGTCGGCTCGTCGAGGATCAGCAGCTCTGGGCGGTGCATCAGTGCGCGCGCGAGGATCAGGCGGCGCTTCATGCCGCCCGAGAGCGTCGTGGTGCGTTCGTCGCGCTTCGACGTCAGCGAGAACGCGTCGAGCAGCTCACGGGAGCGCTCGCGGCGCTCCTGCTTGGCCATCCCGAAGTAGCCGCCGTGGTAGTCGAGCGTCTCCTGAGCCGTGAGGAACCAGTCGAGGTTGATGTCCTGGGGGGCGAGGCCGACCTTCTGGCGGGCCGCGCCGTAGTCGTGGATGGCGTCGTGGCCGAAGATGCGGACGGCGCCAGAGGTCGGGCTGGCCAGGCCCGTCGCGCAGTGGATGAGCGTCGACTTGCCGGCACCGTTGGGGCCGAGGAGCCCGAAGAACTCGCCCGCGCCGATCTCGAGCGAGACGTGCTTGAGCGCCTCGGTGCCCGTGGGATAGCGCTTCGTGAGGTCGGTGATCTGCAGGGCGGTGGTCATGGTCCTTACATTCAAGTGGTTCAAGTGCGGTTGAGGTCAAGCGGACGACGGCTCCGCAACGCCGCGGGAGCGCGTGCCGTACCTCTGCCTGCCGCAGGCTCGGCCGATCTTCCTCCGGCCGCCAGATCGAGGTCTGAGCGCCCACCGACCCCCGGCCGGGCGCTGTAGGGCAACATGGGGGCATGTCCACTCCTCCCGGTCAGCGCAGCATCAAGATCGCCGACGACGATCGGCTCGGCTGGTCGTCGGACCGCCCGCGCCGGGAGGGAACGCCGAACCGCCCCGTCGACATCTCCGTCCGCGGCCGGGTGCTGAGCCCCTCCGATCGCCTGCGCTACTCACCCGGCAGCCTGATGCTGATCGTCTCCCCGTCCCCGGCCGAGCGTGACCGCTTCGCCGACCGCCTGATCGAGGACCGGGCCTCGTTGTTCTCCCTCGGCAAGGTCCGCTCGTTGATCACCGGCCGCGTGCCGGAGGATGTCCTCGACGAGAAGGCGGCGGAGCTGCTCCACGCCGCGGTGGCCAAGCGCCTGCAGTCGGGCGAGACCGTGGTGGTCGCGCTCGAGGGGCTGACCGCCGAGGAACGGGAGCGCTACTTGCGCCCCGCCGCGATGCTCAAACGCCCGCGCCACCTGATCCTCCTCGAGACCGGGAAGGGCTCCGTCGCGCAGGAGGACCGCGCTCCGCTGAACGAGCTGCGACGCGCGCTCGACGCCGGGGAGCTCGGTGCGGAGGGCATCCAGACGTCGCTGCGCCTGGGGGGCGCGACGATCGGAGAGGTCAAGAAGCTGCTCTTCCGCCCGCCGCCGCGGGAGGACGACTGAGGCTCAGTCGATGTCGTCGAGGTCGTCGAGGTCGTAGCGGTCGATGAGGCCGAGCAGCTTGGCCGCGTAGCGCGGGTCGGTTGCGTAGTGGCGCGCGATGATCTGCGCGAAGCGCCGTGGGCGCTGCGTGTGGGCGAACGCCGCGCGGTACACCGGGTTGACCGCCAGCCGCTCGCCGTGGTCGAGGATCGACTCCTCGATCGTCGCGTAGGCGCGGAACGCGCCGATCGTGATGACGAGCCGGCCGCGCTCTGCCTCCCGGGTCTTCGTGAGCACGCAGCCCGCCGCGCGCGTGCCGAACGCGTATCGCCCAGGTCGCGCCGTCGGCTGCGCCTTGAGGCCGAAGAAGTTGTTGGTCCCGGAGGTGAAGCGCCCACCGCCCGTCTCCAGGATCGTCTGGGCGAGCGTGACCGCGACCGGGACGCGGTAGGCGACGCGGGACGCCCGGGCGCCCGGCAGCGCGGCGGCGATCAGGGACCGCCGGGTGCGGAACGGCGGCAGGGGGCTCCCGAGCCTGCGGATCGCGCAGGGGCCGGCCTGTAGGCCCGGCAACGCGGGGAGGCCGAGGGCCGGCACGTTGCACAGCGGCGCGACGAGAGCGCTCGGCCCGGTGTCCAGGAGGCCGTCGGCGACCCAGCCCCGCGTGTCGTTCGCTCGCGACACCCGGTCCCACACGCGCGAGGGCCCGAGGCGCCCCGGGGCGACCGGACCGTTGCGCTGGCAGGCGATCGTCAGCCGGGTCGCGCGGGGCAGGCGCGCCAGGATGCGGCCGTCTCCCGGGCGGGCGCGGAGGTTCACCGCGGAGCGGGTCGTCCGGCCGGACGCGGGCGGCGGATCACGCGCTTGACAGCCGAGTTGACGGCGAGCGTGCCCCAGACCGTGGCCGCCCCGGTGACCCCGAGCCGACCGTCGCCCCGCCCGACCGCGACGACGGCGAACAGGACCACCCAGCCGTGGCCGTGGTTGCCGAGCGCCGAGAAGCGCGCCACCAGCGGGTCGAGCGCCGCGCGTCGTCGCCGGCCGACCCAGACCAGCAGGTCGACGTCGAGGCTCACGGCGCCCGGCGGTGCTAGAACCCGACGCGCGAGCCGCGTCGGTGCACGCGCGCCCAGGCCACCTGGGAGACCCGGATCCACATCCGCGCGCCCTCGACCTCCACGGCCACGACCGCCTCGTCGCCGCGCGTGAACGCCTCCTCGACGCGCTGCCACTCGGTCTCGGTGGCCTGCCCGGAGGCGGTGCCGCCGGAGTTGAAGCCCAGGTCGAAACGCACGACGTCTTGGCTCACGGGTCTCGGATCTCCTCCGCTCAGGGCTCGACGAGCTCGGTGAGCACGCCGTGCGTGCCCTCCGGGTGGATGAACGCGATCTGCAGGCCGAACAGGCCGACACGGGGCGTGCGATCGATCAGCGTGACGCCGTCGGCGTCGAGCCGGTCGAGCTCGGCGGCCAGGTCGCGGACGCGGTACGCCACGTGGTGGAGACCCTCGCCGCGGCGGCGCAGGAAGCGTCCGACGGGGGTGTCGTCCTCGGTCGGCGCGAGCAGCTCGACGATCGGACCCTCGGGCAGCCGGAGCGCCACGGCGTGGACGCCCTGCTCCGGCACGTCCGCCTCGTGGTCGACCTCGGCCCCGAGCAGCGCGCCGTACGTGGCGGTGGCCGCGACGACGTCACGGACGGCCAGGCCGACGTGGTGCAGACCGAGGACCGTCGGGCGCGACACGGCGCGGGATGCTACCAG
>CADCVR010000038.1 GCA_902806205.1 uncultured Solirubrobacteraceae bacterium | reverse complement strand
CCCGGGCGCGGTGGGCGCGCCGCTGGCCGCACGTCGCCCGCTCGCCCAGCTCTCGGCACGGCAGGCCGCCCGCATCACCGCCGCGCGCGACGACGCCGAGCGCCGGAGCGACCGGGCGCTCCTGGCGATCATGCTCGGCGGCGGGCTGGCGCTGCTTCTGTCGCTGGCGCTCGTGGCGGGAACCGTCACCGCCGTGCGGCGGCCGCTCGACGCGCTCGTCACCGCGGCCGGCCGGCTCGCCGCCGGCCGCGGAGCGGGGATCCGGGTCTCCGAGGAGGACGGCCCTCGTGAGCTGCGCGACCTCGCCCGCGCGTTCAACGCGATGGCCGCCGACGTGCAGTCGGCCACAGCCCGGGTCGAGGCGGAGCGCCGGCGGCTGGAGACCACGGTCCGTGCGCTCGGGGACGCGCTCGTCATCGCCGGAGCCGACGGGCGCGTCGAGCAGGCCAACCCGCGGGCCCGGCAGCTCGTCCCCGAACTGCGACCGGGGGTGCCGATGATCGCGCCCGCGCCGCTGGCCGAAGCGGTCGCGCGCGAGGTGGAGATCGAGCGCGACGGGCGGACGCTCGCCGTCACGGCGGCAGCACTCGAAGGGGCGGCCGGGCACGTATGGACGATCCGCGACGTGACCGAGCGCGCGCGATTGGAGCGCATGAAGAGCGACTTCGTCGCCACGGCGTCCCACGAGCTGCGCTCCCCGCTGACCTCGATCAAGGGCTTCGTCGAGCTCCTGGAGACCTCCTCCGAGCTCAGCCCGCGCCAGCGCGAGTGGCTCGGCATCGTGCAGACGTCCACCGACCGGCTCGTCGAGCTTGTCGACGACCTGCTCGACGTGACGCGCCTGGAGGCGGGGCAGGTCGACATCCACCGCCGCCCCACCGACGTCAGAGAGCTCGTCGAAGAGGTCGCGCAGCTTCTCTCCCCGCGACTGGACGCCGCCCGGCAGACGTTCGCGGCCGACCTGCCGGCCGACCTGCCGCGCGCGCTCGTCGACCCGAACCGCCTGCGCCAGATCCTCGTGAACCTCTTGTCGAACGCTCACCTGTACACGGGCGAGGGCGGGCGGATCGGCGCCGCGCTGGCCGCCGAGGGTCACACGCTCGTGCTGCGGGTGTGGGACACGGGCCGCGGAATGAGCGCCGAGGAGGCCGCCCACGCCTTCGACCGCTTCTACCGGGCGCCCGAACGCAATGCGACTCAGGGTTCGGGGCTCGGCCTGAGCATCGTGCACTCGCTGGTGGAGCTGCACCGCGGAACGATCGACGTGCGCTCGGCGCCCGGGGAGGGGACGACGTTCGAGGTGCGCCTGCCGGGGGCGATCGGGACGCAGGTCGCCGCAGCCGGCGAGTCCGCCCGCGCAGCGCTCCACGGCAAGCACGTCCTCGTCGTCGACGACGATCCGGCGATCGCCCGGCTCATCGCCGAGCGCCTCGAGGCCATTCAGGCGACCTCCGCAACGGTGCACTCAGGCGCCGCCGCGCTCAGGGCGCTGCGGGCAGAGCGCTTCGACGCCGTCACCCTCGACATCCTCATGCCGGGGGTGACGGGTTTCGAGGTGCTCCGGGCGCTGCGCGCCGACCCCGCCCTCGCCCGCATCCCCGTCGTGGTCGTCTCGGTGTTCTCGAGCCGCCAGTTGCTCGACGGCGAGTGGATCGTGGCCAAGCCGATCGAGGCCGACGAGCTCACGGACGCGCTGGGTGCCGCGATCGTGGCGGGCCGCATCCGGGTGCTCGCGGTCGGGCAGCCACAGGCGCGCGGTCCGCTGGACGCCGCGCTCGACGCGCTCGACGTGGCCCACGAGTGGGCCGTCAACGCCGACGAGGTGGCGAGGCTGTGCGCCCGGCGCCACTACGAGGTCGCGCTGGTCGACGCGGGGCTCGCCGCGGCCGACGAGGTGATCGCGGCCCTGGACCTGCGCGGCCGGCGAATGCCCCGCGCCGTCCTCCTCTTCTCCTCCGACGGCGCCGCGCCGGTGTACGCGCGCCTGGACGCCCGCCCCGTCGCCATCGGCGAGGCGGGCGCGGCCGTGGTCGGTCTGCTGGCCTCCGGCAGCGCAGACGCCGGGGGCGGGGTAGGCTCCGCGCCCGATGCAGGAGGACCACCGCAGTGAGCTCGAGGACCTCCGCGTGCAGCTGCGTCACCGCGAAGCGGAAGCCGCAGAGAAGGAGCGTCAGCTCGAGCGCTACGCGGCGGACCTCCGCGAGACGTTCAAGCGCGAGCGCGCCCGTTCGCAGCAGCTCCGGGACTCCTACGTGGCGACGGTGCGGGCGCTGGCCAACGCGGTCGAGGCCCGCGACGCCTACACCGGAAAGCACGCCGAGCGCGTCGCCGCCTACGGGTTGCGGATCGCGGACGCCCACGGGACGCGGTGGACCGGCGATCCCCAGGCGGAGTTCGGGTTCCTGCTGCACGACATCGGCAAGGTGGGGGTCCCGGACGCGATCCTCTTCAAGCCCGGCCCGCTCCACCCTCCCGAGCGCGCGCTGATGGAGCGCCACTCGCTCATCGGCTGGGAGATCCTGCGCGGCGTCGACTGGCTCGGCGAGGCGAAGCTCGTCGTGCGCCACCACCACGAGCGCTGGGACGGCGCGGGCTACCCCGACGGGCTGGCCGGCGAGGCCATACCGCTCAACGCACGCATCTTCGCGGTCGCCGACACGCTCGACGCGATCACGACCGATCGTCCCTACCGTCCCAGCAAGACGTTCGGCGCGGCACGGGGGATCATCGCCGACAGCGCCGGCACGCAGTTCGACCCGGACGTCGTGGAGGCGTTCGCCCGCGTCGAGGACGCAGAGCTCGCCGACATCCAGCGGGAGCACGCGTGAGACCGAGAACCGTCCTGATCGTCGACGACGAGCCGTTCATCCGCAAGCTCATCGCCACCACGCTGGAAGACGTCGCGGGCTTCGAGCTGCGCCAGGCCGGCGACGGGCTGGAAGCGATCGAGACCGCCACCGCCTGGCCGCCGAGCCTGGTCTTCCTCGACGTGAACATGCCCAGGCTCGACGGCATCGGCGCGTGCCGCGCCCTGCGCGACCTGCCGGCGGCCGCGGGCGCGACCATCGTCATGCTCACCGCGGCGGGCCCCGACGCAGAGCGCGACGCGCGCGCGGCGGGTGCCGACCTCTTTTTGACCAAGCCGTTCTCGCCGCTGGACCTGCTGCGCCTGGTCGACGAGATCGGCGCCGCGGGCGCGGGCTAAAGAGCGCGTGCAGACCTTCTCGTGATGCGGGCAGGCTTTGCGAGGACGCGGTAGAGGCGCTGCTGGGCGCGGGAGCTGATCGCCAGGATGTGCGCGGGCTGGCCTTCTTGGCGGTTGCGAAGCGTCGCGCCGACTCATGGCTCGCGGACGTAGTGCCAGGCCGATTCGACCAGCAGCCGCCGCGCGAGGGTGGAGCCCGTCTTGGTGATCTGGCCCTGTCGCGAGGACTGCCCGGACTGGGTCATCGACGGCGTCAGCCCCAGCCAGGCCGCCAGCTGCGGGGCGCGCTCGAAGCGTTTCCAGTCGGCACCCGAGCTCGAGATGGATCGCAAAGGCGGTGAGCGTGTCGATGCCGCGAAAGGCGCGCAGCCGGGCAACTTGCGGCCACCAGCGCTCGTCAAGCGCCAGCTGGCTGAGGCGCTGAGCGATCGCCGCCTTTCGCGCGGTCAGCCCGTCGACTTGGGCGACGAGGTCGGCGAAGGCCATCTCGGTCGCCGGCTCGGTGAACTGCTGACGCGACAGCCAGGTGCGGTGCGCCCGGTTCCATGTTGTAGTGCCGGGGTAGACGCGGCCATGCCTGAGCAGAAGCTTGGAAACGCGATGGCGGGCGTTCATCAGATCGCACCGGCAGGCGTCGTGGCCGCGCATCAGATCGCGGGCGGCCTCGACCTCCGGCGGCGGGACGACGACGGCCGTCAAGCCGCCGGCCAGCAGCAGCCGCGCCAACAGCTCGGCGACCTTCTTGTCGGTCTTGACCCGGTCAGATGGGCCGCGCGGCGTCTTGCCCGGCGCGATCACCTGCACCGCCAGGCCCTCCGCGGCGGCCGCGCGGTACAGGCCGTAGCCCGTCGGGCCAGCCTCATAGCAGGCACGGACCGGGCCCTCGAGCTTGGCCAGCCACGCGACCGGCTCATCGACCCCGGGCCCAAACCGCGCCCGCGTCAGCTCCCCGGTCAGCGTGCTGATCGCCGCCGCGTGCGTAGAACGGGCATGGACATCCAACCCAACCCACGTCATCGTCTGGCTCATGGCCGGACCTCCTCAATCTGGGGTCAGCCGGAGCCGTTCTCCGGCCAGACAAGCCCCCGCGAGGAGCGTCCGGCCACCAGCCCCGGCAGTCAACCCGCCAGGGCGACCACTACATAGGGTCTAGCTCGAGCGTCGTATCCAGATCGACGAACCTGGATCCTTCAGACACAACGGCATGTTCTCCGCGAACCAGGATTCATGACGCTCAACAATATAAGGGCCAAACAACATAATCTCAAAGTCGCTGTTGAACTGCAAAAACGCCCGGAACATGTACAGCTCGTTCCACGCGCGGCCTTCTTGCAACCAGTGTGCCGGATACTCGAAGCGTGGGAACACGTCATGGACGTGAACTAGGACTCCCGGTGCGAGGATCGGTAGGATGTCGAATAGCAGATGATTCACATCGCTGCCGGCCTTGGAAACGTGCGTGGAATCGACAAACAGCACGTCGTTTTCCTGCAACCGCTGGAACTTTGATAATGGAACGTTTTGCAGCTTTGATTCCATAAGCAAGCTACGGTCATGTATTTCTGCACCGAGTAGGTGCCGCACATACGCGGGATACGGTTCTACAAGGGTTATAGACACGTCATGGGGAATGAATCGCTCGACTGTGTCGAGGGTCACGAGAGTTGAATTTCCACACCCGACTTCAATTATCTGTCGCGGTTGAAACTCACGCAGCACCAAGCTGAGGAAAATTGCGTCCGAATAGCTGTAGTTTGGATTGTCGTAGTGGTACCGGACGCCTGGTTTTGGCCGGGCTGCAAACGGAAGATCGGCGTAGTTGACAGCCAACCGCTCCAGTAGCGAGCGCTGCTCGCGCTCACGCATCTCGACGCCCAACACCTCGGGAGCGCGCGCACTGCGCGCCAGTGCGGCGTTGATGTCCGCGACCGACGGCAGCGGAGAGTAGAAATGCCCGGGCGGCACCCACTCGTGGGGCAGCGACGTCCCCGCCGCTCTCGAGCGCACACGACTCAGAAATCGTGTTAGAGCCGCGAAAGTGAATCTTCTCAGGTGCTTCTTCAAGAGTATGCTGATTCTCGAGCCGGTCATTGCAGGCCGCTCCTTGGGGCCCCTGTATCGGTTGGGAGTTCAGCGCCGCGCTTGCTTGGGATCTGTCTCGATACCCGACACTCAAGCGCGCTTCCCGCGCCCGTAGATGAGGCGGATCGCCTTCTGCATGCCCTGGGTCACCCGCTTCTTGTACGGGTACATGTGCGGCTCGTTGCTCAGCGCGAACCGCGTCACCAGGATCGACTGGTGCTGGCAGAACTTCCTGATGCCGCCCTTGCCGTGCCGCGTGCCCATCCCCGACGCCTTCGCCCCGCCCATCGGCAGCTCGAGCGCGAGGTAGTTGACCAGCACGTCGTTGACCAAGACCGTGCCGGCCTCCAGGCGCCGCGCGACCGCCTCGCCCTTGGCGAGATCCTTGGAGACCACGCTGGCCGACAGGCCGTAGGGCGAGTCGTTGGCCAGGCGGATGGCCTCCTCGGCGTCGGCGACCTTCATGATCGGCAAGGTGGGCCCGAACGTCTCCTCGGTCATGCAGGCCATCGTGTGGTCGACGTCGACGAGCACCGTCGGCTCGAACCAGTAGCCGCCCCGCCCTGCGTGCCCGCGGTGACCGCCCACGACCACCTTGGCGCCCTTCGCCCTGGCGTCCTCGACGTGGCGCTCGACGACGTCGACCTGCTTGGGCAGCGTCATAGCGCCGACGTCCGCGGTGCCCGGCCCCGTCGAGACGCCGTTGCGCAGCCCGGCCGCCTTCGCGGTGACCTTCGCGACGAACTCGTCGTAGACGGGCTCCTCGACGTAGACGCGCTCGACCGAGATGCAGGTCTGCCCGCCGTTGAACATGGAGTACATGACGGCCAGGTTCGCGGCGCGGTCCACGTCGGCGTCCGCCAGCACGAGCATCGGGTCCTTGCCGCCGAGCTCCATCGAGACGGGCGTGAGCGTCTCGGCCGCCTTGCTCATGACGCGCTTCCCGGTCGCCGTCGAGCCGGTGAACATGATCATGTCGACGTGGTCGATCAGCGCAGCGCCCGTATCGCCGTAGCCCGTGGCCACCTGCAGCACACCCTCCGGCATGCCGCATTCGTGCAGCCCTTCGAGCAGCAGCAGCGACGTGAGCGGCGTGACCTCCGACGGCTTGAGGATCACCGCGTTGCCCGCCGCCAGCGCGGGGATGCAGTCGCCGAAGGAGTTCGTGATGGGATAGTTCCACGGGCCGATGACCCCCACGAGGCCGAGCGGGGAGTGGCGCAGGACGAGCTTCCTGCCCTGCACGAAGGGCGACGCGGTGGAGATCTTCTCGTCGGCGAGGTACGGCTCGGCGTTCTTCGCCCAGAAGCCGGCCGCGGCGACGCCGTAGGCCCAGTCCGCGAGCTGGGCGTCCTCGTAGGCCTTGCCCGTCTCGGACACGACGACCCCGATGATGCGCTCGGCGTTGTCGGTCATCCACTTCTGCATGCGCGACAGCACGCGCGAACGGCCCTCGAAGCCCAGCGCGGCCCAGGCGGGCTGCACCGCGCGGCCGCGGCGCGCCATCTCGGCGACCTCGTCGGGACTGAACACGGGCACGTGCGCGATGACCTCGCCGGTGGCCGGGTTCTCCACCGCGATCTGCGTCGCTCCCGCGTTGGGAACCGTGCTGTCGACCGAGCTCTCGATCGCTTGCTCTTCGGTGGTCATGACGAACCCTCTCCCCGCGACGGTTTGACGAAGTGTCAGGGTAGCCCGGGGAATGGCGGGACGACCGCCCGCGTCAGTCGGCGACGGTGAGCTCGGTGATCTTCGCGTCCTCCTTGGGACGGTCCTGGCGGTCGGTCGGCAGGCGCTCGATGACGTCGACCACCCCGAGCCCGTCCGTGACCTGGCCGAAGACCGTGTGCTTGCCGTCGAGCCAGGGGGCCGCGCCCTTGGTGACGATGAAGAACTGCGAGCCGTTCGTGTTCGGACCGGAGTTCGCCATCGCGAGCGCGCCGCGCACGACCTTGTGGTCGTTGAACTCGTCTTCGAAGGTGTAGCCCGGGCCGCCGGTGCCCGTGCCCTTCGGGCAGCCGCCCTGGACCATGAAGTCCTTGATGATCCGGTGGAACGTCAGTCCGTCGTAGAAGCCGTCGGCAGCGAGCTTCTTGAAGTTCTCGACGGTCTTGGGGGCATCCTCGTCGAAGAGCTCGATCGTGATGTCGCCCTGCGTCGTCTTCATCGTGGCCGTGGACACGGCGGGTCCTTTCGGAGGGTGAACGAGCCCCGCACCCTAGCCGCGGCGCCTCAGCCGAGAATTTTTATCTCCGTCAGGCCGACCCGGCGGGTGCCCGTGGGCGGGGTCGTGAACCACAGCGTCACGTAGCGGTACTTCGCCCCGCCCTTGGGCAGGACGACGCGCTCCACCCCGTCACCGGCCTTGTTGCCGCCGCGCGTCCCACCGTCGACGTTGGCCCGCGAGGCAGGATGGTCCCAGCGGGTGTCGAGGATGTCGGACGGCAGCGCGGAGCTGTCGGTCGCATAGACCTCGAGACGGCCACCGGGCGTCTTGGTGGCGATCTCGACCGCGCGCACCTGCTTGACGGACTTGAGGTCGATGACCACGCCGACCTGGAGATCCTTGCCGTCCTCGGGCGCACCCACCTCGAAGGAGGTCTTCGCGTCGTCGTCGTGCGCCTGGGCGGGGTTGCCCGGCGCGACGGCGCGCTCGTACGGGTCGTAGACCGAGACGGAGCCCTTTGCGAGCGTGATCGGCGTGAGGGGCGTGTCCACCTTGGTGTCCTTGCCGTCCGCGTTCGTGCCCGCGCCCCGGCTGCCGGCCGCGGTGTCGCCGGAGCCGGGCTTGGTGCGCGGCGTCGTCGCCTTCGGCTTGACCTGAGCGGTGGACTTGCCCGTGGCGGGCGCGACCGGGACCACCTTCGGGGCGACGGGGAGCTTGGGTGGGGGGGACGTCACCGTCGGCACGGGCACACCCGCGGCGGGCGTTCCGGGTGTTCCGGGCGCGACGGGCACGGCGGGCGCGACGGGCACTCCCGGCACGGCGGGCGGCGCGACGAGGGGCGCGGCCGGGGCGGGAACCGGCGGCGGCGCCTGGGCTACGGGCGTGCCGTCCATCGGCGCGGCGGCGATCGCGTCGCGGTTGGCGTCCGAGCTCAGCGCGGCGTAGCTCGCCGCGCCGGCACCCGCGACGAGCACGAGCGTCAGCCCGAGCGTCGTGGTGACGGCGCGCCAGCCCGGGCGCAGCCCGCCGAGACGGCCTGGAGCCGCGGTGCCGCACTCCAGGCACCAGTCCTGGTGGCGTTCCATGCCCGCGCCG
>CADCVR010000037.1 GCA_902806205.1 uncultured Solirubrobacteraceae bacterium | reverse complement strand
GGTGCCGGCGACGCCGGCTGCTCCCACCGCCCCCGCCGCGCCGGCGAACCGGGAGGCGCCCGCCGGCCCCGCTCCCGGCGCGGAGCCGGGGGACCCGAACCCGTGCGAACGCGCGGGCCCGGCTCCCGGCGCCGCGCCTGAGGACCGGACCGCCAGGACCGAGGCCAAGAACCAGGCCATCCGCGAGACACTCGAGCCGCTGGCCCCGGGGGAGCGCCCGCCCTGGGTCACCTACGCCGCCCTGTTCGCCCTCGGGCTCGGGGTCCTCAACGTCGGGCTCTACGCGGCCGGCGTCCGCGCGACAGGCGCGAACTTCACGGGAACCGTCCTCGTCGGCCTGGTTCTCATCGTCTGTGCGGCCGGCATGTGGAGGTCGCAGTACTGGGCCGTCCTCGGGTTCGAGGTGCTGCTCGGCGTGACGACCACGTTCGGGGCCCTGTCGCTGCTCGTGGCGAACTCGGTGACCGGGGCCATCCGGGCCGTCCTCGTCGTCGCGATCTGCGGCACGTTCTTCTGGAAGCTCATCCGTGCCATGGCCCGGATCCAGATGCCCGCGCGGCCGCCGGCCCGCGACGCCTGACCGCTCGGCACCCGAGCGACGCGCATCCCGGCTCCGTCGGCGGGGGGACCGACCGATAGGCTCGAAGCCATGGCCGAGAGTGCGTATGACTGCATCGTCATCGGATCAGGGCCCGGCGGCTACGTGGCCGCGATCCGCTCCGCGCAGCTCGGGATGACGACCGCGGTCGTCGAGAAGGGCGACATCGGCGGACGTTGCCTCAACGTCGCCTGCATCCCCGCCAAGGCGGTGCTGCGCGTCGCCGACATCCTCACCGAGGTGCGTGAAGCCGCGGAGTTCGGCATCCACGTCTCCGAGCCGTCCGTCGACTTCGGCGAAGTCGCCGAGCGCCGCAAGACGGTGGTCTCGACGCTCACCGGCGGGGTGGCCGGCCTCATGAAGAAGAACGGCATCGACGTCATCCAGGGCTCGGGCTCGCTCAGCGCCGCAGGAAACGTCCGCGTGGGGAGCGACGAATTCGAGGTCGGCAGGGGGGTCATCCTCGCGACGGGCTCCGTCGCCAGGCCCATCCCGGGCACGCAGTTCGGCGGTCGGGTCATCGGGACCGAGGAGGCGTGGGCGCTCGACGAGCTGCCCGCCACCCTCGCCGTGGTCGGCGCGGGAGCGTCCGGCGCGGAGATCGCGAGCGCGTACGCCCGCCTCGGCGTCGAGGTGCAGCTCTTCGAGGGCCTCGACCGGGTGCTGCCCAGCGAGGACGCCGACATCTCGAAGGTTGCCGAGCGCGGCTTCAAGAAGCAGGGCATCGACGTGAGGACGCAGACCTTCGTGGAGAACGTGCAGTCCTCGGAGGACAAGGTGACGTTCACCCACGGGGGCATCGACGGTGAGGCCGACTACCTCGTCATCGCCGCCGGGCGCGCTCCCGACGTCGAGGGCCTCGGGCTCGACGCCGCCGGCGTCGGGCTCACCGAGACGGGGCTCGTCGAGGTCGACGGCACCCAGAAGACCTCCGTCGAGCGCGTCTACGCGATCGGCGACCTCGTCCTGGGGCCCGCACTCGCGCACAAGGCCTCCGACGAGGGGGTGATCGCCGCCGAGGCGATCTTCGGCGCGCCGACGCATCCGCTCGCCTACCCCGACATCCCGCGCGCCACGTTCTGCCAGCCGAACGTCGCCTCCTTCGGGCTGACCGAGGAGCAGGCGCGCGCCCAGGGCTACGACGTCGTGGTGGGCAAGGTGCCCTACGGCGCGGTCGGCGCCGGCACGGTCTACGGTGACCGCACGGGCATCATCAAGATCGTCGGGGAGAAGACGTACGGCGAGCTGCTCGGCGGCCACATCGTCGGGGCGAAGTCGACGGAGATGATCCAGGAGCTCGTCAACGTGCGCGCGCTCGAGGGCGGCTACCCGGAGGTCGCGCGCATGGTGCACGGCCACCCGACGCTCTCCGAAGGTGTCATGGAGGCCGCACGTGCCGCGGACGGCTGGCTCGTCCACGGCTGACGTCCTGATCGCGCCGGTGCCCGCCGGGGCGGAGAGGCCGCCGTCCGGGGCAGTCCTCTACCTGGACGTCGGGCACCCCGAGTCGCTCCTGGCCGCGGAGCGCGCGCTACAGGTGATGCCGGTCGCCGCCGAGTGGATCCCCGTCCACCTCGGCCCGCCGGACGGCGTCGATCTCGACGCGCTCGGCCGCATCGCCGCCGCCCGCGGACTGCAGCCGCTCAAGGCCCCGGCAACGCTTCCCTTCGACGCCGAGGCCGCGAACCTCGCGGCGACGTTCGCGAAGTCCACGGGCCGGAGCGTCGCCTTCCTGCAGGCCGCGCTGCGCCAGGCCTATGCGGGCGGCCGCGACCTCTCCGTGGTCGACAACGTCCTGATCGCGAGCTCGGCGTGCGAACTGCACCCGCGCGCGGTGCTCAAGGCGCTCGCGACCAGCGGCACGCGGCGGACGCTCGAGGCGGCCACGGCGCTCGCCCGGGAGCGCGGGGTCACGCGCGCGCCGGCGGTCTACGCGGTCGGGCGCGTGTTCGAGGGCGACCCGGGCCTGGACGAGGCTGCGGCACTCCTGATCGAGCGATGAGCGCGGGCCGCGAGCTGTCCGTCGTGCACCGCCGCGCGTCGCGGCTGCCCGTATTCCTGCAGCCCGAGCCGGGGGTCGATCAAGTGGAGGTCACCGAGGTGGCTTCGGGCGAGGTCGTGCTCTTCTGGGACGTTCCGTCCGAGGAAGCCAAGCGCTTCGTGCGGGCGCTGCGCGCGGACCTCGCGGCACTCGACACGGAGGAGCTCCTCGATCGCTGGGGCGCGATCGAGGCGCCGTGAACGCAGGTCGGCGAAGTGCAGTCGCGCGTGCCGGGTGGCCAGGGTTTCTGTCACAAGAAGGAGAGCGCCGGCGCAGCGCACTTCAGGGGAAACCATCGCCACTCCCGTGGGGCAACGCCAGAAGTACCCGCGTGATCCGGATAACTACTTCGAGCTGAGCGCCTCCCGACCGGCGACGCGGGCGAGGTTTCGCACCAGTACGGCGACGACCGGGCCGTAAGTGAAACGCAGCACCGCCTCCAGGGCCGGCGCCGCCCGGATGTCGACGCCGACGATCGAGCCGCCGGCCCCGTGAGGATCGGGGTCGACGCGGTGGTCGAGCTCCATGAGCCCCACCCTCCAGGTCCACGAGTGGCCGGCGGCGACCGCCGTGACGCTCGCCGGGATCGGAACCACGCCGAGCAGCCGGGCTGCGCCGCGGGCGCCGCGCTCGACCTCGGGCTCCCCGAGTCCCCATGCTCCGCGGAGGTGCGGCGACCATTCGTGCCAGCGTGCCGGCTGAGCCACGAGCGCCCAGGCCGTGTCGGTGTCTGCGGCAGAGCGGGCTTCGTATCTCAGCATCTCTCGGTACGTGCCCGAATGCTCTCGCGGCCACGCCGCCCGTCGGCTGGATTTCAGCAGACATCGGCGCTGAAGCTTGGTTTCCGTGCTCGGTTTGTCAGAGCCTCGGCCTGCCGTCCTGCGACCGTCACTCGGAGTTAACAGTGTCGAGAAGTTCCCCGTGGAAATGTTTGTTCGAAACAACGTCCCTTCCCTTGACGCGTCCGACTAGTAACGTCATGCCTCGCAGCGGACACTGTCGGGGTGATTTCCGCATGCGACGTGTCGTCGACGTGACCCCCTTCGTCGGCGGCGCGGAGCCGGGCCCGGCGTGCCACGGATGGCACGCCGGGCCCGGCGGTTCTGCGGCGACCGGCGGGAAGCTACTGTCCCGCCGCGATGCCGGATCCCCCGGAGCCACCCGTCGCCCGGCCGGTCGACCCGAGCACCGCCAAGGGCGAGGCGACCGTCGAGGAACTCACACGGGCCCAGGCGCAGCACGCGCGCCGCGTCGCGGAGTCCCGCGCGACGGTCCCCGACCTCACGCTGACCACCCAGGTGGACATGGAGGCCACCGTCGCCTTTCGCGACGAGCTCCCCGCGCCCGTGCCGAACGTCGAGGATCTCCTCGTGAAGGCGTGCGCGCTCGCGTTGCGAGAGGCGCCGCGGGCGAACGGCGCCTACCGCGACGGGCGCTTCGAGCGCTACGCCCGCGTCAACGTCGGCGTGACGATGGTGACCCCGGACTCCACGGTGGCCCCGGTCGTCTTCGACGCCGACACCAAGTCGCTTGCCGAGATCGCGGCGGACACCGCGAGGCTGACCCGCCGCGCACGCGAAGGCGCCATCACCCAGCCCGAGCTCAGCGGCGCGACGTTCACCGTGTCGAGCCTCGGCGAGTTCGGCATCACGCACTTCACGGCGGTGGTCAACCAGCCCCAGGCCGCGATCCTCGCCGTGGGCGCCGTCGAACCGCGCGCGGTCGTCCGCGAGGGAGTGGTGGTGGCCCGCCACGTCGTCGACGTCACGCTCTCCTGCGACCACCGCATCCTGCACGGCGCCGACGCGGCGCGTCTCCTGCGGCGAATCCGCGAACTGCTCGAGCAGCCCGCGTCCCTCAGCTAGCGGCTCAGCGGCCCAGCAGGCCGTCGAGCACGCCGACGACCACCTCGGTGGCGGTCGTGACGGTGTCGCCGGCGACCTTCCCCGTCCCCTCCACGACCGTCGCGACGGGGGGCGAGATGGGCTCGAGGGTCTCGGCCAGGCCGTCGCCGGCGGTGGCGACGGTGTCGCCCAGCTTCGTCCCGACCTCGCGCAGCGGCGGGCTCAGGTCCGGCGTCGAAGGAGCCTGCGGCCTGGTGGCGCCGCCGGGTCCCTGATCCTCCGGAGGCCGGCCGAGATCGCCTGTCGCATCGTTGCCCGGGGTGGTCATCGTGGGCGGCGTCGTGCTCGACGCGCTGCGCTCGGGACGGGCCGTCCCGGTCGCGGTGACGGCCAGCGCGGGCCGGGACGCAGCGCGTCGCCGGGAAGTCGCGGGCCGGCGCGGGAGGGCCGGCCGGGCCAGCGACACGGCGGCCGCGTCCCTCCCGGCAGCTGACGGGGGCGCGGCCGCGGCCAGGACGGCGGTCGGGGCGGCATTCGCACCGCCGGCGCTCAGGCCCGGGAGGCCCGAGAAGGCCACGACGGTGCTGAGCGTCGCCATGGCGAGGGTTCCCGCCAAAACGAGGCAGGTGCTGGCACCGAGGGAGGCGAGGAGGGCGCGAGCGAAGCGCATGACTCACCTCATCGGCACGTGGAGCGCATGACTTGAGCGATCATCCACCCCCGCGGCGGCCGGGGTTGTCCGGGCCCGCGATGCGCGAGTTCGACTGCATGTCGGGATCGCGCTTGACGGTCGGGATGCCGTCCGTGGTGACGTAGAGGCAGAGGTTGCGTCGCGGGTCCGGTCCCGGGACGCAGGTGCGGTAGAACCCGGTCTTCTGCTTCCAGACCTCCTCGGCGCCGATGCCCGCCAGGTACTCGGGTGGCGCCTGGTGGGCGACGTAGGTCCGGACGGCCTGCAGGTGCTCGGCGTACTCGCGCTGCGCGGCGACCACCGACGCGTGATGGCCGACGCCGATCGCCAGCAGCGACACCGCCAGCGTGCCCATCAACGTCGTCGCGACACGGTCCTGCAGCACGGGCAGCGGCAGCGGCGACGGGCGCCGGCGCCGCAATAGGCGTGCCGCCAGGGGCGCGAGGAAGCCGACGACCGCCAGGTTGAGAAAGCCGCAGAGCAGGAAGCCGCCGACGACGTCGAGGCCGGTGTCGCCGGCGATCGGCAGCCGGTTGAGCAGAACGGCCTCGGCCACCGTGAAGGCGGCGAAGGCGGGGCCCTGCCACGCTCCGCGCATCCGCCAGCGCAACCGGGCTCGCCAGATGCTCTCGTCGCGGTCCTCCGCCATCGCCGTGACGGAGGGTACCGGCGACCGGGAAGCTGCTCTACTTCTTGATGAAGGGTCCGACCGCCTCGAGGACCTCTTCCATCGTGGAGGTCTTGTCGAACGCCAGTGGCGCCGGCGCCTTGCCGCGCTGGAGGCGGATGAGCGCCGCGTGACGCCCCTCCACCTGCACGATGGACCCGGCGGCGGCGAGCACCTCCTTGGACTCGATCATCGGCGCGGCGCCGTTGTAGGCGCTCACCCCGGTGTCCTCGAGGATGTTCGCGAACTTCAGGAACGTCTTCTCGTCGGCGAACGCATCGCCGAAGGTGAACGTCGGAGCCTTGCCGGGCTCGCCGCCGGCGCTCTCGATCGCGGCGGTCAGCGCCTTGACGTGCTCGGCCTCGTTGTCGCCGAGTTCCTTGGCGAGCTTCCTGACGTCCGCGGAGAGGCCCTTGACCTGCTCGAGAGCCTCCTCGTAGAACGCGGTCTCGAGCTGCTCGAGGGTCAGCGCGAAGTTGAGGATCTCGACGTCGCCGCCGCCCTCCTGGGCGAGCGCGCCCGAGACGAACGGGGACAGCGCGCCGACGCCGACGATGGCGCCCGCGGAGAGCGTGGCGCGCGCCAGGAAGACGGCGCGGGTCGTGCCCTCGATCTGGATCTCGGCGAGCTCGGGGGTGTGGTGGGTGCTCATGTCAGTGATCTCCGATCAGCTCGCGAGGAAGGGCTGGACTTGCTCGAGGACCTGCTCCATGGTCATCGGCTTGGCGAAGGCGCCGTCGGGGATCGAGCCCTCGAGGGCGCCGCCGCCCGTGAAGCCGCGGCCGACGAGCTCGTTGAGCGCGGCGGCGTGGCGGGCCTCGACGGTGTGGATGGCCAGCGCGGCGGCGAGGATCTCCTTGCTCTCGATGTTGGCCGCCTGCCCGAGGTAGGCGGCCGCGCCGAGGTTCTCGACCGTCGCAGCGGTCATCAGGATCATCTCCGGGCCGCCCTCGATGACCGGGCCGAACGCCGTCTTGGGCTTGTCGACCGGAGTGCCGCCGAGGTCCTTGACCGCCGCCCGGAGCGCCTCGACGTGCGTCTGCTCGGTCTCCCCGAACGTCTTGGCCAGCTCGAGCGTCTTCTTGTCCTTGATCATTCCCGAGGCTGCGGCCTCCTTGTAGAACTCGGCTTCGAGGAACTCGAGCGTCAGCGCGTAGTTGACGATGTCCACGTCGCCTCCACCGCCGGTGGCGCCCGTGGCGCCGGACGAGGCCGGAGGAACCGACTCGGTGCTCGGGGTGCTGGCGGTCTTCTCGTCGTCGCCGCCGCAGGCTGCGAGCAGCGTGGCGAGGCCGGCAGCAGCGCCGCCGCCGCCCATCATGCGCAGGAACTTCTTGCGCGAGGTCTCGTCCTGGGCCAGCTCGTCGAGCGCGCTGGGGGGAATCGGGGGCACGTCGCCTCCTGGAATCGGGAGTGGATGCTTCTGATAGTTCGGCGGGCGTCCGCTTCCCGGATCAGCTCGCCGTCAGATTTCGGGCGTGGCATCCTTCGCCGATGGGCGCCGAAGACCTGCACGTGGTGCATCTGGGCGTCGTGGAGTACCGGGAGGCCCACGCGCTCCAGGAGCGCCTCAGGGCCGCCCGCCTGGCAGGCGCGACGGGCGACACGCTGCTGCTCCTCGAGCACCCGCCCGTCTACACCCGCGGAAGGCGGCCGGACCCCGGCGGCCTGCCGATGGACGCGGACTGGTACCGGAGGCACGGCATCGACGTCGTGGAGACCAGGCGCGGCGGCCGCGCGACCTACCACGGCCCGGGCCAGCTCGTGGGCTACCCGGTCATGAGGACCACCGACGTCGTGGCCTTCGTGCGGACGATGGAGCACGCGCTCGTCGCCGCCCTGGCCGACGAGGGCCTCGAGGCGCACACCCGGACCGACGAGGGCGCCGACTACACGGGGGTCTGGATCGCCGAGCGCAAGGTCGCCTCCATCGGCCTGCACGTGGCCCGGGGGATCACCACCCACGGCTTTGCGGTCAACGTCGCCAACGACTTGCAGCCCTTCGAGTGGATCGTCGCCTGCGGGCTGCCGGGAGTCCGCATGACCTCCGTCCAGCAGGAGCTGCGTCGCGCCGACGACCCCATGCCCTGCTTCCGCCGCCGCGTCGCCCACCGCTTCGCCGAGGCACACGGCCGCCGCCAGCGCCTCCTCTCCGCCGCGCGCTTGGAGGCGGCGCTGGGGGCGGTGGCGGCCTGAGACGCGTCAGCGCCCGCTCCGAGGAGCGGGCGCTGGACCGACGAGTGCCTCCGGTCAGATGCAGGCGGACCCGAGCGGCACGCCGAGGATCGTGAGGCCGCAGAGGCCGGCGACATCGCTCACCAGGCCCGACGGACCGTTGACCGTGGTGTTGAGCGGCGTCAGGACCCCGTTGATCGTGTTGATCTGCGTCTGCAGGCCGGCCGTCGTTCCGGTCAGCGTGCTGATCGACCCGTTGGCGGACGAGAGCCCGTTGCTGACGGTGGCGATCTGGCCCTGCAGGTCGGTGACCGTCGAGCTCAGCGCGGCCTGGTCCCCGGTCAGCGTGCCGACGGTGCCCGTCAGGCCCGAGAGGTCGGAGACCAGCGTGCCGACGGTGCCGGTGAGGCCGGCGACGCTCGTGCCGAGGGTGCCGAGGGCGCCCTCCACGGTGGTGACCCGCCCGAGCAGCGAGGTGACGGTGCCGGTCGTCGTCGTCAGCGTGCCGCCGAGCGTCGTGATCTGCGTCTGCAGACCGGCGAGGGTGGTGAGCGTCTGCCCCGCGGAGGCGGGGTCCAGCGCGGCGAGCAGCGCCTGCAGCTGGCTCACGGCGGCCTCGAGGTTCGCCAGGCGCGTTCCCTGCAGGCCGACGATGTCCGT
>CADCVR010000036.1 GCA_902806205.1 uncultured Solirubrobacteraceae bacterium | reverse complement strand
GACCGACGGCCGCCGCATCGTCGCGATCGCCGACGCGCAGCTTCTGGTCATCGACGTCACCGGCCCGGCGCCCGTGCTCAGCGGGCGCCTCCGGCTCGAGGGCACGGGCCACCAGGTCCTCGTCCGCGACGACACCGCGCTCGTGACCGCCACGGTGGCGTCCGGTGCGCCGGCGTCAGCGGGAGCGCTCAGGCCGGCCCCCGCTCCGCCACGCCAGGCCGCCGAGCCCGCACCGCCGGCGGCCACCGCGCCGGCCGTGCCCCCGCCCCCGCAGTCGCCGGCGCCCCCACCGGCACCGAGCATCAGCCGCCCGATCGACTCCCGCCAGGCGACGCGCCTGACCGAGGTGAGCCTCGACGACCCCGCCGCGCCCACCGTCCGCCGCTCGCTGACCCTGGACGGCACGCTCGTCGACGCGCGCCTGACGCAGGGCACCGCGCGCGTCGTCGTCACGAGCCCGCCGCGGGCCGTCGAGGCGGAGGAGGTCGAGGACGCCGGCGTGCGCACCTGGGTGCCCAAGACCGTGCTGCGCTCCCGCGTCTCCGGTCGCATCTTCGAGCGCGGCGTCGCGCCGTGCGACGACATCCGCCGGCCCGGGGCCTTCAGCGGACTGGATCTCCTGAGCGTCCTGACGATCGACCTCGACCGCGGGCTGTTCGCCGTCGACCGCGACGCGATCCTCGCCGGCGCCCAGACCGTCTACGCCTCCCCGGACAGCCTCTACGTCGCCAGCCGCCCCTACTCGCGCGCCGTCGAGGCCGGCACGGGGGTTCCCGAGGGGGTCCGCACCCAGATCCACCGCTACGACGCGCGCGGCCAGAGCGCCACGACGTACCGCGCGACCGGCGACGTCCCCGGCTTCGTGCTCAACCAGTACTCCATGAGCGAGCACCAGGACCGGCTGCGGGTGGCGACGACGAGCGAGCCGCTCTGGTTCGCGGACGGCAGGGCGACCGAGAGCGAGAGCCGCGTCACCGTCCTCGGAGAGGACGCGGGGCGCCTGAACCCGGTGGGCAGCGTCGGCGGTCTGGGCAAGGGCGAGCGCATCTACGCCGTGCGCTTCCTCGGCGAGCGCGGCTACGTCGTGACGTTCCGCCGGACCGACCCGCTCTACACGCTCGACCTGTCCGACCCGACGGCACCCAGGGTCCGCGGCGAGCTGAAGATCCTCGGCTACTCCGCCTACCTGCACCCCGTCGGCGAGGACCGCCTGCTCGGCGTGGGCCAGGACGCGACCCAGCGCGGTCAGGTCACGGGCGCGCAGCTCTCGCTGTTCGATGTGTCCGACGCGGCGGCACCCAAGCGGGTCGCGCAGGCTCCGCTCGGCTCCGGAACCTCGACCCAGGCGGAGTTCGACCCGCACGCGTTCCTCTTCTGGGATCCGGCCCGCCTGAGCGTCATCCCGCTGGAGCGCTACGGCAGCGCCGACCAGCGCTTCACGGGCGCGATCGGCTTCCGCGTCGGCCGGGACGCGCTCGCCGAGGTGGGCCGTCTCGCGCATCCCGCGCGCCAAGGCGCCGGGGTACCGCCGATCGGCCGTTCGCTCGTCATCGGCGCCCGCCTCTACACGCTCTCCTACGATGGCCTGCAGGCCGCGAACCTCGCCGACCTCGTGCCCGTAGGCTTCACGCCGTTCAGCCAGCTCCCAGGAGACCCGCCGTGTTCGTCACCCCCCATCGCCGCCTGCTGATCGCGGCCGTCGTCGCCGCTCTGGCCGCCGCGCCCGCCTACGCGCTGGCCGCCACCCAGAACGGCCTGACGCCCCTCTCGCCCAAGCCGGGCGCGGCGGTTCCCAAGGGCAAGTCCGTGACGTTCAAGGGCAGGGTCCGTGGCCGGGGACCGATCTTCGTGCACGTCTGCAAGTCCGCCAGGAAGTCCAAGGCGCAGGGCACGATCTGCATGAAGGCGACCATCGGCCAGGCCAGGAAGAAGGGCGGCCGGTTCTCCTACCGGCAGAGGACGTACTCGTTCGACGCGTACTGGCTCAACCGGCCCGGCACCTACTACTGGCAGGCGTACCGCATCGCCTGCGAGAACGGCAACACGACCGACTGCCGCCAGGAGGGTCCCGTGGTCAGGTTCAGGGTGCGGTAGTCACTCCGGTCCCTCGATGACCTCCAGTCTGCTTTTCGGCCTGCGCTCCGTGACGTAGGCCTGATCACGCCAGGCGACGTATGCGGAGGCGCAGGGACCGGCGTACTGTGGTGCTGGATGCGCCCACGGATGCGTGGTCTCGTGCTGGAGGGAGGGCCGGCCGTCGCGCTGGCGGCGCTGCTGATCGTCATCAGCCCCGTCGCCGCCCCCGAGCCGATCCCCGCCGCGGGGTACCCGCTTCTGGTCGGCGCCGGGCTGGCCGCCGGCCTGCTGCGCCGGGCCCCGGTGCTCGGGTTCGCGCTCATGCTCGGGTGCACGTCGGTCTACCTCGCCTCAGGAGGACCCGACGGACCGATCTACCTCGCACCGCTGATCGGCGCGGGCGGCGTGGTCGCTGCCCGCCCGGCGCGGATCTGGGTGCCGGCCGCCGTCGCGTCCTTCGTGGGGCCGGTCCTCGCCGGGGGCGACACGAGCGGCGGGGTGAGCCCGTCGCTGGCCGTGGGAGCGGTGGTGTGGGTCGGCGGGGCGGTGGTCTTCAGCGCCTTCGTCCGGCTGCGCAGGGCGCAGACCGCGCAGGCGCGCGCGAACGCGCTCGCGCAGGAGCGCCTGCGAATCGCGCGGGAGGTCCACGACGTCGTGGGTCACGCTCTCGCGACGATCAGCCTGCAGGCCGGCGTGGCCGAGCGGTTCATGGACAGCCGTCCACAGCAGGCGCGCGAGGCGGTGGCGGCGATCCGCGAGGTCAGCGTCCAGGCGCTCGAGGAGGTGCGCGTCGCGCTCGGGATGCTGCGCGGGGCCGGGGAGCCCGCCGAGCTCCGCCCGGCCGGTGGTGGGCTGGGGGCGGTGCCCGGCCTCGTCGCCACGATGCGCGCGGCCGGGGCTCACGTGGAGCTCGACCTCGCGACGAACGGGTCGGTGGTGCCGGGACCCGTCGGCGCGGCGGGCTTTCGCATCGTCCAAGAGTCGCTGACCAACGTCGTGCGCCATGCGGGCGGGCAGGCCCACGCGCGCGTCCGCGTGGAACAGCGCGACGGCGCGGTGGAGATCGAAGTCGTCGACGACGGGCCCGGCGCACCCCGCGAGCCGCTCCCGGGCAACGGCCTGAACGGGATGCGCGAGCGTGCCGTCACGCTGGGGGGAACCTTCCAGGCCGGGGCGCGCCCGCACGGCGGCTTCCGGGTCTTCGCCCGCCTGCCGCTGGAGCGGCGCGCATGACGCGGGTGGTCATCGCCGACGACCACCGCCTGGTGCGCGCCGGTCTGCGGGCGCTGCTGGAAGCAGAAGACGACCTCGAGGTCGTCGGGGAGGCCGCGGACGGCGTCGAGGCGGTCGAGCTGGTGCGACGGGTCGGAGCGGACGTGGTGCTGATGGACATCCGCATGCCCGGGACGGACGGCCTGGAGGCCACGCGGATGATCGCCGCCGACCCGGCTCTCGGCCAGGTGCGCGTCCTCATCCTCACCACCTTCACCGACGACGAGTACGTCTTCAGCGCGTTGCGGGCCGGCGCGGGCGGATTCCTGCTCAAGGACGCCCATCCCGAGCAGCTGCTGCACGCGACGCGGGTCGTGGCGGCCGGTGAGGCGCTCCTGGCGCCGGCGGTGACCCGCCGCGTGGTGGAGGCGTTCGCCGCGGCGCCGTCGCCGTCGGGGCCGGCGGTCGGTCTGCTCGACGAGCTCACCCCGCGCGAGCGTGAGATCGTCGCCCTGGTGGGCGGGGGGCTGAGCAACGACGAGATCGCTCGAGCCCTGGTCATCAGCCCGGCGACGGCGCGTACCCACGTCTCCCGGGCGATGATCAAGCTCGCGGCGCGTGATCGCGCCCAGCTCGTCGTCTTCGCCTACGAAGCGGGGTTGGTCGCGCCGGGCCGCCACGTACGTCACGGCGCGTAGTCCACGAGCCGCCCGCGAGCCGATGACAGCGCGCCGATGATGGCGCACGCTGTCAGACATGACAGGCACACCTCCCCCCTCCGCCGCCCTGGCCGTCGGCGCCCGGGGCCTCGCCAAGCGCTACGGGACGCGCTGCGCGGTCGACGGTCTCGACCTCCAGATCCCGACGGGCGCGGTCGCCGGCTTCGTCGGCCCCAACGGCGCGGGCAAGACCACCACGATGGCGATGCTGCTCGGCCTCGTCGAGCCGACGGAGGGCACCGGCTCGGTCCTCGGTCACCCGCTCGACGAGCCCGAAAGCTACCTGCGGCGCGTCGGGGCGCTCATCGAGACCCCGGCGTTCTACCCGGCGCTCACGGGGCGCCAGAACCTCGCGGTGCTCGCCGCCGTGGGCAGCCAGGATCCGCGCGACATCCCGGGCGTGCTCGAGCTCGTCGGGCTGACCGAACGCGGCGACGATCGCTTTCGCGGCTACTCGCTGGGAATGAAGCAGCGCCTGGGGATCGCCGGCGCCCTGCTGGGCGACCCCGACCTGCTGATCCTCGACGAGCCCATCAACGGGCTGGACCCGTCGGGCATCCGCGAGATGCGCGGGCTGATCCGCAGGCTGGCCGACGGCCGGCGCACGCTGCTGATCTCCTCCCACGCGCTGGCCGAGCTCGACCAGGTCTGCGACTGGCTCGTGGTCATCGACCGCGGCGCGCTCGTCTACCAGGGCCCGGCGGCGGACTTCGGGGCAGGCTCGGAGACCAGCGTCGTCGCTGTCCCGGAGCGCCAGGACGACCTTCCCCGCCTGCGCCGGCTGGTGCTCGACGCCGCCGCCGAGCAGGGCATCGCCCTGGCCGACGTGCGTCTCGCGGGACCCACCCTGGAAGAGCGCTACCTCGCGAGCACGAACGGAGCTCCGCGATGAACGCCACCTTCCACGCCGAGCTCATCAAGCTCCGCCGCCCCCGCGTCCTCGCGATCACCGTCGCGATCTCGTTCCTCTTCGCCGTCGGGTCCGCGCTCGCCGTCGTCCTTCCCGCCGCCGCCGGGCCCGCCCTCGAGCGGGCCGGCGGCGCCACCGAGGCGTTCTCCACCGGCCTCGGGTTCACCGGCATCCTGGTCTTCGTCCTGTTCATCGCCAACTTCGCGGCGGAGTTCTCGCAGGGCACCTTCCGGACGCTGCTCATGCGCCAGCCGCGCCGGCTCTCCCTGGTGGCCGGCAAGATGGCCGCGCTCCTGGGCTTCTCGGCCGCAGCGCTCGCCGTCACCCTGGTGCTCACCGGGATCGCCTCCACGCTGGTCGCCGTGACCCAGGGCGTCTCGACCGGCGCGTGGGCGAGCACCGACGGGCTCGCTGACGCCGTGGGCGACTACGCGCGCGTGTCGCTGAGCTGGTCCGCGTGGGCGACGCTGGGCATGGCGCTCGCCGTCGTGGTGCGCTCGGCCCCGATCGCGCTCGGCACGGGCATCGCCTGGTCGGGACCCTTCGAGCACCTCCTCCAGGACGCGTGGGCGGGCGCGGGCGACTGGTTGCCGGGCCTGCTCCTGGAGAGCGTGAACGGCGAGGGCGGCGGCGCCCGCGACGTCGGCGTCGTGGTGGTCTACGTCGCGCTCGCGGCGGTGGCCGCCGCGGTGACGCTGCGCGCGCGAGATGTGACCGTCTGACGCGGGCCCCCCGCGCGGTGTGTGCTCTGATCACCCTATGGCGTGGATCTGAGCACACGCCGCGCCGCTTTCGGCCGCCGCCGCCGAGCGCTACGCTCGCGGACCATGGCGCTTGCGACCGAGGCGCCCGCGCTCACCGTTCCGCTGCTGCCCGCAGAGGAGTCGCCCGGCGCCCGGGCGTTCAACATCGCGCGGGGCATCCTCGTCGAGAGCGTCCTGTTCGTGGTGCTCACGGCGCTGCTGCCGCTCCTGCTGTTCACGGGTGCGCTCGTCGACCTCGGGCTCTGGCTGCGCACGCGCAAGCCGTGGATGGCGGTGCGGCTCGTGCTCATGGGCTGGTGGTTCGTGCTCGGCGAGGTGCGCGGCTGGCTCGGGCTGACGCTCGCCTGGCTGCTCGCGGGAGGCCCGTTCGGCGGCGACTCGCCCCGGCGCCGGCGGCACGTCTGGTACATGCAGCGCACCTGGATGGCGGGGCACCTGCTCGGGGTGCGGACGCTGTTCGGTCTGCGCTTCGAGGTCGAGGGCGACGAGCTCGTGGAGCCGGGGCCGCTGCTCGTCCTCGTCCGCCACGCGAGCATCATCGACAACACGCTGCCCGCGGTCTTCGTCTCCGGCCCGCACGGGATGTTCCTGCGCTACGTGATCAAGCACGAGCTCAAGGTGCTGCCGACGCTGGACATGGGCGCCCGCTGGGTGCCCACCTGCGTCGTCCGGCGTGCTTCCGGCGATGCCGCCGCGGAGATCGCACGGGTGCGCACGCTGGCGACCCACCTCCACGGCGCCGACGAGGGGGCGCTCATCTTCCCCGAGGGCACGCGCCACACGCCGGCCAAGCTCGCCCGGGCGCAGGAGAAGATCCGCGAGAGCGATCCGCAGACCGCCGACCTCGCCGACCGCCTGCACCACCTGCTGCCGCCGCGCCTCGGCGGGCCGCTCGCGCTGCTCGACGCGGGCACCGAGGCCGATGTCCTCGTCTTCGGGCACGTCGGGCTCGACGGCTTCGAGAAGATCTCGGACATCTGGAGCGGCGGCCTGGTCGGCACGACGGTGCGTATCAGGTTCTGGCGCTACGCGCGCGCCTCCGTGCCCGACGGCGAGCGCGAGCGGATCGCCTGGCTCTACGCGTGCTGGCAGGAGCTCGACGACTGGATCGGCGTGCAACGCGAGCGGGAGGCCGCCGAGTCGCCCGTGGAGGCAGTCGCGACTTCGGGGGCCGACCGTCACTCGCTCGGAAGTCCCGGCGCCACGGACGTGGCGCCCGCCCCGTCCAAGAGCGTCACCGACGAGATCGCGGCGCTGCGTGCCGACGCCCGCCACGCCCAGGAGAAGCTCGACCTCTACCGTGCGAAGAGCTACTCGATGCGCGAGACGAGCCCGGAGCGCATGCGCGAGCTCGAGCGCCGTGCGACCGAGACGCGCGAGCGCCTGCGCTTCGCCGAGCGCCAGGCGGGGGCTCCGCCGACGCGTAGGGGGTAGGGCGCTTGGCCGGCGCGTGGCTCCGGCCGACTGAACGAGTCGTCTCACGGATTCGCTGCCGGCTCGATGACAGCCCATCTACGCCCCGATCAGCTTCTTGGCCTGCTGTGCCTCGCTCGGGCGCTTCACGTCCCACACCAGGCCCAGGCGTTCCATCAGGCCGATGACCGCGGCGCTCGAGTCGAGCTGGCCGCGGCCGAGCCCGTGGCGCGCGGAGGTCGGGAAGGCGTGATGGTTGTTGTGGAAGTTCTCGCCCATGGCCAGCGGGGCCAGCCACATCAGGTTGCGCGACTCGTCGTCGGTGGCGTAGCGGCGGGAGCCGAACACGTGGCAGAGCGAGTTGATCGAGTAGGTCACGTGGTGCAGCACGAGCATGCGCACCGCGCCACCCCACAGCAGGCCGGTCAGGCCGAGCTCCACCGAGCCGCCGATCGCCCAGCCGAGCCCGAACGGCACGAGCAGGCCCACGGCGACCCAGAGGAAGAACGTCCGGTTGACCCACGAGATCACCGGGTCGGCGATGAGGTCGCCCGCGTAGCGGTCCTTCGCCGCGCGCTGCGTGTGAACGAACAGCCAGCCGACGTGCGCGTGAAAGAGGCCCTTGAGGATGCCGCGGACGCCGTGGCCGTGGTCGACGTGCGGGCTGTGGGGATCGCCTTCGCGGTCGGTGAAGGCGTGGTGCTTGCGGTGGTCGGCCACCCAGGAGATGACGGGCCCCTCGATCGCGGCCGAGCCGAGGATCGCGAACAGCGCCTTCACGGGGCGGCTGGTCTCGAAGGCCCGGTGGGTGAGCATCCGGTGGAAGCCGATCGTGATGCCGAAGCCCGTGGCGAAGTACATGACGACGAAGACGACGAGGTCGGAGAGATGGAGGCTCCGATTCCAGGCCTGGATGCCCACGAGGCCCAGCGCCAGGAGCGGCACCACCGTGATCGTTCCCGTGAGGAAGCGATCGAGCTTCTCGTTGGCGCTGGGCTGGATGTCTTCTGCGGTGAGCCCCGTCATCGTCCCTCGAGCGTAGCTTTCCAACCTCGGGCCGGGAAACCCGGAGCACACGAATCCGCGATTGACGTGCGCTTGACGGAATCGGTATTCTGCTCACCGTTCAGGTCGGGTGCCCTTTTGAAGGAGCTCGGCAGCACGCCGTTCCTTTAGGAGGAAACATGGCAACAGGTACCGTGAAGTGGTTCAGCGACGAGAAGGGCTTCGGGTTCATCACACCCGACGAGGCCGGCAAGGATCTCTTCGTGCACCACTCCGCGATTCTCGGTGATGGCTACAAGTCGCTCGCCGAGGGCGCCAAGGTCTCGTACGACGCCGAGCAGGGCCCCAAGGGTCCGGCTGCGGCGAACGTCCAGACGCTGTAGCCAGCGGCTCGTCTACGAGCTTGGCTCGCGGCCCGGTCCTCGACCGGGCCGCACTGCGTCGTGGGCCTCGAGGTGCACCGATGGCCGACTCCTTCGGCTAGTTGCCGTCGGCCGGCTCGGCCGGCGCGCTCTGCTCGCTTTGCACCTCCGCGTAGATGTCGCGGACCTGCTCGGAGGCCTCGGCGGCCATCTCGCGGCCGCGCAGTCCCGCCTTGAGAACACCCTTGAGCGCCTCGCGCGGACCGTCGCGTAGCACCGACGCCGCGGTCAGCACCGCGCCGACGCCGACGGCCCAGCCCGTTCCTCGGCGCACACCGTTCCACATCTCGGAGTTCCTCCCCGGCACGTCAGGCATTCTCGAGCTCCTCCAGTTCGTCGTTGGACCGCCTGGGGCGGCCGTTGTTGCCCAGCAGCGGTCGCAGCCCGTTGAGCGCGGTGACCACGGTGGAACCGTTATGCACCACGGCGGCGACGGTGGGCGGCAGACCCGTCGTCGTGGCCGCGGTCAGCGCGGCGAGATTGACCCCGCCGACGATCGCGATGTTCTGTCGGACCAGGCGCAGCGCCTGGCGCGCGGCGGACACCGCGGCGGGCAGCGCGTGCAGGCTGTCCTCGATCAACACGACGTCCGCCGTCTCACGTGCGACCGCGGTGGCCCCGCCGAAGGAGATCGAGACGTCGGCGTACGCCAGCGCGGGCAGATCGTTGATGCCGTCGCCCACGAACGCGACGCGCCTGCCCCGTGCGCGCAGATCCCGCAGCAGCGCCGCCTTCTGTTCGGGGAACAGCTCGCCGTGCACGTGCGCCGGCGGCACCTCGAGGTCGGCGCCGACCGCCCGCGCCGTCTCGGACTTGTCGCCGGTGAGCAGGTGGATCTCCATCCCGTGGCGGTCGCGCAGCGCGGCGATGACGCGACGCGCCTCGCCGCGAACCGGATCGGCGTAGGCGATCACCCCGCGCATGGCGCCGTCGACGGCCACGTAGACCTGCGACTGACCCGGGCGCAGCGCCGCGGCGGCCGGTGCCAGGTCGACGCCTTGACCGTCGAGCAGCCGGTCGCTGCCGACGAGCACGTCGGCCCCGTCGACGTGCGCGCGGACCCCGAGGCCGATGTCGTAGTGCCAGCGCCCGCGCGGTCCCGGCTGGGCGCCGCGCTCGGCGGCGTAGCGCACGATCGCCTCGGCGACCGGATGCGTGAGCCGCTGCTCGACGGTCACCGCCAGCTCGAGAACCTCCTCCGCGGTCATCTCCGTCGAGACGGCGTCGACGCCGAGAACCGCGGGATGCCCGGCGGTGACGGTACCCGTCTTGTCGAAGACCACGGTGTCGATGCCGGCGAGCTGCTCGAGCGCGCGCCCGCTGCGGACGAGCACGCCGGCCTGCGCCGCGCTGGTCATCGCCGCCAGCACCGCCGTGGGGACGGACACACGGATGCCGGTCGCGAAGTCCGCGATGAGGATCGATGCCGCCCGCGTGGGGTTACGGGTGACGAGCAGCACCGCTCCGGCCAGCAGGAAGGACGGCAGGACGATCCGATCTGCCACCTTGGCGGCGTAGTTCTCGATCCGCGTGTCGTGCACGGGCGCCTCGCGCATGAGCTGCACGATCCGCCCCGCGCGCGTCTCGCCGCCGACCTGCTCCACGCCGATGTGCAAGTGCCCTTCGCGCATCAGCGTCGAGGCGTAGACGAGCTGGCCGTCCTCGCGCAACACCGGCATCGGCTCGCCTGTGAGCTGATGCTCGTCGATGAGCGCGCGGCCCTCGTGCACGCGGCCGTCGACCGGGATGCGGTCCCCGGGGTAGACCACGACCACCTCGCCGCGCACGACCTCGTCGATCGGCACCTGCCGGCGCTCGCCGTCACGCTCGACCCACGCCACGTCGGCGATGGAGTCGAGCAGGTCGAGCAGCTCGCGGCGCGACGCGCGCGCGGTGCGCTCACGGATCGCCTCGCCGATCTCCACGAGGCCGATCACCGACGCCGGCGCCAGCAGTGAGCCGCGCAGCGTCGTCAGGAGGATCGCGGTCATGTCGAGAACATCGAGGTTGAGTCGCCGATCGACGGTCAGACTGCGGTAGGCCCGACGGGCGATCGGCAGCGATGCGACCAGCACCACGGCAGCACCGACCGGCGGTGGGAGCGCGAACCCCGCAAGCCGGCCGAGGCCCGCCCATCCGGCCACTGCGGCAGGGAGCACCAACCGCGGCCAGCGGCCCGTCAGCAGTGGGGCGGCGGTCGACGCCGCACCCGGCGCGGACTCGGTCTCGGCCTCGCGCAGCATCTCGGCGACCCGGTCGCGCGCTCGGTCGGCGGGCATCGAGGGCGCCCAGCGGATCGCCACGGAGCCCGCCGCGCGGTTGATCCGAACCGACGCCACGCGCTCGTCGCGCCCGGCCACGGCGGCCAGCCGCCGCGAATAGGCGGCATCGCCGGCGACGCGCGGCGTGCGGCACCGAACTCGATCGGCGAGCTGATGGACGACCGTGTGCTCGGGAGCCGCCGGCGCGGCGGTCGTCACCCGGCGCGATCCGGCTGCGACGGCAGCGGCGGCGGGTCCGTGCGGCGCTCGCTCCTGGCCTCCTGGTAGAGGTCGGCGATCCCGCGGCGGGCGTCCATGGTCACGTCACCGGCGGCGACGACGCCCTTCATCGCGAGCTTGGCGACCGGGCGCAGCCCACGGCCCGCGACGGTCAACGCCGCCGCGGCACCGACCAGGGCGACCATCTTCTCGTCCATCAGTTCTCCTTCTCTCGCTTGGCGGGTCGCTGCTTCTCGGGCTCGCCGTGGAACCTGAAGAACGTCTCCGACGCGTACCACGCGAGCAGGTACCACGGCGCGTCGCGGAGCCGGTCGGGCCCTCGCAGGGCCTGGCGCACCGAGACCAGTCCGAGCCCGAGCGGTACCAGTGTCCGCAGGTCGCCGTGCGGCACGCGCCGCGCGACGGCACCGTTCACGACGCCCGCCGCGTCGCGCACCACCACCGCGGGATCTCCCCAGCGGCCCGCTGCGTCCGTTACGGGCGCGATCCCGAGCGCTTGCAGCCGATCGGTCACGGCCGCGGCGTCGCGCGGGTCGAAGTGCGCGACGACGCTCCTCGCGTGCGGGCGCACCGCAACCTCGGTCACCTCGCCGATCGTGTCGAGCGCGCGCTCGACACGGTCCAGTTCGCCCGCTGCAGAGCGACCGCGCGCGACGCGGATGCGCAGCCGTCCCGGGACAGCGCTGACCACACTCGCCGAGCCCAGGGACACCACCACCTCGTCATCCACGGCGGCAAGTGTAGGCGAGCACGTCGGGCGGGTCACGCAGGTGGCGCACCCGGAGGCGCCGTGTGGGGGACCTCGCGCGGTGGGTAGCGCGACGGGAGTGCCGCTGCGCGGCTCGGGCAAGCATCGAGCGCCGTCATCGTCGGCGGCGGACAAAACGGCCTGGCCGCCGCGGCCCCGGCGATCGGAGTTCAAGCACGTCGCAATCGAGCACTTAGTTCGCCCCGAATATTTCATTGGTGTCCCACACCGCCTGGGTAGGGCAAGAGCATGAGCGACCAAGATGCAGCCGGCCGGGTCGGCGGCGGCGAGGCCTCCCTCGGCGACGCGCAGTCCTCCAACGCGCCCGACGACCCCGAGATGATCGAGCCCGATGCGGCGCCGCTCGACGCGGACACCGACTTTCAGGGTGAGGCACCCGCTCCCGCGGAGCGCGACAACGAGGACCCAGCCCCCGCGGCGCCGTAAGGCGCACGATCAGGGCGTCGCGCGGGCCGGTCCGGCCGCGAGGAGCCGGCACGGATCAGCGCATGCCGGCTCGGGCCGGTCAGCGCACGTCCGGGTCGACCTCATTGGCGCGCGAACGGTTCACCTGCGCGCGCTCGGCCGCCTCGCAGGCCTCGGCGTCGCGCTGGTCGGCGGTCTGCTCCCGTCGTCGGCGCGGCGGAGGTGCGCCTCCGCTCGGCAAGCTCGGCGAGCTCAACCTCGACGAGGCCACGGAGCTTGTACCGGGTAAACGATCCGTTTCGGTACCGTCGCACCGGTACGCGTCAGTGCCCGCGCGCGGGTGTGTCCCTCAGCGGCGAGTGGCGCGCGAGCCACTCGCCGAACAGCGGGTCGACGACGTACCACCCGTCCGCGCGCTGGTCGACCAGACCGCGGCCCCGCAGTCGCTCGAGGGCGGTGGGCACCCGCGAGTGGCTCGAGAAGCCGTAGAGCACCGCGAGCTCGCGGCTGGTGACGTTGCCGCCGCCCCGGTCGGCCAACAGCTGTAGTGCCCGCAGCTCGTTGAACTCGGCCTCATCGCCGTTGGCCAGCAGCTGGACCGCGGAGCTGAACTCAGAGCGCTCGACGCTCTGGACGAGCCGCTCGTGACAGTCGATCACCGTCTCGACGTCCACCCCGCCCCGGGGACTCGCCGCCCACGCCTCCCACGCGAGCTGCTGCGTGCGGCGGGGATGGCCGCCGGTGACGGCGAGCAGGTGGTCGAGTGCGGCCTCCTCGGCGGGGCGACCCGTCGCCTCGAACTGGAAGTCGAGGTACTCGAGGAAGTCGACGCGGTCGATGACGGGCAGCTGCATCTGGGCGGCTTCGCCGAAGATGGGCTGCTCGGAGTCCTCGAGCATCATCTTCAGCGCGTTGCGGATCGAGCCGGTGAACAGCAGCGAGACGTGGGCGGCGCCCGTGCTCATCAGCGCCGAGCGGATGAGCGCGAGCGGCTCGCCCGGGCAGCGACGCAGCCGCTGGAACTCGTCGAAGACCACGACGAGGCGGTCCGACACGGAGCGCAGCGCCACGAGCTGGGCGTGAAGCGTCTCGGCGTCCTGCGCGGGGGTGATGCCGGTGCGCCTGACGCCGCCCTTGATGAGCTTGATGTCGAAGCCGATCTCCTTCTCCAGCACCGACATCTGACGCTGCGCGGCGCGGCGCAAGCGCTTGTCGGGGTGGCCGGTCAGCGCGTCGTGGACGCAGCCGATGAAGCCGGGGAGGCTCAGCACGCGCTGGAGGTTGACCCGGACGACGTCGAACGGCGGGGCGTCAGGGCCGTGATCCTTGGCCAGCTCGAGCGCCAGCTGGGTCGTGAACGTCGTCTTGCCCGTGTCCCGGGCGCCGAACAGCGCGACGTTCGTCTGGCCCTTGAGGACGAGGGCCACCTCGTGGGCGAACGGCTCCATCCCGACGATCTTCGACGGATCATCGACGGGACGGTCCCAGACGAACGGGTTCAGCGCGGCCATGCCTCCGAGCGTACCAGGTCAACGGTACATTTTCGTACCGTTTAGGAGGTACAGCTCAGTGCGCCGATCAGGGATCGGAGCGCTACGCGACCGGCCGGAGGTGCTTGTACGGGCTCCGCCCGCGCAGCTCGCGCACCACGGAGGCGACGAGCGCCTCGCCCTCGTCCCGGGTGCCGTCGGTCACCGCGCCGACGAGGCCGCGCTTGCGTTGCAACATCGCCGAGATCGTCTCGTCGATCGTGCCCGCCGCGAGTAGATACCAGGCGGTCACCGCGTCGTGCTGGCCGATGCGGTGGCAGCGATCCTCGGCCTGGTCATGCATCGCCGGTGTCCACTCGAGCTCGAGGAACGCGACGTTCGACGCCCGGGTGAGCGTGATCCCCTGCGCCGCGACGCGCGTGGCGCCGACGAGCAGCTGCGGCCCGCCGGGCTCCTGGAAGGCCTGCACCGTCGCCTCGCGAGCGGCCACCGCGTCGCGGCCGAGGAGGTGGGCGGCGTCGGGAAAGCGCTCGAGGACCGCCTCCTGGACCTCCTGGTGGTGAGCGAAGACCACGAGCGGCTCCCCGGACTGCAGGAAGTCATGGATCCAGGAGAGCGCGGTCGCGAGCTTCCCCTTGGCCGCGAGGCGCTTGAGGACCCCGAGCTGTACGAGGCGCTCCGTGCGCAGCGTCGCGGCGATCCGCGCGTCGAGCTCGCGCAGGTCGAGCGGCTGCTCGCGCAGCCAGGCGATGACGTCCTCCTCGGCCAGGCGGTACTCGCGCCGGTTGGAGAGCTCCATCGGCACCACGACCTGCCGCTTGGCCGGCAGCTGGGGCAGGACGTCCTGCTTCAGGCGCCGCACGAAGCACCGCCGTCGCAGGTGCCAGTGCAGGCGCTCCTCGGCGAAGTCGCCCTGGAACTGTCGGGCGAACTTCGCGCCCGAGCCGAAGTCCTCCAGGCGGCCGAGGATCCGCAGCTGGGCGATCAGCTCCTCGGGGTGGTTGAGGACGGGAGTGCCGGAGAGCGCGAGGCGCAGCCCGTTCTCGGGCACGGCCTGCGCGAGGCGCCGCACGGCGTGAGTCCGCTTGGCCTGCGGGTTCTTGCAGTAGTGGCTCTCGTCGAGAATGAGCGCCCGGGGCTTCAGGCGGGCGAGCGCGTCCTTGTGCGCGGCGACCAGCTCGTAGTTCAGGACGGTGATCTCGCCCGTGGGCTGCCCGACGCCGCGACCGCTCAGCACCGTGGTGTCGCGGTGAGGGAGCCAGCGCACGGCCTCACGCTCCCAGTTGAGCTTGAGCGAGGCGGGGCAGACGACGATGGCGGGGTAGGCGTCGTCGGCTTCCAGCGCCGCGAGGGCCTGGACGGTCTTGCCCAAGCCCTGCTCGTCGGCGAGGAACGCCCGGCGCTTGTCGAGCACGTAGGCGACGCCGGCCCACTGGAACGGCTCGAGGGCCATGCCCTCACCGAGGCGCGGGAGGGGGTCCGGGGGCGGGGCCGCCTGCGCGCGGGAGGCGGCGACGTCGCGCTGGGCCGCCTCGTGCTCGGCGTGCATGGCGGCCAGCCGGGGCGCGGCGGCGCCGCTCACCTCGACGCCGTGCAGACGCAGGAACGCGTCGAGCGGCTCGACGAGATACGGGTCGACGGCAATCGAGCGCGAGCGGTCTCCCGCGCCGGGGAGCGCGTCGAAGGCCTTGGCGGCGTCGGGGTCCCAGAGCACGTCGAGCTTGAAGTGGGTTCCGGCGACCCCTTCGACGAACGAGAGGATCGCGGGCGGCGGCTCCAGGCCGGCCTGCAGGTGGGAGATGCAGCGGTTGGCCGCCGCGTCGAGCCGCGCGCTTCTGATCTCCAGGAGCCGCCTGGCGATCGCCTCGGTCAGGGGCAGCCAGTGCAGGCCGTCGTGCTCCTCCGCGCCCTCGCGCAGCTGCTCGGGAAGCTGGCCGGCGCGGGTGCGCAGGGTGAAGAAGCCCCTGCCGCCGCGGACGCCCGTGGAGATCGCGCCGACCCAGCGCTGCTCGATGCCGCTCAGCCACGCGTCGACCTCCCCGGAGGTCTCGAGCTCGGGGAAGCGCTCGATGATGCTCGCGACGTGCACGCCGACCCAGTCGTCGACGGGCGCCGACCACTCGCGCGTGTCCCAGTCGAAGCGCCGGCCGGGAACGCGGCGGACCGCCTCCACGATCGAGGAATCGTAGGGGAAGGCGAGCACGACCTCCTCGGCGCCGGCGGGATCCTCGCGCAGGGCGACGTTCGGTTGGCCTCCGGCGAGCTCCATGCGCCCCGCCACGATAGGAGGCCGGGATCAGTCGCCGGTGGAGCGCACGCGCCCGGGCTGGCTGCCCGGCGCGCCGGGCTGCGGTGCGTTGGCGTGCGTCTGGGAGGTGTCGCCCTCCTCCTCGGCGACCAGGAGCTGGGTGAGGTCCCGCGGGAGCTGCTCACCGAGCTTGTCGACGGTCTCGCGGTCGGCGGTCGCGACGAGCCCGCGCATGACGGCGACCACGAGGTCGAGCGGGTCGGCGCCGACGCCCGGCCCGTCGCCCGCGTCGAGGACGCCCTGCGCCGCGGCGGCGAGCTCGGCGGTCCCGCCCGAGTGGGCCTGTCCGTCAGCACCTCGCCGCAGCGCGGACGCGAACGGGGCGGGCAGCTCGACGGCGAGCGCCTGCACGTTGCCCGCGGCGATACGGCCCCCGAGCGCCTCGAGCACCGCGGCCGCGGCGCGTTCTGCTGTGGCGGTGTCGGCCAGACCGGCCTGGGTGCGAACGGTCTCGATGAAGTCCATCAGCAGGCGCTACCCACCCGACCGCGCCGTCTACCCCCGCTGCGGCTCGATCCACCCGCCCCGCGGGCTACTCTGGGCGACCCTCGAGAAAGGCGTTCGACAGTGGCGACGACCGAGCAGGAGCCGACGGGAGCAGAGGCGCCCGCGGTGGCGTTCAACCTCGAGCTCAACGCAGACCAGAAGGACATCCGCGACTGGGTGCACGGCTTCGCCGAGGACGTCATGCGCCCCGCCGCCCACGAGTGGGACGAGCGCGAGGAGACCCCCTGGCCGATCATCCAGGAGGCCGCGAAGATCGGGCTCTACTCCTTCGAGGGCCTCGCCCAGTTCTTCGCCGATCCCTCCGGCCTGACCCTGCCGATCGTCAACGAGGAGCTCTTCTGGGGCGACGCGGGGCTCGGCATGGCGATCATGGGCACCTCGCTGGCCGTCGCGTCGATCTTCGGGCAGGGCACCGGCGAGCAGATCGGCGAGTGGATCCCGCGCTGCTTCGGAACTCCGGACGACCTGAAGGTCGCCGCGTTCTGCGCCTCTGAGCCCAACGCGGGCTCGGACATCTCCAACGTCCGCACGACGGCGAAGTGGGACGAGGCCGCGAGCGAGTGGGTGCTCAACGGCCAGAAGGCGTGGGCGACCAACGGCGGCATCGCCGACGTCCACGTCGTCATCGCCTCGGTGGACCCGACGCTCGGCGCCCGCGGCCACGCCGCGTTCATCGTGCCGCTGAGCGAGGCCAAGGGCATCGAGCAGGGGTCGAAGGTCTCCAAGCACGGCCTGCGCGCCTCGCACACCGCCGACGTCCACCTCGACGACTGCCGCATCCCCGCGGGTCACGTTCTCGGCGGCAAGGAGAAGCTCGACGAGCGCCTCGCCCGCGTCCGTGAGGGCAAGCGCACGAAGTCCCAGACGGCGATGCAGACGTTCGAGGCCTCACGCCCGACCGTCGGCGCCCAGGCCGTCGGCATCGCCCGCGCCGCCTACGAGTACGCGCTGGACTACGCCAAGGAGCGCGAGCAGTTCGGCAGGAAGATCATCGAGAACCAGGCGATCGCCTTCGCCCTGGCCGACATGAAGCTCGAGATCGACGCAAGTCGCCTGCTCGTCTGGCGGGCCTCGTGGATGGGCCGCACGGGTCACAAGTTCGAGAACGCCGAGGGCTCGATGAGCAAGCTCAAGGCGGGCGAGGTCGCCACCTGGGCCACCGAGCGCGCGATGCACATCCTCGGCGGCAACGGCTACACCCGTGAGTACCCCGTGGAGCGCTGGCACCGCGACGCGAAGATCTACACGATCTTCGAGGGCACCAGCGAGATCCAGCGCATGGTCATCGCCCGCGCGATCTCCGGGGTACAAATCCGCTAGATGATTGATTGCACGAGGTGGTCCCGTCGATCGGCGGTTCGGGTGGATGGCTGACGCCGCACGGTTCCGCAGCCGATCCTGTTCGGATCGGCAAGGGATCGGGTGGTGTCAGGTGCCAGCCGAAACGTCGAGCGGGCGGCACCGGATCCGTGGAATCAGTCATCCAGGAGCCGTTCCCCCGCCAGGGGCGCCCGGCCGGGCGCCCCTGGCGCGATGGGGATGGGCGCCCGCCTGACCGGCCGGGCCCGACGCCGGGCTCAGGCCGTGATCGCCTGGCGGTCGTCGGCGCCCTTGACGGCGATGCGGCGGGGCTTGGCCCGCTCGGCCACCGGGATGCGCAGGGTGAGCACGCCGCGGTCGTAGTCCGCCTCGATCTCGTCGGTGGCGAGGCTGTCGCCGAGGAACAGCTGGCGCGTGAAGACGCCGACGGGCCGCTCGGCGAGCTGCATCTCGACGCCCTCAGCCGTGTGGAGCGGCGGTCGCTCGACCTTGACGGTCAGGACGTTGCGCTCGACGTCGAGCTCGATGGCGTCCGGATGGACCCCGGGAAGGTCGAGTGAGACGACGAACTCGTCGCCCTGGCGGTAGGCGTCCATCGGCATCGCGAGCGGCCGCGCGAGGCTGCCGCCGTTGGAGTTGGCGAACAGGTTCTGCGTGAGCCGGTCGATCTCACGGAACGGGTCGGTGCGCATCAACATGGTCTTCCTCCTCTCTGGGGATGGTCGTGTGCCACTTCTGGTTATAGCATGTCAACAGAAGGATGACAACAGCGATTGTCGTCGCTACGATGACGCGATGACGACGACCCCCGGAAGGCCCCCGACGCACGACGACTGGGAGCGCGTGCGCCGCGCGGTCGCCGACGGGTGCGGTTCAGACGGCCCGGCGGCCGCTCCGGTTCTCGCGGACGAGGAGCTCCTCGACGCGCTCGCGCTGCTGCACGCGCTGCGCGACCAGCTGACGGGCTGGGAGCCGCAGCTGATCGCGGCAGCCCGCGATCGTGGCGTCAGCTGGCAGCGCCTCGCAACGGTCCTCGGCGTCGGCACCCGCCAAGCCGCCGAACGCCGTTTCCTGCGGCTCGCTCCTTCGACGACGGGCGAGATCACGGCCGACGGGCGCGTCCAGGCCGCGCGTCGGCGCCGCGCCGACGACCGCGCGCTCCAGCACTGGGCGCGGGAGCACGCCGGCGAGCTGCGCCGCCTGGCCGCTGAGGTCATCGGCCTCACCGGCCTCGCGTGCCCCGGCCGGCGACACCAGCGCGAACTGGCCGACCGGCTCGTCGACGACGACCCGGCGCTGCTGCTCGTGCCGCTCGCCGCCGCACTGCCCCACCTGACGGCCAGGCACTCGGCCACCGTCAAGCAGCTGACCGCGATCGCCAAGCGCATCGATCGCATCGATCGCGCCGATCGCGCCGGCGGGCCGAGCGCGGGGGGGCCCGGTGGGTGATCTGCTGTTCGAGCACGCGGACCGTTCGATGCCCCGCGTCGAAGCCGAGCCCGAGGGCGAGGTTACTCTCAGGCCATGCGCGCAACTTGGAACGGCCAGACCATCGCCGACTCCGACGACACCGTCGTCGTCGCGGGCAAGCACTACTTCCCACGTTCGGCGGTCAGGGAAGAGCTCCTCTCGCCCTCCGAGAAGACGAGCTTCTGCCCGGTGAAGGGCACCGCGAACTACTTCACGGTCACCGTCGACGGCCAGGAGAACGTCAACGGCGCCTGGACCTATCCTGCGCCCAGGGACGACGCGATCAAGGACCGGATCGCCTTCTGGAACGGCATCGAGGTCAAGGCGGAGGCCGTCTCATAGAGCCGCAGGAGGATCGGCGGATGGCCGATCGGCACGTCGACCACCTCTTGATCGGCGGCGGGATCGCCGCCGCGTCCGCCGCCGCGGCGCTGCGCGAGCTCAGCGCCGGGGGCTCGGTCCTGCTCGTCGGGCGCGAGCTCGACGCGCCGTACCACCGGCCGCCCGCCACGAAGGGCTATCTCCAGGGGCGTCTCTCGAAGCCCGAGGCGCTCGTGCACCCCGAGGGCTGGTGGGCCGAGCACGACGTCGAGCTCCTGACGCGCACGTCGGTCACCGCGCTCGACCCGGCGGCGCGCACGGCCACCCTCTCGACGAAGGAGACCGTCACCTTCGACACGGCGCTCGTGGCCACGGGCGCGATGGTCCGCCGCCTGACCCTGCCCGGCACCGAGCTCGACGGACTGCACTACGTCCGCGCGCTGATGAACGTCGACCTCCTCAAGCGCGACCTCGCCGCCGCGGAAGCCGAGCACGTCGTGCTCGTCGGCGGCTCCTACCTCGGTTGCGAGGTCGCCGCGTCGCTCACCGTCCTCGGCCTGCGCTGCACTGTGTTGATGATGGAGGAGGAGCCGATGGAGCGCGGCTTCGGCCCGGCCGTCGGGCGCCACGTGCGTTCCGTGCTGGAGGCCCACGGCGTCACCGTCCGCGGCGGCGTCGACGTCGCGGGCTTCGCCGGTGGCGAGCGCATCGAGCGCGTGCTGCTGGCCGGCGGGGAGGAGCTGGAGGCCGACGCGGTCGTCGCGGGAGTCGGCGCGACCCCCGACGTCATGCTCGCGCGCAGGGCCGGCCTGACCCTCGGTGACCTCGGTGGGGTCGCGTGCGACGCCGGGCTGCGGACGTCGGCCGAAGGCGTCTGGGCCGCGGGTGACATGTGCGAGTACCACTCGGTCCTGCACGGCCGGGCGGTCCGGATCGAGCACGAGGACGTGGCCGCCAGGCAGGGAGCGCACGCCGCACGGGCGATGCTCGGTGCCGACGTGCCGTACACCGAGGTCCCATACTTCTGGACCGACCTGGCCGACTGGATGTCGCTCGAGCACCTCGGCGCGGCGCGGGACTGGGTTCGCGAGGAGCGCGAGGGCGGACCGGGGATAGGGCCGTTCGCGGTGCGCTACCTCGACCGGGACGGCCGCCTGGTCGCGGCGCTCTCGGTTGACGGCGGTGGCGATCTCGAGGCGGCGCGGGCGGAGCTCGCCGCGCGCGCTGGTGCAGCTCGGTGAGCGGGCCGCGACCAGCCCGCCGTCGCGGCGCAGTCTCCTAGAGAACCTCGTCGTCGTCGTCGGTCTTCAGGCGGGCGGCGTAGGCCTGGTTCTCCGCGCGCTCGGCGGCGGCCTGTCCGATGGCCAGCGCGATCAGCCCCTGCGCGAGCGCGGGAAAGACGACGAAGAAGATGATGACCAGACCGAAGGTCGACGAGAAGGCGGTCAGTCCGAGAACCATCACCCGCCGAGCATACCGCGGGCCCCCGGCGGGGTAGGGTCCTCGACGCACTGCCAGACCGTTCCGCCCCCCTGATCCCCGCGCCACCCCGGACGACCGTCCCCGTCGAGCTCCCCGGCACCGAGGCAAGCTCCCCGGTGCGGCGCATCGCCCAGCGGCTCGCGATCGCGGTCGCCCTCGTGATCTTCGTGGCGCTGCTGGCCTACGTCGACCGCGACGGCTACGTCGACGCCGCCGAGGACGGCGTCTCGCTGCTCGACTGCTTCTACTACGCCACCGTGACCGTCACCACGACGGGCTACGGTGACGTGCGGCCCGAGAGCGACACCGCCCGCCTGCTGACGACGCTCCTGGTCACCCCCGCCCGCGTGCTCTTTCTCATCGTGCTCGTCGGGACCACGCTCGAGCTCCTCGCGGAGCACACCCGCTCCGCCTACCGCCTGTCCCGCTGGAGGTCCACCTTGTCCGGTCACACCATCGTCTGCGGGTTCGGCAGCAAGGGCCGTGCCGCCGTTGAGGAGCTGCTCGCGCGCGGCGTACCGCGCGACCGGATCGTCGTCATCGAGCAGGACCCGGACGCCCGCGAGCGTGCCGTCTCGCTCGGCCTCGCGGTCGTCGCGGGCGACGCCACCCGCACCGACGTCCTGCGCGAGGCCGGCGTCGCCGAGGCGACCGCGGTCATCGTCGCGCCTGACCGCGACGACGCCTCGGTTCTCATGACGCTCACCGCGCGCGAGCTCAATCCGACCGCCGCGCTGGCAGCCTCGGTCCGCGAGGAGGAGAACGTCCATCTGCTGCGCCAGGGCGGGGCCGACACCGTCGTCACCTCCTCGGGCGCCGCCGGCAGGATGCTCGGGGCGGCCACGCTGCAGCCCGACGTCGTCCGGGTCCTCGAGGACCTCCTCGTGGCGGGTGAGGGCCTCGAGCTGATCGAGCACGACGTGCCGCGCGACGGCCTGAGCCACGCCGACGCGGCCGAGGGTGCGCCGATCGTGGCCATCGTCCGCGGTGGCCGCCCGTACCGCTTCGACGCTCCCGAGGTCGCCGATCTGCGGATGGGCGATCGGGTGGTCTGTCTGTGCCGCAACGGTGACTGACCGTGCTGCGGGGACCTGGCCCCTAGATGATTGATTCCACGAGGTGGTCCCGTCGATCGGCGGTTCGGGTGGATGGCTGACGCCGCACGATTTCCGCAGCCGATCCTGTACGGATCGGCAAGGGACGACGGCCGCGCGAGTACGCCCGGTAGGAGCAGGCCGTCGCCGAACGCCGCGGCGGGGCGATGCGTCACGGATCCTGCGTGAGGCCGACCGGATCGGGGCAGAGCAGAACCATGAGCAAGCTTGCCGGCATCACCGAGGTCTTCTACCCCAGGGCGATCGTCAACGCCTTCGTCGTGGAGGCCGACGTCCCCACCCTCGTCGACACGGGCACCCCCGGCGGGGCGTCGAGGCTGCTCGACGCCGCGCGCGCGGCCGGCCACGAGCCGCGCTCCATCGGGCGCATCCTGCTGACCCACCGCCACGCCGACCACGCCTCCAACGCGGCGGAGCTCGTGGCGACCACCGGCGCCGAGATCCACGTCTCCCCGGCCGACGCCCCGTTTCTCACCCAGGGCACCGAGCAGCCCAAGCCGAAGGTGGCCACACTGCTCGGCCGTGGCCTCGTGCCCTACGTGAGCGTGGCGCTGCCGTGGAAGCTCTCGCCCGTCCCCGCGCAGGACGACCTGGTCGACGGCGCGCGCGTCGGCCCGTTCCGCGTCCTGGCGACGCCGGGCCACACCGCCGGCCACGTCTCCCTGCTGTGGGAGGAGCGCGGCGTGCTGTTCACCGGCGACGCGGCTGCGAACCTCACCTCCGTCGGCCCGCACCCAGCCGCCGACGACCCCCAGACCGCCCAGACGAGCTTCCGGCGCCTGGCCGGCGAGCCCTTCGAGGCCGCCTGCTTCGGCCACGGGCGCACGATCGCTTCGGGCGCCGCGGCGCGGTTCGCCTCCTGAGACGGGGGCCCCCGCGTCAGCCCACGGTGATGGCGGTCGCCGCCCTCAGGTCCGCTGCGCCGCCCCCGCCTTCATCTGCCGCGCGAGCTTGACGCGGTCGATCGCCTTGAGCGCCACCTTGCGCAGGCGCACGGCGCGCGGAGTGACCTCGACGCACTCGTCCTCGCGCAGGAACTCCATCGCCTGGTCGAGCGACATGATCCGCGCCGGGGTCAGGCGGACGAGCTCGTCCTCGGTGGAGGAGCGGTGGTTGGTGAGGTGCTTCTCGCGGACCGCGTTGACGTCGAGGTCGTCGGCGCGGGCGTTCTCGCCGACGATCATGCCCTCGTAGACCGGGTCGGTCGGGTTGACGAAGAGCGCGCCGCGCTCCTGCAGCTGAAAGCACGAGTTGGCGGTGACCGCACCCGGGCGGTCGGCGACCAGCGCGCCGGTCGGGCGGGTGCGCAGCTCACCGAACCACGGCTCGTAGCGGTCGGAGACGTGGTGCATGAGGCCGGTGCCGCGCGTCTCGGTGAGGAACTCCGTGCGAAAGCCGATCAGCCCGCGCGCCGGCACGAGGTAGTCCATGCGCACCCAGCCCGTGCCGTGGTTGACCATCTGCTCGAGGCGGCCCTTGCGCAGCGCGAGCAGCTGGGTGATGACGCCGACGTAGTCCTCCGGGGCGTCGATCGTCATGCGCTCGACGGGCTCGTGGACCTTCCCGTCGATCTCGCGCGTGACGACCTGCGGCTTGCCGACCGTCAGCTCGAAGCCCTCACGGCGCATCATCTCGACGAGCACCGCGAGCTGGAGCTCGCCGCGACCCTGGACCTCCCAGGTGTCCGGGCGCTCCGTGTCGTTGACGCGCAGCGAGACGTTGCCGACGAGCTCGCGCTGCAGGCGATCCTTGACCTGGCGGGCGGTGAGGAGCTTGCCGTCCCTGCCGGCCAGGGGCGAGGTGTTGATGCCGACCGTGACGCTCAGCGAGGGCGAGTCCACGGAGATCACCGGCAGCGGCCGCGGGTCGTCCACGTCGGTCAGCGTCTCGCCGATCGTGATCTCCGGGATGCCGGCGATGGCGATGATCTCACCCGGGCCCGCCTCGGCGGCCTCGACCGAGGCGAGGTTCTCCGTGATGTACAGCTCGGTGATCTTCGCGGTGGTGATCGAGCCGTCCAGCCGCGACCAGGCGACGTTCTGGCCCTTCCTGACGCGCCCGTGGCGCACGCGGCAGAGCGCCAGGCGGCCGAGGTAGGGCGAGGCGGCGAGGTTCGTCACGAGCGCCTGCAGCGGGTGCTCGGGGTCGTAGCTCGGGGCGGGGATCGTCTCGACGAGTAGATCCAGCAGCGGCTTGAGATCTGAGCCCTCGGCGACGGTCTCGCCCTCGATCTCCATCGACGCCCAGCCCTGCTTGGCGTTCGTGTAGACGATCGGGAAGTCGATCTGGTCCTCGGTGGCGTCCAGGTCGAAGAACAGGTCGTAGACCTCGTCGATGACGTCCTTGATGCGCGCATCGGGGCGGTCGACCTTGTTGATCACGAGGATCACCGGCAGCTTGCCCGCCAGCGCCTTGCGCAGCACGAAGCGCGTCTGCGGGAGCGGGCCCTCGGAGGCGTCGACGAGCAGCAGCACGCCGTCGACCATCGTCAGCCCGCGCTCGACCTCGCCGCCGAAGTCGGCGTGCCCGGGCGTGTCGATGATGTTCAGCTTGACCTCGCCGTGCTGGATGGCGGTGTTCTTCGCCGAGATCGTGATGCCCTTCTCGCGCTCGAGGTCCATGGAGTCCATGACCCGGTCGGCGAGCGCGGCGCCCTCCCGGAAGGCACCCGCCTGCCGCAGCATCCCGTCGACGAGGGTGGTCTTGCCGTGGTCGACGTGGGCGACGATCGCGACGTTGCGGAGATCCTCGCGGACGGCGGTGGAGCGGCTGGGAGCGGACGTGGGCACGCCAGGAGGGTAGTGGCGGCCGGACGCCCGACCCGCGACGGGGTCAGGCCGGTGGCGGCACGGGCGGCGGGCACCCCCGCGCCCCCGGGCCCCTCCAGGGCAGCCTGACGGTGACCGAGCCCGCGTTGTTGTCGTCCCGAAGCTCGGTGAGCTCGTTGCGGGGATCCGCGGTGAGCGTGTAGAGGAAGCAGCCCCGCAGTCCGGTCACGTCGATGGAGTTCTCGGGGTAGCTCCAGGGATAGATGTCGGCCCATCCGACGCTCGTACCCAAGGTCAGGACGCGGGCGGCGGCACGCGTGGAGCAAGCGCCGAACACGCGCTTGCGCGGTGCGCCCGGGTACGGGCCGGCCCCGTCGAGGCGCCGGACGGCGCGCAGGTCCCGGAAGCAGTAGTCGACCTTCGGACCCGTCCGCCGGACGGGCCCGACGATCCCTCCGGGGGCGATGGGCTGCAGGGTGAAGCTCGCGGCACCCTCGTACTTCCAGTACCGCCCGCGTGTGCGCGTGTCGTAGAGCTCGACACGGCCCGAGGCCGGCAGGACCACGGGCGCGGCCCCGGGCGCCAGCGGCCGCAGGATCTGGCGGGTGACCATGCGGTAGGTGCCGTAGACGGCGCTGCGCCGGGCGCGGACCTCGAGCGGCCCCTGACCGACGTTGACGATCGCGTTCGTGGCGGCGAGCAGCTGCCGCTTCGGCGTGCGGATCAGGCGCATGCCGTAGGGCCGGCGCATCACCAGGTCGGGGCAAGCGACGGTGCGGGCGGCGTCCGCGCAAGGATTCGCCACGGTCGCGGCGGCGAGGACGGCGGCCATCAGCATGGGCGCGGCAGGTTAGATGGTCGTTCCGGAAAACGCCGGGACCGCCTCGCCGAACCGCTCAGCTCGGCGATCAGGGTGCCGGCTCGGCCTGCATCGCCGCCATCAGCATGAGCCCGCCGTCGGCGACGAAGCTCGAGCCGGTCACGTAGGAGGACTGCTCGCCGGCCAGGAACGCGATGACGTCGGCCATCTCGCGTGCGTGCCCCGGGCGGCGCAGGGGGATGCCGGGCCGCTCCACGGTGTGCGGGTCGACGTCCTCGTTGCCCGTCATGGGCGTCGCGATCTCGCCCGGGGCCACCGCGTTGACCCGGATGCCGTCCGCCGCCAGGTCGAGCGCGAGGCACTTCGTCAACAGGCCCAGGCCGCCCTTGGCCGAGCAGTAGGCCGCCGCGCCGGCGTTCGGGATGTGCTCGTGGACGGAGGTGACGTTGACGATCCGGCCCCGGGTGCCCGCGGCCCGCATGCGCGTCGCGGCCTCCTGGGCGCACGCGAACGCGCCGACGAGGTCCACCTCGAGGATGTCGCGAAACTGCGCGACGCTCAGCTCGTCCCACGGCGCGGGGTCTCCTGAGCCGGAGTTGTTGACGAGCACGTCGAGCCCGCCGAGTGCGTCCGCGAGCTCGCCGACGACCCCCGCACCGCTCTCCGCCGTCCCCAGGTCGAGGTGGCGGACCTCCGCGCGGCGACCGAGCCCGCGGACCTCTTCCGCCGTGCCCAGCGCGCCGTCCTCGTCGGTGCTGAACGTGATGCCGACGTCGAAGCCGTCCTCGGCCAGGCGCACCGCCGCCGCCCTGCCGATGCCGGAGTCCGAGCCCGTGATGATCGCGACGGGCACCGTCAGCTTCCCTGGCCGCGGCCCGTCCGGGCTTGCAGCGCGTCGATGCGCTCCGACGCCTGCGCCTTGGTGAGCCCCTCGTCGAACGCCTCGTCGGCCTCCTGGGAGAGGGTCTTCAGGTAGCTCGCCTGCGCACCCGTCATGGGCTCGTCGCCCGTGACCCACTCGCTGGGGTCCTTCTCCGCGTTCCCGGTCGGGTTCTGCTTGGGATCCTGGTCGCTCATGGGGACCGCCTGCCCGGAGCGGGGCGCGAAGTACCGTACGCGCGCACGAAATCGGCGCAACCGCGGGTGGGGCTCGGGCCGCCCGCAAGCTGGCCGCGCTTCGAGGGGTCCGCGCGGGAGCGCTTTGCCGCGGCCTGACGTGGCCGGCCTCCGGCTCGCGGGCGGCGTCCGTGCCGGGATCTCCGACCGCGATGGTAGGATTGAACAGCATGATCTTCACGACGAAGGCGGAGTACGGCGTCCGACTCATGGTGGAGCTCGGGCGTCAGGCCAAGGCCGAGGGCGCCGTCGCGACCTCGCTGAAGGCGATCGCCGAGGCCGAGGGCCTGCCCCTCGCCTACCTCGAGCGGATCGTCGCGCTGCTGCGCAAGGCCGGGCTCGTCGAGAGCACCCGCGGGGCGCACGGCGGCTACCGCCTCGCGCGGACTCCGGGGCAGATCACGATGGACGACGTGATCCTCGCGCTCGAAGGCGCGGTGGCACCGATGAACTGCTTCGTCGACGACACCGACACGAGCCGTGTCCTGTGCTCCCACGAGGCGGACTCGGGCCGAGGCTGCGCCACGAAGCTGCTGTGGATGCGCGTCCAGGGCGGGGTCATGGAGAAGCTCGCCCAGACCACCCTCGCCGAGCTCGTGGACTTCTCCTATCGCGAGCAGGCAGCCACCCTTCCGAACGACCCAACTTCCCGAAAGCCGATGACCCATGCCTGAGCTCGAGATCCGCGACCTGCACGTCCAGGCCGACGACAAGCAGATCCTCAAGGGGGTCGACCTCTCCGTTCGATCGGGGGAGATCCACGCACTGATGGGTCCCAACGGCTCGGGCAAGTCGACGCTGGCCAACGCGATCATGGGCCACCCCAGCCTGGAGGTCACCCAGGGTCAGATCCTCTTCAACGGTCAGGACGTCACCGAGGCCGACACGGACGAGCGCTCGCGCATGGGCCTCTTCATGGCCTTCCAGTATCCCGTGGCGATTCCGGGCGTGACGATCACGAAGTACCTGCGCATGGTCATGAACGCCCACCGCTCTGCTCGCGGCGAGGACGAGATCTCCCTCAAGGAGTTCCGCCGGACCGTCGAGGCCGCGATGGAACTCACCGACGTGCCGCGTGCGTTCGTCTCGCGCTACCTCAACGACGGGTTCTCCGGCGGCGAGAAGAAGCGTCTGGAGATCCTTCAGCTCGCGCTGCAGAAGCCCTCGATGGCGATTCTCGACGAGACGGACTCGGGCCTGGACATCGACGCGCTCAACGTCGTGGCCCACGGTGTCAACACCGTCGCCAAGGGCTCGGACACGGGCGTGCTGATCATCACCCACTACCAGCGGATCCTGCATCTCGTGCAGCCCGAGCGCGTCTCGATCCTCTTCGAGGGCCGGATCGTCAAGGAGGGCGGCCCCGAGCTCGTCACCCAGCTCGAGTCCGAGGGCTACGGCTGGATCCGCGACGAGGTCGCCGCCGGTTCGGCGGCCTAGCCCAGCCGGCGCCATGGCCATCGCCGCCGCCCTCGACCTCCGCGCGGAGTTCCCCACGCTGGACCGCGAGGGGCTCGTCTACCTCGACGCCGCGGCGACCTCGCAGACCCCGCGGGCGGTGCTGGCCGCGATGGACGACTACTACGCGCACCACCGCGCCTCGGTGCACCGCGGCGTCTACGCCGTGGCCGCGGAGGCGACCGACATGTTCGAGGGGGCGCGCCACCGCGTCGCGCGCTTCGTCGGCGCCGAAGCGAGGAACACCGTCTTCACGCGCAACGCGACCGAGGCGCTGAACCTCGCGGCGCGCGGGACCGCCGGCCCGGGCGACAAGGTCGTCCTGACCGAGATGGAGCATCACTCCAACCTCGTGCCGTGGCAGATGACCGGCGCCGAGCTGCTCTGGGTGGGACTCGACACCGACGGCCGCCTGCGGCTGGACGAGCTCGACGAGTACCTCGCCGCGGGCGGGGTGAAGGCCGTCGCGGTCACCCACGTCTCCAACGTGGTGGGCACGATCAACCCCGTCGCGGAGATCTGCGCCCGTGCGCGGGCGGCCGGCGCGGTGAGCGTCGTGGACGGGTCGCAGGCGGTGCCGCAGATGCCGGTAGACGTCGTCGAGCTCGGCTGCGACTTCTACGCCTGGACGGGGCACAAGGCCTACGGACCGACCGGCGTCGGCGTGCTGCAGGGCCGTCGCGAGGCGCTCGAAGCGCTTCCGCCGCTGATCGGCGGCGGGCACATGATCGCCTCTGTCACCAAGGAAGGGCCGCGCTGGGCCGAGGTCCCGACCCGCTTCGAGGCCGGGACGAGCGCGATCGCCGAGGTCATCGGCCTGGGCGCCGCGGTCGACTTCCTCTCCGACCTCGGGATGGACGTGGTGCGCGAGCACGAGCGCGAGCTCACCGCGTATGCGCTCGGGCGCCTCTCGGGGCTGGACGGCGTGACGCTCGACGGCCCGCTCGACCCGGCCGATCGCGGCGCGCTCGTCTCCTTCTCCGTCGAGGGCGTGCACCCGCACGACGTGGCCGAGATCATCGGCGGGCAGGGCGTCTGCGTCCGCGCGGGGCACCATTGCGCGCAGGTGCTCATGAAGGCGCTCGGCCACCAGGCCACCACCCGCGCGTCGTTCGCGGTGCACAACACCCGCGAGGACGTCGACGCGCTCGTCGCCGGCATCGGGCGGGTGCAGGAGGTGTTCGCCTAGTGCTCCGGTTCGTAGGTCGGGTGGCAGGAGCGAGCTGATGGACGACATGTACCGGGAGGAGATCCTCTCCCACTACAAGCGCCCGCGGAACTGGGGTCCGCTCCCCGATCCTGACCTCGAGTTCGAGGACACCAACCCGCTCTGCGGCGACGAGCTGAAGGTCATGCTCAAAATCGACGCCGACAAGGTCGTCACAGACGTCCGCTTCGACGGGCACGGGTGCGCGATCTCGCAGGCCTCGGCGTCGATGGCCTCCGAGGAGCTCGTCGGCAAGTCCGTCGACCAGCTCGTCTCCCTCGACAAGTCCTTCGTCCTCGACCTGCTCGGCATCCCGATCTCCGCCACACGGATGAAGTGCGCGATGCTCTCGCTGAAGGTCATCAAGTCGGCCGGCCTCGGTGGCGCGGTCGACTGGGAGCCCGAGACGCCGCCGAACGAGGCCGAGGAGCGGTAGGACACGGCGAGCGAGCCGGCCGCCGCAACTGCGGGCCCCCGCTCGGCTCGAACTTCCCCGGTGTGATCGCCGTCGGCCTGTGAAGATTCCGGGTTGGCGCGTAGCCACCGGCACGTCGGGTTGCTTTGCCAGAAATGCGGGGAGTGACTCAGGGCAGCCACCTGGCTGATCTTCGTCACACTAACGCAGGGGAGAATTTCTATGAGCGAGTCCACGCAGTTCACGGGCACGGATGGCGACACCCGTGCAAGCTTCCTACGCAAGGCGGGGCTGGGCGGGGCCGCGCTGGTCGGAGGTGGCGCATTGCTCGGACGCCCGGACGCGGCGCTCGCGGGCCACTCGGACAACGTCCCGGACGTCGACATCCTCAACTTCGCGCTGACGCTCGAGTACCTCGAGGCGACGTTCTACACCCAGGGGCTCGGAGGGCCGGGTACAACCGGTGTCCCGTCGAGCCGCGGGCGGTTCAACCGCGGCGCGATCACCGGCGCGAAGGTGTTCCGCTTCAGCGGGAAGAACCGCGGCCAGGCCTATGACCTCCTCACGGACATCCGCGATCACGAGGTCACGCACGTCGACTTCTTCGTGGGCGCGCTGGGTGCAAGCGCGGTGGGCCCGTGCAAATTCGACTTCTCCAAGGCGCTCAAGGACGTGAGCACCTTCCTCGCCACGGCGCAGGTGCTCGAGAACACCGGCGTGATGGCCTACGACGGTGCGATCCGCTACGTCGACGCAGGCGACAACCTCCAGAACGGCGCGCAGATCGCCACCGTCGAGGCACGCCACGCCGCCTACCTGAACCTGGTCAACGGCGACTCGCCCTTCCCGGCCGCGTTCGACATGGGCAAGAAGCCGTCGCAGATCATCGCGGCGGTCAAGGCGACCGGCTTCATCGTGAGCTGCCCGCCGGAGGTGAACGCGCTCTTCGCTCGCCTGCCCTAGGAGCTCGAGCCGATCCGCATCGCGGTCCCTCGCGGTGGTCTGGGAGGAGGTCACCGAATGCCCTCCCAGACCACGCGGAGCTCTCGGGCGGTCTTCCCGGGGGTGGCGGGGATGCTCTCGCCGGCGATTGTCGACGTCCGGCGCGCCCGCCCAGGCGGCCTCGAGGGCCGGTTGATCCTGCCGCAAGCCGCCGGTGCTCCACTGCGGGGGTGTCCGGCGGTGGCCCACACCTCGCGCGCGTCGTGGTGTGCGTGCTGGCAGGGCTGACCGGCGCGGGCGTCGCGGCTGCCGTGTTCACGCTTGCGGAGCGCCGGTCCCGGGTGGTCGCGCCCGCGGCGTCCGAGGCCCCGGCGTCCGTGCGCGCCGCGCCCGA
>CADCVR010000035.1 GCA_902806205.1 uncultured Solirubrobacteraceae bacterium | reverse complement strand
GACCGCGATGCGGTCGCCTGCGAGCTCGCGGAAGTAGGCTTCGAGCGTGCGGGGTTCGCGCCCGAGCACCGCACGCAGCACCAGCGCGTTACCGCCGGAGAAGCCGTGCGCGTCGTAGTGCTCGGTCATCCGCGCGAGGCCGTCGCGCAACGGTCCCGGCGCCGCGCGAGCTACGCCGGCGTCCCCTGGCGGGGACTGCTCTGCACTGACCTCACGTCCGAGCACCCGGCTGAGCAGCGCGGCCACCTCGACGCGATCCCACATGCCCGGAGCGCTCAGCTCGAAGGTCCCGCGGACCGGCTCGTCGCGGGTGAGCGCCAGTGCCGCTGCCTCGGCGACGTCGCGGTAGTCGACGTAGCTCATGTTCGACCGCTTGGAGTACGACCCGCTGATGCGCCCGTGCCGCGCGGCGTCGCTGAAGCTCCCGGCGAGCAGCTGCATGAACATGGCGGGCTGAAGCACGGTGTACTCCATGCTCGACTCGTAGAGAGCCTCCTCCACCGGCTGCTTGGCGGCGTGGTTGGTCAGCGAGAGCGATGGGTGGTAGACGCTCGAGAAGACGAACCTGCGCACGCCGGCCGCACTGGCGGCCCGCACCATCCCCACCCCCATCTCCGCCTCACCCTCGGCGAACGCCGGGTTGAGGTGGAAGACCCCGTCGACCCCTTCGGCGGCGGCTCGAAGCGTTGCTGGCTCCCGCAGGTCGCCCCGGGTCGTCTCGGCCGCGCCGCGCCCACGCGCCTCGGCGGCTCCGGCTTCATCGCGGACGAGCGCGCGCACCACCACGTCACGCCGGGTGAGCTCGGGGAGCACGAGTCCGGCGAACCGCCCCGTCGCTCCCACCATCAAGACCTTCATCGGAACTCCTCTGATCTGTGCTTCGGTCGTGAAGTCCGCGAGGAAGAAGACCGGACCCACCAGGTCCTCGGGGACCTCATCGCGGCGCAGCGCGCGTTTCGCGTGGAGCCTCGAGCAGCGCGGGCGGGAAGTGGTCGCGCACCGCCTGGGTGAGGGGTGATGACGTTGACGGTGATCCCGTAACCACCACCTCGCGTGCCAACGATCGCGACATCCCCGCGACGCCGGCTTTGGCCGCGACGTAGTGGGTCTGTCCCTTGATGCCGTCGACACCGAACCCGACCCGAAGTTGATGATGCACCCCCAGCCGCGGCCCCTTGGGCAGCGGCAGCATCGCCTGGCTCATGAGGAACGTGCCTGTGAGGTTGACGTCGATGACCGTGCCCCAGTCGCCGAGGTCATCTCCTCGGAAGGGAAGATGGGGAAGAAGCCGGCGCAGTCGGAGAGCACATCGAGCCGGCCGGCCTCCTCTCGAACGACGTCGGCCAGCCGACCGCAGTCGGCCTCGCTGCAGACGTCGGCGGCGGCCGTCAGCAGCTTGGCGTCGGCGGCCCGCCGGCCTCGCCACTGGGCGAGTACGTCGGCGTCGGTGTCGGTGGCCACGACGGTGTCGCCGTTGTTCAAGAACCGGTCGGCGAGGACCGATCCGACGCCGCCCGCGGCGCCGGTGATGACGAGGGTGCGAGTCTGATGCATGTTCGAGTCTCGATGGCTTGGAGGAAGAGGTGTGACCGTAAGTGGAGGGTCCGGAGAACTCCAAGACGGCTCGAGGGCGATCCATTCCTGCTGTGCATCCCCTCGAGCGCGGTCGGCTCCGCGTCTGGCCTTGGCATGCGCCCGCACGGGTGAGACCTGAACGCTCTTTCCGCTCGGCCGCCGGCGATCGAGCTTGCCCTCAGACCGCGTCTTGCGCGCACCCCATCCGGCTCGCCACCTCCGTCAGGAGACCGGTCATGACCGCTGCACTCTGGAACCCCGTCGCCCTCGGCGATATCGACCTCGACCACCGCCTCGCCATGGCGCCCATGACCCGCGACCGCTCCACGGCTGAAGGCGTACCGACGGCCATGAACGCCGAGTACTACGCCCAGCGCGCATCGATGGCGCTCTCACGGGCAGGTCGCCTGAGCGCTACGCGCTGGGCACGGCCCGCGTCGCGGTCGCGAGCGCCTGGTGTGCGGTGCTGAAGTGATCGACGAAGGCGTCCACGAGCCTCGAGTGCCCCGGCGTCCACGAGACCCAGCTCGAGACGATGACCGGCGGGGCGAAGGAGAGGACGCGCAGCTCCTCCGCGAAGGCGGCGAGCGTCTCCGGCGGTCCGAAGCCGACGGCGCCGCCCGTCCGGATCTCCTCCACGATGGTCATCTTCCCGAGTGGGCCCAGGGCATCGATCTCCCGCAGCGACAACGCCTCGGCGCCCTGGCCCTCGGACAGGAGGTCCATGAAGAAGTCGAAGCGGGTCGGCGACTGCTCACGAGCCGGAGTGACGATCGGCGACCGACGGAGATCGGGCAGCGAGATGACGGGCCCGTGCACGCCCGGGGCGTCCGGGCCCACCAGCGCGCAGAGCTCGACGTCGAGGGCCCGGACCCTGCCTCCCTGCTCCGGGGCGACGGGCGGCGTGAACCCGATGAAGGCGTCGATCTGCCCGGCCGCCAGCAACTCCTGACCCTGCATCTCGTGCATGCGCGAGATCCACAGCGAGACCTCCGGGTGCTGCGACGCGTACTCGGCCAGCGTCGCCACGACGTCGTCGATGTAGAGGTCCACGCCGACCTTCAACGGCTGCGCCGTCGTTCGCGCGGCCTCGCGCACGGCGCGCTCGGCCTGCTCGGTCGCGCGCACTGCAGAGCGGGCCGGCTCGAGCATCGCCCGGCCGGCGTCCGTCAGCGCGACGGCGCGGCTGCTGCGCTCCAGGAGCTCCGTGCCGACCTGCTGCTCGAGCCGGCGCAGCTGCTGTGACAGCGCGGGCTGGGCGAGGTGCAGCCGCTCGGCCGCTCGCGTGAAGTGGAGCTCCTCGGCCAGCACCACGAAGGAGCGCAGTAGCCGCGGATCGAGCATGGGAGAAGTATGGCGGTGCGGGCGCCGCGGGCGACGCCTCGGGGCGTGCAGCTCCGTTGAGGATCAGGCCCTCATCCGGCCTCGACGCCCATCGTCTGGCGTAGGCGGGCAACGGCCGGCGAAGGGAGCCCGGCGCTCCACAGCAACAGCAGCGGCACCGAGATGCCGTCGAGCGCGACGCTGGTGACGTCGTGAGGGGTCGGCGTCCCCACGGGCACGAGCGCGACCGCCTCGTGCGAGGCGAGCTGGCTGGGCAGCGCGTTCCCGCCCGTGACGCGCGCTTCGGTCGGGACGACGCTGACGCCCTCCCGGGCCAGGCGCTCGAGGAGCAGGTCCGTGTAGGGCGTCCCGGGAGGGCTCGCGGTCAGGAGCCGTTCGCCTTCGAGCTCGCGCAGTGAGACCGACGCTCGGCCGGCGAGCCGGTGGGCGGCCGGGAGGCAGAGCGCCAAAGGCGTCGGACGCAGTGCGATGGTGTGCAGGGCGGGGTCGATCGCGCCGGCGATGCGGGTCAGGGCGAGGTCGAGTTCACCCGTGCGCAGCATGGGTCGGAGCGCTGCAGGCCGAACCTCGAGCATGACGACGGAGAGGTCGGGTCGATCCGAGCGCAGCGCCTGGGCGACGTCGGCCTGATCGCTCGGCCCGATCGCCGGGGAGTAGCCGATCCTGATGGTGCCGGCGAGGCCGGATCCGACCTCCCGTGTCCGTGCGAACGCCGCGTCGGCGACTTCGAGCGCGCGCTTGCCCTCCTCGAGCAGAACGCGTCCGGCTGCGGTGAGGCGGACCTCTCGGGTGGTGCGCTCGAGCAGCTCGTCGCCGAGCTCGAGCTCGAGCTCGCGGACGGCCTTGGAGACGCTCTGCTGCCGGAGGTGCACGATCTCGCCGGCTCGGGTGAAGCTCCGTTGCTCGGCCACGGCCACGAAGGTCCGCAGCTGACGCAAGTCAGGCATTCATCGCCTGCGGTGGTGCAGCCACCGCCGATGGCTGTTTGGCTTCCGGCCCCAACGCGCGGAGCATAAGGACATGGGCCGAGACGAACTCGGCCCCCTTGAACGAGAGGACCTCCATGCCCAGCTCTGACCCCAAGCCAACGCGCGTCGCGATCGTCACCGGCGGCTCCGGCGGAATCGGTGGTGCCATCGCCGAACGCCTTGCCGCCGACGGCCTGAGCGTCGTGGTGCACTACGCCGGCAAGGCCTATCGGGCCGAGGCGCTGGTCGCGCGGATCACCGCCGCCGGCGGCACCGCGACCGCCATCCAGGCCGACGTGGCAGACGAGGCGCAGGTCGCGGCCATGTTCGACCAGACGGAGACGGCCTTCGGCGGAGTCGACGTCGTCGTCCACACCGCCGGGATCATGATCCTGTCGCCGCTGGCCGACTTCGACCTCGACGACTTCGACCGCATGCAGCGCACCAACGTCCGCGGGACCTACATCGTCGATCAGCACGCCGTGCGGCGGCTGCGCGACGGCGGCGCCCTGGTGAACTTCTCCTCCTCGGTGGTGAAGCTCGCGCTGCCCTCCTACACCGCCTACGCGGCGTCCAAGGGCGCTGTCGACGCCATGACGCTCATCCTGGCCAAGGAGCTGCGCGGTCGAGACATCACCGTCAACGCGGTCGCCCCCGGCCCCACCGCCACCCCGCTGTTCCTGGACGGCAAGGACCAGGACACCATCGACCGCCTCGCCTCCATGCCGCCGCTAGAGCGCCTCGGCGTCCCCGAGGACATCACCGAGGCCGTGGCGTTCCTGGCCGGACCCGCCCGCTGGATCAACGGCCAGGTCCTGTACGTCAACGGCGGGGTCGTCTAGGCCGCCAATCCAATCAGCGTGAAAGGAACCGCCATGCCCAAGACCATCATCATCTCCGGCGCCTCGAGCGGCTTCGGCGCCATGACCGCCCGCCACCTCGCCAACGCCGGACACACCGTCTACGCCGGGATGCGCGGGACGGCCCACCACAACCGGCAGGCCGTCACCGACGCCACGAACTACGCCGACGACCACGAGGTCGACCTGCGCACGATCGACATGGACGTCTCCGACCAAGCGTCGGTGGACGCCGCCGTCGCGACCATCCTGGGCGACACGGGCCGTCTCGACGTGGTCGTCCACAACGCCGGGCACATGGTGCTCGGGCCGACCGAGGCGTTCACGGTGGAGCAGATCGCCGCCGCGTACGACACGAACGTGCTCTCCACCCAGCGGCTCAACCGCGCCGTCCTGCCGCACCTGCGGACCCAGCAGGACGGGCTGCTCGTGTGGGTCGGCTCCACCAGCACGCGAGGCGGCACGCCGCCCTACCTCGCGCCGTACTTCGCGGCCAAGGCGGCCGAGGACTCCCTCGCGGTCTCCTACGCCGCCGAGCTCGCACGGTTCGGGATCGAGACCACGATCATCGTCCCCGGCTCCTTCACGACAGGCACGAACCACTTCGCCAACGCCGGCCACGCCGAGGACACCGCGGTCGCCGGCGCCTACGACGCGCACTACGCGGGGCTCATGGACCAGGTCTCGGCGAAGCTGGCCGAGCTCGCGCCCGAAGACGCCGACCCGGCCGAGGTCGCCCGCCAGATCGCTCGCATCGTCGACCTCCCGAAGGGCGAGCGGCCGTTCCGGGTGCACATCGACCCCGCCGACGACGGCGCTGCGGAGGTCAACGAGCTCGGCGACCGCATCCGCGAGCGTTTCTACCACCGCATCGGACTCGACGATCTGCTGCACCCCGCGGCCGGCGCGGCCCAGGGCTGACCGTGCCGCCGGTCCGCTCCGGCACCGACCGTAGGCGGCCGGTCCCTTGTTCCCGCCTCCGGTCCGGCCTACGATGCGCTCGCCGCTGCCGGCGCGTGCAGTTCGTCGGCGCGGCCGCTCACCATGGTCACCAGCCGACCTCGCCGTGACGGTGGCTGAACGTACCGGTGGGGCCGTCGGCGCCGATCTGCACGATCGTGTCAGTGCCCTCCTCGACGGTCTGCGGTCCGCTGTGGTGGTTGAAAGGCGGTGGCCGTGTAGGCCGGGTCGACGCTGTTGACGCGCAGCGCGGGGCAGTGCGTTCGAGCACCGGCTGGCTGGCGAGCGCGCAGACGCTGCCGGAAGCACGCGCTCGCAGACACCCCCCGAGAGGCGCCGGTTGCGTCAGCCTCACCCGAAGTTGGTGCGCGTCGGCGATCCACCCTGCGAAGCTGGTCGGCCTCGCGCTCGGCGAGCGCGCGACGAGGGATCGAGGCCGGGTTGCGCGTCGCCCGTCGTCGGGGAAGAGGACGCCGATTGCCGCAGGCGCCTCGAACAGAAGAAGCATGAACGCGGGAATCCCTGCGACGCGGATGTCGACCGCCGTGCAGGGCCACGCATCCGGCACCTCGCAGGACTCCGAGGACACGCTGCTCTTCTCCGCGCTGACCGGCGTGCGGCCGACGATCGAGACCATGCCGCTGGCCGGCGCCCAGGCCGCGTACGACAAGATGATGAGCGGCTACGCCCGCTTCCGCATGCTGCTGACGATGGGCTAGCCGGCGCTCACGGCACCAGCGCACGGCGCACGACAGCGCGCAGGGCCCGGCGGCGCCGCCGGTGGTCGGCTTGGTCGTCCTGCCGGGACGCGGTGAACGTCGCGCTGACCGGCGACCAGGTCCCGGCCAGCGCGATCACGAGCGCGTAGACCTCGTCGGGCCGGATGTCCCGAACGATTCTGCCTTCGGCCTGCGCCCGCTTGATGGCCGCGTGCTTGGGGTCGGCGTGGTGCGCGTCGAGCAGGTCGCCGACCGGGACGCGCTCGAGGCGGCTCCAGCCGGCGAGCCGTACGAGCTCGGGGTCGGTCAGGTAGGAGTCGTACAGCGCGACCGCGTAGGCGGGCAGGTCGTGGGGCGTGAACGGGACGGCGTCCACGATCCGGTGCAGGTGCTGGGAGAACACCGCGTCGAAGAGACCCTCCTTCGAGGAGAACCAGCCGTACATCTGCGCCTTGTTGACGCCGGCCGCCGCGGAGATGCGATCGACTCGGGCCCCGGCGATCCCGTAGGCCGCGAACTCCGCCGTCGCGGCGTCGAGGAGCCTCTCCCTGCTGCGCTCGCCGTTTCGCACCCATGGGACCTTACCGACTAACCAGTCGGTAGGTTAGGGTTCATGGCCCTGATCACGAACGGCTTCGACGACACGACAACCGCAGCGCAGGTCGTCGCCGGCATCGACCTGACCGGCCGGCGGGCAATCGTCACGGGCGGCGCGTCGGGCATCGGGGTCGAGACGGCCCGTGCGCTGGCCCAGGCCGGGGCGCAGGTGACGCTCGCGGTCCGCGAAAAGGCGGCCGGCGACCGTGTCGCCGCTGACATCGCCCGGACCAGCGGGCGCGACGACGTCGCCGTCGCCTACGTCGACCTGGCCGACCTCCCGACCATCGACGGCTTCGTCGCCTCATGGGACGGGCCGCTGCACATCCTCGTCAACAACGCGGGCGTGATGGACACGCCGCACGGGACGACGAAGCAGGGGTGGGAGACGCAGTTCGGGACCAACCACCTCGGCCACTTCGCGCTGGCCACCGGCCTGCACGAGGCGCTGGCCGTCGCGGACGACGCGCGCATCGTCTCGGTGTCCTCCAGCGGCCACGCCTCCTCCCCGGTCGTCTTCGACGACCTGTTCTTCGAGCGTCGCGCGTACACGCCCGGCGCGGCTTATGGCCAGTCCAAGACCGCCAACAGCCTCTTCGCGGTCGAGGCAACGCGCCGCTGGGCCGGCGAGGGCATCACCGCCAACGCCCTCATGCCCGGCGGCATCTGGACACCGCTGCAGCGCCACTGGAGCGAGGAGAAGCGCAGGGCCGGCGAGGAGCAGGCCCGCCGGGCCGAGGCGACCGGCACCTTCCGGATGAAGTCCCCCGAGCAGGGCGCGGCAACGTCGGTCTTCCTGGCTGCCTCCCCCCAAGTCGCCGGGATCGGCGGGCGCTACTTCGAGGACTGCGGCGAGGCCGAGATCGTCGAACAGCTCCAGGGAATCCACGGTGTGATGCCCCACGCGCTGGACCCCGACGACGCTCGCCGCCTGTGGGACGTCTCAGAAGAGCTGCTGGCGGCCGCTCGCGCCGGCTAGCTAGCTCGAACGGCGTGGAGAACCGCATCCAGCACGGTGCTGGCATGGCCGTCACGGCCCGTCACCGTGCGCGGGAGCTCGGTCGCGAGGACGGTCTGCCAGTCGGGCTCGCGCACGCCGAGGGCGGTCACGAGCTCCGATGCGCTCAATAGGCCATCGGTGCCGTCGGGGTCCCACGCCCACGGTGGCAGCGTGTGGTGGCCGACGGTCAGCAGCGTCCCGCCGTTGCGTGCCGCCGCGGCAGCGCGCGCCAGCACCGCCGGGGCGTCCGGCTCGAGCGGCGTGTGCAGGAAGAACGCGGTGACGAGGTCGAAGCTCTCCTGTGTTGTCCAGTCGCGCAGGTCGGCTTGCTGCCACGTGATGCGCGACGCGACCCCGGCGCTCAGAGCGTGCTCGGTGGCGGCGTCGAGGGCGACCTGTGAGACGTCGACGGCGGTGACCGTCCACCCGTGCGCGGCCAGCCAGATGGCGGTCGTGCCGTCGCCGCACCCCAGCTCCAACGCGTGCCCCGGCGGGACCGAGGACAGCACCTGGCGGAGGTAGGGATGCGGCTCGCCGTGTCGCGGTCGATCGCGCCGGCGATAGACCCCGTCCCAGAACGCCTGCGCCTCGCCGGTCAAGACGAAGCGGCTTTCGGAGCCTGGGCAGGCCGCACCGCGGTGACGATGAGAACCAGCGCGATCGTGGCGAACGCTGCCGCGGCGACGAAGGCGTCGGCGGCCCCGGCGGCGAACGCTCCGGGCTCGGTCTCCCCGGCGCCGCCCGCGGTGGCGGCGAAGACCGACACGAGGATCGCGACGCCGAGTGCCGCTCCGAGTTGCTGCGCGGTCTGCATCGCGCCCGCCGCGGCCCCTGAATCCTCGAGCCGCACGCCTGACAACAGCACCGCGCTCAGGGGCATGAAGAGCAACCCTCCGCCAACTCCGAACAGCGTCATCGGTCCGGCAAGCATTGCGAGGTAGGTGCTGGACGCTGAGAGCCGAGTCAGCCACAGCGTTGCCGCCAACAGCGCGACGGCGCCGGTGATCATGAACGGCTGCGGACCGAACCGCGGCAGGAACCGCGGGACCATCTGGGAGCCGGCGAAGATGAGCACGGCCATCGGCAGAAACGCGAGCCCTGTTTGCAGCGCGGAGTAGCCGAGCACCAGTTGCACGAACTGCGCGAGGAAGAAGTACATGCCGAGCAGCACGGCCGGGACGAGCAGCATGGTGAGGTAGGCGCTTGCGGTGACGCGGTGTGCGAACAGGCGCAGCGGCAACAGGGGCTGCTCGGCTCGCTGCTCGATGGCGACGAAGCCGGCGAGCAGCACCACGGCCCCCGTAAGTGCGACGGCGGCCAGGTCGTCGCCCCAGCCATCGGCTCCCGCGCGGATGAACCCGAAGACGAGGCTGGTTACGCCAAGGGTTGCGGTAGCCGTTCCGGCGAGATCGAAGCGGCCGGGCGTGCGGGCCGATTCGACGATGTGGCGCTGTGTCAGCAGCACGATGACCACACCCACGGGGACGTTGATGAACAGCACCCAGCGCCAGGACAGCCACGAGGTCAGCGCGCCGCCCAGCAGCAGTCCGATGGTTCCGCCGGCGGCCGACATCGCGGAGAACAAGCCGAGCGCCTTGTTGCGCGGCGCGCCCTCGGCGAACGTCGCAAGCAGGATCGCCAACGCGCTGGGGGCCGCGATCGCCGCGCCGACGCCCTGCGTGGCACGTGCGGCGACCAGCACGGCATCAGTCGGAGCGGCGCCGCCGACGAATGAGGACAGCGTGAACAGCGTGACGCCGGCGCTGAACACGCGCCGCCTGCCGAGCACGTCGCTCAGCCGGCCGCCGAGCAGCAGCAGTCCGCCGAAGGCCAGCGTGTAGGCGTTGACCACCCACGACAGTCCGGTCGCGGAGAAGCCGAGGTCGGCCCGGATCGGCGGGAGCGCGACGTTCACGACCGTTGCGTCGAGGACGATCATCAGCTGGCAGGTCACGATCAGCCCCAGCACCAGCCCAGAGCGCCCCGAGCCTCGCGGCGCCGGGACGGCGCGCCGCCTGGCAACCGCGTGCGCGCTCATCGGGTCGCGCCCAGGCCGGCGGCAGATGCGGCGAGACCGCGCGGTGCCGTCATGAGGCTCATCACGACCATCGCGGCCGCCGTGTTGCCCGAGGCGACCGCGTTGGCCACCGACGGCATCACTCCAGCCGCGTCGCCCGCCGCGAACAGGCCGGGCACGCTGGTCGCGGACTTGGCGTCGACGGCCAGGGCGTCCGAGAACAGCGGCCCCGGCTCGGTGGTGCATGCCCCGAGTTGCGCGGCGAGCGCCGAGCGCTGGTGCAGCGTGACCGGGATGAGCAGGCCCTCGAGCGGACGCTCGCTGCCGTCGGTGAACATCACGGCCGTCAGCGTCCCGTCGGGACCGCCCAGACCGGCGATGGATCGCTCGTCGATCGCGACGCCCGCCGCCTGCAGTCGGCCCCGATCCTCCGACGTCAGGTCGGCCGGCCCGTCCGTCAGCAGCGTGACGTCATCGCTCCAGGCGGTCAGCATGAGCGCTCCGCCTCGGTCGAGCACCGCCAGCGGTTGGTCGCGGTGCTCCCAGCCGTGGCAGAACGGGCAGTGGAACACCGAGCGGCCCCAGCGCTCCTCGATCCCCTCCAGCGGCGGATAGCGGTACTCCATGCCGGTGGCCAGCAGCACGCGCCGCGCCGCTTCCGTCGAGCCGTCGGCCAGCTCGAGCACGAAGCCCGCCTCGTCGCGTCGGCCGGTCAGCACCTCGCCGGAACGCAACCGAACGGTCGGGTAGGTCGCGAGCTCGGCACGACCGGTGGCGTAGAAGTCGGGCGGCGGGCGACGGTCGTTGGCGAGCAGGCCGCCGATCCCGTCCGTGTGGCGGTTGCTCTGCTTGCCGGCGTCGATGACGAGCGTCCGCCGGCGAGCGCGGCCGAGCACCAGCGCGGCACTCAGGCCGGCAGCTCCGGCGCCGACGACGATGCAGTCCCAGGTCGTATCCATGTGACGAACATCGCAGGGGAGGCCACAGATCGACAAGTCGCATTGCTGATCAGGCAATACACTGTCGGCCATGACCGACACCGCCACCGACGAGCCCGTCGACGTCCGCGTCCGCCGCCGCCTCCGCGAGCTTCGCTCCGAGCAGGGGCTGACGCTCCAGCAGATCGCTGAGCGCGCCCGCATCGACGTCTCGACCCTCAGTCGCCTGGAGTCGGGCAAGCGGCGCCTCGCCCTCGACCACATACCCGCCCTGGCCGCGGCGCTCGGCGTCCGAGCCGACGACCTCCTGGGCACCCCGCCGCCGCAGGACCCGCGGGTCCGCAGCAAGCCGCGCCGGTATGACGGCATGACCATGTGGCCGCTCTCGCACCGCAGCTCGGCCGGAGGACTGCACGCCTACAAGGTGCACATCAGCGCCAAGCGCCGGACGCCCCCGGACGTCGAGACCCTGCACGTCCACGAGGGACACGACTGGATCTACGTCCTCACCGGGCGCCTGCGGCTCATCCTGGGCGCCGACGAGCTGATCGTCAAGGCCGCAGAGACCGTCGAGTTCAGCACCTGGACACCGCACTGGTTCGGAGCGGTCGACGGTCCCGTCGAGGCGATCATGATCTTCGGCCCCCACGGCGAACGCGTCCACCTTCACGCCTGAGCCGGGAGGGTCTCACGATGCCTGACTGGACGAAGAAGAACTTCCATGCCCTCGCGACATGAGCCCGCGCGGGGCCGAGGGTCTTGACCTCATCTGCATCGGTGGCCGCAAGCCGAAGGGCGGCGACACGGAGCAGGTCGTGGCCCCGGCGCCCGCGGCCGCGCGGAGGTCGTCGACCGGGTCGTCGGTCGGATCCAAGTCCGACTTCGTCGCGAGGCTGTCCGAGCTGGCACGCGCGGCGGTCATCAAAGCGATCACCACCGACGCCCCTGCTGACTCAGCGCCCGGGCCGGTCACCGCCGCCGTCGCCCTTCGCGCCGTCTTGCCCCAGACCGATGTCCTGAGCGAGGGCGAGCGAGGCCTCCTGCGGGAATGGCTCGCCCGCATCACGGACGCGAGCCGATGAGCGTTCCGTGGGACGCGGCCTATGACCCGAGCTGCGGCGTATGCGAGCTAGCGGTTTCAACCGCGCCAGCGGCACCTCCATCATGAGCAGGTGACCGTGCGCGAGGGCCCGGTGTTCGTAGCTGTGATGACCGAGCGTCGTGGACGTGGACGTCACGCACCCGGTTGCCGAGTGGCCGACGCAGCGTCGAACCCGGCGCCGCGACGCGCGCGGGCCCCGGGCCCGCCGGGATCTTGCACGCGGACGTAGCGGCGGCGCAGCGCCGACGGGTCGAGGCGCCCGCCAATCGCGTTGATCGAAGACGTAGTCCCCTCAGGGTCGATCAAGCAGACATCGATCCGGTTGCGACTGAGATCCAACGCGACGTGGAACATCTGAGCGCGGGCCTCCTTTCGGACTCGCTCTTCGATGACAGGCAGAGCGTCCCACCGGGGAGGCCCGCCTTCATCGCAGTCCGAAGCAGCGATTACGGATGGCGTTGGAGCGCTGCCGGTTCGCGTGAGATGAGGCAGACGCCGGTTGCATCGCGCGCGTATCGCGCCGATGAGTTCCTCGGCCCTCAGCGGTCTTGTCTGCATGTGCGCACGCGTGCTCCTCGTTCACGGCGCCGCCGACACGGGGTGGAGCTTTCATCGCCTCGCCGCGGAGCTCGAGGGCCGTGGGCACGCCGTGGCCGCCCCAGACCTGCCCTGCGAGGACGAGGCGGCGGGGCTCGAGGGCTACGCGGAGGCGGCGCTCGCGCCGCTCGCCGCGCTCGGCCGTACCGACGAGCCACTCATCGTGCTCGGCCACTCGCTCGGCGGCTTCACTGCGCCGATCGTGGCCGAGCGGGCGCGGGCCGCCCACCTCGTCTTTCTCACCGCGATGGTCCCCCGTCCGGGTGAGCGCGCCGATGCGTGGTGGAGCGCGACGGGCTACGCCGGGGCCCTCGAGGCGGCACGGGTCGACGACGCGGACGACGTCGCGACTTTCCTGCACGACGTCGAGCCGGGACTGGCGGCCGAGGCGCTGCGCCGCGGGCGCGGCCAAGCGGCGCGGATGATGGGCGATCCGTTTCCGATGACGGCGCTCCCCGCGCTTCCAACGACGTTCCTGCTCTGCCGCGACGACCGTTTCTTCCCCGCCGCCTGGATGCGCGGCGTTGTCGCAGATCGGCTCGGGATCGAGCCCGTCGAGGTGCCGGGCAGTCACTGCGCGCCGCTCAGCCGGCCGGCCGAGCTCGCGGCGGCGCTCGACGCGCTTCCCTAGGCCGCCTCTGCTCCCCGTCGCTATGGAGGGGTTGCGCTCGTCAAGGGCATCGGGGGGTGCCGCCCGGGTCGTGGTGGGGCGGGTTGTTGGGAGCGGCGCTCAGGTCTCTGTCGCCTCCTCGGTGGGAGGGATAGGCGAGATGGGAGGCCGGCTGCGGGGGCGCGATTCCAGAAGGGCCGTCAGGCGGCCAGACGAAACCGCTTGGTGGCGGTCGCGGTAGACGGGGTGGCGGCAGGCGTGACGGCGGCTCAGAGGCGCGTGATCGCGTGATCGCGAAGACGACTCTGCGTGCACGGACTACCGGTGACCGCTCGGTTGGTGCTCCAACCATGCGCGTCCCTTGCTCAACGCCGGCTCCGAGGAGTCGCCGAAGTCGCGATCACCGCCGACGGACATGCAGGGTGGGCCGGTAGATGAGCTCCTGGATGCTGCCGTCGAGCGTCCGGCTCTCGAGCAGCTCGAGGTCGAAGTCGGCCGCTCCCCGCAGGATCGGGTCCGTTCCGGTCTGACCAGTGATCACGGGGAAGAGCGTCACCTGGACGCGGTCGACCAGGCCAGCGGCCATCAGCGCCCAGTTCATCGACAGGCTGCCGTGTGAGCGTAACGGCACCTCGGACTCCTCCTTGAGCCGGGCGACGACGTCGACGGCGTCACCGCTAACGAGGGTCGCGTTCTGCCAGTCGAGGGGTCCTTCGAGGGTCGTCGACACCACCGTCGTCGGCATGGTCCTCATCCGGGTGCTCAGCGGGTCGCCCATCTCGTACTCCTCGGTGCTCGGGCCCAGCATCCGCACGAACTCCCGAAAGGTGTTGGCCCCGAGAACCATCCGCTGCTCCTCGCTGTACGACGCGAGGCGGTGGTCGAGGAACCCGGGGCCTTGCTTGCCCCAGTAGCCGCCCCAGTCGCCGCTGCTGTTGAAGGAGCCGTAGCCGTCAAGGCTGCAGAAGACGTCGAAGGTGTAGGTCGCGGTCATGCGTAGGCAGACTGGAAACGAACAGCGAACTCATCGCTGTTGAACTCCACCCTCGGGGCTTCGGCAAAACGAAGCAAGGCCTTGTCGGCGCCGGTTGACGGATGAAAGTCAAGTGGGCTGGTCGGTAGGCGCCTCCTGTGGCAGAATCTGCGTTGGGCGCGGGCGATTGACGGAAGCGAAGCGCAGACGTCAGGGGCTTGTGGTCTGCCGCGCGGCTATTGCCCTTCGAGGGCCTTTGAGATGCGCGCCCCGGTGTCACGCTCGCGCCCGTCTTGGCTGGGCCGCTGGCCTTCCAGTTAGCGATCGGCTGTCGGTAGGCGGTCTCGGCCTGCTGGGCGAGCGCGCGTTCGGCGTCGCGGATCGCCTTGTTGCGGTTGCCGCCGGCGGCGAGCTCGAGCGTGCGGATCTTGTGGCGCGTCAGCGACGGCTGGCCGTAGGCGTAGTCCTGCTCGCGCGTGAGCAGACACCAGAAGAGGCTGGCGAGCTTACGCGCGGTCGCGACGGCGGCGACCTGCGCGCCGCGACGGGCACGGACGCGCTCATAGAACGCGCAGCGGACCTGGTGAGCGGACCGCGATCCACGCGGCTTCGACGAGGACGTGCCGGACGGGCGCTGAGCCTTGCCTGGTGATTCGTCCGTGGCGCGCGGCGGCGGTTCCGGACTGTCGCACGCGGGGATCCAGGCCGAGGTAGCCGACGAGCTGCCGGGCGCTGCTCAGAGTTCCGCCGCGGGCACTTCATGCCCGAGGAGGCCACTGCCGATGTCCTCGCATCTCTGCGGGCGCTGCTCACCCGGTGGTGCAATCGCTTTCCAGTTGTCAGCGGCGACTGCGATTGACATCGTTCATCCGGCCGCCGCGTGTGAAGCATCGCGTTGAGCTGCCGGCGCTGCCGGTCGGTGAGACCGATGCGGCCGAGATCGTTGGGCGCCACCGGCGATCTCGCCGGTCTGCGCTTCGAGTCAGCTGCGGAGCAGCAGCGCGACCCAGGCGCGGTAGGGCCGCCAGCGTTCGGCAACCGGCTCGATGTCGGCGTCGTCGGGGAGGTCGTAGGCGGCGCGGGTGGCGCGGGCGAGGCGCTGCTCGTGGAGCGGTAGCGCATCGGGATCGCCGGCTCCGCGGATGAGGATGAGCTCGGCGGAGAGGGGGCCGATGCCAGGCAGGCGCTGAAGGTCCCCAAGGGCGTCCTCGCGGGTCATGGCGCGGAGGCGGTCGCGGCTGAGCTGGCCGTCGAGGGTGGCGGCGCCGAGCACGCGGAGTTGCTCGACCTTGCGCTCGGTGAGGCCGCGCTGGGGCCCGTCGAGCTCGGCGAGCCGGTCGGGAGCGGGGAAGGCGCCGTGTTCCCCGAGCTCGGCGGCCAGGCGCTGCTTGACCGCGGCTGCCTGGGTCATGCGGATGCGGTGCCCGACGATGGCCCAGGCGGCGGCTTCGTAGGGCGTGAAGAACAGAACGGGTCGCAGGCCGGGGAAGCGATTCTGCATGGTGCTGACGACCGGATCGCGTTCGCCCAGGCCGGCGAAGCCCGCCCCGTCGACATCCAAGCAGAGGATTCGTTCTGCGTCGCGTCGCGCGCGCCGCTCCAGGTCCGCGGGCGGCGTACCGTCGAGCTCGCCGTGTACGGCTGTGCCTCGCTGGCGCAGGCGGACGCGGACGGTGCGCCAGTCATCGTCGACCGCCCAGGCAAAGCGCAGCTCGTCGGACGAGCGGTCGGCTTGGGTGCCGGGGAAGCGCTCCGCGAAGCTCGCCGCGGCGGCGAGCGAGAAGTCGCCGCGCGGGTGCAGCGCGAAGACCATCAGCGGGCGTCGTGGATCGTGACGGCGTAGCCGTCGGGATCCTGGAAGGCGAAGGTGCGCCCGAACGGCCCGTCGAACGGCTCGGTGAGAATCGGGACATCCTGGTCGGCGAGCTCGTCGTGAAGTGCCTGCGCGTCGTCGGCGGCGAGCCACAACGCGACCCCCAGACCGGGGCGCCCGGTGTCGAGGTCGACGCCGGGCAGCGGCTCACGGACGGCGAACGGGATGGGTTCGGTCGCGAAGACGATTGCGTGCGGCGGCGACACGGGCGCGCGCTGGAGCCCGAGCCGCTGCTCGTAGAAGGTGGCGGCGCGCTCGAGGTCGCGGACATGGAGGGCGAGGAAGTCGGGGCCGGTCACGGTGCTGCTCATGTGTTGTCCTTCGTTGGTCAAGCTCTTGACGAACCGTGAGTATGTCAAGCTCTTGACGTGAGTCAAGTGGACGTCGGGGAATCGGTCGGCTACGCGCTCAAGCGCGCGGCGACGGCGCTGCGCGGAGCGATGGACGCCGAGCTGCGTGCGCACGAGCTCAGCGTCCCGCAGTACGCGTGCCTGGAGCTGCTCGCCTACCGTCCTGGGCTGTCCAACGCCGAGCTCGCGCGCGGCGCGTTCGTCACCCGCCAGGCCACGCATCAGCTGCTCGGCGGACTGCGAGCCGCAGGGCTGGTGACCGGCGAAGGCCAGGGCCGTAACGAGCGGTTGACCCTCACCGCCGCCGGCGCCCACCGCCTCGCCGGCGCCTCCCAAGCCGTGGCGGCAGTCCAGGAGCGCATGCTCGCCCCGCTCAGCGCCCCGCAGCGCACGCGACTGCACGCCGACCTCACTGCCTGCGTGGACGCGCTCACGTCGACCGACCGCGCCTGAACGGCTGGTCGACTCGCCGGCGAGAAGGCGTCGCTGGAAAATTGGGAACGCGTCCGTTTCCGGCGTCGCGTCCCTGCGTTCCCGACGCCATCATTCCTCCGCGCGCGGTAGGCGGCGCGAGACATAGCCGGACACAACCCCACGCAACGCGTTCTCCCCGCGCCCACCGAAAATTCTGCGTTTGCCGGGAACTCTCCTAGCGCGCCCGAGAGGATTCGAACCTCTGACCTTCGGTTCCGTAGCCGGGGGTCGGAGGCCCGAGCCCAGCGTTCATGCGGGTTCTCGATCGGGCTAAACCACAGTAATCGTCCCCGGTTCTGCTCGTTTGGTACTCCCGTTGGTACTCCCGATCGATTGCGGCAAACGGCGCGAAAAGTGGTACTCCCGTGGTACTCCCGCCGTCTACGATGCCGTCATGGCCTCGGCGCGCACCGGCACGTTGGTCGTCGAACGAGCCCGAGGACGGGCCCGCGACGACGAGTTCTTCTACGTCGGGAAGTGGCGCGCGTCGCTCGACGGTCGGCAGATGAAGCGACGCCTCGGACCGGCGTGGCTGGCAATCGGCGAGGACGGTAAGCCGCACCTGCGACGCGGACGGGTGAAGCCGGACTTCCTCGACAGACGGCGGGCGTACGCGCGCATGGCCGAGGTCATCGCGCAGTGCGAGGACGAGGATGCGCGGCGAGAGGAGATCGACGCCGCGCGCAAGCGGGCCGGCTGGACCTTCGGCGCGCTGGCCGAGGCGTGGCTCGACCACGCCGAGCGCGTCCGGCGCCTGAAGCCGTCGACGATGCGCGACCTGCGAAGCATCCTCGCCCGCCCCGGAGTCTCCAAGCGCCGCGGTGCCGGTGCGGTGAAGGCGCGGCTCATGACGATGCTCGGCGACGTCCCCGCTGCCTCGATCGTCGTCGACGACATCGAGGACTACTTCCGCCTGCTGGCCGACGACGGCGCGTCCCCGCGGACCGTCAACCGCCACCGCGAGGTACTCCGCGCGATCTTCAACTACGGCTGTTCGACGACCTCGGGCTTCGAGCTCGAGAACAACCCCGCCGCCCTGACCGATCTGCGTCGCCAGGACGGCCCGCGGCCGCTTGAGGTCTTCTCCGTGGAGCAGGTCGAGCACCTCGCTCGCTCGGCCGCTGACGGGTCGTGGCGCGCGGCGGTTGACTGGATGCGGGCGGAGGAGACGGTCGCGCAGATGCGCCGCGAGGACGAGCAGCTCGGCGAGCTGCTGCGCATCGCGTGCTACTGCGGCCTCCGCCGCGGCGAGCTCGTCCTGCTGCAGTGGGACGACGTCCGCTGGCTCGACCGCGTCATCGTCGTCCGGCGCGCGCTCTCCGACGGCGTCGAAGTGCTGCCGAAGTCCGGGCGCGCCCGCTACGTCCCGCTCGCCGACCAGGCGCTGGCCGCGCTTGAGCACCTGTCGCGCCGCGGCGACTTCACGCACGGCGATGACTACGTCTTCGTCAATGCGATCGGCGGACACCTCGACCCGTCGGCGCTGCGCCGCCGCTACGTCCGCGTCCGCGACGCCGCTGGCCTGCCGCCGTTGCGCTTCCACGACCTGCGCCACACCGCCGGCTCGCTCCTTGTGCGCCACATGGATCCGGCGAGCGTCAAGGACATCCTCGGCCACGCGGACCTGGCGACGACCGAGCGCTACCTGCACGCGCAGCGCGCGTCGCTGCTGGCGGACGCGGCGACACGGGCGTTCATCACGGCTGCGGCGCCGAACGATCCGCAGGAGCAGCTCGTCGCGGCGCTCAAGCGGCTCGCGCCCGAGGAGCGGCTCGCGCTCCTCGACCGGGCGAGTGCGTGACCGGGCCCGCGCGTGCGGTCAGCCCTCGGCAATGGGCCGGGGCAGCGTTGTCCGGTAGCGATCGCCGAGGTCGCGGACGTGCTTCTTGTACTCCGCGTCGGTGAACGTGGTGCGGATCGGCTTCGCCATCCCCGTGAGGACCACGATCTGCGGCTCCACGAAGCCGCGCGCCGCGAGCTCCTCCGGCGATCCGTTGTCCAAGAGGCAGAACAGCCGGTACTGCGTCCGCTGCGGGCCGGTGACCCGGATCTCGTAGTACCCACCCATCGAGCCGTGCATGGCCTCCCACTTGCCCCCGCCGCTGAACCGTGGCGGCGGCGCGTCGCGGACGATCTCTAGGACCGCTTCGATCGTCGCTGCGACCTTCGTCGGGCATCCGTCCAGGAAGTCTTCCCCCGGGGCGGACCCGTCGGCAGCGGCGTAGTAGACGATGCCCCAGGCCATGCGGTCCGCGACAGTACGCGAGCGGCCGGTGCGTACGAAGCGCCCGGGTCAGGTCCGCTGCTTGCGCGGCACGACCACCACGTCGGCGTCGAGCGCATCCGCAAGCGCCACGACCGTCCCGAGTTCCGGGTTGCCCGAGGCTGTCAAGAGACGTCGGATCGCCGCGGGGTTCTTGTCGACCTCGCGCGCGAGGGCGGCCTTCGAGACGCCCTGCGCCTCGCGAAGCTCATCGAGGCTGTTCACGATCGCGTCGATGGCCATGAGCCGGCGCTTCTGACGCTCGAACTCCGCGCGGTACTGCGGGTCCTCGAGCCGACGAGCCAGCCGACGATCGTGACGTCCGGTGTCGAGCGTCGGCGTGACCTCATCGAGGGCAGATGACATGGTCACAACTGTAGCATCTATGTTACATCGGCGATCGACGAGGTCAGTCTGACGTCCCGGCCGGCGGCGCGACTGAGTGGCCAGCACGAGCCCGGCGCGATGCGTGGGCGCGGCGGGCCGCCCGGCCGGTCAGTCGTCGGCAATGAGCCACGCCTCGACCTCCCACCGCAGGAAGAGGCGGCGGCGACCGCGCTTGCGAGACGGCAGGACGGCTCGCCGGGCCCAGTCCTCGACCGTCGTCTTCGGTATCCCGATGAGGATCGCGACTTCGGAAGCGGACATGACGTCCGCACGGGTGATGTGGCGACCGCGCGTCTCCGTGGCGACAGCCGGCGGGGGCTCGAGGCTTCGTCGGAGTGGGCGTCCGTTGGTGGGATCGAGCTGGGTCATCTCAGAGGCCGAGGTCGAGGGTGTCGTGGTCCAGTTCGAGGCGCTGCTCGGCAAGTCGGACTTTCAGCGGGTCTCGGTCGACGGTCTCGAGCCGACGCGCGGCGCGATCCTCGGCCGTGTCGCGGGTACGGAGCTCGTGGTCGACGGCGAGTAGCCGCGTCGCTTGCGGCTCGTGGTTCGTCAGCCAGTCGTGGTCGCTGGTCTTCGCGGCGGTGACCGTGGCGACCGTCTTCTGCAGCTCGGTGGCGTGTCGCTGCTGGTCGTCGAGGTTGCGCTCGAGCAGATCGTCGAGGTCGGCGCGAGCGCGTCGGTCACGCCACCGCAGTCGCTCGCGGCGTTCGCGCAGCAGGCGTTCGCGCTGACGGGCGCTCTCGACCGCTCTGACCTTGGCCTCGAGCTCGCGCGCCTCGACGTGCGCGAGGCGGCGCGGTGGTGGCTGGCCGGCGAGTTGCTCGCGGAGCTGGCGGCGCTCGACTTCGAGCTGCTCACGATCGGCCTGCGGCAGCGACTCGAGCGCGAGCTGCTTGGCCCGGCTGCGTTCTAGTAGGCGGCCGATGCCGGAGACGAGCGGGTCGGTCGGCGGCGGGAGCTCCGGGTCTACGCGTAGGTCGCCGCGGGCCACGTAGAACCGCGCCTGTTCGCGGTGGCGTGAGAGGGCGGTGTAGCCCCATTCGCGGTAGAGCTCTTCACTGCCGAGCACGAATGTGCGGTCGACGGTGGCGCCCTGGGCGCGGTGGGCGGTGATCGCGTAGCCGTGGTCGAGGTGGCCGGCGTCGAGGTACTCGGGGCCGAGCCGGATGCGGCTGCCGTTGTCGAGCGCGACGTCGACGCTGCGGTTCTGCGCGTCGGTGGCGCTGACGGTGCCGCGATTGCCGTTGAGGATCCCGGCGCGGCGGTCGTTGCGTGAGCCGATGACGCGGTCGCCGGCGGCGTAGCCGCGGCCGGCGGCGGTCAGCTCGTCGGGACCGAGGGCGCCTTGGGCTTGGAGCAGCTGGCGGGCGCCGTGGTTGAGGTCTGCGACGTCGTCGCGGCGGGCGGCGATCATCAACCGGTCCCCGGTAGCGCGCGACCAGTCGTTGACCAGCGCCGCCCGCGTCGCCTCGGCTGAATCCCCGACGGTGATCTGGCCGTGATCGCGGTAGGCCCGCGCCCAGCGTTCGATCTCGCCGCTGCGCAACGCCTCGAGCGCCTGGATGTCCCACGCCTCATGCTGGCGGCGAACCTCGCGCAGCTCGTGCTTGGGAAGCCGTTCGGCGAGCGCATGGAAGGCGCCGCCGGCCTGGATCTCCGGGAGCTGGCGGTCGTCGCCGACGAGCACGAGCTTCGCGCGGGAACGCACGGCGGCCTCGGCGAGCCGTGCGAGGTCGCGGGTGCCGACCATCCCGGCCTCGTCGACGACTAGCACCTCGCCCTCCGGGATCTGCATCCCGTCGGCCAGCCGCCCGGTTAACTGCGCGATGGTGACCGACGGGATCGCCGCCTGATCGGATAGTTCCAGCGCGGCGCGGGCTGAGGTCGCGCAGCCGATCACGTCGCGTTGGGTGGCTTGCCAGGCCTCGCGGGCGGCGTCGAGGACGAACGTCTTGCCCGTTCCCGCCGCGGCGCGCACGACGGAGACCCCATCCCCGCGCCGGCACAGGTCATCGACGACTTGGCGCTGCTCCTGGCTCAGCGATCGGCCCGCGAAGGCGGCGGCTACCGCGTCCGCGTGAACGAGCCCGCGCCCGGCGTCGATCGATTGGGTCGCGCGGTCGAGGAGGTCTTGCTCAGCAGCGAGCATCTCACCCGTCGTAAATCGTGCCTCCGTCAGCCCGGCCGGAACCGGCCCGCGAGGCAACGCGACGAGCTCGCGGTCCTCGAGCATCGCGTCGGCGACCCGCTCCAGATCGGCGACCGCGGCACCGCGCGGCTGAGCCTCGGCGAGCGCCTGCAGCAGCTCGGCGCGACCGAAAACGCTCACCTCCAGCGTCAACGCCTCCGGCCGGACCGCCGTTACCCACGGGACGTCACGATCGCCGGGCTGCAGGATGCGCTCGACGTCCGGCCCGGTCAGGCCGTGCTCGACGGCGCGGGCGCGCCACTGCTCCCGCAGCCGGTCGACGCTGACATCGTGCTTGGCGCGCCGGGTCTCGAGCGCCGCGATCTGCGCCGACTGCGCCGAACGTCCGCCGTGCTCGGCCATGTGCTCGAGGATCTCCGCACGCCGCTGGGAGAAGTGCTCGATCACCTCCCGCGGCACCCCCAGAACGTCCGCGGTTCCGCGCTCGACCGGCCCCCACGCCAGCCCGAGCCGCTGGGTCAGCTCGCGCCGCAGCTCGGCCTGGTAGAGGCATCCCGCCGTCTTGGCGTGCCGATAGAGGTGGCGCGCATCAAGTGCCGTCCAGCGCTCGTCGGGGCCCTGTGTGAGGTTGCCCGCAACGACGTGCGTGTGCAGCAACGGATCCCCGGCCCGCGAGGCGCGGTGCCGGAACGCGGCGGCGACGAACCCGCTGCCGCGCACCTGGACCGCGCCGCCGGCCCCGCGTCGCGCGCGGCATGCCTCGCGCTCGAGGTACCCGAGCGCCGCCTCGACCGCGGCGTCGTGCGCCTCACCGAGCTGCAACGTCACCTCGGGGTCGGCGATGCCCCACAGCACGCTGACCGACTTCGGCGCGCGGAAGGTGAGATCGAACCCGGCGATCGCGCCCTCCCGGACGGGCTGGCGCAGCCCGCCGCCGGCCAGCAACCGCTCGAAATCCCCGGGCTCGACCTGGCCCTCCAGGCCGGCCGCCGCGGCGCCACTGCCGATCCACCGCCCCGGTGCCTCGCCCTCGCCGTCGTAGTAGTCCTCAAGGCCGGACGCGACCTGATCGGTGTAGTACCTGGCCGCCTGCGGGCCCGCCGCGATCTTGCCGAGCGACAGCATCTTCCCCGCTACGTCGCGCAAGCGACGAGGAACCCCCCGGGCAGATCGAGGCGGTCGAAGGCGAATCCCTCCATACCCACCAAGCGCCACGGGGGCCCGAGACGTCAACGCGAGACTGGACGCTCGCGGCCCCGTGGGCCCCTGAGCGTCGAGCCGCCGCCAACGCGACCTACCACGCCCGCACTCCCGCCGTTCACGGCAATGACACCGACGGGGCGCGCGCGATGTCGCTACGGCCGCGCGTCGCCAGCCGCGCTCCTCGCCCTTCGATGCCGCAGTTGGGCAGCCCGCGCCGAGGCTACGACTGGCGACCCCTTCGCCGCCACCCGTCAGAAGGGCATTCTTAATGAGTGCAAGTCTGTGCTAGCTGGGTGCTGTAGATGTGGGACGCAGACTGGCGTCTGCTCCGAGGAAGGCGCAGCAGAATGCCGCTACGGAGAGGGATCGACGGGAGCTCGCCCGCCGGTGAGCTACTCGCGCAGCGCAGCGGGCGGTTCGGCAGCAGTCGGAACGTCTGGCGACCGGCGAAGCGTCCGCTATCAATCTCGACGCTTGTCACTTGCATCACGTGGAGCGATCTTAGACCGGCATCTTCGACCGCGGTGTGAGCCATCGGCTTGGTCCTCTACCAACGCGACGCCCTTCGAGCATGGCCCCGGTCCAGCCCGCCGTCGCGGGCACCGTCATTGCGGCGAGGGAATGCTCCTAATCGCGCATTCCGGCGCTCTGTGGCCCGTCGATCCTCCTGTCGGCCAAAGCGATACCGACGTCTATGGGAGCGCGGGGTTGCGCGGTTCATGCGTGAGTTCGAGACTGCGCTCAGTGAGCACCTGGGAAGTTCCCGGCAAGATCGACCTACGCAGCGACGTCGTCCGACGACTGTTCGGAACGCGCGCAGAAACGTCCCCAACGTCGACGGTGCCGGCACCCAGCCGCCGAGCAGCCGGCGTGTGCGCCCCGCGCGCAGCACGTTGCAGTCATCGATGCTATCCGCGCCGAGGACCATCGCGAACACCAAGGCCATCACCTTGCGCCCCGCGTTGGCCGCGCCCGCGCGGTCGCCGCGCAGCCGGACCAGATCACCCGCGAGCGCCTCGATCCCCAGCCGCTGCGCGAGCGTCGCGACGAGCATCACCCCGGCCGCCGAGACCGCCCGCTCATCGTCGAAATCGACCTGCAGCCCGTTCAGTCCGACGGCCTCGTCATCGTGCACCATGAAGGTGACCTCCTGTTGCAGGCCCCGGCTGCCGCGAACAGCCGTAAAGCCCTGCACTGGAGGTCTCTTCCTTTCGCACCGGACAGAACCGCCCACCCGACCGGTGGGTCAGGGCTAAGAGGCGCTCCGCGTGATTCGCTCGCTCAGGTCGGGGTTGGTGGGTTGGGTCGGGTCGAAGTTGCATGCAAGCCGTTTGCCGGCTGCGCCGCCGGTCGGTTAGCTTGGGCGTATGAGGTTCGTCGTCGCGGGAGGCGGGGTGGCGGGACTGGCGGCTTCGCTGGCCGTCGCGAGGGCTGGACATGAGGCGGTCGTCCTGGAACGTGATCGGGTCCATCCCGGCGGGCCGCACGACGGCGCCTTTGACGTCGAGCGCCGTGGGATCCCGCACTACTTTCAGCCACACGCGTTCCTGCCGCGTGGACGGCGGTTGCTGTCGGATTGGGCTCCCGACGTCCTTGACACGCTGCTGGAAGCCGGGGCTGATCCGCAAGACCTCGCGCTGAAGCTCCGGGGACCACGCCAGCCCGGCGACGAAGACCTGGTGTACCTGTGGGTCCGGCGACCGGTCATCGAGTGGGCACTGCGGCGCGCGGTAGCCGCCGAGCCGGCAGTCGAGATGCTCGGCGGCGTCCGCGTGACGGGGCTGCTGTCGAGCGACGACGGAGCAGCGCGCGCCACGGGTGTCACCGTCGACGAGGGCGGTCCTATTCGCGGCGACTTGGTGGTCGACGCCCTGGGTCGCTACCGCTGCCCCGGCGGCTGGTCGCGGGCGACCGGCGAGGCGACCGACTCGGGAGCCGTCTACTACTGCCGCTACTTCCGGCTTGCCGATGGTGTCCAGCACCTTGACGCGCCGGTCCTGAACCCGCGTGGTGACCTCGGATACATGGGGTTCAACACCTTCCGCGGCGACAACCGAACTTTCGCGGTGATCCTCCTCGTTCCGGCGGCTGACCACCAGCTACGCATGCTGCGACACGAACAGGCGTGGCGAGCAGCCTGCTCTCAGATCACGCCACTTGACGTCATGACTTCGACGGACTACGGGCGGCCGATCACCGGCGTCATGCCGATGGGCGGTCTGATGAACGTTGAGCGAACGGGCGATCCGCGCTTAGCGGGGATCGTCGCCGTCGGAGACGCCTTCTGCCACACCGATCCGGCGTTCGCCTACGGCCTGTCGTTTGCGCTCGCCCACGCACAGGCGTTGGCCGACGCCAGTGCTGAAGCACCCGACGCGGATGCGATCGTGGAGCGTTACCGGGCGCTCGCCGGTCCCGAGGCCCGCGAGCGGCACGCGCTCGCCTGCGCCACTGACGCAGCGCGTTCGCTGCGCTGGAGCGGCGAGCCGCTCCAGATCGGCCGTCGCGACAGCTGCTATCCGCTCTTCTCGTTCGTGGGCGCGCTGGCCGCTGCGCCTCACGACGACGCGATCCTTCGCCGAACCATCCGTCGCATCGGTCTGCTTGACCGCACCGCCGTCTTCGACGACGACCACGCTTTGCATGAGCGAATCGAGACCATCCTCGGCCAGCTCGGAAAGCCGTCGCCAGCCGGCCCGCCGCGTGAGGACCTGCTGGCCCGCCTGAGCAGCGATCACGCGGCCGCCTCCGCTTCCGTCTAGACAACCAGGGCGGGCCGAGATCCGGCGCTGCTGCGCTCGGGACGGGGATCCGCCCCGCGCCGGCGCGAGCGCCCCTTCTCGCGCAGACGAGGGGCGGAGCATATCCGGGCGCCGCTGGATAGCCCGAGGGCCGAGCCCGTGCCGCGTCTATCGAGGTTGGCGCAGCCAAGGCGAACTTGTGCTTCCAGCCGAGGCTGTCGCACAAACCCCTGGCGACGTCGCTGAGCGCGTTCTAAACCTTCCTTCCACGGAGCGAGCTCCAAGTCGTCCGTCAGGCAGCTTTGGCCGAGGGCGACGTGCGCTTCGGCAGGGTGCTCAGCGCGGAGATCGGGGCATTGATCCGCGTTATCCGGAGCGGCTTTGTGCAACAGCCTCAGCCGCAAGCGCTGGTTCCTGCCGGCCGCGGAACCGCGCATTGATTGCCCCGCGAGGGGATCCGCGTTCGGCCCGTCACCACGCAATCCACCACCCAGACCCTTTCGTCGTTCGCCAGCCATGCCCGACGAGTGTTCATCGCGCCGCTCAGGTGCCGCACCACACCCTCGCCGCGCTCGCCCGACCCAGCCGCAATGCGTGCAGTCGCGCACGCGGAAGGCTCCGTTTGGTACTCCGGAGTGGTACTCCCGAGCGAACTCGCGCCCTGCGCCTGACTCCCGGAACGAAGAAACCCCCGCATTACCAGGGGTTTCATTAGCGCGCCCGAGAGGATTCGAACCTCTGACCTTCGGTTCCGTAGACCGACGCTCTATCCAGCTGAGCTACGGGCGCGTGGGGTACAGCAGCGGGCCATGGTAGCTCGTCCGAAGCCACGGTGGTGCTGCGGCGTGGGCAGCGGAGAGGGAGGGATTCGAACCCTCGATGGGGGTTTCACCCCCATACCCACTTAGCAGGCGGGCGCCTTCAGCCACTCGGCCACCTCTCCGTGCGCGCCGCAGTCTAGAGCGCCGGCCGTCGTCGCGCGGGTCAACTCGAGCGACTGCACGCTGATGAGCACGACGCGTGCAGCTGGGTCGGTCCGGACGAACGTGCGACGCTCGACGCGAACCCTTGCGCATCCCGACTGCCGACGTGCCGTTGCTGGAAGCTAGCGCCACTGCGCCTCGACGAGGGGCGCCGGGGGTGTCGCGGGTTAGCTCATCCGGTCGGCGGGGTTGCGTCCGCGCCGGCCAGCGCGTCCTCGAGCACGAGGTCCGTCACGCGCTCGGGCGCGTCCCACATCGGGACGTGCCCGGCGTCGCGGATGAGCTCGACCCGGGTGGGGTGCAGCGCGACGCGCTGGGGACCGACGAGCCGGTCGTGCTCCGCCCAGGCGAGCGTCACCGGGACGTCGATGCCGACGCCGTCCTCCAGCCGGCGCGCGCGCATCGCGCTCTGCGCTTCGACGTAGCCGCGGCTGCCCGCGTAGGCGCTGGCGATCCGCACGCTCGCGCTGTATCCCAGGCGTTCGGGGTGGACCATCACCCCGCCGAGCACCCGCCGGCGCACTGCGGGAAAGGCGAACGTCAGGCCGATCAGCGGCCGCAGCGCCATCAGCGCGCGGCGCGGACCCGGGTCCAGCGGACCCTGCGTGCGGACCCAGAAGCCCGCGGGGCACAGCGCGGTGACCGAGCGCGCGAGACCGAGCCGTGCGAGCTCCAGGGCGACCCAGCCGCCAAGCGAGTTGCCCGCGACGTGCGGGCGATCAAAGCCTGCTTCGGCGAGGAAGGCAGCGACCGCCCGGGCGAGCCCCTGCGGGCTGACGTCGCTTCCCGCGGGCAGCGGGTCGGAGGCGCCGAAGCCCGGCAGGTCGATCCTCAGCACGTCGCAGCGCGCCGTCAGCGCAGGCCACACGGGCTCCCACACGTGGCGCTCGCCGCCGAGCCCGTGCACGAGCAGCACCCGCGGGCCGGACCCCGCGCGGTCGAACGCGAGCGTGGTCACGGCACGCGGCGCGTGGCGGTCAACGGCTCTCCCAGCGCCGGGACGGCGTACTCGACGCGGCTCGGGCCGCGTCGGGGTCGTCGAGGCGGGCGACCTGCGGCAGGCGGCGCATGCGCTGGGCAGACTAGTGGCGGCGATGCCGGACGCGCCCCCGCTCCCCGGACGCTCGGAGGACCGTGCTTCCGTCACTCCACCGCGCATCCGCGCCGCCGAGCGTCACGACGACCTCCGCGCGGGCGCGGCGTGCCAGGGCGAACGCGGCGCGCTGCGGATCGCCCTCGCCCGTCAGCGCACGGGCCTACCATCAGTCGCCGAGCGCGACGACCCGCGGCTCATCCGGCCGACGCCGCCACCGCGATCCGCGCCGCCAGGCGCGCGTTGGCCAGGACGAGGCGGACGTTGACCTCGAGGCTGGCGCCGCCCGTGTGCTCGTGGAAGCGGCCGAGCAGGAACGGCGTCACGTCGCGGCCACGGATCGCTTCCGCCTCAGCGGCGGCAAGCGCCTCGAGAAGCACCCGGTCGTGGAGGATGGGGTCGAGCTGGTCGGCCTCCGCGACCGGGTTGGCGAGGACGAGTGCGCTTCCCTCGAGGGCCAGCCGTGCCCGCGCCCGCAGGATGCCGACCACCTCGCCGGGCGTGTCGACGCGCCACTGCACCGGATGGCCGGAGTCGCGCAGGTAGAAGCCCGGGAAGCGGTCGGTGCCGTAGCCGACGACGGAGACCCCGAGCGTCTCGAGCCGCTCGAGCGTCGCGCCCACGTCCAGGATCGACTTCACGCCCGCGCAGACGACCATGATCGGCGTGCGGGCGAGGCCGACGAGGTCTGCCGACTCGTCCCGGGTCGCCGCGGCCTGGCGGTGCACGCCGCCGAGGCCGCCCGTCGCGAAGAACTCGATGCCGGCCTGCGCGGCGAGGTGGGCGGTGGCCGCGACGGTCGTGGCGCCCGTCGCGCCGCGCGCCGCGGCGATCGCGAGGTCGCGCGTGGAGCACTTCACCACGCCGTCGCCCAGCGCGATCGCGTCCAGTGCGACGTCGTCGAGACCTACCCGCAGCTGACCCTCGACGAGCGCGATCGTCGCGGGCACCGCGCCCTCCTCGCGCACCGCGGCCTCGACCTCCCGCGCGACGCGAAGGTTGTCCGGTCGGGGCAGGCCGTGGGCGACAAGAGTCGACTCGAGGGCGACGACGGGCCCCCCGGCGCGCAGGACGCCCGCGACCTCGGGGTGCACGGTCAGCATCGGGCGGCCACGCTACCGGCGAGCCCCCTCGCGCCGCCTCTGCAGGTGCTCCAAGAGGCCGGCGCATGCGGCCTCGACGATATCGAGCACCTCCTCGAAGCCGTCCTCGCCGAAGTACGGATCCGGCACATCCACCCGGCCGGCGGCCACGGAGTCCGGGTCGAACTCACGCAGCAGCCGCACCTTCTCGGCCGCCGCGGCGTCCGGCGCGAGCGCCAGGAGCACCGCCGCGTTCCTGCGGTCCGCGCAGAGCAGGAGGTCCCAGGCCTCGAAGTCCGCGACGGTGACCTGCCGCGCCGCGCCCGCCAGCGTGACGCCGCGCCCGCGCGCCGCCTCGACCGAGCGCGCGTCGGGCGACTCGCCGACGTGCCAGTCGCCCGTGCCGGCGCTGTCGATCTCCACCCGCTCCGTCAGGTCCTCCGTCTCGAGCAGATGGCGCATGACGCCCTCGGCCGTCGGGGAGCGGCAGATGTTGCCCAGGCAGACGAAGAGCAGGCGGACGGGCGGCACCCGCTCCAGGCTATCCGCGCCCGCGTCGCCATACTGCTGCCCGTGACCGCCACTCCAGAGGACCTGCTCGCCGAAGGGCCGCTCAACGCCGCCGTCGCCGCGCTGGCCGATCGCAACCGCCACCACTTCGAAGGCATGACCGACGAGGAGCGCAACCAGGCCGTCGGCCACTGGCGCGATCTCGCCGTCGCCGTCCTCACCGCCGCGGCCGCCGCGCTGCCGGTCGAGGGGCAGCCCGACGCCGAGGGCGACCCCGAGGGCCCCGGCCGTGCCGTCGTCGTCTTCGAGGACGCCGGCGGGGACCAGGTCGCCGTCCACGCCTCCTTCTTCCCGCAGCTCGAGGACCTCGGCAACGGGGAGATCGCCGGGACGCCCGCCCAGGCCACCGCGCTCGAGCTGCTGCAGGGGATGGCCGACGAGGACGAGGACATCCTCGGGCAGGAGTAGGCCTACGGGCCTCGCGGGTCGAGGTCGACCCGGATGACGAGCTGCTCCGTCCCCGGCATCGGAGCGCTCCTACCCGGCGCCCAAGGGCGCTGCCGCGGCCACCGCATGGAAGTATTCAGGCGTCATGCGCGACGCGGCCACCGACCCGTTCAGCGAGCCCTTCAGGCGCGGCTGGCTGCTGGCCCCGGCCGGGGCCGGCACGAACGAGCGGCTCGCGTGGTGGACGAGACGCTGGGCGCAGCGGCGGGTCGGCTCCCTCGTCCTGCGGCACGACCCGCGGACGCCGTACCACGCCGTGGCCGCCCGCCGGGCAACCGTCCACGCCCTCGGCCTGATCTGCGACGTGCGGGCGCTCGAGCACACGGATGCCGATGTGGTCAGGGCGCTCGCCGGCGCGCTGTCGCGAAGCTGGAGCCGGCTCTACGAGGCGCTGCGCTACACGGCCGGCGGCCACGTCCTCTTCCTCGAGCGCGGCGGGGTGCACCTCATCCTGGACGCGACGGGAACCTTCCCGGCGTGTCACGCGGAGGTGGCCGGCGCCACCGTCGTCGCCTCGCATCCCCGCCTGGTGGCCGAGATGACGGGTGCCGAGGAGACTGAGTTCGCCCGCACGTGGCGATCGCATCCCGCGCGCGACCGCGGCGGGCGCTACATGCCCGGCCTGCTGACCCCGTACGAGGGCGTCGAGATCGTCACCCCGAACCAGCGCTTCGAGGTCGCCTCGCGGACCATGACGCGCTTCTACCCCGCCCGCGACCACGAGGTGCTGCCCGAACGGGAGATCGTCGACACCGTCGTCCCCGCGCTCAGCGGGCAGTTCGCGCGCATCGCCCAGACGCACCCGCTCGTCGTGTCGCTGTCGGGCGGGATGGACTCGCGGCTCACGCTGGCGGCCACCCGCCCCATCGCCGGGAAGGCGACCTACCTGACCTATAACTCGCCGAGCCGCGTGCACAAGACGGACATCCTGCTCGCCTCCGGCCTCGCCGACCGATTCGGCGCCGCGCCCGACCGCCAGCGCGGCTACTCAGGCGCGGCTGAGTAGCCGCGCCTGATCGGCGCCCCACTCGGTCTCGCGCTCTTCCTCGCCGCCTGCCTGCACCCGACCTTCGGCGGCCTGATCCTCCGGCCGGGCTACATGGCCGCGATCATGGCATTCATCCGCAACACGCCGTTGCCCGTCGCCTTCGCCTTTGGCGCCCTTACGTCCGCCATCGTCTGCGGGCTTGCGCTGGGGCTCGGGAGCGCGCTCGCACGCTGGCAGGTCGCGATCGGCTGGAGGCCGCTCGGCCGGGCTCTTCTCAGCCTTGCCGCGCTCTCGTGGGGTGCGCTCGTCCTCGGTGCGCCGCGAGCGCTCGGCATCGACGTGACGGCAGGCTGGCCCGGGACTCCGTTGACGGCTCCCGCCGCCGCGGCGGCGGGAGCCGTCGTCGTTGCGGCGCTGCTGCCGCATGCGCTCCTGGCCCGAACCCGCGCAGCGGTCGCCTGACGGAGAAGTCCATGGCCAAGCTCCGAGCGGCCGGGTAAGGGTGCCGTTCTCGTCACCACCTCTCAAGGAGATGCATCATGATCCGCAGGGTTTTCGCGCCCGCCGCCGTGGCGGTCGCGCTGGCCAGCCCCGCCGCGCAGGCCCAGAACGTCCAGGTCGGCGTGCTCAACTGCGAGGTCTCCGGCGGCATCGGCCTGATCGTCACCATGCGACGCTCGATGGCCTGCACCTTCACGAACTCGCGGGGCGAGTTCGAGATCTACACGGGCCGCATCACGAATTACGGCCTCGACATCGGCGCGACGGCGGGCGGCCAGCTCGTTTGGAACGTGTTCGCCCCGAGCGGCCGCTTCAGCCAGGGCGCGCTCACTGGCACCTATGCCGGCG
>CADCVR010000034.1 GCA_902806205.1 uncultured Solirubrobacteraceae bacterium | reverse complement strand
CGGGCGCCGCGACGACGGCCTGCCGTTCCGGTGCCGCGGCGCCGCTCGTCGCGCGCACGGCCGAGGCGACGGCCACCGTCAGCGCCCCGAGCACGACGACGACCACCAGCATGACGCTCGAGACGCGCCGACTCATCGCACCAGGCTAGAACGCGCGGGAGAGCAGGACGGCAGCGGGCACGACGGAGAGCAGGCCGAGGCAGATCGACAGGCCGACGGCCATCGTGCGCGTGGAGCGCCCGGCGCGGCGCGGGACGGCCTCGCCGTCGGCCGCGGCGCGGGCGCCGGCGGCCGCGTGCTCGGCCTCCACGTCCCCGAGCACCTCGCGGGCGACCTCCTCGCCCGACTGCGGGACGAACACGTCGCGCGGCCCGGAGAAGAGCATGTCCGGCACGTCGAAACCGGCCGAGCGCTTGTACATCGACGGCACGCCGTGCTCGAGCAGGAGCCCCTGGATGAGCTCGGCCTCGGCCTGGTGGCGGCCGACGGCGACGCGCACGAGCGGCCCCTCGCTGTACTGCTTCTTGGTCTTGCGGGCGCGCTCCTGGCGCTCGGTCATCTCGGGGGCGCCGGTGACACCGGCGAACACGAGCGGCATGCCGCACGCGTCGCAGAAACGCTCGCCGGCGGGTGCCGGGGCGGCGCAGCCCGAGCAGACGAGGGACGCGCCGCTCACGTCAGCGTGACCTCGCTGACCTCGCCGCTGTCGATCAGGTAGCTGTGCAGCTTGGGCTCGGAACCGCTGGTTCCCACGATGAGCCATTCCGTGCCGGGCCAGCCCGCGGCGAAGTTGATGTCCGTCTGCGAGGGATAGGGCGCCGAACGCGTGTGGGAGTGATAGATCGCGCCGAGCCGGGCGCCCCCGTCCTCGATCTCGGTCAGCAGGTGGTGCAGCGCCAGCCCGTCGACCTCGAAGCGCAAGGGGCTCGCAGCGACGTTCTCGAGCGGGTGGACGGCCTCGGCGACGCCGTCGCGCACCGCCACGACGCCGCAACATTCGTTCGGGGCGTCGCGCACCGCATGCTCGACCACCAAAGCAAGTAGGTGCGGGGAGATCTGCATCTCCCCGGACGGTAGCGCGCTACTCGCTGCGGCCCGCCACCAGCTCGTCGTCGTCGCGACGGTTGTCGCCGCTGATCGAGTCCTTGAACTCGCGCATGCCCTTGCCGACCGACCTGCCGACCTCGGGAAGCTTCTTCGGGCCGAGCACGATCAAGGCGATCGCGAGGACGATGATCAGTTCCATGGGACCGATGTTGGGCATAGGTGTGTCCTAGCTTCTCGTGGGGTTCTCGTGGTGAAGTTCTCGTGTTCCTGCGGGCCGCAGGGAAGCGCAGATCACTCTGCTGTCTACCACCACACCGTCGAGTCGAGGTTGGCGACCTCGTCGACGGGGAGCGTGTAGACGCCGGAGGACAGGTACTTCCAGCCGTCGTCGCAGACGATGAAGACGACGTTGCCCTCGTCCATCTCGCTGGCGATCCGCACGGCGACCTTCGCGATCGCACCGGACGAGACGCCGGCGAAGAGGCCCTCCTCGTCGAGCAGCTTCCGTGTCCAGACGATCGCGTCGCGGTTGCTGACGAAGATCTTCCGGTCCAGCAGCGCGATGTCGATGATCGGCGGGATGAAGCCGTCGTCGAGGGAGCGCAGGCCCTGCACGGGCTCGCCCTGCATCGGCTCGGCCGCGACGATCGTCACCCGGTCCCCGAGCTCCTCCTTGAAACGCCGGGCCGTGCCCATGAGCGTGCCGCCCGTGCCGAGGCCCGCCACGAAGGCGTCGACCTGCCCGTCGAGCTCGTGCAGGATCTCCACCGCCGTGCCGTTGTAGTGGGCGAGCGGGTTGGCCTCGTTGCCGTACTGGTAGGGCATGTAGTACGAGGCGTCCGCGGCGGCCATCTCCACGGCCATCGCCACCGCCCCGTTGGAGCCCTGGTCGCCGGGAGAGGAGACGATCTCCGCGCCGTACATCTTCAGCAGCTGGGTGCGCTCGGGCGTCACGTTGTCGGGCATGACGACCTTCAGCCTGTAGCCCTTGCGCGAGCAGATCATCGCGAGCGAGATCCCCGTGTTGCCGGAGGTCGGCTCGAGGATCGTCTGGCCGGGCTTGATCAGGCCCTTCTCCTCGGCGTCCTCGATCAGGGAGCGCGCCACGCGGTCCTTGATCGACCCGGTCGGGTTGGCCGACTCCAGCTTGGCCCAGATGCGGACGCCGGGGTTGGGTGACAGGCGCTTGAGCTCGACGAGCGGCGTGTTCCCGATCGCCTGCACGAGGTCGGTGTAGCGGCCGCCGCAGGGGCGGGTCTCCAGGGGCGGAACGGCCATGGTCAGAGGGTAGCCCAGCCGAGGTTACGCTCCGCCTGCACCTCTCGCCTGCGGCGCGGCCTGGCGACTGGAGCTACGCTCCGCCTGCCATAGCGGGCAGGATGACCAGGACGTCCGAGCCGCCGACGTTCGTGTCGAGGCCGTCGAGCACGCGCACGTCCTCGTCGTTGAGATAGACGTTGACGTAGCGGTTGAGGTCCCCGTCGGGCCCGAAGATCTGCGCGGAGGTGTCGGGATGCGAGGTGGTCAACGCGCGCAGCACGTCACCGACGTTCTCGCCCTCGGCGGTGACCTCGCGCTCGCCGCCGACGGACGGACGCAGGACAGGGGGGATACGGACAGTGGCCATGGTGTTCTCGGTCTCTGGTGGGGGTTCGGGGCTAGGAGGGTGTTGGAGGATCCGCGCGGTCGCAGGAAACCACACGGCGACACATCTGACCTTCCTAGCCGGCGGCGGCGCAGAACGCCTCGTAGTCCGGGAAGACGCCCATCTCCTCCGGAGCTATGTCTTCGGGCGGGCGCGAGCAGATCGGGCACTCGGGGTCACGGCGGACCTTGAGCTCCGTCGTGGTCGCCTCGAGCGCGTCGTACATCAGGAGGCGACCGATCAGCGGCGTGCCCGTCCCCATGACGAGCTTCATGACTTCGGTCGCCTGCAGCAGGCCCATGGTGCCGGGCAGCACGCCGAGAACGCCGTTGGCGCCGCAGGACGGCGCGAGCTCGGCCGGCGGCGGCACCGGGAACAGGCAGCGGTAGCACGGCCCGTCGTAGGGGGCGAAGACCGAGAGCTGACCCTCGAAGCCGAGGATCGCGGCGCTCACCACGGGGATCTTCAGGCGGACGGACGCGTCGTTGAGCAGGTAGCGCGTCGGGAAGTTGTCCACGCCGTCGACGACGAGGTCGTAGCCCTCGAGGATGTCCATGATGTTCGAGGAGTCCAGGCGCGTCTGGTACTTGACCACCTTGACCTCCGGGTTGAGCGCGTGGATCGCCTGCTCGGCCGAGTCGACCTTCGCAACGCCGAGGGTCGCGGTGGAGTGGATGACCTGGCGCTGCAGGTTCGAGACGTCGACGGTGTCGTCGTCGACGATCCCGATGGTGCCGACGCCCGCCGCGGCGAGGTAGAGCGCGGTCGGGGAGCCCAGGCCGCCCGCGCCGAGCAGGAGCACCTTGGCCTGGAGCAGCTTGCGCTGGCCCTCCTCCCCCACTTCGGGCAGCAGGAAGTGCCGGGAGTAGCGCTGGCGCTGCTCGGGGGTGAAGGCGAACGGCACCTCGACGTCGTAGCCGCGGTCCTTCCAGAGCGTGATGCCGCCCTTCATGGAGACGACGTCCTCGTAGCCGAGGTCACGCACCAGCGTGTTGGCCGCCAGCGCGGAGCGGGCCCCGGAGGCGCAGTAGAGGACGACCTTCTGGGAGCGATCGGGGATCGTGGCCTCGATCCGGCTCTCGAGGAACCCGCGCGGGATGGCGGTGGCGCCGGGCAGCTTGCCCGATACGAGCTCGTCGCTCTCGCGCACGTCGACGACCGCCACCCTCGGGCTCGGGCCGTGACCGTTGGAGCTCTCGCCTGCCCTGAGCAGCGATTCGACGTCGGAGGGATCGACTTCCTCGACCTCGGACTTGATCTGCTTGATGAACTCGGCGCCGGAAGGGCTCATGGAGAAACCACCTAATGCTGATCGGGTTTGCTTCAGAAAGTATAGCGGGCTACGGCTGGGCGCCCGAAGCGCCGATGTACCGAGGTGACCATGCGCGGCCGGGCCCTCCACCACCAGATTCTCGCCGTCAACGCGGCCCTCGTGGTCGCCGCCGTGCTCGCGGCGAGCGTCGCAGCTCAGCTTGACTTCTCCCAGGCCCCCGAGAGCCGCCAGTTCCTGGTCCTGGCCGCGGCGATCCTCGCCACCGTGCTCGTCAACGGCATCGTGCTGCGGCGCCGCTTCGCCCCGCTGGAGGAGCTCATCGCGACCATGGAGCGCGTCGACCTCGCCACCCCGGGCGTGCGTGCGAGCGCCATGGCGGCCGACTCCGAGGACGTGGTGCGTCTGCGCGAGGCCTTCAACCGCATGCTCGACCGCGTCGAGCAGGAGCGCTCCGCGGGCGCGAGCGCGGTCCTGCGTGCCCAGGAGGCCGAGCGCGCTCGCCTCGCGCGCGACCTGCACGACGAGGCCAACCAGGCGCTCACGGGCGTGTTGCTGCGCCTGCAGGCCATGGCGCAGGGTGCGCCGCCCGAGCTGGCCGCCGAGCTGCGCGACACCCAGGAGGTCGCCACCCAGGCGATGCAAGAGCTGCTGCACCTCGCCCGCGAGCTGCGCCCGACCGCCCTGGACGACCACGGTCTCCAAGCCGCGCTGCGCACGCAGGTCGAGCGCTTCGGGCGCCAGGCCCGGGTCGCGGCCACCCTCGACCTCGCCGCCGGGCTCGACGACGCGATGGACGCCGACGCCCAGCTCGTGACCTACCGCGTGGTGCAGGAGGCCTTGTCGAACGTCACGCGCCACGCGCACGCGCGATCCGTCCACGTCGAGGTGCGCCGCCGCGACGGCCGCGCCGTCGTCCGGGTCGTCGACGACGGCCGCGGGATCGATCCCCACGCTCCACGGGGCCTCGGGCTCGCGGGCATGCGCGAGCGTGCGCTGCTCGCCGGCGGGAGCCTGGCCGTCCTGTCCACCCCGGGGGTGGGGACCACCGTCGAGCTGACGATCGGCGACCGGCGGCCGAGCGTGCCGCCACCCGCGCCGCCCCGCCACGGGCTGATCGGGGAGGCGGTGGGCTCATGACCGCCCGCCTGCTCATCGCCGACGACCACGGCGTCGTGCGCTCCGGCCTGAAGCTCCTGCTCGACAAGCAGGCCGACATGGACGTCGTCGCCGAGGCCGCCGACGGCGCCGAGGCGGTCGCCGCCGCGCTGCGCACGCGCCCTGACCTCTGCATCCTCGACGTGTCGATGCCGAAGCTCACGGGGCTGCAGGCCGCGCGCGAGATCCGGGCGCAGGACCCGGACATCGCGGTGCTCATCCTCTCCATGCACGACGACGAGCGCTACCTCTTCGAGGCGCTCAAGGCAGGCGCCGGCGGCTACGTCCTCAAGATGGAAGCCGACACGGCACTCGTCGACGCGGTCCGCGCGGTGCTGCGCGGCGAGCCGTTCCTGACCAACGCCGCGGAGGAGCGCTTGATCCGCGAGTGGGTGTCCGACCGCTCGCCGGGTCCGTCGGAGCCGCTGAGCCCGCGCGAGCAGGAGGTGCTCAAACTCATCGCCGAGGCCCACACGAACCGTGAGATCGGCGAGGTGCTCCACCTCTCGGAGAAGACCGTCGAGTCCCACCGCGGCAACCTGCTGCGCAAGCTCGGCATGCGCGACCGCGTCCAGCTCGTGCGCTACGCGATCCGCCGCGGGCTCATCGAGCCGTGAGCAGACCGGGCCGAAGAACAGGTTCACGAGCCGCGGCGGGTGCGCGCCGCCCCGGCCGGTGCTTCCCGCCTCGGCCGCGCCGCCGCCGGTTGCCGGCCTGCCACGCGACCCGGCTTCGTCGTCCGCGGTCCGCTCGGCAGCACCGGGGTCGTCCTGCCGACCGTCTTCTCCGCCAGTCCCGAGAGCATCGATCCCGCCGACGGCCCCACCGTCCCGCTGCCGGGCACCGCCTCCTTCTTCGCCCTCGCAGCGCCGGGGTGCCCGGCTCTCAGCGTGGTGGGCTGCCCCGCCGCCCGCTGCGGGCCCCGCGGCCGGTTCAGGCCGCCGTGAGCCCGACGAAGCCCTCCGCCGCGGCGGCCGCGCTCAGCGCGACATCGAAGCAGGCGAACGTGTCGATTCCGGGATCCGCCCGCCGCGCCGCCCGCGCGCAGGCGAGCTGCACAGCGTCGTAGGCGCGCAGGCCCCGGCGCGCCGCGAGAAGAGCAGCGTCGTCGAGCACGGGACCGGCGAGCGCGACGGCGAGCAGCTGGGTTCCGGCGCCGCCGGAGGCGAGATCGGCCTCGAAGGCCCGGACGAGCAGCGCGCATGCGTCGGCCGAAACCTCGTCCAGCCGCTGTTTGCGCCACAGGGCGGCCGGGACCTCGACGCGAGCGATCGCGCTGACCACGTAGAGATCGCGGGAGCGCACCGCGGCGTCGCCCGCCTCGTCCGCGTAGAGCTTGACCAGCGCCGAGGAGTCGGCGAAGGCCGTCAGCGACGCTCCTCGCCGACGAGATCCGCGACCGGGGTGCCGCGTCCCGCGGCGCGGCGGGCGTCGCCGAGCGCCTGGGGATCGATCGCGCTCCGCGGCCCGGGCTGCGACGCCGCCAACAGCCCGGCGCGCAGAAGCCGCTCACGCACCTTCTCGGCCTCCGCACCGGCCAGGTCCGGATCGATCGCGGCGCGGAGAACGGCGGTGGCAAAGGCGTTGACGCTCTGCCCGCGCTCGGTGGCCGCGCACTTGAGGCCATCGGCCAAGGCGGCGTCCACGCGGAGGGTCAGCTGCATGCTGTCACGGTAGCAGGCACGCGGGCTCGGCTCGCTGGGTTCACGCCGGCGCGGGCTCCCGCCGTGGAACCTCGGCGACCTCCAGCGGCGCCCCCGCGAGTTGCCCGCCCGGGCAGTCGGCGCAGCGGACGTCCTGCGGATCGGGGTTGCGGATCTTGAGCAGGCCGATCAGCCCGCCGACCACCAGCAGCCCGGCGGCGATGAGCATCCCCAGGTGGAAGGCGTCGATCGCGGCGGCCCGCGTCGCCTCGACCACCACGAAGCGATCACGCGCCGGGAGCGTGTCGACGTCCGGCACGTTGAGCGCACGGTCCCTGGCCCGCTCGACGAGCGCGACGGCCTCCGGGGAGAGGCGCTCGCCCTCCAGGTTGCGCGTCACCGCGGACGTGTAGGAGGCCGCCAGCGCCGCGCCGACCGCCGCGGTGGCCAGCAGCCCGGCGGTACGCGCGACCGCGTTGTTGACCGCCGAGGCGATCCCCGCGTTGGACTCGTCGGCGTCGGCGAGGACCGCGGCGGTCAGCGGGGAGACCGTGATCGAGATGCCGAGGGAGAAAAGGAGCAGCCCGGGGAGCAAGTCGGTGACGAAGGAGACGCGCTCGTCCAGACGCAGCATCCCCAGGAAGCCCGCGGCGACCACGAACGGCCCGATGCCCATGAACAGCCGCGGGCCGTAGCGGTCGGCGAGCGCACCGAAGCGCCGCGAGAGCACGAACATCATGCCGGTCGGGACCAGGCCGATCGTCCCCGCCTCGAGTGCCGAGTAGCCCGCCACCTGCTGCAGGAACAGCCCGACGAAGAAGATGAAGAGCGTCAGGCCACCGTACATCGACAGAGTCTCGAGGTTGCCCCAGCGGAAGTTCGGGCGGTCGAACAGGCCGAGCGGCAGCATCGGCTCCCGTGCTCGTCCCTCGTGCCGCAGGAATGCCGCGAAGAACGCGAGGCCACCGAGCAGCCCGATCAGCACCGCGGGACTCCCCCACCCGTACCCGGGCTGCTGGATGAGCGCGAACGTCGGGCCGGCGAGCCCGAGCGCGCAGAGCACCGCGCCGTGGATGTCGACGTGCGGCCGCGGTTCGCCGGCGGTCCGGCGGCGGACTTCGGGGACGTGGCGCGACGCGATCGCGAGCGTCCCCAGCACGAGCGGGACGTTGATCGCGAAGACCACGCGCCACGAGGTGGAGTCGACGATCTGCCCCCCGAGCACCGGGCCGAGCAGCAGCCCGACGCCACTCCACGCCGTCCACGTGCCGATCGCCTTGCCGCGCTCCTCGGGCGGGAAGACGGCGATGAGGATCGCCAGTGCCGCCGGAGTCAGCAGTGCGCCCGAGACGCCCTGCAGCGCGCGCGCGGCCACAAGCACCTCGATGGTCGGCGCCGCCGCGCAGAGGACGCTCGTGACGCCGAACGCGGCGACCCCGAGCCCGAAGATCCGGCGCTCCCCGAACAGGTCGGCCAGCGAGCCCGAGATCAGGATGAGCGCGGCGAGGGTGAGCAGGTAGGCGTTGACGACCCACTGCTGGCCGGCCAGGCCGCCGCCGAGGTCGTCGCCGATCGCCGGCAGCGCGACGTTGATCACCGTCGCGTCGACCGACACGACCGTCGTGCCGAGGATCGCGGCGACGAGGGCGCCCTGTTTGGTGTTCATGCGCCGACGCTACAACGCGGCCGCGCGGGGCCCGCGCCGCCAGAGGCCGCCTACCCTGGACTGCGGTGCTCGCCCGCGTCCAGCTCACCCTTGCCGCCGCGCTCGCGCTGGTCGCCGTCGCCCTCGGCGCCGTGATGGTCCTCGGCGACCGGCCCCGCGGCGCGGCTGTCCGGCCGTTCAGCGTCGGGTCCTCGGGCTTCGCCGGCGCCGTGAGCCCCCCGGGCGCCCGCGCCGCCGACTTCCGGCTGCGCGATCAGGACGGAGCGCAAGTCGGGCTGGCCACCGGCCGCGGCAGGGTGACCGTACTGACCTTCCTCTACACGACCTGCGAGGACACCTGCCCGATCGCGGCCTCGCAGATCGTCGGTGCGCTCGACGATCTCGGGCCGCGGGCCGAGGAGGTCGAGGCGCTCGCCGTCTCCGTGGACCCGGCCGACGACACCCCCGCCCGGGCGCGGCGGTTCCTGAGCGCCCGTCGCCTGACGGGCCGCATGCGTTTCGTCCTCGGCTCCGAGGCGCAGCTGCGTCCCGTGTGGGACGCCTACGGCATCCAGCCGCAGGGCGAGGATCCCCGCGGGAAGACCTTCGAGCACTCCGCGCGGGTCGTGCTCGTCGACAAGCGCGGCTTCCAGCGCGTCGCGTTCCCGCTCGATCAGCTCACGCCTCCCGCGCTCGCTCACGACCTCCGTCGTCTGCAAGCGGAGTAGCGCCGCTCGGCTGCAGCCACCGATCCCGTGTGGATTCACACCCGGGCGGCGGCGAGCTCCCGCGGCTCGGCGTGCGCGTGCAGCGACGCCAGCGCCGCGTCGGCCTGGTCCTCGGCCGCCAGGTAGGTCGCGTGCATCGGCGCGCCGGGTGCCGCGCACCAGTCGGCGTAGGCGAGGCGCGCGTCCTGCGCCGCGGCCCGCCAGATCGCGACCAGGCCATCGTCGCCCTCCGTCACGCGGCGGATGACGACTTCCCGGGTGTCCTCGAGGTCGTCGAGCAGAGGATGGACGTCCTTGGTGGTCATCGCCTGTCGAGCCTTCCCGTCGCGCGGCGGGGCAACCCCCGGGAAGACGCCGGGCCGCCAAGTCGGCGCGCATGGGGCGTAGCGCCGTGGGCCGCCGTCCGCGCGGACGCCACGGGGCCTCCGCCCCGGCCGGGGGTGCCGGAACCCGGGTGCTAGCTTGGCCGCCCCGATGCGCGCTCCGTCGGACTCCATCGCCGCCCCGCCGCTGCCCGCCCTCGAGTGGGTGAACGTCGCGATGCTGCGGATGGACCAGCAGGTCGGCCATCCCGTGCTCGTCGAGTTCTGGGACTTCTGCCGCATCAACTCGCTGCGGACGCTGCCCTACGTCAAGGCCTGGCACGCGCGCTACGCCGAAGCCGGCCTCCGCGTGATCGGCCTGCACGCCGGCGCCTACCCGCCGTCCCAGGATCCGGCCGAGGTGCACGCGGCCGTCGCGCGCCTGGGGCTCGAGTACGCCGTCGGCGTCGACGCGGAGTTCCGCGCCTGGAGGCAGTTCGACGTGCCCGGATGGCCGGCGCGCTACCTCTTCGACGCGCGCCTGCGGCTCTTCGAGTACCACCACGGCGAGGGGGGCTACGCGGCCACCGAGCGGGCGATCGGCGAGCTGCTCGGCGTCGCGGTCGAGCCCGTGCCGCCGTTGCGGCCCGAGGACGCGCCGGACGTCGTGCTGGTCGAGCCGACCCGCGAGCAGCTCGGCGCCTACCACGGCGCCTACGGCGCGGGCGGCGTCCACGTCGTGGTCAGCGGACGGGGCGAGCTGCGCGCGGGAGCTGAAGCGATCGCCGTCGAGCACGCGGGCGTGGTCACCGTCGTCGAGCATCCCGTGCACACCGAGGCGGTGCTCGAGCTCGAGGCAGGCCCGGGAGTGAAGATCCACGCGACGCAGTTCACGCCGGGCCTGGATCCGGGGGACGCGTGAAAGGTCGTCTTGAGGTTCATCAGGGCGCGACGGCCGCGCACCTCGAGGACGGGCCGCGCCGCCGGCGGCCCCGAGTCGCGCGGCGCGTCAGCCGAGGTCGGTCACGACCCGCTCCAAGCGCGGCGGCCCGTCGTCCTCGAGCATGACCGCGCGCCCGCCCCAGTAGGGGCTCGCCGGACCGCCCGTCGCGAAGATCGGCTCGTCGGTCCAGCACCCCGGGTTGTGCAGCGCCGCGCCCGCCGGCGCGCGCCACGCTCCGAGATCGTCATCGGGCAGCGGGCCGGCACGGTGGGTGTGGCCGAAGATGACGTGCGCCGCGTCGACGCCGAGCAGCCGGACGACCTCGCCCATGGCCGCGAGGCCGGCACGGCGCAGCTCGTCGCCCGACAGCTGGGGCCGGACGGGCCCCAGGCCCGCGCGGTTCATTCCTGCCACGGCAAGCGGAAACGCCGCGGCGACGGCGCGCGCGCGAAGCCTGCGGGGGCCCGCCGCCGCGAGGGCCTGCCAGGTCCGGGCCGAGGTGGACTGCCGGGAGGCCGCCCACCCGGAGTGCTTGGTCTGCGCCACGGCGTGCATCCAGGCGTAGAGCGGCGCGAGCGCGGCCTCGAAGTCGTCGGGTGACGCCTGGTCGTCCGGCAGAGCTCCGACGACCCGGACCATCGCGCCGGCCGCGAGGCGCTCGAAGGTCGGGACCGTGATGAGCCGGTCGAGGTAGTGGCCGTGGATGGCGTACACGTCGCGACGCAGCCAGAGCCCGGGGTAGGCGACCTCGAACCGCGCGGGCCCGGCGGCCGCGGCGAGCTCCGCGAGCGCACGGGTGGGCTCACGTCCGGCCCGGTGCTCGAGGCCGAGCGGTCCAGGACCCTCGGCGCCACCGCGGCGCTCGAGCCACGGGCCGATGAGCGCGTGGTCGTGGTTGCCCGGGACCAGCACGAGCTCCCCTGCCGGCCCGAGGGCCGCCCCGAGCGCGGCGAACACCGGCGTGGCCGCGGCGAGGGCGTCACGCAGCGGACCGTGGCGCAGCTCGATCGCGTCGCCGAGGATGACCAGGCGGTCGGCGCCCCGCACCGCCTCGACGAGCCCGCCGAGCGGCCGCGGGCGACGCAGGGCGTCGAGCCCGCGCGCGGCCCCCAGATGCAGGTCGGATACGACGAGGGTGCGCACGTGACGGGCGCCGCGGACTTGAGGGCCGCGTCAGGCCTCGGCCGCGGACATCGCCTGGCGGATGGCCTTCGGCAGCATGAAGCGGACGTCCTCGCGCATGACCTCGAACTCCGAGACGTCCTCGACGCCGCGGTCGCGGAAGGACTGCACGAGCGCGCCGACGAGCTCCTCCGGGGCGCTCGCTCCCGAGGAGATGCCCACGACGCGGACCCCGTCGAGCCACGCGTCCTGCAGCTCGCAGGCGTTGTCGATCAGGTGCGCGGCGGCCCCGTGCTCGCGGGCGACCTGAACGAGGCGCACGGAGTTCGAGGAGTTCTTCGAGCCGATCACGAGCACGAGGTCGCACTTCTCGGCCATCTGCTTGACCGCCGACTGGCGGTTCGTGGTCGCGTAGCAGATGTCGTCCGTGCGCGGGCCCGTGATCGCGGGAAAGCGCTCGCGGAGACGGTTGATGATGTTCCGGGTCTCGTCGACCGACAGCGTCGTCTGAGAGATGTACGCGAGCTTCTCGGGATCGTCGACCTCGAGCGCCTCGACGTCGGCCTCGGTCTCAACGAGGACGATGCGGTCGGGCGCCTCGCCCATCGTCCCCTCGACCTCCTCGTGGCCCGCGTGGCCGATGAGCACGATCGTGTAGCCCTCCGAGGCGAACTTGATCGCCTCGCGGTGGACCTTGGTGACCAGCGGGCAGGTCGCGTCGATCGTGCGCAGCCCCCGGCGGTCGGCGTCCGCGTGCACCGTCGGCGAGACCCCGTGGGCGGAGAAGACGGTGATCGCGCCCTCGGGGATCTCGTCGCGCAGCTCGTCGACGAACACCGCCCCGCGCTCGCGCAACTGCGCGACGACGTGCTTGTTGTGCACGATCTCCTTGCGGACGTACACGGGCGCGCCGTAGAGCTCGAGCGCGCGCTCGACGGTCTGCACGGCCCGGTCGACGCCGGCGCAGTACCCGCGCGGAGCGGCGAGCAGGAGCTTCTCGACGGCCATGCCCGTGAGTGTAGGCGCCGCCCGCGGGTGCGCTTGCTGCACCGCCGCAGCGTGGTCTCCGCGCCACAGGCGCGACACTTCCGCCATGTCCCGCGCTCGCTCCACGGCCGGTGCCCGGTGACCGTCCGTGCCGTCACGCTCGACCTCGACGACACGCTCTGGCCCTTCGCGCCGGTGGCGGCCCGCATCGACGCCGCGCTCGAGGGCTGGCTGGCCGAGCACGCGCCGCGCACCGCCGCGCGCTACGACCGGGCGGTGGTCGCCGAGGCGCTGGCGGCCGTCCGGGCGGAGCGCGACCACCTCGCCCACGACCTCGGCGCGACCCGTCGCGCGGTGCTGCGCCGCCTGCTCGACGCGGCCGGGGAGGACCCCGCGCTGGCCGATCCCGCCTTCGCCGTCGTGTGGGCCGCGCGCCAGCGCGTCGAGCTCTACCCGGACGCCGCGGGCGCCCTCGACCGGCTGGCCGCCCGCGTGCCGCTGCTCGCGGTGACCAACGGCAACGCCGACCTCGCGCTCACCGGCGTCGCGCGGTGGTTCGCGGGCTGCGTCTCCGCGCAGGGCGTCGGCGTCGGCAAGCCGCATCCCCGCGTCTTCGAGGTGGCCTGCGCGCGCCTTGGCCTCCCGCCCGCCGACGTGCTGCACGCAGGCGACAACCTGGACACCGACGTGCGCGGCGCGCTCGCCGCCGGGCTGCAGGCCGTCTGGGTGCAGCGCGACCTCCCCGGCGACGCGCCCGGCGACGCCCTCGGCGTCCGCGACCTCACGGCGCTGGCCGACCTCGTCGAGCAGGCCGCCTGACCGCAGCCCCGAGCGGTCGGCGCCCGGAGCGGGAGTCCCGCCGTCAGAAGCGCGCGCGGTCCAGCCGGCGCACGAGCTCGACGACGGTCTCGCCCACCGCGTCGAGGCTCGCGACATCGAGCTTGTCGACGGTGTCGTCCACGGTGTCGCGGTGGCGGTAGGAGAAGTCGATGAGGTCGATCGCCGGCACGCCGGCACGCAGGAACGGCGTGTGGTCGTCGAGCAGCGCCTCCCCGGTCGCGGCGGGGAAGACCCGCGCCACCCCGACGGCGCGGGCGGCCGCGCGCAGCCGGCGCCAGAGTGCGCGGTCGCTCGTTGCCTCGCGGGGGAGGCGCAGGCCCTTGTTGCCGACGTAGTCGAGCAGGATCATCGCCTTGAGCTCGTCGGCGTGCGCCTTCGCGTAGGCCTTCGAGCCGCGCAGCGCCGTGGCGTAGAAATCGCCCTCGTCGCCGCCGGGCGGCTCCTCCTCGCCGTCGAAGAGGACGAAGCGGACCTCACGCGCCCGCGCCGGCCGGTCGATCCGGCGAAGCGTCCGGGCGACCTCGACGAGCACCGCGGTGCCCGCCGCCGAGTCGTTGGCGCCGACGAAGCCGGGCGGCTGGGCTTCCGTGTCGTAGTGGGCGCCGATCAGCAAAGCCGGCTTGCGGCCGGGGATCGAGCCGACGACGTTGCGCAGCCCCGGGTGTCCGGGAATGCTCTCGAAGCGGCCACGCGGCAGCAGCGGACGCAGCCGCGCGGCGGTGCGGCGCAGGGCCGCGGAGCCGGCGGGCCGCTGACCCGCGGCGACCTGGCGCTTGACGAGCGCCAGCGCGCGCTCGGCGTCGAAGCGATCGATCCGCGCGGTGGGCACGACGGGCACGGCGGGCGCGGCGGTCACGGCGGGCGTCGCCGTCCGTGGGCCGGCGTCGGCCGCCTTCGACGGTCCGAGCCCCGGGAAGCCGTTGAGCACGAAGAAGAGCAGCCCGCCGAAGAGCACGAGCTGCGCCGCGAGGGCGACGAGCAGGACCCGGACCGAGAGCGCCCGCCGGTGATCGTCTTGCTCAGGGACCGACGTCACCGCCTCGGGACGTTCCTCGCCACCTGAGTGCCCCGCTGGCAGAGGTCGGTGGCAGCGGCGAGACCTGCGGATCGGAGCACTGCGTCACTTCTCCCATCGTTGGAGGGTCCAGCCCATGTCCCAGAAGGCGAGCTCGTGCCGCGAGCACGTCACGAACGCCCGGACCATCCTCGACCGTAGCGCGGCGTCGGCCCCCGTGGCGAGGTCGTCGACCAGGCCGCGACACCACGCCGCGAGCGCGGCGAACTCCGGCGCCGCGTAGGTGTCGATCCACGCGTCGTACTGCGGGTGCCCGGGCCGCCCGCGCGCGGCCAGGCGCTCCCCGACCTCGGCGTAGCCCCACATGCACGGAAGCAGCGCGGCAGCGAGCTCGGCGTAGTCGCCGAGCGCCGCGGTGCGCAGCAGGAAGTCGGTGTAGGCCGCCGTCGCCGGGGCGGGCTCCTCCCCGTCGATCCGGGCCTGGGAGATCCCGAGCCCGGCGGCCAGCGCACGGTGGAGCTCCATCTCCTCACCCAGGATCCCCGAGGTCAGCGCGGCGAAGCGGCGCATGGTCGCCAGGTCGGGCGCGCGGGCGGCACCCAGCGCGAGCAGCCGGGCGTAGTCGACGAGGAAGACGCGATCCTGAAGGACCCAGTGGGCGAAGCGGTCGGCCGGCAGCGTGCCGTCACCGATGCCCGTGACGAACGGGTGGGCGTGCTGGCGCTCCCAGACGTCGGCGGCGGCGTGCCGGAGCTCCGCGGAGAACATGGGGCGGCACCGTAGCGGTAGCTTTGCGTCCGCCCCTGCGCGACGGAGAAGGAGGTGTCCGGATGGCCCAGCAGCACTTCGACCGCCTCAGCGCGATCGACGCGTCGTTCCTGCACCAGGAAGGTCCGAACTCCCACATGCACGTGGGCGCGGTGACGATCTTCGAGGGGCCGCCCCCGCCCTACGAGGAGTTCCTGGACTCGATCCGCGCGCGGCTGCACCTCGTGCCCCGGTACCGCCAGAAGCTGACGTTCCCGCGCTTCGAGACGGGCCGGCCGTTGTGGGTCGACGACCCGTCGTTCAACCTCGAGTACCACGTGCGCCAGACGGCGCTGCCCCGCCCGGGCGCCGAGAGCCAGCTCATGGAGCTCGGGGCGAGGATCGTGTCGCAGCAGCTCGACCGCAGCAAGCCGCTGTGGGAGCTGTGGGTGATCGAGGGAGTCGAGCCGGCCACCCCCGGCGGCGCGCACCGCTTCGCGCTGATCTCCAAGACGCATCACGCGCTGATCGACGGCGTCTCGGGGATCGACCTCGCGACGGTGCTCTTCGACCTGGCTCCGGTCCCGCCGGAGATCCCGCACCCCGACGAGCGCTGGCGGCCCGAGCCGGTTCCGAGCGCGGCGGAGGTGCTCGGCTCCGGCGCGCTCGGTGCGGTGCGCGCCGGGATCGGCGGCGTGACGCGCGCGCTCGGGATCCTCACGAAGCCCGCCGCGGTGCTCGGGGAGGTGCGCGAGGCGGCCGAGGGCATCGGCGAGATCGTCTGGGCGGGACTGAACCCGGCGCCCGAGACGCCGCTCAACGTCCCCATCGGGCCGCACCGCCGCTTCGTCGGCGTGCGCTCGGAGCTGCGCGACTTCAAGCTCGTCAAGGACACGTTCGGCGGCACGGTCAACGACGTGGTGCTCGCCGCGGTCTCCGGGTCGCTGCGCGAGTTCCTGCGCTCGCGCGGCATCCGGACGGAGGGACTGGAGCTCCGGGCGCTCGTCCCCGTCTCGATCCGGGCCCAGCACGAGCACGGGCAGTTCGGCAACCGCATCGCCGCGCTGCGCGGACCGCTTCCGGTCTACGTCGAGGATCCTGTCGCCCGGCTGCGCGCGGTCCGGGCCGGGATGGACGACCTGAAGAAGTCCAAGCAGGCCATCGGGGCCGAGGCGCTCGCGAACGCGCAGAGCTTCGCGCCGCCGACCGTGCTCGCGCAGGCGTCGCGCCTGAACTTCTCCACCCGCCTGTTCAACCTGATCGTCACGAACGTCCCCGGGCCGCAGTTCCCGATCTACGCGCACGGACGCGAGCTGCAGGATGTCTTCCCCGTCGCCTTCCTGCCCGAGGACCACGCGCTCGCGATCGCGATCATGTCCTACAACGGCAAGGTCAACTTCGGTCTGCTCGGGGACTACGACGCCCTTCCGGACGTCCAGGTCGTGGCGGACGGCATCGAGCAGGGGCTGGCGGAGCTCGTGGCGCTGGCCAAGCGACGCGGCGGCGCCAGGCGACCTGTTGACGGCCAGGCGCGCCCGCTCACGCGGGCCTGACCCGCGCGGGCTTGAGGCGGATCCGGACGTCGGGCCGTCGCGGCCTTGCCTCCCGGTTGCCCGCCCGGTCGATCGCCACCGCCCAGAACGCGTAGCGCGGGCCGCGGCGGACCTGCAGGCGCAGCGTGCGCTTGCGCGTCCGCGCGACGCGCCTGGCCCTGCGACCGTCGATCGACCGCATGACGTCGAAGCGCGCGATGCCGCTGGCCCGCACGCCGTCGGGCGCCCTGTCGACGCCGACCACCCGGAGGGTCAGCGTCGACGAGCGCGGCCTCGAGATGCGGACCTTCGTGGCGGGGGGCCGCCGGTCGACGAGCCGCGCCGCGTTCACGGCGGCGCCTGCGTCGAGGATGCCCCAGCCCAGGTTCGGCTCCCAGACCGAGCCGGGCGGCCGGCGCGCGGTCTGCTTGAGCAACCGGATGATCTCAGCGGCGGGCAGGTCGGGGTTCAGGCGGCGGACCATCGCCGCCGTCGCGGCGACGACCGGGCTGGCCGTGGAGGTTCCCTGCACGTAGGCGTAGCGGGAGTCCCCGCCGAACTCCGCACGGCAGTTACAGGCGGCGACCCCCGGCGGCCCGGACTCCCCGCGCTCCAGATCCACCGTCCCCGGCGGGAAGGCGCCGAGCAGCCCGCGGGGGCCGCCCGAGCCGGTGTTGTACGCGCCGTAGGCGGACAAGGAGATCTGCGAGCCGAAGCCCGCGAAGCTCGCGCGCTGATCGTTGAAGTTCGCCGCGGTGACCGAGAGCCCGAGCCCCTGGGCGATGTCGGCGCCCGTCCCCGTCGGCTGAAGCGCGTCGGAGGGGTACCCCTGCCGCTCGGTCGGGGCGTCGGCGGCGGCCGCGACGAGGATGACGTCGCGGTCGTAGGCGTACCGGATGGCGTCCTTGACCACGCCGGAGACCGCCAGTTCGCCGCTGGTGCCGAAGGACATGTTGATCGCGTCGGCGCCCGCATCGGTGGCCTGGACGATCGAGGCGGCGACGGAGCTGTCGGACAGGTCGCTCTTGTAGACCAGCAGCTTGCAGCCGAAGCCGGCACCCGCGATGCCGATCCCGTTGCCGGCCGCCGCGCAGGCCATCGACGCCACGTGGGTGCCGTGCCCGGACTCGTCGACGGTGGCAGGGCCGTGGCCGCCCACCTGGTCGTTGTCGACCGCACCGGCGATCCGCCCGACGAGCTCCGGGTGACGCGCGTCGAGCCCCGAGTCGATGACCGCAACGGTCGCGTCGAGCGCCTCGGGCACGTCCCACGCGGCGAACAGACCCTGCCGCTGGGCCCACCACTGCACCGCGGTGCCGGCCGGGGCGCCCGCGGCGGGTTCCGGGACGGAGAGCGCGGGGTCGTTCGGGACGGCGCGCAGCTCGGCGCGCTGCTCGCGCTCGACACGGGCGACACCGGGCTGCGCGCGCAGCTCCCGGGCCAGCCGGGTCGGCGAGCCACCTGCCTCGGGGCGCACCGTGACGAGGTCGAGCTGCGGGACGCGGGCGCCCGAGAGGCGACCGTCGGCCTGCGAGACGATGCCGGTCGCGGCGGCGCGGGCGACCGGCTGACCCTCCCGGGCCGGGTCGAGGGTGACGAGCAGCCGGCCCGTGAGCCCGTCGCCCGCGTCGGCGCGCGCGGGCGTGGGGACGACGCAGCCGAGGGCGAACAGGAGCGGGAGAAGGAACCGGGCGGTCATGGACGGACTGGGCCTCAAACCACCGCGGAGACCGAAAGGAGCGGCGCCGGGCGCCTGGACCACTTAGATCACGACAACTAGTACCCGAGCGCGAACTTCGCGTCCTCGGACATGCGATCCGGGGTCCACGGGGGCACGAACGTCGCGGCGACGCTGACGCTGTCGACTCCCTCGACCTCGGAGACGAACTCGTCGATCTGCTCCTCGACCTGCGGCCCGATGGGGCACCCCTGCGAGGTGAGCGTGTACGTCACGTGGACGTCGGCTCCGTCGATGGCGATGTCGTAGATCAGCCCGAGCTCGACGAAGTCGAGACCCAGCTCGGGATCGATCACGTTCGTGAGGGCGGCTTCGACATCATCCACGGTGGCCATGCGAAGGAGTCTAGATGATGATTTCACGAGACGGTCCCCGGGACCTTGCGTTCCGCGTCGTTTGAGATAGGTTCGGATGATCGTCGAGCTCGAGAACAGCCCGCCGGTCCTCCGGGTCACCGGGGACGAGGACCGCTCAACGCAGAGCCGCCGCCGCCGAGCGATGTCGCGGGCACTGGCGGTCAAGGCTGATCTGCTCGTCGACCTCTCCGGGCTCGCGTTCGCCGATGCGTCGGTGATCCTCGATTTGGCGATAATCGCTCGGCGCCTGCGTCACGCCGGCCGCCGGATGCTCGTCCGCGGCGCCGCGCCGCAGATCGCGACGCTGATCGAGCTCGTGGGACTGCACCGCATGCCGGGCGTCACCGTCGAGTTCGCCTGAGGGCCGCGCGGCGCCGGCGGGCCGTGCCCGCTTCCGGCCGGACCGCGTAGCCTGAGACGCAGTGCCCCTGCTCGTCGTCCTCTTCATCATCGTCCCGATCGTCGAGCTGTTCGTGATCATCCAGGTGGGCGGAGCGATCGGCGTGCTGCCGACCGTCGGCCTTCTCGTGCTGGGGTCCGTGCTCGGCTCGGTGCTGATGCGCTCCCAGGGCCGCGCTGCGTGGCGTGACTTCCAGGCGGCCACCGCGTCCGGGAGGGTTCCCGCCCGCGAGGTGCTCGACGGCGCCCTGGTCATCTTCGGCGGCGCGCTGCTCCTGACCCCGGGCTTCGCGACCGACGCACTCGGCCTGCTGCTCCTGCTGCCCCCGACCCGGGCCATCGTGCGGCGCATGCTGGTCGACGGCGTGGCCCGGCGGATGCTCGGCCCGGCCGCGATCCCCGGCGGGATGGCGTTTCGCCACGCGAGCTCGAGGCGTAGGACTCCGAGCCCCGGGAGCCGGGGCGACGCGTCCAACCGATCCGGGGGACCGGCCGCCGACGACACCGTCGACGGCACCGCTCACGACGTCGACCCGCGCCGGCTGCCGTGAGCGTCACCCAGGCCGACGAGCAGCCGCGGTCGAGCAGCGAGCCCGGTTTCAGCGACGCGATCACCTACGCGTTCGGCGACCTCGACGCGCAACTGTTCGGCATCGCCCGTGTCGGCCTGTCTTCCGGCGAGGACGGCACGACGCAGGCAAGCGGCCTCGCCGTCCTCTTCGGCGGCTTCGAGCCGATCGCCGTCCGGGCCGCGGGCGGCCTGCCCGCCGACGCCGCCGGCGGCTGGGACGCCGTCGACGCCGCCGGCGTGCGCAGCGTCGAGCGGGCGCCACTGACGTCCTGGGACGTGACCTTCACCGGCGACGACGGCCAGGACGGCTTCGCCCTGCGTTTCGAGGCGCTCACTCCCGCCGGCGAGCTGGCAGCCGACGCGGCCGCCGCTGTCGCGGGCGGCATGGAGGGCTACGAGCAGCTCTGCCGCGTGACCGGCCTGGCGACCGTCGGCGGCGAACAGCGCGCGATCGACTGCCTCGGGCAGCGCGGCCACTCGTGGGGGGCGCCGGACTGGGAGCGCATCGCGCTCGCGCGCACGGTCACGGCCTGGATGGAAGACGACCTCGCGCTCTCGCTGACGGCGATCCGCCCGGCGAAGGCCGGCTCGCACGCCGAGGAGGCACTCGGCGCGTCGCTCTTCGCGGCGCCCTCGGAGGAGGATGCGGTCGCGGCGATCACGGTCCCGGAGGTGCGCCTCTCGACGACCACCGACGCCGACGGTCGCCAGCGCCGCGCGAGCATCGAGCTCTTCCTCGACGAGGACGATCCCGGCCGTCGCGCCGCCGGCCAGGTCCTCTGCGGGACGTCGCTCGAGCTGGGTCGCCTGCGCTTGGACTGCGCGTTCTTCGCGTGGCGCATGGACGGCCACACGGGGGTCGGGCGGTACGACGTCCTGCGCCGCGTGAGGTGACCGGGGCGTCACCGGCGCGCTGGGTGAGCTCACGCCCGATGCCGGCTGGTACCCACCCCTCAGGCACCAGCCGGCACTCACCGCTCGAGACGGGGAAGCCCCACGGATACCCGCGGGCGTGGGCACGAGGAGCAGCGGGTAGTGAGGCGAGGCCATGATCACCTACCTCATCCTGCTCGCCCTCACCGGACTTGTCGTCGGCGCGCTGGCGCGCCTGGCGCTGCCGGGCAAGGATCCGATGTCGATCCCGCAGACGATGCTCATCGGCATCGCCGGCAGCCTGCTCGCGGGTCTGGTCGTCTACGCGGTCACGGGTGGGAGGAGCACCGCGGGCTTCGTCTTGTCCGTGCTCTTCACGACGGCCCTCGTGTATCTGGTGCGCCGTCGGCGCGGCGGCACGCTGACCGACCCGGGCCTCGCCGCGAGGCACCGCTGAGCGCGTCACCGCCCGCTTGAAGAAGCCCTCAGGGCGAGCGCTGCGCCGTGAGAGCGAGCGGTGCGCCGTGGCAACCGTCTCGCGGACCGCAGACAGCCTTCTCCGTCAGTTGTCGCAGCCCAGGCGGTCCCACAGGTAGAGCTCGAGGCACTCCTGCGCGAGCTCGCGTGACCGTTCGCGGGAGAGCCGGGGAAGGACGGTCTTGAGTGCCTGCTCCTCGGCGACCCCGGCGTCGAAGGCCTCCTCGCCGCGGAAGCCCGCGGCGATCTTGAGTGCCTCCCGCTTGTTCTCGCCGAGCGTCGGAAAGACGTGGACGAGGAAGTCGCGGTTGGCGATGGGGTGGCCGACCTCCAGCGAGGCGTGCCATGCCGCCAGCATCGAGAGGTCGTGCTCGTCGAGGTCGGCGATCGCCTTGGCGTAGTGGGAGCTGAGCTCATGTTCAGGGATCTCGTCGACCCAGGCGCGCACGAGCTCGCCGACGAGTTGGCGGCGCGCCTCGCGGCCCACGGATTCGGCGATGACCCGGATTGCGTCTTGGGGTTCGATGAAGCAGAGAGGCATCGCATCTCCCGGAGGAGGGGCAGGGACGCGTCGAACCGTAGGGACGGCGTCGGACGACACGGTGACCGGCGGCTCAGCGGCGCGGCGCGAGCGACCGGAGAAGGCCGATCACTCCTCCGCCGCCACGCCGCGACCGTCAGACGGCGGACGAGCGTGCCGACGACGGCGGCCGCTCGCCCAGCTCCGAGGTGAAGCACCTCCCGGGATGCCCGAGGTACCCCGCGCACCAGTCCGTCCGCGCGCAGAACCGCTCCGTGTCCACTACGGGTGGCGTGTACCTGGCCACCGCGACGGGGGTCGGCACGGCCATGCGAGGCGCCGGCGGCTCGCTGCGGCCCATCTCCCACCGGGCGCCGGCGTAGAACCCGAACGCGAAAAGCACCGCGCCGGTCAGCATCACGCCGAGAAGGAGACCGGAGAGCAACGCGACCACAGGAATATGGTACCCGGCCACAACGGCTCGGTGCGCGCAGACGCCACGCGTAAGGTCTCCGTCGCTCCACGCCAGGGCGAGGTCGGACGGACGGACGGCCGCCGCGGCGACCACCGCCCACCTGACGTCATTGCCGGCTCGAGCGACCTGCGCGGTGAGCCGTCAGTTCGGCGACACGACGGCCTGGACGAGCAGGTCGTATCCCTCGTTGGCCCGCGGGGTCCAGAACTGCCCGGGGTCCTGCGTCGGAGCCCCAGGGGTCGGGTTCGTGTAGGAGAAGGTCGTGAACCCGGGCCTGCGGGCGAACCAGACGTACGGATCCTGCGTCTGATCGGCCCCGCGGTTGTCGATGGTGACGATGTCGCCCTGCTTCACCTTGCAGCACGCAAAGCTCAGGTTGCTCGTCTGGAAGCTGTACGTCCCCGGCGAGTTGCCCGGCAGCTGGTAGGGCGGGTGGGTCGTCGTCAGCACCTTGACCCGGCCGTCGGGCTGCGGCTCCACGACCGAGAAGCGGATCGGCAAGTCGACGGGGTTGGCCCCGACCCGCACCCTGAACGTGGTGATCGTGCCGTCCCGGGGGATGGTCAGGCCCCTCGTCCAGAACTCGGTGTCCTCCGGGTACTTGCCGGGGATCGCCACGGGGTCACCGCTCAGATCCGAGCCGAAGGTGATCGGCGGGGCCGAGGGTGCGTCGCTTGTCCCGCCCTGGCTCGGCGGCAGGTTGCCGCGCAGCAGCCGGCGCAGCTTGCGCGCACACGCGCCCGCCCCCCTGACCGCCCCGGACTCCACTTTCACGTCGACGCACTCGAGCGCCTCGAAGACGTCGGAGAACCGGACGCCGGCGACCGGCCTGCCGTCGAAGTGCCGGGCCACGAACCGCGCGGACCGCCGGCGCAGGGCGGTCGCCTTCGCACCGAACGCCTTGCCCTTCCTGGTCGCCGTCGTGATCGCCCCCACCGCCTTGGAGAGCTTGGAGAGATCGCGCCGTAGCGCCGCCGGCGCCCGGCCGCCGTCCGCGAGTTCCTCGGCAAGGCCGGCCAGGCAGCCCTTGGCCTTGGCGGCCGGCGACCGCGCCTTGCCGCGCGCGGCGTTGCGGGCCCGCTGGATGTTCGTGCTCACGCAGTCGAGGGCGGTGAACACGGTCGCGTAGTCCGTGTCACGGACGGGGACGTCGAAGTGCCGGGCCACCAGCAGCGCCTTGGCGCGATGCACGGAGGCGCGCTCGGACGCCGAAAGGCTTCCCCGCAGCTGGCCGTCGAGCGCTTCGAGGCCCTTGACGAGGCCGGCGGGCCCGGTCTCAGAGGACTGGCCGGAGCTGGTCACCGCCGACGCGAAGGTGAGCAGGAAGCAGGCGAGGAGGACCCGACCCATCTGCTCATGATGTTCGGTGCCTGGGGCGAATTGCAAGTATTCGTGTCACCTGAACGTCGGGCTCTCAGTTCAACGGCTTCCCCAAGCGCCTGCTGATTTCAGGTCATCCCGCGTCGCTGAGCCCTTCGACCGCCACCGCAGTCAACCGGTCAGCCGTGCTGCCGTCGCCGAGCTGGCCGGCGACGTTGTAGCCCCAGCAGACGACGCTTCGCGTCGAGCGCCGCGCACACGAATGATTGCCCCCGCCGGTGATCTCGGCCGCGTCGCCGAGCCCGGTGACCTCCACCGGTGAGAACCCATCCGTCGTCGTGCCGTCCCCCAGCCTCCCGTGTTTGTTGTAACCCCAGCAGACGACGCTTCCCGTCGCGCGCCGCGCACACGAATGCGAGATCCCGGCGGTGACTTCGACGGCGTCGCCGAGCCCACTGACCGCCACCGTCGACAAGTGTCTCGTCGTGGTGCCGTTGCCCAGCTGGCCGTATATGTTGTAGCCCCAGCAGACGACGCTTCCCGTCGCGCGCCGCGCACAGGAATGGCTGCCCGCGGCGGTGATCTCCACGGCGTCGCTGAGTCCAGCGACGTCCACCATCGAGAAGCGTCTCGTCGTGGTGCCGTCCCCGAGCTGGCCGTAGCTGTTGTAGCCCCAGCAGACGACGCTTCCCGTCGCGCGCCGCGCACACGAATGCGAGTCCCCGGCGGTGATCTCGGCCGCGTCGCCGAGCCCACTGACCGCGACCGGCAGGAAGCGGTCGACCGTGCTGCCGTCCCCGAGCTGCGCGTAGGCGTTGTAGCCCCAGCAGACGACGCTTCCCGTCGCGCGCCGCGCACACGAATGCGCGCCGTCGACGGCGATCTCGACCGCGTCGCCGAGCCCGCTGACCGTCACCGGCGTCAAGCGGTCGGTCCTGCTGGCGTCCCCGAGCTGCCCGTAGGCGTTGTTGCCCCAGCAGACGACGCTTCCCCTCGCGCGCAGCGCACACGAATGCAGGAGGCCGGCGGTGATCTCGACCACGTCGCTGAGCCCACTGACCGCCACCGGCGTCAAGCGGTCCGTCCTGCTGCCGTCCCCGAGCTGCCCGTAGGCGTTGTAGCCCCAGCAGACGACGCCTCCTGTGGATCCCCGCGCACACGAGTGCGATCCCCCGGCGGCAAGCCGCTGATCCGCGGTCGTCGAGCCGCCGCCTCCCGGAGCTGCCGGTGGCGTCCCCCCGCCGCCTCCTCCGGGGCCGGCCGGTTGGAGCGCCGGTGACGCCGCCGGCTGACACCGGGCGATGTTCTCCCTCGGGGCCGGCAGCTCCCGGTCGAGCTGCACCGAGCCGATCGAGATGCCCACCCGCGAGCCGCCCTCGACGTCCAGCGAACAGGTGCGATCAAGCGCCGCCGTGAACGCGAGCGACGGCTTGGCGTCGAGCCGCACGTCGGCGCCGTCGGTCGCGCCGACGGTCAGGCGAATCGTCGGACCGACGGCGATCCTGCCCCCACCGCGCGCCGAGGCGCCCGCGTTCGCGATCGCGTGCGTGGACGAGATGTTCTCGACGTCCGATCCGCTGAAGGTCATTCCCGAGACGACCGTGAAGCTGGCCCGCGCATTGGCCGACAGGTCGCCGCCGGTGCTGGCCGAGCCCGCCAGCCCGACTTGCGCGTAGACGGGCACGACGACCGGTCCTACCGAGATCGCCCCCGGCAGTGCCGGCAGCTGCACCCTCGCGCTGCACCCGGTGTTCCTCCTGACGAGCGCGTCCAGCGACGACGACCCGCGCAGCGTGAGCGCGAGTCGCCCCCGAGGACGCCCGACGGGACCGCTGAACTTCTTCGGGATCTTGAGCTCCACGTCGGCATCGATGTCGAAGCGCTGCGGCGCGCTCAGCCTGGAGTCCCCGACCGGCAGGGGACAGCGAAAGCTCTCGAAGCCCATCCTGGCGACAAGCGGATCAGAGCCCGCCGCTCGGGCGTTCTCGACCGCCACGGTGCCGGGAGCCAGCTGCACGCGCGAGTCGATGTCGACCTGGGAGAACGCCTCGGACAAGCGCGCCGGCCTGAGCCCGAGCTTGAGCCGGCGACCGGAGCGCCGAGCGGACGTCACCCGGTGAAAGAGGCCGGCCGGCAACCTGGATGACGGCTTGGCGGTGAGAATCGCTCCGGGGCCGGCACGGTATCGAGCGGGGAGCGTGAGCCCCGACGGGTTCAGGCGGTTCCCCTGGACGGAGAGCGGCTCCGGCCCGAGCCTCCGGGTATCGGCGTTGACGATCGTGCCGTAGCTCAGACGCGCCCGGTTGGGCTGGTGCGCCTTCACCCGTATGCGGACGATGCGCTCGGACGGCAACGCGAGGCTGCCGGCCCGCAAGCCGCTGCGCGCACGCGCAATCCTGAACTGCCGGTTCGTGAGGACGTACCGGCCCGGCCGCAGCCGGCGTAGAACCTCGGAGCGCGTGATGACGCGGGAGAATCCCGGGCCGCGGAGGGCGGCTCTCGCGGGCACGCCGGGCGGCAGTCCGGAGATCCGGACCGACAGGCTCGCCGTGCGCTCTGCGTCGGCGCGACCGCTGCTCTGCGCCGAAGCCTCGCCGGCTGCCACCGTCAGCCAGCCGGCGAGCACGACGACCAGCAGCAGCGCCGAAGGCCGTCCCGGCCGGCGGCTCACGCGCATGCCGCGTCCGTGTGAACTCTCTGCGCTTCGGTGATTTGCTGACATCCGCGAACGTTGTATAGCCGACCGTGGAGCCGTGATGCCAGGACGGTTGGTTTTCGAGAAGTCACCAGGAGCCGACCGCCGCCACGGCCTGGTCTGTCACCGTAATGGTGTCAGACCGGCGCGCGGTGACCGATCAGATGGCTCAAGACGCGACAGCGCGAGCAGGCCCCCACGTAGGACTCGCCACGCAGGAGCTCCTCGACCCGCTCGGGCAGCGGCGGCGGGTTCTCGCCGCCGGCGCGGGCCTGCTCGGCCAGCGTGACGAAGCGCGGTTCGTGGTGGTGCTCCTCGTAGGCCAGGGCCGAACCGCACCACGCGCAGAACTGGGGTTGAGGGGGAGCACCGACCATGGCTGACCGTTTGACGCCGCGCACTTTTCCGGCGGGCGTCGCGGGCCGCGACAGTAGCACCCGCCATGGCCGATGCGGTTGGAGCTCAAGAACGGTACGCGCCAGCCCGGTTGGGGAAGCATGGGTCCTTGACGTCGCGCGACGACAGCGGGGCTTCGGAAAGATGGCGCCGCCTGGTCACCGATCGCCTCGGGGAGATGGAGCGGCTGTCGCCGGCGGCGGGGTCTGTCAGCGGCACCTACTGGGACAGTCGCGCCGACCGCTACGCGGCCAGCATGAAGCTCACGAACACCGATCGCGATCCCTTCCTGCGCCGGCTGCGGCGTGTGACCCACGCGTCCAGCACGGCGATCGACGTCGGTGCCGGCACGGGGCGCTTCACGCTCGCGCTCGCCGCCGGGGTCGACCACGTCACGGCGGTCGACCCGAGCACGGCGATGCTCGCGATCCTGCAACGCGACGCTCGGCGGCTGGGCGCGACGAACCTCACGACGGTGACGAGCACCTGGGAGCAGGCCAGGACCGCCCAAGTCGACGTCGCGTTCTCCGCCTTCGTGCTGACGCTCGTGCCGGATGCCGGTCCGTTCCTGCGCAAGCTCGACGCCGCGGCTCGCCACCACGTGCTGCTGTACCTGGGCGCCTACAGCGCGGATGCGGTTCTCGACCCGTTGTGGCGGCACTTCCACGGCGCGTCGCGTGCGCCCGGCCCCAGCTTCCTCGACGCGCTCGCGGTGCTCCGCGAGCTCGGGATCGATGCACGGGTCGACGTCGTCGAGATCGCCAACCAGAGACGCTTCGCGACCCTCGACCTTGCGGTCGACTACTACCGCGACGGGCTGTTTCTGAGCGACACCCCCGATGTCAGCGCCGAGCTCGCAGAGCTGCTCAGATACTGGTTGCCGGGTCGTACGGGCGCCTTGCGGTCGCCGTTGCGTACGGTGCCCGCCGCAATCGTCCAGTGGAAGCCGGGACTGGCGAGCTGATACGCCGCCGACCGTACCTGACCCATCGGCTCGGGACGGGTCAGACGTTCCCACGGACGGTGCCCACCCGTGCGCTCGGGGAAGACGTCAGCCGCGATGTCGATCAGCGCGAACGCCGCCGGGCCCGAACCGCGTCGAACAGGCGCTTGAGCGCCACGAGCCTCAGAATGCGTCCGATCATGCGCATCGGATACCCGGCGGACGCCGACCCGAGTCTTCGTGGTCGAGACCGGGAACTGACGCCTGAACCCGGGGTTCGGCGTCCGCCCGACGGCTCGATGGCTCCACGCCTCACGCCGGCGGCGCGGGCGTGCCGGTGGAGGCCCGGCCCTGCGCTGACGCGATCACGTGGCGGTCCTGCTTGGATCTGCCAGTACCACCATGCGACGCAAGACTGATCCGGAAGGACCACGCGGACCGGGCGATCCGCGGTCCTCGACGGCATCCTCGTCGTCCGGCGCGGTCAGGCCGGACGGCGGTCCCGGCCACCGTCCCCTTGTCCGGCCCGCTGCCCAAGCGGACTCCCGACACGACGACAGCGGTCGCCACGGCAATGGCCCGGCGCCCGGCGGAACTGGTCAGGGCCCGCGCGTCGCGCTCCTCGCGCTCGCCGTCGGAGTCGTGCTGGCCGACTCGTCGATCGTCACGCTCGGGCTGCCGGACGTCCTCTCGGACTTCAACGCGACGCCATCGTCGGTCGCCTGGGTTCTGACGGGCTACAACCTCGTCCTCGCCGCGTTTGCTCTGCCCGTCGCACTGCTTGTCCGCCGGCTCGCGTCGTCCGGTGTCCTGCGGATCGGCCTGGTCGTGTTCTCGGCGGCGTCGCTGGCGTGCGCGCTCGCACCCTCGCTCGGCGTTCTGGTTGCGGCCCGTTGCGTGCAGGGGCTGGGCGGCGCCGCCGTCGCGTGCTCGGCGCTCGGCCTGCTCGAGCAGGCAACCGGCAGCCGCGTCCGCGGCGCCGCGATCTGGGGCTCGGCCGGAGCGCTCGGCGCGGCGGTCGGTCCGGCGATCGGCGGCCTTCTCACCGAGATCCTCAGCTGGGAGTGGATCTTCCTCGTGCAGATCCCGGTCGGCCTCCTGTGCCTGCTCGCCCTGCGGGATCCTCGCACCCTGGTCGCGGAGACCACGGGCTCGACGCGGCCCGACGTCCGCAACCTCACGGCACTCGCGTTCGTGGGCGCGGGCCTCACCGCTGCGTTGTTCCTGCTCGTCCTCCTGCTGATCGCGGGTTGGGGCGTGTCGCCGATCACGGCCGCGCTGACGGTCTCGGTGATGCCGGTCGCCGCGCTCCTGGGGGGCCGGCTGCGTGGCGGTGAGGCGCGCATCCGCGCCGCCGCCGGCGCCCTCCTGCTCGGCGGCGGGCTGGCGGCGCTCGGGCTGCTGCCCGAGGCGGGGATCGCCTGGACGTTCGCCCCACAGATCGTCGTGGGCGCCGGGCTCGGCCTGTCGCTCGGCGCGCTGACCGAGGCCGCGCTGCACGGCCGCATCCCGCTCGTCGTGCACGGAGGGTGGACGCTCGCGGCGCGCCATGCCGGCGTGGTCGTCGCGCTCGTGCTGCTGACGCCGATGTTCAGCGCCGACCTCGAGCGGCAGGGGGAGCGCGCGCAGGAGGCGGTCGTCGCGCTCCTGCTCGACAGCGACCTTCCGGTGGCGACCAGAGTCGATCTCGGCCTGCGACTCGCAGGAGAGATCGGCTCCACGACGACCGAAGTGCCCGACGTGGGTCCCGCCTTCGCAGAGACGACCGTCGAACGTGAAGACCGGCCCGGGCTCGACGCGCTGGAGGCGGACGTCGTCGAGGAGCTCGACCGCGCCGCGACGACCGCGTTCGAGCGCTCCTTCCTGCTGGCCGCGGCACTGTCGCTGTGTGCGCTCGTCCCGCTGCTATGGCCGCGGAGGGGCGCATGAGGGGCCTGCTCGCCGCGCTGCTCGTGTCCGTCGCGCTCGTCGGCGTCTACGTGGCGCTTGGCGGCGGCGACTACGAGCCCAGCGCGCCGCCCGACGCGTGCTCCGTCCGCGCGCCGGACGGCGAGAACGGTGTCGCGGGCACGCTCCAGCGCGTGGGGCTCAACGCCCTGGCGGCGTCGGCGTGCGACCTGGGCGTCACCCGCGAACGCCTGCTCCTGGGGCTCACCGGCGCGAGCGAGATCAGCGTGAGCGACGAGCGGCGTACGCAGGCCTTCCGTGCCGGCGTTCGTGGCGCGCTCGAAGCGGAGGAGCGCGCAGGACGCATCAGCGAGACCGAGCTGGGCCTCCTGCGAGGAGCGGCGGACGTCCTGCCCGTCGACGCGATCGTCGAGCGGCTGTTCGGCGGCGGCGACCCCTCTGGGTGAGCGGTTGACCTGGCCAGCGATGGCGCTGCGCGCGCAACGTCGGCGGGGGGCTCAGGGGCCGAACTCCGAGGCCGGCGGGGAGACGGTGACCGGCCGCGCCCGCGCTGGGCCGGCGGAGTCGGAAGCAGCGAGCGGTGCGGGCGTGAAGTCGGTGCGGGCGGGGACGGCGGACGTCACCGCGACCCCGCCGGGAGAGCGAAGACTGCTCGCGCTCGTGCTCGCGGAGACCGCCCTCGATCGCCGCGGTGGCCCCGCGAACTCGCTCGCCGCGGAAGCGTAGCCACCGCGATCGGCGCCGAACTCCCGCGCGCCCGGCGCGCCGGAGGCGGTCGGCCGCGACGTCGGGCGCCTCGAAGCCGCGGCCCGGCTCGGCACGATCGGCTTGCGCGCCGAAACGCTCAACGCCGGATGCCTCGCCGCCGGTGGGGCTGCTCGCGCGGACTGGTGCTTGGCGGTCGTCCGTGGGAGCCCACGCGCCTCGCCCGCGCTCGTCGCCGCCCGTTCCGGCCCGGCGGGCCGGCCGGCGTCGTGCGCCACGACGGCACCGCCGCCGGCGAGCGCGACCGTCGAGGCGGCGACCGCCGCGAGTTTGCCGCCTGCCGTCGCCTCCACCGCGGCGTGCCACTGCAGCGCGCCCGTCGCCGCACGCTCCTGGACGGGCCCGGTGACCGCCTCGTAGAGCCGTGTGAGCCAGCGGCCCGCGGCCTCTAGGCGTTCGGCTGCGCCGTGGCCCTCGGCCGCCGCCGCACCGACGAGGCCCGGCGGCAGCACCGTCCCCACCGAGGCGCTGCCGGCGTGCAGCGCCCGGAGCGTCGCCTTGCACGCCGCGCAGCGGCGCAGGTGCGGGCGCAGCGCCGCGAGATCTGCTGCGCGCGCGTCGCCGCCGGCGATCGCGACCAGAACACCGTGCCAGCGCGCACACGCGACCCCCGCCTCCAGCTCTGCGCACCGCGCCAGAAAGGCGCGGCGACCTTCGGTCAGGCAGCGGTTGACCTTCGTGTACGACCAGCCCGTGGCCTCCTGGATCTCCGCGTAGGAGCGTCCGCCCGCCCGCAGCCACAGCGCGCGAACCTCCTGCGGCTTGAGTGACCGCAGGGCCTCGGCGCTGCGGGTGACGGCGTCGACGGCGAGCGCGCGGTCCTCCGGCGAGGCGTCCCAGCGCGCCTCCAGACGGTCGAGGTCAATGTCCTCGGAGGCGACCAGCTCGCTGCGCGCCCGCCGCACCGCCTGCGCCTCGTGCTTGCAGACGGTGAACAGCCAGCGCGCCGCGGTCTCCCGGCGCAGCCGCCGCCCGTTGCGCAGGAAGTGCTCCAGGCTGCGCTGGTAGGCGTCGTGCGCATCGTCAGCGCACAGCGAGTGCGCCCGGGCGACGCGCAGCAGCTCGTCGGCGTGCCGGTGGACCACGTCGAGCAGCAACGCCTCCGCGGCCGCCGCCGACCGCACCTCCCTCGTCCCCTCGGCGTCCTCTCGGGACGTCGTCACCGCCATCCGCGCCTCCCAGCCCCGAACGCTTGTCGCCCGCCCTAGGGCGCGGCGGCGCGGGCGATCCGCTGGCGAAGGCGCAGATCCCCGCAAACAGCGAACGTAAAGTTTGCAAACCGCCGCCGGCGGACCACGCCTCACCGAGGAGCGGCCGCTCACCAGGGCGGGCGCGGAACCGCCGGGCGGAGGCGTGAAGCACCACGACGTTCGGACGTCGGCCCGCCGCCGGGCCGAACTCCGAACCGCGCGTCGGCGCCGCCAACGGGGGCACGCCGGCGGCCTGCGCACCGACCACTGGGAAACTTTGGAAATATCCGCGGTCGCAGGAAATCACCTCGCGCGTATCTGCCACGTCATCGCGCGACGCCTGGCACGGGCGACGCGGCTCTCAGCGACCGCACGGCAACCCCATCAATGGGCTCCTAGATGAGTGATTCCACGGATCCGGTGCCGCCCGCTCGACGTTTCGGCTGGCACCAGACGCCACCCGATCCCTTGCCGATCCGTACAGGATCGGCTGCGGAAATCGTGCGGCGTCAGCCATCCACCCGAACCGCCGATCGACGGGACCACCTCGTGGAATCAATCACCTAGCGGTCGAGCAGGT
>CADCVR010000033.1 GCA_902806205.1 uncultured Solirubrobacteraceae bacterium | reverse complement strand
CCCCCTGAGCACGCTAGAGGCGAAGCTCGATGCGATCGGCGGCCGAACGGGCCTGCGAGGCGCGGCGCACCAGCGCCTCGCGCACGGCCGAGCGCTCCTCCAGCGCCCGCTCCGCGGACTGACGGCGGACGGCGACCGCCCCGAGCGACGCCTGCGCCTGGTCGCGCGCGGTGCGCGCGGCGGTTGCGGCGGCCTCGGCGAGGGCGAGCGCGGCACGCCGCTCCCGGGCACTGTCGCGGGCGAGCTCCCAGCGCGCCTCGATCGTCTGGCGCTCGATGCGCTCGTGCAGCTCGGCGGCCTCGGCCTGGCGCTTGAGCGGCCGCAGCCGCGAACGCGCCTCGCGCTCGACGTCGAGCGCGCGGTCGAGGTTGTCCTGGGTGCGCTCGAGCTTGAGCTGCGCGCGCCGCCTGCGCTTGCGGTGCTTGCCGAGCCCTGCGGCCTCCTCGATGAGCAGGCGCCGGTCCTTCGGCCTGGAGGTGACGATCGCCTCGATGCGGCCCTGGGAGACGACGGAGTGCATCTCCTTGCCCAGCCCCGTGTCGCTCAGCACCTCGAGCACGTCGACGAGGCGGCACCGTGCCCCGTTGAGGCGGTACTCGCCCTCGCCGGAGCGGTCGAGGCGGCGCAGGATCGAGATCTCGCCCAGCGGCAGGTCGATCGCGCCGTCGGCGTTGTCGATGACGATCTCCACTTCGGCCTCGGAGCGCGCCTGGATCCCCTTGCCGCCGCCGAAGATGACGTCCTGCATCGACTGGCCGCGGACCGCGAGCGGCGACTGCTCCCCCAAGGCCCAGAGCACCGCGTCGGTCACGTTCGACTTGCCCGAGCCGTTCGGCCCGACGATGACCGCGACGCCCGCGCCGAACTCGAGCCGGGTCCGGTCCGGGAAGGACTTGAACCCCTTCAGGGTGATCGACTTGAGGTGCATCAGCCGACTTCCGACGCCGCCGGGGCCCGGGGTGGTCGGGACTCGAGCTTGTCGAGTGCCGCGCGGGCAGCCGCCTGCTCGGCGGCCTTCTTCGACCGTCCCGAGCCCGTGGCGACGACCTCGGAGCCGATCGTCGCGGCCACGTCGAAGAAGCGCTCGTGCGGGAGCCCGCGCTCCTCGGTCACGGCGTAGACGACGACGAGCGCGCGCTGGGCGAGGCGTTCCTGAAGCGCGCTCTTGAAGTCGACGGGGTGGTCGAGCGCCTCCTCGATCTCCGGGGCGAAGGCCTCGACGACCGCGGCGGCCGTGACGTCATAGCCGTTGTGCAGGTAGACCGCTCCGATGATCGCCTCGGTGATCGAGGCCAGGACGCGTTCCGTACCGGCCAGGCCGCCGATGTCGGTTCCCGCGGGCGCCGCGGCGGCCAGGCGCTCGGGGACCCCCAGGCGCTCGGCGACCACGCGGCACGCCGCGCCGCTGACGGTCTGGGCGCGGATCTTCGTCAGGCGCCCGGCACCGAAGCGCTCGGCCTCCAGCCGCGGGAAGAGATGCGAGGTGACGGCGAGGCCGAGCACGGAGTCACCGAGGAACGCCAGGCGCGTGTAGGAGTCCGAGCGGCGTTCGGTGAAAGAGGCGTGGGTGAAGACCTGCGTGGACAGGTTCTCGGGCAGCGCGGCCAGGAGTGTCTGCAGCTGCACCAGGGCTTCAGCTCAGGGCGCCGCGGACGCGTGCTCGACGACGAAGTCGATCGCCTGCCCCACGGAGGTGATCCGGGCGGCCTGCTCGTCGCTCATCGTCACCCCGTAGGAGTCCTCGAGCTCCTGCACGAGCGTGTAGAGGTCCAGCGAGTCGGCCTCGAGGTCGGCCTTGAAGCGGGTCTGTTCGCCGATGCGTGCCGGGTCGACTTCGAGCTCGTCGGCGAGATGGGCCTGGATGAGCGTGAACACCTCTTCGCGGGTCATGACTCAGGCCACGCTAGGGCTCGCGTCGGACGCCTGGGTGCTCGGCCGCAGGGCGCCCGCCGCCTCGAGCGCTGCGTGGGTGCGCCCGACGACGTCCCCCGACACCCCGCGGGCGGCCAGCAGGATCGCCTGGGAGAAGCCGTAGCGCGTGAAGCGCCCGTGCGGCACGACGCCGAGATGCCGGAGTCCGAGCAGGTAGGCGCCGCCCGCGTTCTCGGGGTCGACCTCGTCGCGGACGCTCCGGAGCGCCGGCTTGAGCATCAGACCGCCGAGCCTGGCCCGAGCCCCGCTCGTCGCCGCCGCGCGCACCGCGCCGAGCGTCGCCTGGGAGGCGGCTTCGAGCGCTTTGAGTGCGACGTTGCCCGTGAAGCCGTCGGCGACGATGACGTCGGCCTTCCCGCTCGTCAGGTCGGTTCCCTCGACGTTGCCGATCCAGTTGAGGCCGCGGACGGCGGCGAGCTGGGCGTGGACCTCCCGGACCAGGGCGGTGCCCTTGGTGGCCTCCTCGCCGTTGGAGAGCAGCCCCACGCGGGGGCTGGCGACCCCGAGCACGACGCTCGACAAGGCCGCGCCCATGAACGCGAACTGGACGAGGTGCTCCGGGCGGACCTCGGCGTTGGCCCCGACGTCCAGGAGCGTCACGGGGTGGCCGGGCACGGGCACGGCGGCGGCGAGGGCCGGGCGGTGGACGCCGCGGCCGCGCTTGACGTTGAACAGCCCCGCGGCCAGTGCGGCGCCCGTCGAGCCGCCGGAGACGAAGGCGTCGGCGCGGCCGTCGCCGACGGCGCGGACGGCGCGGACGATCGAGGAGTCCGGGCTCGCGCGGACGGCCCGGGCGGGGTCGGCGGCCTTGGCGACCGAGGCGGGGGCGTCGACGATCTCGACGCCGGGAGCGGGGACTCCGAGCTGGTCGGCGGGGCCGAAGAGCAGGACCCTCACCCCCTGGGCGGCGGCGGTGGCGGCGCCCGCGGCGACCTCGGCGGGCCCCAGATCGGCCCCGTTGGCATCGACGGCGACAGTGACGCCGCGCGTCACGGCCGAGCCTGTCCTAGCCGTGATCGTGGTCGTGATCGTGCACGTGCACGATCTCGCGCCCGCCGTAGTGGCCACAAGCCTTGCAGACGCGGTGCGGCAGGCGGGGGGTGTGGCACGTCGGGCAGGAGTTGTAACCCGCCGTGGCGACCTTGTGCTGCGCGCGGCGCTTCGTGGTGCGCGAGTGCGACTGCTTCTGCTTGGGGACGGCCATGAGCGACGACGGAGGGTAGAGCATCCGTCTCCTGCTTGACTTGTCGGCGCATGGCTTCCGGCGCCGACGTGACGATCCGCTCGATGCGGCCCGAGGATGCCGAGGAGGCGGCGGCCGCCGCCCACCGTGCCCTCACGCAGCTCTACCCGGTGGACGTCTCGCCCGAGGAGGAGGCGATCAGGGTCGCCGCGAGCACGGCGCGGGCCGCCCACCTGCAGCAGACCGATCCGGGCGGCTGCTGGGTGGCCGAGGTCGACGGACGGATCGTCGGCACGGCGCTCGGGCTCATCCGCGACGGGATCTGGGGCTTCAGCCTCTTCGGCCTGCTGCCCGCCTTCCAGGGCCGGGGGATCGGGAGCGCGCTGTACGCGCCCGCGCTGGCCTACGGCGCCGAGGCGCCCGGCGGCATCATCCTCTCCTCCTCGCACCCTGCGGCGATGCGGCGCTACGCCCGCACCCCGGGGTACCGCCTGCTGCCCTGCGTCGGCCTCTCGGGCGCGTGGGACCCGCTGAGGGTGCCGGCCGGGCTGCGGTGCCGCCCCGGCGACCTCGAAGGCGACCGGGCCACGATCGACGCGGCTTCGCGTCACGCGCGCGGTGCGTCGCACGCGCGCGACCTGCCGGTTCTGCTCGCCCGCCCCGGAGCGCGGCTGCTGATCGTCGAGGACGGGGGGTTCGTGGTCGCCCGCAACGGTTCGCCTTGCCTCCTGGCCGCGCGCGACGAGGCGGCCGCCGAGGAGCTGCTCTGGGGCGCCTTCCAGAGCGGCCCGCGGGGCGGCACGGTCTCGTTCGGCTTCGTCACCGCGGAGAACCAGTGGGCGATCAGCGTCGGGCTGGAGGCAGGGCTGGCGCTCACGCTCGAGGGCCCGGTGTTCGTACGCGGCGAGGTGGGCCCGATGGCGCCCTACGTGCCGAGCGGCGCCTACTTGTGAGCAGGTTCACCAGAAGCCGAGCAGCCTCGCGGAGCGATCACCGGTTCGGAGCTTGCCTTCGCCGCCGGCGGCTCTACCATCCACCCCATGGCCGACCAGCTCTCCACCGGCGCCGCCCCCTGGGCCCGCAGCCGATCCATCTCGACCGGCGCGCTGCTCGGCCAGGTGTCCTTCCTCGTGGCGATCGCCCTGGGCTTTGCCGCCCTCGGCGGCTTCATCGGGCGCGACCTCGAGTTCGGCACCGCGCGGATCCTCAGCTTCGCGGGGATCGGCATGCTGCTGATCGGCAACTTCGCCGGCGAGCGCTTCCGCGTCGGCACGTTCGCGCTGTGCTGGTTCTTCGCCACCGCGACGGTCATCGGCCTCGGCATCGGGCCGTTCGTCAACGCCTACATCGCGATCGACCCGGGCTCCGTCACCGCCGCGGCCGGCGGCACGGCACTCACCGTCGGGGCGATGGGCGCGTTCGGCTTTGCCACCTCGAAGGATCTGGTGCGCTGGATGAAGCCGCTGAGCTACCTCATGTTCGGCCTCTTCGCCCTGTCCATCGTCAGCCTCGTCCTCACGGGCCCCATGTCGCCGATCCTCTCCCTGGCGATCTACGGCGTCTCGGCGCTGCTGATCCTCGTGAACTTCAACTACCTGCGCAAGCACGGGACCGAGGACGACGCCATCCTCCTGGCGACCGGCATCTTCGTCTCCATCATCAACATCTTCCTCTCGCTGCTGAACCTCTTCGGCAACCGCTGAGGCGCGATCATTCGAGCTTCAGCTCACGCAGGGCGGCCCAACGCGGGTCCGGCGGGCGCTCGTGCGCATGGCCGGGGTCGGCGTTGAGCTCCGCGCCACACTCAGGGCACAACCCGGCGCAGTCGGGGCGGCACAGGAGCTGCTGCGGCAGCGCGAGCACGTAGGCGTCACGGGCCCAGGCGGCGAGGTCGAGCACGTCTGCGTCGTCGAGGTACGGGCTCTGCAACTCCTCCCCGCCCCCGGGTTGGTTGACCTCGCGGGCGTCGACGTCGAAGCGGGGTGCGGCAGGCCCGAGGCAGCGCATGCACGGGCCGACGAGCGCGGCGGAGAAGCGCAGCCGCAGGGCCAGGCCGGCCCCGGTCATCTTCGAGACGTCGACGACCACCGGCACGAGTTCGGGCTCGACCGCGTAGTGCTCCGAGGCGAACTCGAAGCGTCCGAGGGACACGGCGAGCTCGAGCCTGCGGCCCTCCCCTGAGGTCAGGCGCAACCGGCCGAGATCGAACTTGTCGGTGCGCGCGGTCATGCTCGCCCCAGCTTAGGGAGCGTCCGAAAACAAGTTGCCCGAACACGCAACTCGTTGAGAGACGCTCCCTCAAGAAGAACTCGCGGGTTCGGGGCGCCTCGTGGAAGGAGCCATCTAACCGGGGGCGGCGCCGTTCAGGCGTCCTCGAGCTCCCGCTTGACGACCTTGCCCGTGGCGTTGCGCGGCAGTTCCTCGAGGAAGGCCACCTCGCGCGGGACCTTGTAGCCGGCGAGGTTGGCCTTCACGTAGTCCCGCAGCTCGTCCTCGTCGGCGGACTTGCCCTCCCGGAGGACGACGAACGCCTTCAGCCGCTGGCCGAACTCCTCGTCGGCGACGCCGAGCACCGCGGCCTCCTCGACGGCGGCGTGATCGGCCAGGAGGTCCTCGACCTCGCGCGGGAAGACGTTCTCGCCGCCCGAGACGATCATCTCGTCGTCGCGGCCGTCGACGAACAGCCGCCCGTCCGCGTCGAAGTGGCCGACGTCGCCCGTGGAGAGCAGGCCGTCGATGATCTCCTTGCCGCCGCCACCCGTGTAGCCCTCGAAGGCCATCTCGTTGCCGACGAAGATGCGGCCCGTCTCGCCGTCGGCGACCGTGTTGCCCTCAGGGTCGTAGAGCCGCACGACGGTTCCGTGCGGCGGCCTTCCCGCGGTCCCCGGCGCGGCGCGCATGTCCTGCGGGGTCGCGATCGTCGCCCAGGCGACTTCCGTCGAGCCGTAGAGGTTGTAGACGACGTCGCCGAAGCGGTCCATGACTCGCAGGGCCAGCTCGCCGGGCAGCACGGAGCCGCTGGCCGCGATGACCCGCAGGCAGGACACGTCGTAGCGATCGACCACGTCCTCGGGCAGCTCGAGGGTGCGCTGGAGCATCACGGGAACGACCACCAGCGCCGTGCACTGGTGCTCGGCGACGGCGTTGAGCATGCCCTCCGGGGACCACCGGCACCGCAGCACGAGCGTCGAGCCGAGCGCCATGGCCAGCGTGAAGTGGGCGAAGCCCCACGAATGGAACAGCGGCGCGGCGATGTGCGTGTTCTGCCTGGCGCGCAGCGGGATCTCCGAGAAGAGCGACGCGGCCGGCGCCAGCGAGTCGGGCTGCTTGCGTGAGGCACCCTTCGGTGCGCCCGTGGTGCCGCTGGTGAGGATGACGACGCGGCCCTTCTCGCTCGGCGGCGCGAGCGCGGAGTCGTCGCCCGCGGCGACGAGGTCCTCCAGGAGCGGGTGCCCGTGCGGGTTCTCGCCGTCGCCCCAGGCCACGAGGCCCTTGCGGCCCTCGAGCGCACCCGCGCAGAGCTCGGCGAACTCCTCGTCGTAGACGATCGCGACGGGCTTCTCGCGGGCGCAGACGTCGGTGATCTGCGGTCCGGCGAACTGCGTGTTGAGGTACAGCGCGTTGGCGCCGAGCTTGGAGAGAGCCACGGTGGCGTCGATGAAGCCGCGGTGGTTGCGGCACATGATCGCGACGCCGTCACCCTCCCTGACCCCCTCGCCGCGGAGTGCATGGGCCAGCGCGTTCGTGCGCCTGTCGATCTCCGAGAACGTCAGCGTGCCGCGCTCGTCGATGATCCCGACGCGGTCGGGATGGCGCAGGGCGGAGACGCGGTAGCCCGCGGCCGGGGTCGGCCCCCACTTGGCCAGGGCGAGCCCCATGCTGACGAGCCGGTCCGGGCGGACGGGGCCGATGACCCCCGCCTCGGCGAGGGCCTTGACGGTGAAGACCCGGGCGCCGAGCTGATCGATGACGGTCATCTCGTCAATACAATCACTTGGGAGGCAACGTGAGCCCCTCGGGGAGCTCGCCGTGTTCGATGATCGCGTAGATGTCGGCCGCGCGGCGCGGGTTGAGAAAGACATGGCGCTGGCCGACGCTCGGCTTCTCCGCGAGCAGTCCGGCCTTCAGGAGCTGCTCGCCGGCGCGGACGGCGAGCGTGCGGTCGGCGGGAGCGAAGCCGCGCGCGAGGTGGGAGAACTCCGTGTGGTAGCCACCCCACTTGCCCATGCCGCTGAGGCGCTGCAGGATCCTGCGTGCGACGCGACGTGCGGGATCCGGATCGTCGTGCGGGCGTGACGGCCCGTCCGGGTGGCCGCCGAGGCGCTCGAGCACCGCCTGCTCGTGCTCGTCCGTCGAGCGCGGGTCGGCGGGGCAGCCGCCGAGCGCGGCGACGTGGGCGGCGATCACCAGGGGGTGGGAGCGGCCGACCGGCGCGCGGAAGTCCGCAGCGTCCTCGAGGACGTGCGTGGGCACGGCCAGCGCGCGGGCACGCAGGCGGTCGACGGGCGCGACGTGATCTTCGAACGCGAGCGCGGCGAGCTCCGGGTCGAGCGGGGCCCCACCGGGCCGGGCGCGGAGCCGGAGCGCCAGGGCGTCGTGCGTGGCTCCTGCCTCGGGTGTGCCGAGACCGGCGGTCTCGACGAGCGCGCCCACGGCGGCGGCGGTCAGCAGCCAGCCGCGTTCGGAGGTGGCGGCGGGGTCGGCGCGCAGCGCGGGCGTGACCGGGAGGATCGCGACGAGCGCGGTGCCGTGCGCGTCGAGCGCCATCGCGACGCTGACCGGATCGGGGTAGCCGCTCCGGGTGCGCGTCAGTTCGTGCCGGGAACGCTCGAGCTCGGCCGCGAGGACGCCGCGCAGCTGGGCCGCGCGCCCGCGGGGAGCGGCGATGCCCCCGGCCTCGTGCAGGGCGTCGCCCAGCGGATCCATCGCCTGGCCGAGGGTACTCATGGGGCGGGGCGCAATTGCGGCTCGAGACGCGAGGGGGCGAGCGCGGGGGTGGAGCAGCCGCTGTCGCCCCCTCGCGTGCGGAGGTGGCGCGGCGGCCACCGTCAGGCCGCTCGCGGCTCGCGCACGTGGGAGCCCGCGCGGCCCTTGACGACGTGGAGCTGCGTCGGGATGCGCTGGCGCAGCTCGCCGACGTGGGAGACGATCCCCACCACGCGGCCGCCGTCGCGCAGGCGGTCGAGGACGTCCAGCGCGAGATCGAGCGAGGCCGGGTCCAGGGAGCCGAATCCCTCGTCGACGAAGAGCGTCTCCATGCGCGCGCCGCCGCTCTCGGCCTCGACGACGTCGGCGAGCCCGAGCGCGAGCGCGAGGCTCGCCTGGAACGTCTCCCCACCCGAGAGCGTCGCGGGGTGGCGGGAGCGGCCCGTCCAGCCGTCGACGATCCGGAGGTCGAGCCCGCCGCGCTTGTGACCCTTCGCCCCGGCGTCTGAGTGCTCGATCGTGTACCGCCCGTCGGTCATCGACGCCAGGCGGACGGTCGCGGCGGCGGCGATCTCCTCGAGCCGCGCCGCCAGGACGTAGGCGCTCAAGCGCATCCGCTTGCGGTTGGCCGCGGCGGTGCCGTCGACCAGGAAGGCGAGCTCGCGTACCTGCTGCGTCCGCGCCTGGACCGGGGCGAGCCCGTCCAGCGCGTCGGTGAGCTGACGCTCGAGCCGGCGCAGCTCGCGGGCGTGTCGCTGGGTCAGCCCGAGGTTCTCCTGCGCGCGCGCCTGGGCCCCGGCCGCCGCCCGGGCGCCCGCGCGCAAGGCTTCGACGTCGACGGCCTCGGCCGCCGCGGCGGCCTGCAGGGTCGGGTCGGCGACCAGGCCGCGGCGCTCGGCCAGCCCGTCGTCGTAGGCCCGCAGGCGCTGCTCCAGGCCGGAGCAGTGCGTCGGCGAGCGGATCGCGTCCCGCGCCCCGGCGAGGTTGGCGAAGCCCGCGGCGC